>NZ_JANAVI010000002.1:0-702786 GCF_024213325.1 Paenibacillus sp. MZ03-122A | reverse complement strand
CGACTTGCATGTATTAGGCACGCCGCCAGCGTTCGTCCTGAGCCAGGATCAAACTCTCCATTAAAGACCAACCGAAGCCGGTTTATAGAAAGAGCGATAAGCTCATTTTTAATGCTAGCGATTCTTCTTTATAAAAGAAGAAATCTTTGTTTCATCATCCATTTGTTCAGTTTTCAAAGAACTTGTCTGTTCTCGTTCGTTCAACGAGCCAGGAATTATATCATATCATGTTAGTTGCTTTCTTGTCAAATCTTTTTTTTGATTATCTTTTCAGCAACCTCGCTTCAAGAAATGATACTCTCAAAGCAACGTCTAATAATATATCATGCCTAAAGTTATTTAGCAAGCATTTATTTATATCTATTTTATTTCCTACTATACAACAGATAATAAGGCAGCCACCCCGCCCCAGAGCGGAATGACTGCAGTCATTGCAAAACTATTATTCTTGTTCCAGCAGTCTGATAAATTCATCCTCATCTTCTATGGTGTCAATTCCGAGCTGTTGGGCCTTAGCCAGCTTACTCCCAGCCTTTTCACCAGCTATGACTAGATCCGTCTTTTTCGATACAGACCCCGCAACTTTGGCTCCCAGCGCCTCCAGCTTGGATGCAGCTTCGTCACGCGTAAGCTGATGCAAGGTACCTGTAAGCACAACCGTTTTGCCACTGAAAAAGCTGTCTGTCTTCTTCTCCTGTGGAGCTTCAGGGGCCTGAGCTTTCACCCCTAGAGACAGCATCTTTTCAATTCCCGCCTGAGTAAATGGATCTGCAAAGAAAGCAACAATGCTTTCGGCTACAATCCCGCCCACATCCGGTAGTTCTATCAGTTCTTCGACCGTAGCGGACATCGTCTTGTGCAAATCACGGTAGTGTTCAGCCAACATGCGTGTTGTTGCTTTACCAGTATTCGGTATACCCAGAGCATAAAGGAAAGAAGCCAAATCTCTCTCTTTACTCTTTTCTAGTGCCGCCAAGAGGTTACTGGCCTTTTTCTCACCAAACCGCTCCAGCTTCACTAGATCATCATATTGGAGTGTATACAGATCCGCAGGCTCGCGCACTTCCAGTTCGTCATGCAGCTGTATGGCCGTTTTGTCACTGAATGTCTCAATATCCATAGCATCACGTGAAGCAAAATGGGAAATACGAGCTACAATTTGTGGTTTACAACCCAGCTTATTGTCGCAAAACAAATGGGCACCTCGCTGCTGCAACGGAAACCCGCAGGCTGGACAATGATCTGGTACGACAATTTCCTCTCCGTCGTGCTCAGATGTTACCTTTCCTAATATCTCCGGAATGACATCGTTTGAGCGACGAATAAACACACGTGCACCCAAAGCAAACTTCAAGTTTTTGCGCTCGATGTCACCAGCATTGTTCAGTGTACAATTTTGTACAGTGACTCCCGCCAGTTCTACCGGCTCTACCCTTGCAAGTGGGGTGATTTTACCCGTTCGTCCTACATTCCACTCAACCGAGTTAAGCACTGTAGTTGTTTCCTCGGCTTCGAACTTATAGGCCACCGCCCAGCGTGGGAATTTATCGGTATACCCGAGAGCCTCACGTGTGCGCATATCTGTAATTTTCAATACTGCCCCATCAATGAGGTAATCCAATCCGGCACGAGATTCTTCAATCTCAATCAGTTGCTCCATTACATCTTCAAAATTATCAAAGTAAGTCAGGTAAGGGTTTACCTTAAAATGATTTTCACGCAGGAAAGTCATCATTTCCTGGTGGCTGTTAAACTGGATCCGGTCTGCATAACCCACATTGTAGAAAAATGCATTCAATCGCCGTTCTGCTGTCACTTTGGGATTCAAGTTACGCAAAGCGCCAGCTGCGGCGTTGCGTGCGTTTTTAAGAGGGTCCGTGGCAGTCTCATTATATTTGGACAGTACAGAGAGATTCATTATCCCTTCTCCCTGAACTTCAATAGTTCCATTTCGAAAAGGAATTGTAAGTGGCACGGATTTAATCGTTTTTACCTGCGCCAATATCCCCTCACCCACCACACCATTACCGCGGGTAGAAGCCTGTACCAGCTGTCCATCAGTATATGTCAGGTTCAGCGTTAGACCATCAAATTTAAGTTCTATCGCATAACCTGGAGATGGCAAAGGTTGCTCTGGGTTCTTGGTATTGTAATCATTGACCAGCTTCACGACACGCGCGTTCCATGCACGCAGCTGTTCCATATTCTGAGCTTTATCAAGGCTCCATAATGGGGCAAGGTGGCGATGCGGTGTGAACCCTTTGAGTAACTCCCCGCCCACACGCTGTGTCGGCGAATCCGGCAGCACAAGACCGCTCGTCTGTTCAAGCGCTACCAGCTCGTCATAAAGCACATCATATTCTTTGTCGCTGACCTTGGGTTCATCCAGTGTGTAGTAATGATAGTTATATGTGTTCAGTTCAGCAACAAGCTGCTCCATCCTGTGCATTGGGTTCATGCAGGCGTATCCCTCCGGGAACTTCATCAGGGCAGAGGTCCTAAACCAAGCTGCCACTCATGAGGTTCGAGATTTAATGATGTTTGAGATTTATTCTACTTTTGTAATCGGTGCAAAGCCAGCTAACAGTCGTTTAACCCCTACTGGAGCCGGGAAAGCAATTTGAAGCTCCATATCATTGCCCGTCCCTTTTACAGCTACAATAGTTCCAATCCCCCATTTACCATGCTGTACCTTGTCTCCAGCAGCAAAAATGGAGGGGCCTCCTGCCGAAGCAGCCGGAGTGGGTTTCGCGGATGAAGATGTCGTTACTGTTACGCGAGGTGACGCGGAAGCGGACGAACCACTACGGCTCATCGTATCAAACGAGCGTTCTCCACCAAAGTTGCTGCCACCACCTTTATTCAGTCCGCGCCCACCATAAGATCCGCCTACATTGCCTGAGCGACGGTAGCGGTCACGTTTGATGATCGTATCCTCTTTTAACTCGTCCGGAATCTCTTCGAGAAAGCGGGAAGGCGGGTTAGCTGTGGTGCGGCCAAACAGAGTGCGCATCTGTGCGCATGTAAGGAACAGTTGCTCCTCTGCACGGGTAATCCCGACATACGCCAATCTGCGCTCTTCCTCCAGCTCTTCGTTATCCAGAAAGGCACGACTATGAGGGAATACTCCCTCCTCCATACCGACAATAAATACGATGGGAAACTCCAATCCTTTGGCGCTATGCATGGTCATCAATACAACCGCATCGCTTTGCTCTTCTTCATCGTCATTCATGGAATCAATATCGGCAATCAGAGCAAGGTCGGTCAGGAAGGAGACGAGTGACTTGTCTTCCGCTCCTTTTTCAAATTCCATGGTTACCGACAGGAACTCATCAATATTCTCCAAACGTGAGCGTGACTCGAGTGTATTCTCGTTTTGCAGCTCCAAGCGATATTGGGTGGTTTCCAGCATTTTTTCTGTTAACTCAGTAACCGACAGGTAGTCTACCATCCGACTTAAACCTTCGATCATATCGTAAAACTCAACCAACGCATTGCGCGTACGTCCTGCAAAGCCCAAATCGTCTACAACTTGAAGGACACGGAAAATTGAAACTCCACGTTCTGCTGCAGCTGCCTGCAATTTGCCGACGGTTGTGTCTCCGATGCTTCGTTTTGGCACATTAATGATTCGGATCAAGCTGATGTCGTCGTCAGGATTGGAGAGCAGGCGAAGATACGCCAGCAAATCCTTAATTTCCTTCCGATCATAGAACTTGATACCGCCCACGATCTGGTAAGGAATATCCGATTTAATCAAAATTTCCTCGACAACCCGAGACTGAGCATTCGTACGGTACAAAATGGCATGATGGCTATAGGTTTTGCCCGCATTAATATTCTTATGAATTTCGGAGGCGATAAAGTAGCCCTCATCATGCTCAGAGTCAGCACGATAAACTTTAATCTTGGCTCCGCCTTCTTTGTCAGTCCATAGTTTTTTCGGCTTGCGGCCTGTATTTTGGCCAATAACTTCGTTGGCAGCATTGAGAATATTTGAGGTGGACCGGTAGTTCTGCTCCAGCAAAATGGTGCGTGCTTCCGGGTAGTCCTCTTCAAAATTCAAAATGTTGCTAATATCCGCCCCCCGCCACCGATAGATGGATTGGTCACTGTCACCTACTACGCAAATCCGGTGATGCTTGTCGGCCAGCATTTTGCACAGCATGTACTGCGCACGGTTCGTATCCTGATATTCATCAACATGAATGTATTGAAATTTTTTCTGATAGAAATCCAGTACCTCAGGTACTTCTTTAAAGAGCTGAATCGTTGCCATGATCAAATCATCAAAATCAAGAGAGTTGTTATTTTTGAGTCGTTGTTGGTACTTGGTATATACCTTCGCCACAATCCCCTCAAAATAGTCGCCAATCTTGCGTTCATACATTTCGGGAGTGACCAGTTCATTTTTAGCCGTACTCATCATAGACTGAACCGCTTTGGGTTCAAACTTTTTGGTGTCTATATTCAGATCCTTCATGCAGCTCCGAATGACAGACAATTGATCCGTAGAATCCAAAATGCTGAAATTCGAGGTAAATCCAATCCGCTCGATATCCCGACGTAAAATACGTACACACATCGAGTGGAAGGTGGATACCCATACATCTCTTCCCTGTGGGCCAATCAGCTTGGATACGCGATCCTGCATCTCACGCGCGGCCTTGTTCGTAAAGGTAATCGCCAAAATGCCCCATGGAGCCGTCTTGCGGGTCGCGATGAGGTAGGCTATTCGGTGCGTGAGCACCCGTGTTTTACCACTGCCTGCGCCAGCCATAATCAGCAGCGGACCATCTACCGCCTCCACAGCCTGACGCTGAGGCGGATTAAGGCGAGCTACCGCCTCGTGTATATCTATTGATTGCATGCGTGCATGCTCCTTTCCCTGAGCTTCCATAAATTCACGTTCTATACTTCCAATTTCACAGCTACCGTCTCCAGCGCTTTCGCCAAGTCACGATAAATGATGTTTCCTACTACAATGGTGTCACAAACGGCAGCCGCTTGTAACGCGGTAGATTTATCCACGATACCTCCCCCGTATAGGACACGAGAGCGCTCCGTACTGCGATGTATTTTCTGCACCAGCTCCATATCCCCAAAAGCACCGCTATATTCCACATATACAATCGGCAGATGCATGAGCTTGTCAGCAATCTGTGCATATGAGACGACAGATGAAGCACCCAGCGAAGTATCTGCTTCGGTAAGCTTAGCGACCGTAGAATCACCGTTCAAAACAATATATCCTTCCGCCACAAGCAAATCCCACGGGATCATATAACCAAACTGTTCAATCGCACGTTGGTGCTGCCCTAGAATCCAATTACTGTCAGCAGTATTCAGTACCATAGGAATCATATATAGATCAAACCCTGGCACTACAGCCTCCAGATCGGACACCTCAAGCACGCACGGCACCTCATAACGCCGAACCCTCGACAGCAAATCCACCGTATTTTCATAGGTAATACCTGAGGAACCTCCTACCATAATCGCATCCGTACCAGACATACACACAGCGTCAAGCGCACCATCATCCAGTTCCTTGTCAGGATCAAGCTTAAACACATGCCTCCATGATTGAATTGAATCTGCCAACACACATTCCTCCAGCATTCATTGCTTTTGTCATGATCCAGGCGAGCCGAATTCCAATATCCAAAAGCGTTCTATGCTAAGTCTATGATAGTGCTTAAAAGGTGTCAATGTTCGTATCAAATGGGAACACCCCGTTCAGACAACTCATGGTCGTAACGCATACAACCAACTGCGTTCACTAAGTTCTTTTTCCGTTAAAACATCTGTATAGTAACCTCTCACACCCATCTGTTCATACTCAGCGGCATCCTTCAACTCATTAATGGTATTTACGTAGCACACTGCCCCTGCCTGACGCAAACTTTCCACTAAAGCACCACTCACCCGATTCTCTGGTAAAGTTACTGCCGTTATATCATTTTGTTGTACAAATCGAATGATCTGGTCGTCCTTATCTTCTGTGGCATAGAGCGTATAAATAATGGATGGGTAAGGATAAATACTTCGTAACGTTCGCAACATTTCTTCATTATAAATTTGAGGAACAATACGGGACAAAAGCTCGGGGTTTTTCTCCTGTGCCTGACGGGTCAGTTGCGCAAACAACTGTTTGATTTGGACAGGGTCCTGTTCTTTCGTATCGGTCACAATATAAGCATCCGGGTATGTTTCCAATAAATCCAATACATCCTTCCAATCTACCGGGGTGTAGGAACCGTGTATGGGGGTGTTCTTAAATTGATGATAGCTCCAAGGTTTTCCGCCCTGTTCCGTAGCAACTGCATGTTCCTGTTGCATTTGCTCTGTAAAAGATTCTGTCCATTCATGGCGCGCCACCAATTGTCCATCCGATGTAAACATCAGGTCGACCTCGAATACGCGGCTGCCTTTTTTATAATTTTCCACAAACGCTTCACGCGCATTAGTATAGGCCAAACCATCAACGGCTCCCATGGCATGCGAAATCACACGGTGCGTGGTAAAGCCAGTATATTCTTCTGTAGATTTTCCTTTGTATGCCAGTAAAAATGTGCCGATTAACATTAAAAGAATAACCGCAACAATCAGTCGTTTCATAGGAGGTCACATCCTTTTCGTACAGGTCAATACCCCACATACGCATGCTCAAAACAACTGCCAGACGCAAAAGCACCCTCCGGCTAAACCGTAGGGTGCTTCTGTATTAATACGCGTTCTTGAAACCGTTGCGAATCGTGCGGAAAATAATTTTAATATCGAATAAGAGTGACCAGTTCTCAATATAGAAGATGTCATGCTTAATCCGTTCCTCAATAGATGTATCTCCACGCAACCCGTTGCTCTGTGCCCAGCCTGTGATTCCAGGACGAACATGATGCTTCACCATGTATTTTGGAATTTCCTCACGGAACTGATCCACATAATAGGGGCGTTCTGGGCGTGGACCAACGACACTCATATCACCCAGCAGAACGTTGAAAAATTGAGGCAGCTCGTCGAGACTCGTTTTACGAATAAAAGTACCAAAACGTGTGCGTCTTGGGTCATTAGCAGTCGTCCAGCCCGTATCTTCAGTTCCAGGAGGCAGCACCTTCATCGAACGAAATTTGTACATTCGGAAGGTGCGACGATTCAAGCCCACCCGCTCTTGCTTAAAAATGATGGGCCCTCTGGATGTGATCATTACACCAATCGCCACTGCCAGCATGATCGGAGAGGTCAGGAGAATCGCGAATAAAGAGAATAAAATATCGAATAGACGCTTAAACAATCGATTCCCCGCCACATCCAGTGGAATATCCCGTACATTAATCATCGGCATACCTGCAAAGTTATCAAAGTACGGACGAGCCGGCAAATAATCAAAAAAGTCAGGGATTATAAGCGTGCGCACTCCAGCCTTTTCACACATGTTGATAATCTTGGGATACTTATCATGGGCATCCAGCGGAAGCGCCAGAATAACCTCGTCAATCATCAGACGCGACAGCGTAGCCTCCAATTGATCTAAACCTCCAAGAATCGGGCGAAAATGCGCCGCTTCCTCTTCACTCCAATGCCGCTTATCATCCAGAAAACCCACGACCTCGTATCCTAGATCAGGATACTGTCCAAGATTATGATAAAATCGTTGGCCTAGAGTACCCGCCCCGAGAATAAGCATGAACTGCTTGTTGTACCCTTTTTGACGGAGAGCTTTAAGAACTTGCTTCAAAAAGAACCGGTAAAACAAAATAAGCAGCACATTCCCAACCATATAGATCGCCAGATAGGACCGCGAAATGTCGATTTGCTTCACGAAGAACATCACACTCAACAGCACGAACAGGCCAACAATATGAATTTGGGTGACGCGGAATACGTCATCTGCAAATCGTTTTTTGCGTTTGGGCGAATAGAGCGAGAATAACATCCCTAGCACTACGGCAATCAGGCCGTAGATTAAGCTCCAGCCTCCATATACTTGAATAGGAAGCGGTTCTTTATAGGTGATCCATTCACTTTCAAATTTGAAAAACCAAGCGATCAGAAAGGACAACTGAATGACCGCGAAATCCGCCACAATATATAATTGGGTTAAAAAACGCTGATTTCTGCGTATCATGCTTTCACCTCAGTACGAGATTGTTCCCCGCTGTCCGGCTTGACCGGTGCAGACAACTTATTTTTTAGAAAGGCCATTCCAAACTTCACCGTAATTCCCGCATATACAGCCATATTGGTGATCCAACTGTATTGCTGTTTATAATGCTTACGATGAAATACCCACATAGCTCTATGAAACTCATAAATAATTTTCAAAGGACGGCGGCGAGCGCTACCTCCTTTGATATGAATAATATATGTGCGCGGGTAGTAGTAAATGCCCCACCCGGCTTGCTTAATCCGGTAACACCAATCAATATCCTCACCATACATAAAAAAGGTTTCATCCAAGCCACCGACCTGGTCAATCGTCTCCCGGCGCACCAGCATAAAAGCACCTACCAGTACATCTACTGGATACTCATCATCCGGGCTTAGATGCCCAAGCTGATATTGATTGTACTTCGGGTTATCCGGGTAACGCTTCGACCAGCCGAAAGCGTAGTAAAAAGAAGCTGACGGCGTTGGAAAGCCACGCTTACAAGCCTTATCTAGCGAGCCATCTGGCAAAATGACCTTACAGCCCGATGCCCCCATCTCCGGATGCGTATCCATAAACTGAATCATTGTATCCAGCGTGTCCGGTTGCACCAACGTATCGGAGTTCAATAACAATACATAACGCCCGCTGGCTACTTCCATCCCCTGGTTGTTCGCCTTGGCAAAACCTGTATTATTCTTATTGGCTATCAACGTAATCTCCGGGTATGCAGCACGAATAGCCTCAACAGATCCGTCACTAGAGTGATTATCAATCACAATCACTTCATATCGGTACTGCGACTTTGACGCATACACCGATTGCAAACAATCCAGCGTCAATCGACACGTATTATAGTTGACGACCAGTATGCTTACATCCATATTTAAAACGCTCCTGACAAATTCAGTAATCTATTCTACTATCGCCTATTATAGCATACCGCGCAGACCACGGGGCGCAAAAAAGCACATAACTTGTAGCCTTACATAGTTAGTAGAATTTCACAAAATTCGATTCCAGTCGCTCCAAAGTGCAAATATAGACAAACGAAACCATTTCGATCTATATATTGTTCATTGGAAGTCGTTTATTAGATTTTTGTAAAATCCTCGGTTGAGGTCTAAAATTCATCGTGGTAAGATATACATGGAAAAAGGGCTGGTGCCAGCCAGCCCCTGCGCAACCAACGCTCCAAGAGCGGACGGTTTTGGAACAATCAGGCCGAAAATAGACCCTTCCTTGCGGGGGCGGTCTATTTTCGTTTGTTAAACTCTAACAGTGTGACGATTAACGCCCCGAACGTCAGCATTAAACTGAGCGCCTCAAACACTGTCACAGGCTTCACCCCCCTCCTCGGGAGAGTTAGCCGACCGCCCTTTGCAGCTCTATCGGTTGCACGTTTCAATTATACTATATTTTTCCATAAAGGAACACGCATTCGATGGTATTTTATCTAGTATTCATTTGCACCTTTGACTATTTGACGCTTATATATGGAAAAAAGTTTCAATATTTTTTCTTTCCATACCTCTATAACTTCCTCAATACAAAAACCAACTTATAAATCCAGTTGTCCAACCGTGACTGCCTGTAAAATGGAGACTGCCAAATATATTTCATACGAGAAAACACACCCTTTTGGTAGCTGTCCAGGAATTGATCCATATCTTTATACATTTGAGGAGACATGTCTTGTCCATAAAGCTGAATAAATTGCTGGGCTTGTTTGCTTAAAATATAGCGATTTTTTCCTTTTGCAAATCTACTTAGTCTTTTCCTCCACTTGCTAACCCAGCCATCCGTAGAACCTCCCAGCACATTGTTTTGATGCTGCCGATACCAAATGTACGGATCGGGGTCAAAAACAACCTCACCAAAAGAGGAAGTGCATAAATAAATCCACCAGTCATGCATGATAATATTATCCAAAGAAGTTGGGATTCTCTTTTTCACGAGCTTGAGTGTTTCTTTATTGATCACCATGGTACAACCTACACATACATTCTCAATGAGAGCATTATAGAAGGATACAGGTCGTAGGATGTCAGCTGGCCATACTTTGAGTGGTTCCAATGTTTGAGAGACCATTTGAGTAGCAGAACAGTACATCAGCGGTCGGCTCCCATCCTGCTCCCTGAGATGTGCCACAGCCTGAGCAAGTTTATTCGGCATCCACACATCATCCTGATCACAAAAAGCGTAATAGTCGAATGTATCAGACGATCTTTGAATCAGATCAAAAAAGCTTTTAATAACCCCTACATTGCTCTCGAGGCATAAAAAAATCTGTTGAGGATAACGTTGCTTCAGCGCGCTCAACTTGGCAACCGTATCATCTGTCGAGCCATCATCACGAATTAGAATCTGAATCTCTACGTCTTTTTGATTGATGAGACTTTCTATTTGCTCATCTAAGTAAGCTGCTCCATTATATGTAGATAATAAAATTTGTACGTTAGGTCTGTTCAGAGTAATGACCTCCTTCTTTTAAAATGTGCAATAGAGGGACAATATGTTTCATCTGCTTATACATTATAATGCTCATTGTCCTTAATCAACATAGGCCTAAATATAATAAAATCTCCCACTCATGAACTGATGGGAGATTGTTGATATTTATAATAAGGTTTTATTTACTCGGATGTACTAAGACACTCCTGCAAAAAATCACGCAATCCCTCACGCCAGTCGCGCAAATCATTCAATCCATTGGTTCGGATCGCGATATGCTCCATAACAGAGTTACGTGGCCGCGCTGCTGGTCTGGGAAATTGCTCTGTGCTGCATGGTTCCAATTTCGCTGTGATCTTGGCATCTAATATTTCCGCCGCATCCTGTAAAATAGCTTGCGTAAATTCATACCAGGTACAGGAGCCGCTATTGGATGCATGGTATACGCCGTACTTCTCCGTTTGAATCAATTCCGCCAAAAAGCGTGCCAGATCCACCGTATAGGTAGGTGAACCCTTCTGATCATTCACTACCTGGAGGAGCGGCTTCTCCTGTCCAAGCTTCAGCATCGTTTTGACAAAATTGTTCCCGTGCAATCCATATACCCAAGATGTACGAACAATAAAATACCTAGAGGAAAGTGTTTGGGTCAATACCTCCCCCGCCCGTTTGGACTTTCCGTAGATACTCTGCGGATTGGTATTATCGTACTCATGATATGGCTGTTTTGCCGTTCCATCGAACACATAATCTGTGCTGATATAAACCAGCTTGGCTCCAACCTTTTCCGCAGCCATTGCCATATTACGTGTACCTGCCGCGTTGACTTGATAAGCCCCGTCTACATCAGTCTCCGCTGCATCCACAGCCGTATACGCTGCACAGTGGATTACGGCATCAGGTTGGTACTGTTCCACGATCTTCACAGCCTGCTCCAAATCCGTGATATCCAGCTGTTCCCGATCATATCCAAGAACATCATGTCCTTGATCCTGAAAAACGTTTACTACATCTTTACCAAGTTGACCGGATGCTCCAGTAACCAGCACCTTCATTTTACGCATCCCCCAAGCGGGAACCGTACTGTTTAGCATAGTATTGTTGGTATTCGCCGGATTGAATACGAGTCCACCATTCTTCGTTGTCTAAATACCAGCGAATCGTTTCTTTAATGCCTGTTTCAAAAGAGTGCTTTGGCTTCCAGCCCAGCTCATTCATGGTCTTCGTTGGATCAATGCCATAACGGCGGTCATGTCCTGGACGATCTTGCACATACGAAATCAGAGATTCCGGCTTGTCTAGCTCCTCCAATACCGTTTTGACGATATGCACATTTGTCCGCTCGTTATTTCCCCCAATATTGTATACTTCACCCAGTTTACCCTGATGAATGACTAGATCAATTGCGCTGCAATGATCCTCTACATACAACCAGTCGCGAATGTTCAAGCCATCCCCGTATACAGGTAGCTGTTGGTCGCTCAATGCACGTGAGATCATTAGCGGGATCAATTTTTCAGGAAACTGATATGGACCGTAGTTGTTAGAACAACGCGTGATGTTCACTGGTAAACCGAAGGTTTCATGATATGCACGAACTAGCAGATCGCCGCCTGCCTTGGATGCAGAATAAGGACTATTAGGCTGCAACGGAGTTTCCTCCGTAAACAAGCCTGTTTCTCCCAAAGATCCATACACCTCATCTGTTGATACCTGTACAAACTTGGTCACGTTATATTTCTTGGCTGCGTCCAGTAGCACTTGCGTACCCAATACGTTTGTTTTCACAAACACTTCCGGTTCCAGAATACTCCGATCCACATGTGACTCCGCTGCAAAATTAACCACCACATCAATCCCCTGCTGCATCAGTTGGTCAATCGCTTGTGCGTCGGTAATATCTGCTTTGATGAAGCTATGCTTGGGGTTATTTTCAATGGATTTCAAATTTTCCAGGTTACCTGCATAGGTAAGAGCATCTATATTTACAATTTCATAATCTGGATGCTGTTTTAACATATACAATACAAAGTTACTGCCTATAAATCCGGCCCCGCCGGTGACAAGAAGTTTCATACTGACCTCCTAAATCTTATTATTCCTCTAATCAAAATTAATGTCAGCGTCGGCCAGTGCCGAATGCTTCTGATCCTTCTCTGAAAGAATAGCATGAGAAGTTGGCCAATCAATCCCTAGTGCTGGATCATTCCACAGAATTCCACGATCATTTTCAGGTGAATAATACTCGTCTACCTTATACAGCACTTGAGTGT
Organism: Paenibacillus sp. MZ03-122A; assembly: GCF_024213325.1. Lineage (NCBI taxonomy): Bacteria > Bacillati > Bacillota > Bacilli > Caryophanales > Paenibacillaceae > Paenibacillus > Paenibacillus sp. MZ03-122A. The sequence goes on along the minus strand of NZ_JANAVI010000002.1, from coordinate 689,907 downwards.
TAGGAACAAGCGTACAGAACCCATGAGCAAAACCCTTGGGCACCAGTAGCTGACGTCTATTATGTTCACTTAAGATTACCCCGACCCATTGACCGAATGTTGGAGAACTTTTACGAATATCCAAAATCACATCGTAGATAGCTCCAGAAAGCACACGAATGAGTTTGGTCTGTGCTTTAGGATTAAGCTGATAATGCAAACCACGAATCACACCGGCTTCTGCAGACAAGGAGTGGTTATCTTGAATAAAAGCATGGTCTATTCCGTTTTCTTTCATGATCTGTTCATTGTAACTTTCCATAAAAAAACCACGGTGATCACCATGAACCACGGGTTCAATGATTTTTGCACCTGAAAGTACTTCCTTTATTATCATTCACGAAACCTCCAACATCTTGAGTATATACTTTCATTTATGATTACTATAAAATTAATAAGCACACTATATTGGGAGGGAATATGCTTTTGAATTTATCGAGAGTTAATAAAAATTTTGTTTGGTCCTATTTGGTTTTGACGTGGCTACTTATCCCGATTCTAATACTGTTTAAAGTCGATTCTTACTATATTTCCATATTATTCGGTCTAAATATTGCACAGTCGTTTGTCATAGGTGCTACATACATTTTACACATTAGTGGTATCTTAACATATGCCAAGAAAGAAATAATGGTGCAATACCTAGCTTTTGGCGGTTATCTAGTTGGAATAATATTCATTTACGCCTTCCTTCAAAGGGAACATTTCATTTATTATTGGGACTTTTCAGCCTATTGGAATACATCCATACAATTTAATAACCTTTTAAGTACAGATTTTATAGCAGCTTCTAAACAAATCTATGCAAGCATTTTAAGAGATGATTATTCCGTTTTCCCAACAATCTTTCTCTCTTTACCATTAAAGTTCTTAGGTACAAGCTACATGAGCTATGTCTTGGCAATCTATACCTGCTTCTTGTATCCTTCTTGTTTGATACTTTTCTTATTATGTATCAAGATTGCTGATCAAATCCAGTTAAACACAAAATTGAACATTTTCATGATCTTTGTACTTACATTTACCTTTCCAATTATGATAGCTCCTATGTTAGGTGGATATCTGGATTCTATAGGACTTATTTTTATTTGCTTGTCGCTTGTTATCTTATTTAATAATGACTTTGAACGCTTAAATTTAAAAGCAGTTTTACTCTTTGCTGCTTGCCTAGTATTACTAACATTTACAAGAAGATGGTATGGGTTTTGGATCGTATCTCTTTTTGGCTCGATCAGTATCGCTTTTTTGTTCAAATGGATTCTAGAAAAAGAGTTTCGCTTCAAGCAGCTCTTGCAGGTTATTTTAAATTTTTTCATTATAGGATCTTCAAGTGCATTATTTCTTATTATATTCTTCAATGAATTTATTCAAAGAGCCCTAACCAATAACTTTAAAAACGCCTACTCAGCTTATTATTTTGGTGACGTCTTAAGTAACTTACACAATTTATTTTATCATTATGGTGCCTTCATTTTTCTGATAGCTCTTGTTGGTTGCATAGGCTTGTTATTTATTAGTAAAACTAGGTATATATCAATCTTTCTAGTTACAAACTTGTTTATTACGTACTTTCTTTTTACAAGAATTCAAAGCTTAGCTTCTCAGCATTATTATCTTCTTACCGTGAACGTATTAATTTTATTTATTTGTGGCGTTATTCTTATTCTAAACTATTTGTCCAAGATAAAATATGCAAAAAATGTTTTCTTAGTTATTCTAGTTTATTTAGTCGCTTGTAATTTCTTGGTAACATTCACTAATGTAAATGCACGTCCTGTTACCTATTTTTCTTCTTTATTCAGTGACTTTAAACAAACACCTAGAGTAAGAACAGATATACCTGTTTTAAAACAATTAACGACTTATCTTAAGGAAATCTCATCAGAGCAGCATAAGGTATATGTTCTGTCTAGCTCTGGAATTCTTAATGATGACATACTCAGACAGATTGAAATGCCTGACAATAGCGACGCTCTTCCATTTATGAATCTGACCCATCACGTTGATTTAAGAGATGGTTTTCCAGTGTCGTTTTTTGAGTCCGATTATGTCGTGATCGCATTACCTACACAATACCATTTAGGTGAAAGTGGTCAAAAAGTTGTAGGTATACTCGCAGAAGAGGTTATGAACGGATCTCTTAAAAATAATTATAAACCTTTAAAGAGCTATGCTCTGGATAATAACGTTAAAGCCATAGTCTTAAAAAAGACATCATCCATCACGAAGGAAAAAGTTGAACTAATACATTCACAATTCAAAAAAATATACCCTGATAATCCAGATCTTTTCTAATTCAATACAGATGTCGATGCATACAAAAAAGCCCTCGATTTTTATTCGAGGGCTTTTTAAGTTAATCGTTAAACAATCTTATTGGGAATTGTTGCTGTTTTATTAGAACTACCAGAACTAAATTTTTTGCCAATCAGGAAAGGTAAGAATCTATTAAATAGTTCAATAAAAAGAATACAACTTAAGAAGACAAGCAAGGTAGAAATAACAACAAATGAAATTCCATCTAAATACATATTTGTTGTAACAGAAAACTTCTCGTAAAAATTCATATTCTCCCAGAAGCTAAGTATTAATCCATGCAGACCAAATATAATTAAAGAGTTTTTACCAAAATAGGACAGTAAACTAGATGACTCAATTTTTTTGGATAAGTATATATAAAATATTAAACTAGCCAATACCGACAGATAAAATAATACATAATTATGTCCATAGTAATTTCCTGACATGCCTGGTTTATCATTCATTAAAAATAATAAAAGACCCAGAAAGCCCGCTGCGTAAGCAACATATGGTTTGTTAATTCTAATTTTTTCAATAAAATATTGTTCATTCAATTTGAATATATAACCACAAATAATTAAAGAGGCTGCATTAATTGACGTGCCAAATGACCAAGGAAGTGCATGTGTGTCAAGCTTGCTTAAGAATGCACCAAGTATGGTTAGCAATATCCAAAATATATACATATAACTTCTTTTGGACGAAATTTTCAAGACCAAGTACGAAATGATCTGGGCTAAGAATAGACAAGGTAGGAACCAAAGAGACATGTTTAGAATACCTAAGTGATCTCCATCTGCATATAAAAAAGTTTCAATAACAACCATTGGATCGAGCGTTCCGACAATCCCCATCCAATGCATCCAACCAAAATACAGTAGTGAGCATATATACAGAGTCGTATATGGTAAAAGGATTGTTTTGATTTTAGACCACAAAAAACTACTAAACTTATACTTCTGAAAATTAGAAGTAAACCCAGAAGCAAAAAAGAAAAGAGGCATATGGAAGGAATAAAAATAGCCTATAATAAAGCTCTTATCCATCATTTCATTACCTTTAAAACCATGGGGCACCAAATGTGAGAATACTAAAAAAATAATCGCCAATCCCTTTAGTACATCCACCCACTTTATTCTAGTTGGAAGAGCTTTTACAATTTGCATTTAAATAGACTCGCTTTCTTAATTATTTAGCATAAGGTATCTTTAGTTCTATGATAATACTAAGAAAACAGCTCATAACCCATTTCACTTACTAATTTGTTAGCAAGCATCAAAGAACTATGTGTTCCCGCATCAGTCCACCAGTTCTCTAAAATATCAAATGTAAGTTGGTTTCGTTGAATATAAGCGTTATTAACATCTGTTATTTCATATTCTCCTCTTGCTGAAGGAGTCAAGGTCTTGATGATATTGAATACAGAGTGATTGAACATATAAATGCCCGTAACTGCATAATCACTCTTAGGAACCTCTGGCTTTTCTTCAATATTTACAATGTTATCGCCTTGTAGTTCTGGTACTCCATAGCGATTAGCATCAGGCACTTTATGAAGTAATAATTTCGCTCCTGATTCTTGAAGTTTGAATTTTTCAACAAACGATGAGATATCATCTTTAAAAACGTTGTCCCCCAAAATAACAACCATCTTGTCATTGCCAACAAAATGCTCAGCTAAAAGCAAAGCCTGTGCAATCCCCCCGGCTTCATCTTGCACTTTGTAAGTCAGAGTAACTCCAAGGTCGACACCACTTCCTAAGAGATTGACCACATCTCCCATATGTTCTTTTCCAGTAACGATTAAAATATCATTTATATTCGCCTTTTTGAGTTTATCAATAGAGTAATATATCATCGGATATTTACCAATCGGCAACAAATGTTTGTTTGTAACTTTAGTAAGGGGGTATAATCTAGATCCAGTCCCTCCAGCTAATATAATCCCTTTCATATCTAAGTTCCTCCTATTGAAGCTCTTTTATAAGCAGCTCCATAATGGTTTTTGCACGAGCTTCCCAATTATTATGGACTACGAAGTTTTCCAGTTGCTCTTGATCATAAAAAGGGCGTTGTAGGGTATCTATATCCATTAGATATTTTCTTATTTCCTCTAAACTATGATATAGATAAATCCCTTCCTGATTTAAGAGCCTTGTTTCTTCGCTATCCACCGCTAATATCACTTTATTAAAACTCAAATACTCATAAACTTTTACTGGATTGATCGTATCAATTCTATCCGAATTCCTCAAAAAGGGGTATAAAGAAATATCAAAAGCATTAATAATCGCACCAATTTCTGATTTAGGAACAGTCTCATAATATTTAATCCTATTATGCTGTTCAAAATTATAATTCAGGTTATTTCTCCCAACCAAACATACAACAAATTTCTCATCAAAATCAGTAATAGCCTTAACCGCTTCTACATCAAACCAGTGGTCAATCGCTCCCACATAGCCAAAAATATAGTAGCCCTCTTGCTTTAAACGTCTCAATTCATCAGCAACCAAGCTATCTACATTTATGTTTAGTATAGCTGTATCCACAGCATTTTTCACTAAATAAGATTGTCTACATAATGTTTGAGAATGCTTATGCAAATGATTACTTGTAGAAATAACCAGATCCGCCTTGGCAAGTAATTCAATTTCCCACTTTTCGAGTAATTTCTTCATTAATGCATTGTTAGTTAGAAATACATAGTCGTCCATTCGATCAAACACAATCTTCTTATTATTATTTGATTTAATAAGAGGATAAAAGACTGGACTTCCTAACCAAATGATATCTGCACTGGAAACTAAATCTTCCAACTGCCTTTTTTCAAACCATTGATTCATATGGAATATGTCTAGGCTTTCAAAGCTTCTAGGCAATCTCAGACTGCCCGAAGGCCTGAATATTTGAAGACTATCATTTATGGTTTGATTTCTTCTCTTATAATCTGAGTTCTGCCTTACAATACTATTAAGTATGCTAATGGATGGTTCTACAAAGGTGATGTGAACCCCCGGCATTTTAGCAAACTCTTCGGCCATATGTTGCGGACGTTGTTTTAAATCATTCCAATAGATTGGAGAGAAATATAAAATTTTCATTTAACCGCTCCATACTAATAAAGGCGCCCCTTATTTTTTTATAAAAGAGGCGCCTTTAAAGTTTTATTAATTATCTATATGCTCTTGCCAACTGTTTTCGAGAATTTATATCGTTTTCCTTCATTTGTATTAATTCTTCATACGCTTCAACTGTGTATTGTTTATACAGAATATCAATTTCAACGTCTCGATTTTTAGTCGGAATCTTCTGCAAATGATCTAATTCAGCTTTAACAATTTCAAGGTGATTCTTATCTGCCTCAATATCCGATTCCATCGGCGCATACAGATCCTTTTGCAATTGGTAATTAGTTAAAATACTGTTTCGCATTGTCTTTCTAACATGCTCAACAGTATATCGGGAGGTGTCCACATCATGAATGACTTTCATTTTAGGATTAAGACCAACCTTATAGCCGATTTCTCTCATAGCAAAAGATACAACAATTTCTTCTCCTCCAGCGTAATTGTTTCCTTTACGCCCATAGGCGCTTCTAAAGCCCCCAATTCGCATTAGCGCAGCATGTCTAACTGCAAAATTGGCTCCATAAGGGAACTCCCACTGAAAATTAGAATCGATAATTTCTTCGCCTTCCACGATAAGCTGACTCCAGTATGCTTCAGTACCTGGTTTAACCACTTCAGGCCGTTCCTCGTGTAAATTGAGTATGATATTCCCACCCATGACCCCGATATCGGGACGATCTGAGAACCCTCTGATGGTTTCCTCAAGCAAGTTAGAGTTTGCAATAGCGTCATCATCAATATAGAGTATGACCTCTCCTTCTGCCCCAAATAAACCAACATTACGCGCAAAGGAAAGACCTTTTAATGGAGCCTCCATATATCGGAGGAAGGATTCGTCAATATTACAGGTTGCTCTGAACTCACGAACCAAATGATGAATCTCATCATTCAAATAATCATTATTTACAACGATAATTTCATAGTCTGCTTTATCCAACGACTGTTCTATGACAGATTTAATCGCATTCGATAGCTTTTCACTCCGCTGGTAAGTACAAATAATAACTGATAATCTCTTATTATAAACGGGTTCACTTTCAATGACCGCCTCAATACGGTACAAGTGATCGTTCTTAACCTTCGTATTTATAAGAGAGAACAGAACTTCCGTATCCTGTGCAAAAAAGTCATAATTGCTATCTGTTTCATCATTCATTTTATCCTTTATTTTCAGATCCCACGGATAGTCAGCTACAAATGTATCTGTTGTATGCTCTGATTTATCTATAAGCAGTGCATACATAGACGATAAAGTATTAGAATCAATAAATTCAAAATCATGGACTTCGCCTGTTTTTATATATAAATAGCAAATAGGCGTTGCCAAATTAAGACCAATAATCGTATTCACTTCATCTCTTCCAACCACAGTATGTCCTTTAGCAAGAACATACTTCTTAAACTCACCAACTTCAGTAGCATCTCCCTCAATGATCCATACTAATGGGGTCAGATAAAAATCTCTTCTAAAATCATCAAGTACCATGAGTTTATATCTGTTAGAGGTGATGCCTAGTTCTTGATCTAAAGCGGTCAGTGACTTATCGTGCCAGCGATAATCATATATAGGCTCATCGAACGTCACATGTTTGAGCTCAAATAGAGAGTTCACTCTCATCCAGTAATCATAATCCTCAAGGGTATGCTTATAACTAGAATAGTCACCCAATAACTGGGATACCTTGGCCCTATACATAAAAGCTGCACCAATCGTATTGTTAGGATATACGTTTAACTCCAATGCAGACTTAGGCAGCATAACATTGCCACTGAACTGTGGTTCTTCATACCAGCCATGGTTGGAAATCACTTGACCAGCAGAGTCGATTAACCTCATGTTCGCATATACCATACCAATATTTTCATCTCTTTTAAGATCAGCTACCATCTTCTCCAGGAAATTTTCAGGGAGGATATTATCTGCACTTGTCCACGTATGATATTCACCCTTGGCTAGTTTAAAACCTCTGGATAATGTTCTTGGTATTTTACGATTTTCCTGATGAACTACTCTGATACGATGATCTGCTTTAGCGTACTCATCAATAATTTCTGCCGTTGAGTCTTTTGAACCATCGTTAATAATAATGAGTTCAAAATACTTGTAAGATTGCTGCAGAATACTATCAATAGCTTTTGATACATAATCCTCACCGTTATATACAGGAAGGACGACCGATATAAGATCCTTCTCAAATTTAATCTCGAACTTATCAAGCTCCAGAGAAAATGAGTTATCTTTAGATACTTTATAATTGTAAAATTTATACTCATACCAGGTTAATAACTGATTGTAATTCCCTTCATCTTTACGTAGATCAATCGGCTGATCCCCCGCGTTCGTTCTTTTAAGCTTATTCGACACTTTAGATTTTATCTTTTTCAGTAAGATAGTGGTGCCATAACTTTTCCATACTCTATATCCCTTAAGAACATATATCATTTTGGACTTGTGTAAGATATGTTTAAGTTTATTCGCCATTTTCCACCTTTTAGAGTTATAAATATTGTGAATCTCTGTAGACAGTCTTCCATTATATTCTTCCAACTCACTGAACTGGGTGTTCAGTTCATTATATTGACCAAATAGTTGTCTATATTGATGATTTAATATATCCAAGTTGTTTTTTTCGTTATTATAATCCTGTGTAAGTTGAACATATTTCTGTTCTAATTCGTCTTTCTTTTCAGACAGGGATTTAAAATCTGCTGACATGCTACTTATTACATTTTCCTGATGATCTCGCGTTTGAATCAATGTGTTAATCTGATCCATATGCTCAACAATGTGTTGTTTTTGCTGCTCTATTTCTTGGCTTTGAGCATGATTATGAGCTTGTAATTCATTAAATTCATTATTCAGGCGTGTATGCCCTGCTCTATAAGCATGGTCCACGTCATCTTTTAGAAATCTGCTAATTACATCCATACACTTATCTATCGTCTCTCTTCCTTTAACCGGAAACATCTCTAAAGTAAATTTCCTTCTTTGTTGTATTAGTTGTTCATCTAAGATTGCATTAAGTAAGGTTTGTTTAATATTGCCGTTATCGCTCACAAAAGGAACAATATTTTGCTGAACTATTTGTTCTTCCAAAGGTAAAATCCCCTCGAAAGATTCTGTTTGGGGATGTTGGAATATTACAATTGGAGTGTCCGTAAACAGCGCATCAAATATAGCCCCAGAGCCGTCAGACAATATCACATCAGCTTCCTCTATTAAATGAACAAGAGAAGCCTTATGATCAAGCACATCAGGAATATGAGACTTAACTAGACTAACCCGATCATGCTCCAAAAAAGAAGTGCCATGATGCAATTTCACCTTCATATTAAAGGTATCTGACATTTCTTCAATATGGTTCATAACAAGCTCAATAGACGACTCATTCCCATACGTAGGCAAATAAAGCAAATTATATTTATCCGTTTCGCGCTTCTTCCTTTGAAATTTGGCGTATTTAATCATTCCTACGATTTCAGTCTGAGTGTACGCTGCCAGAACCGAGGAATCATACAGCCCATTACAAAAGATAAAATCGAAATTTCGACTCCATGTGTCTAAATTCCAGTTTGGCTTAGCCATTCCATACTGATATCTAAACTTATAATCGGACTTAACTTCCAAATAATAAGGGAGATAAGGATAGAAGGCTATTTTATATGCCTTGTCAGGTACAGAGCTTGTTAGAGTCACTTTTATACCATTGTTCTTCAAATAATGATAGGTATCTAAGGACATGTCTCCCCAATCTTCTTCTTCAATGTGAGGGACATAAATATCACAAACGATCTGCTTTCTTTCACACTCCTCAATTAAAGGCTTAATCGTTTCATATAAAACTAGATTGTGAATGACAAAAGCTATAGATCTGTTCATATTCACTGCAAAACCTCTTCCTTTCAGGCAAAAATCTTATACTTATTTTCTTAATTTCAGTAATGTCTCATTCAGTAAAGTCGATGATGTACTCTTCGTATAGGGAAAATATATAATTTTCACTCCAACTTCCTTAAACTGCAACTCATACTGGTCCCAACGTTCATTTTGAAACCAATCATCACCAACGAACATTACGTCATATTTTAATTTTTGCCAAACCTCAAATTTATCCATGGAGTCCTGAGGAATTACAGTATCAACAAAGCTGATGTTTCTGACAATCTCAATTCTTTCCTCAAAAGGAATTACTGCTTTTTTGTACTTATAGGAAACTAACTCATCTGTCGTCACACCAACAATGAGTTTATCACAGAGTGATTTAGCATTTCTCAACAAATTCAAATGCCCAATATGAAATAAATCGAAGACCCCGGAAGTATAGCCGATAATCATAAGATTTCTCCTAACGTAGTTAAATTGAAGTTAAACCATTTGTCGAATGTCGTCTTCCCTTCAATTTTCTCAGAAGATAGGACTTTTTCAAGTTGAACAGGAAAACCCACCTTTTTTCTGTTTACAATCTCTGCAGGGACAATATCTTTAAAAATTCTCTTGAGAGGAGCCTTAACAACCCCATCCTTCATTTTGTACAGAGAATTTACACCTGCAAGCCTTTCAATTAATCTATAGTCCAAGAAAGGAGATCTTGCTTCCACGGAATTTAACATTGAGGCACTATCCAGTCTTTTAAGTAACCCTCTCAAATGGGCTTGCTGAAAGAATGCAGCTACGATTTTTTGAGGCGACTTTAACTTCATGAAAGGTGCCAAAGCGTCTTCTACAATCTCTATATCATCTTCAGATCCGTAGGTGTAGAGTTCACTAAAGGCTCGGATATCGAAGTCTGTAGTGCTACTAGCCCATCTGAAAATGCGGTCATACCCAAAGAAAAGCTCATCAGCGCCTTCTCCACTTAATATGACTGTATTTTTAGCAGATGCTTGCTGAGTCATATGATACAGTAACACTTCATTGGGCACAGACAGAGGCTCTTTTTTTACAGTTATAAGCTCTCGAGCTAATGATAAAAAGTGATCAGGTTCAAACAATATCGGATGATGAATGGTATTGTATCTTGTTGCTGCGATTTCAGACCACTGAAACTCATTATAATCTTCAAAACCAACAGTCCAAGTATGCTCTACTTTGGCAAGTGCGGTAATAATCGTACTGTCCAATCCCCCGCTTAGGTAACTTCCAATTTCAACATCTGCGATCTTACGGTACTCTACTGCAGAGCGAATTAGAAATTCAAGTTCCTCATCGGAAGGAGGTTCTTTTTCAGAGTAATCAATTTCCCAATATTTAATAAATTCGCCATTCTCGTAATAATATCCTGGTGGAAACTCTTTTATTTCATTATAGATAGTACGATCATTAAAAAAGCATCTCATCTTTTTATATTGTCTTACGGCTTCTTGATCTATAGAAATGTGGTGGACTAATGGGAGCAATGGAGCAATTTCAGAACTGAAAATGAACTCTTCCCCATATCTGTTGTAATAAAGCGGCTTTACTCCCATACGATCTCGTGCTACAAAAAATGATTTCTGCTGGATGTCTAAAACAATAAAACTGAACATTCCATTAAGCCAATTCAACATTTGGGGACCATATTGAATATAAAGCTTCAATAAAAGTTCAGTATCTGAGTTTGTTCTCATTTGAATTGAATAGCTGGAGGCTAATTCTTTATAATTATAGATCTCTCCGTTAAATATAATCACATATCTTCCGTCATCAGAGAAAAAGGGCTGATCACTTCTCCGATCCAAATCTAAGATACTTAATCTGTTATGCCCCAGCATAAAGTTTTCACTCTGATATACACAAAGTGGGGCCGTAGGCCCCCGGTGTTTCATTATATTTAAAGAATTAAGAAATACTTCTTTATTTATGGCTACATTAGAAAACAAAATCCCACACATTTTATCACCAGCCTTAATTAATGACTTGCAAATCTATTGTGTTATCTACAAATATTAATCCTGGTACGTAATTATTCTCGGGCTTAGGAACCTCAAATACAGCTGCTATACTTACGCTATCCAGATAAAGAGGCTCAAAAGGCTTAGGCTTCAAACCAATAGAAATGGTGTATTTACCACTTTCAGATAACAGATTACGGAAATTAAAGTTAACCTCCAGAATGCCTCCCGCTTGCATTTTCGGAACTAATTTTGCTTTATTATAGATATTCATGCCAAACACATCGACACCAGTATGGTTTCTAACCATGTAGCCAATAGTTCCCTCAGAATCTATATCTTTATAATATTGTGCCAATAAACGCAAAGTAACCATTTCGCCAAAAGGGACCTGGTTCACAACTTCTCCATTGACTAACAAGTCCGCTCTTATAAAACGCGCATCTCCCGTTCCAGAACGAAACTCATTGGCACGTTTTGCAAAAGCAGGGTCCTCTTCTAACAGCAACAGCGAACTCTTTTTATCTGTTTCAGAATTAACAAATACATCCAAGGATTGAACACGTTTCATATCTGCAATTTCCTGGTTAACAATGTTTTCATAAATTTGTGCTACACGTTTCACTGGACCAATTTCGACCATGTGTCCTTTATCAATCAGCAACGCTGTATCACAAAAACTTTTAATGGTATCCATGGAATGTGAGACAAATAAAACCGTACTTTTTTTGGAGAGCTCCTTCATTTTGGTAATACATTTTGCCTGAAAATAAATATCTCCAACAGACAAGGCCTCATCTACAATCAAAATATCTGGATCAACATTGATAGCTACTGCAAAGGCTAAACGGGCAAACATACCACTGGAGTACATTTTGACTGGTTGATTAATGAAGTCCCCGATATCCGCAAAGGATACAATAGATTCAAGTTTACCATCCATCTCTATTTTGCTATACCCCATAAGGGTTCCATTCAAATATATGTTTTCCATTCCTGTTAAATCCGGATTAAAACCCGCGCCCAATTCCAAAAGAGCAGCAACTTTCCCATTCACTTTAATGCTTCCGTTGGTGGGAGTAATCACGCCTGTGATCATCTTTAAAAGAGTCGATTTTCCAGAACCATTTTTACCAATAATACCAATCGCTTGTCCTTTATTTATGGAAAAGGACAGGTCACTGATGGCCTTAAATTCAGAATGATACTTTTTTTAAAGGGATGAACGGCCTCTTTTAATCGCTCATTGGGATTATCATATATTTTATATATTTTAGTGACATTATTAACTTCCACAGCAACTGATTCTGTTTGATTCATCATTTTCTCCTCACAATACATCTGCAAAATGAGATTTCATTTTCTTGAAAATTTTGATTCCTATAGTACCTGCGATAATCACAATAGCCCAAAAGTAGATCGTCATTGATGGATGCTCCCAGAACCATTTGTGATCAATAAAAGTATCCCGATATCCTTCGACGATATAAAAAACAGGATTTAGTTTAAAGAAAAACTGATACTTATCTTCAACAATATTTAAATTCCAAAAGATCGGCGTAAGCCAAAAGAATAGCTGAATAAATACCGCAACAACTTGACCAACATCCTTTACAAAAACAACTAATGTCGCTGTTATGTAAGAAATGGACAAGGAAAGAAAAATCGTGGCTAATAAATAATAAAGGATTTGAATGTTATAAATCGTAAATTCAACATTGTAGATTTTAAACATAATGAAAAGAACAATGATAAAAAATACATGTACAAACAGAGCTGACAAAATTTTCACCATCGGCAGCAAACCAACTCGGAAAACAATCTTCTTTACCAAATAATTGTTTTCTATAATACTATTGGTTGCAGTTGCTAAGCTTTCAGAAAAGAATAACCAAGGCACCATTCCTGTTAATAACCAAAGTATAAAGGGAGTATCTCCAATAGGTACATTTTTAAAACCAACCTGAAATACGACCCAATAAACAAGTATAGATACCATAGGATGTATAAAAGCCCAGAGTACCCCCATAAACGAACCAAGGTATCTAGATTTAATATCTTTTTTAGACAGTTCCCAGAGTAACTTTAAATTTTTTGATAAGTTTTCAGTTAAATTCATACGAGTGTGTCACGACCTTAAACATGGTTTGGTAAGTCTCTTACAATCAAACATTGTAAAAATTTGGTATGGTCTTTGTTGCGATATGGCTCTAACAGCTACGATATGCTAAAATGTTGACGTATCTACAAGAAAAGGAGATTGTAAACCTTGTCGAATCCAGTATACGGGAAACAGGCCAAAACGTCGACCCGTGACGATAAAAGGCCGGCTATGTTTTGGGTGTTAATTGTTGGCATGATTCTGTTTTTAGCTTGGGCCCCCTTCCAGGCTGCGCTTTTTAATGGTCAAATGCTCGACTTTGAGAAGCCTTTGTATTGGGCTTTGATCATCAGCACGATTCTATTGATTTTAGGAATTGTAACCTATTATAAAAAATTCAAGCTGGAAGAGCAAAGGGATTGGCTGGCTGTATTAGTACTACTGCTTCCCCTGTCTTATGTGCTTTCACTGACTTCAGCAGCTTCGCATTACTTGGCCATGAATATGGTGGTGGTACAGTGCATATATGCCGCCCTGTTTATCATCTCAATCTATCTACTACAAGATCGCTTAGGCAATAAGATTATTCACAACCTGATTATGACTGTTGCTTATGTCATTGTCGGCTTTGGCTTTATTAACTGGTTCGGACAGTGGGTAATTGCCGGCAAGATGGTAGGCTGGTTTACCCAATATGTGTATCAATATCGTTATACCAATGCAGTTATGACAGATACAAATGGTCTCCGGCTGACATCCGTGTTTCAATATGCGAATACATATGCCGCTTTTCTAATGGCTTTCCTATTCGCTGCCGTTTTCTGTCTGATGAAATCAAAACTATGGTATGGCAAGGCTATTCACGGCTTCATGTTGGTGCCTATTCTGGTCTCGTTATTCCTGACCTTGTCACGGGGCGGTCTGGTTATGTTGCCAGTCGTTTTCGTGCTGCTCTTGCTTTTCCTTAAACCTGCACGCCAAATTATATGGATTTTGCATTGCGCCATTGCTGGTGTAGCGTCAATATCTATCTTGGCGCCAATTACAAATATGGGATTACAACTCAATAAGGCCTACAACGGTGGTGAGGCTGCCAAGGCTTGGGGGTTACTTATTGGGGTCTCCCTTGCTGTAGCTGTTGTACTGTGGCTTGTTGAACGTTATCTGGCACCGAAGTTGGAAAGTGCCCTCACAGGCTGGACTTCCCGTAAGTTATCCAACCTATGGCTGCCTGTCGGATCAGTTGTCGTGATTGGCTTGCTGGCTTTTCTGTTTATTGGAACTGGCCTGCGCAGCGTACTACCAGAAAACGTCCAGGTCCGGTTTGAAAATATCAATTTCCGGCAGCATAGTGTACTGGAACGACTTGTATTCTATCAGGATGCTGCCAAATCGATTAAAGATCATCCTGTTATTGGCACCGGCGGCGGCGGTTGGGCTACTTTATATGAGAAATACCAAGACTATCCTTACACAAGCCGTCAGGCCCATAACTTCTTCATGCAGTATCTGGTTGAGGTTGGTATTCTCGGTTTTGTAATTTTCATGTCATTCATCTTATTTATTTTCTACAAATATATCCGTAACTATATTAGACAAAATGATGAAGAACGGGATTCTCACTTTCTGTATCTCATTTTGGCGCTCTCGATCTTACTTCATAGCTTGCTGGACTTTAATCTGAGCTACGTGTTCATGGGCATACTGATATTTATGAGTCTTGGTGGTATGACCGCTGCTATGGACAGCAAACCTCTTAGACGCTTGTCCATGAGTACTTCTGGTTTCCGAATCATGTATAGTGCAGTCATCGGCATTCTAAGCATTGTGGTGCTTTTTGCAGGTCTCCGCTTCGTGCAATCGGCCAATGCTGCCACATCTGCCAAACAGATCATGGCGGTCAGCACATCTTTTGAGGAAATCCAAAGTGCCATTAATAAGGATCTTGAACTTCGTCCTACGCACCCAGATTCGGTTATAAGTTTGGCTGCACTGTACAAGAATGTGTATGATCAAACGAAAAAAGAGGAATTTTATAATGCTGCAATAGAGGTACTTAATACGGGCCTGAAGGCAGAACCGTATAATAAAATCATGTATAACTCCAAAGTTAACCTTTTAAAAGCAAAAGGTGAGCATGAGCAAGCCTTCAGTATTTTGGAAAATAACATTTCCAACTTCAAATGGGACAATGACTGGTACAACATGTTGATTACTCAAGCCTACTCTATTGGTGATAAGGCACGTGAACAGAAGGACACCGCCAAGGAGCAGAAATATTTCCAAGCAGGCCTTGCTGCATACCAGCAGGTTCTGGATGGGGTAGCTCATATTAAGACGGTTCCACCTGAAATTCAGTTGACACGTACTTTTGAGGTAACTCCAGGTATTGCGCTCAGCACTGGCAAAATTGAATTCATGTCAGGCAAGCCTGCAGAGGCTGCCAGCATCCTGAAAAACGGTCTGAAGGACGATTTGAGTGATGCTACGAATCGTGAGGTCGCCCGCTACTATATCGCTGCTCTGCAACAGCAGGGACAGGATGACAAAGCATTGTACGATAAGCTGATTAAAGCTGATCCGAAGGAGAGGGAGCAAATTGCTCAGTTAAAATCGGAGAAATAGTATAGAAAAAGAGACTATCAGATGATGTTATATCATCCGGTAGTCTCTTTTTTATTTGGAGAAAGAGAGGTTTGGTGAGGTGTTTATTTTTCTTGATCAATATCTTCAATAACCTGTCTCATATAAGCCAGTACTTCATCCTTGATTTCGTTATGCTGTAGAGCATAATGGATCGTTGTTTCAATGAATCCCAATTTCTCGCCAACATCATGGCGATTCCCGTCAAATTCGTAGGCCAGGATCGGATTCTTTTCTCCCAGTTTGGACAATGCATCCGTCAACTGAATCTCCCCGCCTACTCCCGCAGATTGCTGACCCAGGATATCAAAAATATCAGGCGTCAAGATATAACGTCCCATGATCGCCAAGTTGGAGGTTGCTTCTTCCTTCTTTGGCTTTTCTACCAATCGTTCCGCTTCAGAGATTTTGGAAGTAAGTGCATGACCTTCAACTATGCCGTAACGATGTACCTCGTTCCAATCCACTTGTTTTACACCTACAACAGAACGCTGATACTCATCGAACACGTCTATCATCTGTTTGAGGCACGGATTCTCAGACTCAACGATGTCATCCCCTAAAAGGACGGCAAAAGGTTCGTCACCGATAAACTTACGTGCACACCAGATGGCATGCCCCAACCCTTTAGGTTCCTTTTGACGAATATAGTGGATATCTGCCATCTCCGATGGTTTACGCACTTCATTGAGCAGATCCCATTTTTCCTTCGCAGTCAAATTATGCTCCAGCTCAAAGGAGTAGTCAAAATGATCCTCAATCGCCCTTTTGCCTTTACCAGTAACGATAATGATATCCTCTATACCAGATGCAACAGCCTCTTCAATAATATATTGAATTGTTGGTTTGTCTACAATGGGTAGCATCTCTTTAGGCATGGCTTTCGTAGCAGGAAGGAACCGGGTTCCTAATCCCGCAGCAGGAATAATCGCTTTACGGATTTTCATAGGTTAAAACTCCTTTTCAACAAAACTTACTAAATTATTCAATAATTCGATTAACGTTTGTAAATTGCTAATAGTTTATTATAGCACTTAGTCATTGCAATGTTATATAATTTAAGTAAACCATATTATAAACTAAAAAGGATAGAAATTTGAGTACCAGATATGCCAAAATTTGAGGAGAGAGTTCTTTGGATTCAATAATCAGTAACCCTGTTTTAACGTTAGTTATTCCCTGTTATAACGAAGAAGAGGTACTGCCTGAAACTATAAGCAGACTTACGGTCATTCTTGAGGAGTTGGCAGAGAGCCAGCTCATTTCTAAACATAGTAAAATGTTGTTTGTTGACGATGGTAGCCGTGATAAAACATGGGACATCATAGCATCATATAATCTAAAAAATCCTTTTGTCAGTGGTCTCAAATTGGCGAAAAATGCCGGCCATCAAAACGCCCTATTATCTGGGTTAATGGAAGCTAAAGAGACATCTGATTGTGTGATATCCGTTGACGCTGACCTGCAGGATGATCTCAGTGCCATCCGAGAATTTATAATAAAGTTCAAAGAAGGTTATGACATCGTATATGGGGTTCGAAAAAGTAGAACCACCGACACATTCTTCAAGCGTTCAACAGCCCAAGGCTTTTATCGTGTTATGAGTAAAATGGGAGTCAATATTGTATACAATCATGCGGATTACCGTTTAATGAGCAAAAGAGTTCTCCAGGAATTAAGCAACTTTAAAGAGGTAAATCTCTTTTTACGTGGTCTAGTTCCGTTAATAGGTTATAAGTCTACTGAAGTTTATTACGATCGACATGAACGCTTTGCAGGAGAATCCAAATATCCTTTAAAGAAAATGCTCGCTTTTGCTTTCGATGGAATCACTTCATTTAGTATAACCCCAATCCGGCTTATCTCAGCGGTAGGTTTTGCAATGTTTGGCATAAGCTTATTAATAGCTGTGTATACCATTATTAGTAAGCTCCTTGGAACCACTGTCTGGGGCTGGTCTTCTTTAATGTTGTCCATCTGGTTCATAGGTGGTCTGCAACTTGTAGCACTGGGGCTCATTGGCGAATATATCGGTAAAATATATAAAGAGGTAAAACAAAGACCCAAATATATTATTGAGACCCTATTAGATTCCCAGAGCACCCTAGATACTGAAAACACAAAAAAAGTGAAAAATAGTGAGAGGGAAGCTGTGGCTGTCCAATAAACAGATGCGAACAGGTGACTAATTTGACTTTATTTCAGAATAGCTTTTTCCGTTTTCTTGTCGTAGGTGTCCTAAATACAATATGCGGCATGTCCGTCATGTTCCTGCTCTTTAATACTTTAGGGACTAACTACTGGTTATCGACCTTTATTGGTAATTCTGTAGGTGCCACTGTAAGCTATTTCTTAAACAAAAGATTTACTTTCAAAAACAATGCAAGCCATGGACAGACCATTTGGAAGTTTGTCTTTATCATATTGATATGCTATTTGCTATCGTATTGTCTCAGCTATCTAATCAGCCACTTCTTGATCTCAAGTCTGAGTATTAAAAACAATGCAATTTCAGGCAATCTGTCCATCCTAATCGGGAATATCTTCTATACTTTAATTAATTATGTCGGGCAAAAATTCATTGTTTTTTCCAAAAAAACGAAAGTCCAGAAAGTATAACAATACGAGATTCATAGTATTTCAAATGGACTTATTGATAAAAATAGGGTATGTGCTCTCAAAGCACATACCCTATTTTTTCTTTTTCTACGTTCAAATATCAAAATAAATAACTGTGATAACCTATAGCATCCTTTTACTTCACCAGCTGCCCACGTGTAACACCCAACTGATTCGTCGCTTTCAGCGTCTTCCATACTTGTGTTCCACTGATTTCTCCGCGCAGGGCACGGTTATAGAGATCAATAACCTCATGCACTTGCTCCGGTGTCTCCTCCAAAAATTCCACGCGGTAACGGGACACGCCCAGCTCCAGGAAGTTGGATAGGTATTCCGCGCCGGATTGCTCAATCGCGTTGTACACCGTGTTGCGGCAGCCTTCGTCCACACGGACCGGATGAGACATACCAATTCGATCACGCAGGGATGCGCGATGGTCCTCACATGGACGTCCACAGTTAGTGTAGTCGGTGCCTTCACTCATAAAGGTGCAGTATACGCAATGTTCAGTATGGAACATGGGCATATGCTGCTGGATCACGATCTCCAGCTTATCAGTACGTGTACGTCTGAGCATATCGACCATTTGCTGAATGTTCAGATCGTACGAAGGCGTAACCAGGTCGCAGCCAGAATCCAGGAACAGATCAGCCGCTTTATGGTTGGCTATGTTCAGCGAGAAGTCACCAATCAATTGCGGGTGATGTGCGTCCGGGTTCTCCAACCGATGTCGCAAGTAGAAATACAGTGCCCCTGGATTGCGTACCAACACAGCATCCGGCTTCAAGCGCAGGATATTGTTGTGGTAGCCATTTTCACCCGGCATGTGAATACGCGGGGTCGCCAGCGCAATTCGGCGGCCTGCAGCGTGCACAGCCTCTACGGCTGCTGGGAATTGCTTGATGAACTCGAAGTCGGCGTAGATGAATTCCACGCCGGCCTCAAGCGCAGCCTCCACCTGAGGGAGGCTGCGGCACAACGCGGTCAGCTCTGCCTGACCGCGTGCAACAGACGATGCCGGAGTCGATGCATCGTCATACACCTCGACCGTCCGTTTCGTGTACACGGGCGGTTTGGGGCGCTCGCCCGCGAGCAGTTCCACCGCCTGACGGCGGATACCGTTCAGCTCGCGCATCGGCACGATGACGTCCCCATGCAGATGGACGTCCAGTTCTTCCAGCTGGAACACCGTTCCGCCCAGTCGGCCGAACTGCTCTTCGAGCAGTTCATGCGTCATCGGACGCTTCTGGGCAATTTCGAGCTCCAGCTCGGAGTCCACGCGGACCGTTGTGCCTTTCTGCACGTCGGTCCACCATGTCGACAGCGGTTGCCCTGGAGAGCCGCTGACCCGCACATATACCGGGAAGACCCGGTACGGCTTGTCGGTGTCGTACGACTGGCGCAGACGTTTGTCCAGCGCTGGGTCGTTGGTCTTCCAAATGCGGTCGCCCACGTGCACACGGCGCAGATCCACATCGTTGCGTCCCGCTACGATGTCGATGATCCAGCCTTCTCCGGCTTCGCCTTCAATCTTCACGCCCTTGCGGCGGATATCGTATACGCGTCCGCCTTCTTCTTTTTGCGTGGGATCTCCCGCATCGAATACAATACCATCGCCACGCTTGAGCGGTGCATCAATACGGCACACTACGCCATCACGAAGGATTTGTTCCACTCGGCCCAGATACACCCCCCGGCTTTTCGGGAATGTACCGTCAACCAGCTTCTTGTTATTGGTCCCTTCGAGAAAACCGTGCGTAAAGCCGCGTGAAAAGCTCTGCTGCAGCTCGCGGATATCTTCTTTGCTGGTCTTGGACGTATCGCCATCAAAATACTTATCAATGGCCTTGCGGTACTTGCTGACCACATTTGCCACATATTCAGGTGTTTTCAGTCGCCCTTCAATTTTAAAAGAAACAACACCCGCGTCGATCAGTTCAGGCATCAAGTCAATCGCTGCCAGATCCTTAGGTGACAGCAGATACGTCACATCTGCCATTGGTTTCTGCTCTCCGTCCACCATTAGATCGTAAGGCAAACGACATGCCTGTGCACACTCACCACGGTTAGCAGAGCGGCCGCCCCACATTTCTGAAGTCAGGCATTGACCAGAATAAGATACGCATAACGCTCCATGTACGAATACCTCCATTGGAAGCCTCGCCTGATCGCCTATCTTTTGGATCTGTTTCAGGTTGTTTTCGCGTCCAAGCACGACCCGTTCCATATTGAAGGGTTTTGTAAACTCTACCGCTTCCGGCGAGGTAATCGTCATTTGGGTAGAACCATGAATCGGAAAATCCGGTGAAATGTCGCGGATCATTTTCACCAGGCCCATATCCTGGACAATTAAGGCATCGACTCCAGCATCAATACAGGCATCGACCAGCTCCTTAGCGTCCTCCAACTCGTTTTCAAATACCAATATATTGAATGTTAAAAAACCTTTAACCCCATAGCTATGCAAAAACGCCATAATTTCAGGCAGTTCCTCCATGCGGAAATTATTCGCCCGTGCTCGTGCGTTGAACTTTTCCACCCCGAAAAAGATCGCATCAGCCCCGTTTGCCACCGCCGCACGCATACAATCCCAGTCACCGGCTGGTGCCAGAAGCTCAACATCTTCTCTTCGTACTGCTGATTTCATTATTGCCCTCCCCATATGCTGAAAACGAATGATCCCCCGAGGAATAATCGTTGTTTTCAGGGCAGCTATGCTGCTTACTTGGTAATCTCATGGATGTTCCATAGACTCATTCCAAAGCTGATCATGGTTAGTCAGGGGAATGGAAGCCTACTAAGAATCATATTTTAAATCCTATCCGTCTCTATCATCTTGTCCGATCATCCACACACTGAACCATCGGTTCCTCGCGTGAATTACATCCAACTCAAAAAATCCGCATCACAAACATCTGCGGCAGAATCATTCTTATCTTGTAACTAATCTAGTGTACCAGACTGCGACCTAAGCTTCTACACTTTCCAAGCGATTCCTTTAAAAAATAATACTAAAAACACCTCCAAACCCGTCAAGCGGTGCTTTGGAGGTGAGTCATCCTATCATTAACTAGGCAAACCTATACTTCGCAAGCATTTCTCCCCAAGGTGATATTCCCTTCTCTCTGAAGCCTGTTTTACTATATAGCTTTCTAGCTAGTTCATTGTCTGGTTTATACCCAATCATGATAACATCCGTCCTATCACTGGCTTTCCTTATTTCGTCGATAACCAGCAACATCGCATTGTAGCCATAACCTTGACCTTGAAATCTTTCGTCAATCATAAATCGGTAAACCCAGTAATTTCCGTCATCCGGGTCTAAACCATACATTGTAAAACCAATTAATTCGTCATCATTATAAATTGCTTTAGATAAAAATCCATCTAAAAACTGACACTCCGCAATCGAAAAAAGGTTAGATACCATAAATCTTTTTTGCTCAGGTGTCGGTTCAAGTTCGGCACATGCTTCCCAATTATGTTTGTCGACTGCTTTTAGCGTAATCATTTTGGATTCCTCCTATACGGGGAAATACGTATAGACTTCCCTAGTGCTTACTTCACTCATTATAAGATTGGTGGTATTTGGCGAGCGTCAGTGAAGCGGGCCATTGGAATCCGAAGAAGCGTCAGCGATCGTAGGCTCAAATGGCACGCGTAGCGCTTCCCCCACAACCTCGCTAATCTTTTACCTACACCTTCTACTTCACAAAATTAAACGAATTTAACGTCGAATCCAGTGCGTTAGACTGTACAGCCGTGTTGTTCGCATCATTTAATGTTGTTGTCACAGTATACGTTTTTCCGTCACGTTCCAAAACCAATTGGTGGCCTGTGTAGCCAATGCCTTCCTCTATACGATGGAATGTAAAGGACACTGCCGGAACACCAGCAAACGTTACGTCCTTAACTTCCTCAACTTTGAGGTTTTTGTAGTTCTTTGCTTGCTTATCATAGAAGTCCTTGAGCTGGGATACCGTTAGTTCAAATGATTGGTCGTTGTCGATTTTGATGGAAAAACGACCTCCGGTAAACTGGTACTCTACATCGCCCAATTCAAATTGATCGCTAATCGCGGTCCAATATCGTGGGATATTCACCGTATATTCATAGGCTTTTGACGTCTTTTTGACCGTTTTCGTTTTGTCCGTCAAATAGTCGTCTTCTTCCAACTGTCCAAAGTTACTTGCTACGGTTTGAAAATCGATTTGAAGCGAGGAAATGAGCGCATTGAACTGATCATTTCCTTTGCTTACTTTTTCAGGCACTGCGTATTCAGCCAAATAGCGGTATCCATTTTGCTGGATCAGCACATTGTACTCTTTGACCCATCCATCGCCAAAATTATAACGGTACTCCTGTACTAACCCTTGAACGCCTGCAACTTCCAGCGGATACGTCTTCTGTGCCTCATAAGCCGTAGACACAAATGAATCGCTCAGCCATTTTTGCAGTTGCTGTCCCCAGTTCTCCAACTTTCCATCCGCTGGAGCCGAGGTTATTTTCATGCGGAAGCTCGATCCATCATTACTTTCATATTGCATCCGTTGATCGTCCATTTTCCAGCCTGCGGGTATGCTGAGTGACACGCCGTAGTCTGGATTTCCGGCCTCGCGTGTGCCTCCTACGACAGTGGACAAGTCCTTAATACTTTTATCCTGCGCATCAAAAGAGGTCTTGAAGGAATTTAACAGTCCCGCATACTGGGCCAGATCTTTATAATTCGTTGCTTTAGCATCGGAAAAATAAACTACATACAATCGTCCGTTGTCATAGTACTGACGATTTTCCCACAATACGCCGTCCCCATCCTTCGTAATGACACGAGCATAAGGTACCTTCGCTTTCGGGAAGGATTTTCGATCGATCACAGTTTCTCCCGTTTCCTTGGCTGCCTGCACTAATTGTTGCAACAGATCGTCCGCATTCAGTGGAACCGGCTGTGACGCTGTGTGCACTTCCATATAGTACGCACTGTTCTCGTCCATAAAAGTGGAGATACTCTCATCTCCACCTCCCTGACCGATGACGAGACCTGTTGGATAGTTCATAGACCAGCCATAGTAACTGTTCCCGATCTGCGTCTTGCCCTCATCATTATCAATGTTCGGTGTCTCTTCAGCTACCGTGCCCGCCTCTTCTTGTGCTTCCATCCGAATAATGATTCCGGCGCCGTTCTTCTCCAACTTACCGCCAAGCCCTTCTGCTACTTGACGCAGAGGCACCATGAGAATACCTGATGACATTTCCGGTGGAGCTGGAAGTGTCACCTTGTGACCTCTCACCCAAGCAGTACGGCTACCAATGGTCAGCGATACAACATGAGTTCCGCTAGTGATTTTAACCACATTATCTTCAGCCAATCGAATTTTGCTGTTAAATGCCTTTTTAAAAATACCAGCTGGAACCATCAGTGCACCACTTTTTGAATATGGCTTCGTAATATTGGCATTATGGCCGTTCATGATGGCTGTATTGCTGCCGCTTTGCAACCGCAATTCCAGCATGGTTTTATCTTGATCTGCTGCAACTGCTGGCAAAGCGGAAAGCAGAAGGGACAATGCGACAGCGCCGACCCCCAGCTTACGCATCATTTTTCTTTGAATATGCTTCACAGTAAATCTCCCTTTAGCTTTATTTTATAAATTCAAGAGCCGTTATTGTTCACTTTCCAGTAGTTGCCCCTTGAGCTGGCTCCGATGTTTCCTTAGGAAGCGCTACGCCGCCATCTTCAGCGGCCTCCGAACCGTTCGAATCTTCACCATCTTCTCCAGACTGAATGGACTCATAGATTTCACCATTATCCTGTGTCAGTACTAGCTTGCGCTTCACAATATCACCGTCCGACTGCATTAGTACACTCACCGTTTGACCTGGTTGATAGTTTTTAAGCAGCTCATTGACATCAATGGCCGAAGCTACACGCTTACCGTTAATGCTATACAGCTCATCGCCTTCCTTGATTTTGGCCTGAATGGCATTGGCTGAGGTAATTTTCGTAACTTTCAGAGGGTCCTCGGTAGGTAATCCAACGATAGCTGACCAGCTCTCTTCCAGACTCAGACCAAGACTGGCGCGCCGAACCTCTCCGTATTTGAAAAATTGGCCGATGACATATTTCACCGTATCCGACGGAATCGAAAAGCCCATATTTTCAATGCCGACCGCCGAGAATTTCATCGTATTGATCCCAATGACCTCACCCTTGAGATTGACCAGCGGACCGCCGCTGTTACCAGGATTGATCGCGGTATCACTTTGGATCAAACGATAAGCAGCGTTGACACCACGGTTCAGCCCGCTAACAACACCTGAGGTTGCCGAATTGCGAAGTGAAAAGGATATAGGCGTACCAATAGCCACTACCTGCTCACCTACCTGTAGACTGTTCGTTGAAGCTGCCAAGGTGGCGGGTTTGAGGCCGCTTGCCTTGATTTTGACTAATGCCAAATCACTGATCGGATCGCTGTAGCTGTCGGTGATTCCATAAGATTTTCCGTCCGAGGTTACGACCACGGCATCACCTAATCCTTCGATAACATGTGCATTCGTCACAATCCATCCATCGGTACGAATGATAACACCCGTGCCGTGAGCCAGGTTGTATCGATCTCCTCCTGCTACGGTCTCTCCCGTGGCTGAACGGCCAATGATACCGACCACAGAAGGAGATACATTTTTAACCACCTGCGGCACACGATCGGCCGATAACGTATATGTACCATTTGCGCTGTTATATGCGCCGCTGGTTCCTAATGCTTTATTCATATCGCTTACGTTAACATAGACCCCACCATTAATGACTCTGGCCTTTAACGCAGTTCCACTGCTAGCTGCACCTGCCGTTCCAGAAACACATAGAGCGCTGCCCAGAGCTAGAACAACTGCCCTTTTCCCCATCTTACGCATATACTCACCATTTCCTCTCTTACATGACCCTGTTCTATCAGTTAGTCCAAATCTACCATAGAGGGGACACGTATACAATCGCTTTAAGCCCTATCTTTTTCTAAAAGGCGCGTTTGCTACATCCCTGTCCCCTCATGCTATTTATATTATAAATTTTCCAAATCCTTATATCAAAAAAATAAGCAAAAACGATAAATAATCGTTATACCGTTTAGGTCATTCCTTCGTTTACGGGCATAACCAACTATGATACCATCACATTATATCTTAGTTTTATTGTCGGAAATAAAGAATAAAATCATGAATCCTCTATCCAAAACACTAAAGTATAAATAAGCACCTACAGGAGGTTAAAAGAATGGCCTACGAACCAATCTGGAACGCTCATCCCGATAAGCTTAACAAATTCGAGTTAGTCAAGCTGGAAAAGGACGGTCTCGACGTTATCCGTACCATTATTGAAAACTATGCCAACGAAGGCTATGACTCGATCTCTGCGGACGATATGGACCGTTTCAAATGGGCTGGGGTATATCAGCAAAAGCCTAAGGATGGTCATTTCATGATGCGGGTCCGCATCAACACAGGGATCATGACTTCAGCACAGGCACATGCATTGGCGGACATATCCGCGCTATATGGACGCGGTCTTGTGGATGTCACCACTCGCCAGGCGATTCAATTTCACTGGCTGACGGTCGAAAGCTTGCCTGATATTTTTGAAAGACTGGAAAAAGTTAATTTGTATTCCTTTGAAGCCTGTGGAGACTGCCCGCGTACCATTGTTGGTAATCCACTGGCTGGCATCGATCCCAATGAATTGGTGGATACCCAGGAGATTGTAGATGAAGTAAACCGCTTTTTCTTATTAAATCGAGACTTCTCCAATCTGCCGCGCAAGTACAAAATGTCTATCTCCGGTAATACGTACAATAATGCACAGGCTGAAATTAACGACCTGTCCTTCACTCCAGCCACCAAGATCCTCGACGGAAAAGAAGTGGTCGGCTTCCATGCGATGGTTGGTGGAGGTTTGTCCGCCAAGCCGCATATGGCACAGTCTCTGGATTTGTTTGTTCGTCCTGAGGAAGTACTGAAGGTTGCTATTGCTGTCACCACCATTTTCCGTGATTACGGCTATCGGGAAAAGCGGCACCATGCCCGCTTGAAATTCCTCGTTGCCGATTGGGGCCCAGACAAATTTCTGGCTAAGCTCACCGAGTACATCGGTGAAATGCCCGGACGAGGCGAGGACAAAACGATTGGCTGGCAAGCCGCCTATTTTGACGGCGTGCATCCTCAAGCTCAAAAAGGTCTGAACTATGTCGGTCTGAACGTTCCTGTCGGTCGCCTTAGTGCTGACGAGTTACATGAACTGGCCGACCTGGCTGACCGCTATGGCGATGGTCAGATTCGTACCACGATGTCGCAAAATATTTTGCTGAGCGGCGTACCGGATGAGCAGGTGGATGAACTACTGGAAGCCCCCGTGCTGCAACGCCTGACACCACAGCCCAAGCATTTTATGAGTCGTACGGTATCGTGCACAGGAAATGAGTTTTGCAATTTGGCGATTGTGGAAACCAAAAAACGGGCGGTTGACGTTGCCGAGTATTTGGATCAGCACGTACAATTGGATGAAAAGGTGCGCATTCATTTTATCGGTTGCCCGAATTCCTGCGGTCAAAAGCATATTGCGGACATTGGTCTGCAAGGCTCGCTTATTAAGACACCGGAAGGCTTGGTCGACGCGTTCGATATCGCTGTCGGCGGAGCGCTTGGAGCAGGCGCCCAGTTTAACAAGGCGCTCAAAGGTCGCGTACGCGGGGATCAGGTTGGACCTGTACTGGCAGAGCTCATTCTGTTCTACAAAGAAAACAGGAGCGCTGGCGAAAGCTTTTACGCATATGTACAGCGTGTAGGTATTCCGACTTTCCAGGAAAAGCTGTCTGCCATTTTACAATCCAGCCACGTTGCATCCTAAATATAGAGTCTATTAACAGCCTGTTTGTATTACATATACAAGCAGGCTGTTTCTTATCGTCATACAACCTCGCAATATCGTTCCCCTCAATTTCACAAAAAAAGACACCGGATTACTCCGGTATCAATATTTTCGCAAAATCCAGTACTGTTGGCTTATGAGCTCCTGTTGTAGATGTCACCACCACGTAGCCTGAAGGTATCTTGTATATCAATCCCGTATCGTAACGGATGCCGAAGGAATTATCCTCCTTATAATGAGTCCTCGTTTCCCACACCTTCGTACCGTTTCCTTTCAGGCCTGTAATGGTGATGCCATGCATCTTCGTGGTTTTACCCAGTGGATCATATTGATCACTGAACTGGACATACAACTGCTCCTCAGGCAGATACACCCGGTCAGCCGCATAGTCCTCTGTATTACTAAATAATTGTAGACCATTACTAAGCACCTGTGTACGCTTGCTGTTTCCTTTAAGCCCTGTTACAGCAATATGACCGCTCGGCAACTCACGTACTGCGGCAATTTCTTTACCTGATCCTAAGTCCAGATGGATGTCACGAATATCGCGACCATATACATCTGCTTGTACCCCAACGGGACCATCTGAGCTATTCAAAAGCGCATAATATCCATTGTGACTGCCGACCAGCCAACCCGAGGTCACTCCGGCCGTCGTTCGATTCCATTGTAGATCGCCAGTTTCAGTGTATTTGAGTACAGTGAAGGACTGCTCAGCAAGGTTTAGATAGGAGACCAGGAAACCGCCATCCTCCAATGTCTCCAAACCAACCTGAGAATCCTGCCCATGAGATATCAAGCCATCTGTGGGTAATGTTTTGGACCACAAGGTGTTTCCATCCTCGTCCAATCGTGAAGCCTGCAAATCTCGTATTCCGTTCGGTTTTGTATAATCAATCAGAAACAGCAAGCCCCTATCCGATGTCTCCCGCTGGACTCCCCTGCTGCTTGTTCCGGGTTGTACGTTCAGGTCCTGCTGATGTTTCCATACAGCCTCCACAGAACTGTCCAGCTTGCCATATGTGACGTGTACTACACTTGCTTCTGTATCGTCCTCGACGTTCAGCATTAAAAACCCACCATTCGCTGCGGGTTGAATGTAATCATGAGCGTTTTCTAAATCCTTAATACTGCCAATTGCTGCACTTGTTTCGATTTCGGCTTGTTTGGGCGCAAACGCCTCAGACACCTCGGAGGCATAGGACGGTGCAGCACTATAACCCATCAAACATGCCGCCAAAGCAGCTCCTGCTGCCCATGAATATACACGTGTACGTAAAACTCTACTTTGCTTAATCTTCAAGCGTTCCAGCTCCCTTCATGACTTCCTCAAAGATGTTGTATGAACCTTAGATGTGATAAAACTACAGACGGTTTCGCTTCAACTTGTAATGGTTGTCACGCGGGCACGGAACTCCGTATGATGCTAAGTAATCATAAATTATATATTTACCTCTTCAAGCCCGAGCCTAAACATCCAAAACTCCAAAATTTAGAGACTACTCAGAGACTTTCTGTCGATGAATATACGTATAGATTTATTATTCCAGCGCTTGGTAAACTATGTGTCACATGCTTTAACGCAGGAATTTGATAAAAGTTTTCTTTTTTTACAAAAAAAATAAAACCCTGCAAGACGAAGGCATCAATACACTAGTTCGTATTCTGCCTTCCTGCCTGTGCAGGGTTTTTAAATCATACGTTAAATGGTATTTATAGATCGACTGTCTGAAGCGATTGACTACGCTGGGTATCCCGTTCAAGGATCGGCTTTAAGTATCGACCTGTATAGGATTCTTCGACTCTAACGAGTTGCTCCGGTGTCCCGGTAGCCAAGATCGTTCCACCGCCGCTTCCGCCTTCCGGTCCCAAATCAATCAGATAATCGGCTGTTTTAATCACATCCAGATTATGCTCAATAACCAGCACCGTCTCTCCTGAATCAACCAAACGATGCAGCACCGTCAATAATCGGTCAATATCGTGAACATGCAGACCGGTTGTCGGCTCGTCCAAAATATAAATGGTTTTGCCTGTGCTACGACGATACAATTCGGAGGCCAGCTTCACACGCTGTGCTTCACCGCCAGACAAGGTAGTCGCAGGCTGACCCAGCTTGATATACCCCAATCCTACATCCATCAGCGTCTGGATCTTGCGATGAATCTTCGGAATATTTTCAAAAAACTCCGTTGCATCCTCAACCGTCATCTCCAGCACATCGGCAATACTTTTCCCTTTGTATTTAACCTCCAGGGTCTCCCGGTTATAACGCTTGCCTTTGCACACTTCGCATGGAACATACACATCCGGCAGAAAATGCATCTCAATCTTGATGATACCGTCGCCTCTACAAGCTTCACAACGGCCTCCCTTAACGTTAAAGCTAAAGCGGCCTTTCTTGTAGCCTCGTACTTTGGCCTCGTTCGTCTGCGAGAATAAATCACGGATATCATCAAATACACCAGTATACGTTGCAGGATTGGAACGCGGTGTACGGCCAATTGGCGATTGATCGATCTCAACAACCTTTTCGATATGTTCTAGCCCGCGAATTTCTTTATGCTGTCCTGGACGTACTCTCGCCCGGTTTAGATCACGCGCTAACGTTTTGTACAAAATTTCGTTGACCAGTGTCGATTTTCCAGAGCCGGATACACCAGTAACAGCTGAGAAAACACCCAACGGAATTTTGACATTCACATTTTTGAGATTGTTCTCCTTGGCTCCGCGAATCTCCAGCCACTTATCAGCAGGCTTGCGCCGCTCGGTATTGACCGGAATGAACTTGCGTCCGCTCAAATACTGCCCGGTTAAGGAATTCGGGTCTTCCATAACTTCCTGTGGAGTCCCCTGCGACATGATCATCCCACCATGGATTCCAGCTCCTGGCCCAATATCAATGATATAGTCCGCCGCCATCATCGTATCTTCGTCATGCTCCACCACAATCAACGTATTGCCGAGATTCCGCATATGCTCCAAAGCACTTATCAGACGGTCATTATCTCGCTGATGAAGACCGATACTAGGCTCGTCCAAAATATAAAGCACACCCATCAGACTGGACCCGATCTGTGTCGCCAGTCGGATGCGCTGTGCTTCACCGCCTGACAACGTGCCTGCCGCACGGCTTAAAGTCAGGTATTCCAGACCAACGTTAACGAGGAATCCCAGACGGCTGTTAATTTCTTTTAAAATGAGATTGGCAATCGACTTCTCCTTCTCACTCAGCTCCAGTGTATGGAAAAAGTTTGAGGCTTCACCGATAGACAAAGCTGTCACAAAAGCTATATTACGCTCTTGAATGGTTACCGACAGACTTTCTTTTTTCAGTCGGTGTCCCTTACAGGTGTTACATGGCTTTGCACTCATAAAGCCTTCAATAAATTCACGTATACCTTCAGAAGCCGTATCACGATAACGACGCTCCAGATTGGGGATAATCCCCTCAAAGGTCACATAGGCTTCCTTACGTTGACCAAAATCATTCTCATAGCGGAAACGGATCTTCTGCTCTCCCGTTCCATGTAAAATGAGGTTCATTTGCTCTGTCGTCAATTGACTAACAGGAATGTCCTGCGGAATACCGTAGTGCTCGCATACTGACTGTAAAAATTGAGGATAATAAGTGGAAGTTCCACCACTCCAAGCCTGAAACGCTCCATCCTCCACACTTTTTTCAGGATCGGGAATGAGCAGATCAGGGTCAACTACCATTTTAACTCCTAACCCATCACAATCTGGACAAGCGCCAAACGGACTATTAAAGGAAAACATTCTTGGAGACAGTTCATCTATGCTGAATCCACAAATAGGACATGCAAAGTTGGAGCTGAAACGCAACTCCTCTTGCCCCATAATGTCTACAAGCAACTGCCCACCTGAAAGATTCAGTGCCGTCTCAATAGAGTCAGACAGACGCGCACGCACATCTTCCTTGACTACGATGCGGTCTACGACCACTTCAATCGAGTGCTTCTTGTTCTTTTCCAGCTCAATCTTCTCAGACAATTCACGTAGTTCTCCATTCACACGTACCCGTACAAAACCCTGCTTGGCTATATCCGTGAACAGTGTTTTATGTTCACCTTTGCGGCCGGATACCAATGGAGCCAAAATCTGAAGTCTTGTCTTTTCAGGATACTGCAAAATGCGGTCTACCATCTGTTCAACGGTCTGTGAAGTAATTTCAATGCCATGTTCAGGACAATGAGGATGACCCACCCGAGCAAACAACAACCGTAGGTAGTCATAGATTTCGGTAACCGTTCCGACAGTAGAACGCGGATTCCGACTTGTCGTTTTTTGGTCAATGGAAATGGCAGGAGACAGACCGTCAATCGAATCAACGTCTGGTTTCTCCATTTGCCCGAGGAATTGGCGGGCATACGCAGATAAAGATTCCACATACCGCCGCTGCCCTTCTGCATAGATCGTATCGAAAGCCAGTGACGATTTACCTGAGCCGCTAAGCCCTGTCAGGACGACGAACTTGTCCCGTGGAATTGTCACGTCAATATTTTTGAGATTATGCGCGCGTGCGCCTTTGATGATGATGCTTTCATTCGCCAAATGTTTCATCTCCTTAGCCGTAGTTCACGTCATGCTATATCGCATTGGATTATCCCATGGAAGTGATATATCGCAAAGAGAACGACCACATAGGCCGCCCTCACTATTTTTAAAAGCAAAGCAATCAAACATTTTATTTTCATATGTTTTGCTTCTAGCTTATTCTCAATGTTTAATCAGCTCGTAACTCCAGCAAAGCGTCACGCAGCTCGGCTGCCCGCTCGAACTGTAGGTTCTTGGCGGCGTCTTTCATCTCTGCTTCCAGACGCTGAATGAGTGATTGACGCTCCTTCTTGGAAAGTTTACCCGTCTCATTAGGAAGGTAATCATTCTTAGACTCTGCCACCTTGGTTGCTTCAATAACATCACGAATCTTTTTACGGATGGTTTGCGGGGTAATCCCATGTTCTTCATTATACTGAATTTGGATCGCACGACGACGTTCCGTTTCCTTTATCGCTTTATCCATAGAATCGGTAATCTTATCGCCGTACATAATAACACGACCGTCACTGTTCCGTGCTGCCCGTCCGATCGTCTGAATCAGAGAGCGCTCAGAACGCAGGAAGCCTTCTTTGTCCGCATCCAAAATCGCGACCAGCGATACTTCCGGCAAATCGAGGCCTTCCCGCAACAAGTTGATCCCGATTAGCACGTCGAAGGTCCCTAGACGAAGATCCCGCAAAATAGCCATCCGCTCCAACGTCTTAATTTCGGAGTGCATATACCGAACCTTGATGCCTACTTCTTTTAAATAGTCAGTCAAATCTTCAGACATCTTCTTCGTAAGTGTGGTCACCAGTACCCGTTCTTCACGTTCTATGCGAAGCCGTATCTCACTAATGAGATCGTCAATCTGCCCCTTGCTCGGACGCACCTCAATAATCGGATCAAGAAGCCCGGTAGGACGAATAATCTGCTGTACCATCGTTTCGCATTTCTCCATCTCATAGGGTCCTGGAGTAGCCGATACATAGATGATCTGACTTACCTTGTCCTCGAACTCTTCAAACTTCAACGGGCGATTATCCAATGCGGATGGCAAACGGAAACCATGTTCCACCAGTACATTCTTACGTGCTTGGTCACCATTATACATGGCACGAATCTGCGGCAACGTAACATGGGACTCGTCAATGACGATCAGCATATCATCCGGGAAATAATCCATCAGTGTATATGGTGTCGCACCTCGCTCGCGGAATGTCAGTGGACCTGAATAATTCTCGACGCCGGAACAAAAGCCAACCTCTTTCATCATCTCGATATCATAGCGGGTACGTTGTTCCAAACGTTGTGCCTCTAAGAGCTTCCCTTGCTCCTTCAACTCCGCTAATCGCTCTTCAAGCTCACGTTCAATGTTGACCAATGCTACCTTCATCGTATCCTCATGAGTAACGAAGTGAGATGCCGGGAAAATGGCAATATGATCACGTTCACCGATCAATTCACCCGTAAGCACATTAATCTCGGTAATTCGTTCAATTTCATCCCCGAACAGTTCTACACGTATAGCGTGTTCCCCATGGGAAGCCGGGAATATCTCCACAACATCCCCCCGTACACGGAAAGTACCCCGCACGAAGTTGATATCGTTCCGCTGATATTGAATATCGACCAAGCGGGACAAAATCTGATTGCGGGGTTTCTCCATGCCGACTCTAAGCGAAAGCAGCAGGCTTGAATATTCTTTCGGGGAACCCAAACCATAAATGCAGGAGACACTCGCTACAATAATAACGTCACGACGCTCAAACAGAGAGCTTGTCGCTGAGTGGCGAAGTTTATCAATCTCCTCATTAATGCTGGAATCCTTCTCAATATACGTATCGGAAGACGGGATGTATGCTTCCGGTTGATAGTAATCATAGTAGCTGACAAAATAATCGACTGAGTTATTCGGAAAAAATTCTTTAAACTCACTCGCCAGTTGAGCAGCCAAAGTCTTATTATGTGCAATAACCAGCGTAGGCCGATTCAACTTGGCAATGGTCTGTGCGATGGTAAACGTCTTACCTGTTCCCGTAGCACCCAATAGCGTTTGATGCTTCTTTCCTTCTGCAATTCCCTCTACCAATTCAAAAATGGCCTGAGGCTGATCGCCTTGAGGTTGGAATTCCGACTGAATTTCAAAAGTCTTATCGCTAACAACGATATCACTCATTGCCCTGCATCACCCTTATCGTCTAAAATGGAAACATCATGATTTTACACCAGTCGAGCTTTAACGTCTTTACCTGTAACTCTATGTCGATATTTCCCGAGCAATGATACTTGGGAAATATGGTTAGATAAGAATGTTTGTTCCCGTATTATACCTCTTTCTTACCATGGATGCAAACGATAAGTCTTGAATAGGAGTGAATTAAATTTTGGATATCACCATCGTATTGGGCATCATCGCCGGAATCATAGCATTAATCGGTGGCTTCTTATGGGAAGGCGGCGAATTTACAGGGCTGCTTCAAGGTACATCGGCTCTCATTGTATTTGGGGGAACTTTCGCCGCAGTTGTGATCAGCTACCCAGCTTCCAAGCTGAAGACGATCCCCACCGCCCTACGGATGGCATTTAGCCGTGAGGACAATCCTACGAAGCAATATATAGAAGATTTGGTTTCCATGGCTACCACCTCACGCCGATCCGGTGTGCTTGCGCTAGAGCGTACTTCATCAGAGCATCCGAATGCATTTTTGCGTGAAGGTCTTCAGTTGGTCATCGACGGCACCGAGCAGGAGCAGATCAAACAGATTTTAGAGCTTGAGTTAGATGCCATTGAACACAAACATGAAGGATACGCCAAAATATTTGAATCCGCAGGCGGTTATGCCCCTACGATGGGGATTATCGGTACTGTCATGGGCCTGATCCATGTACTGGGCAGCCTGACCGAGCCTACTGCGCTTGGTCCGTCCATTGCTGTTGCTTTTATCGCAACACTATATGGCGTTGCTAGCGCTAATCTGATCTTCCTGCCCATCGCATCCAAAATAAGAGCTGCCAGTGAGAGTGAAATTATCACTATGGATTTGCTGCTGCAAGGTATTTTGGCTATCCAAAACGGAGAGAATCCAAAGCTTGTACGCAAAAAGTTGGAGTTCTTTATCCGCTCAGAGCAAAATATAGATCGCAAACCGCCTCGTCGCTCACGCACAGAGGACGCTTCTCCAAAGGAGGACTTCCATGAGAGCGCGCGGTAAGCGCCGTGGGGGTCAAGGAGGCGGCGGAGACCATCGTGACCGCTGGATGATTACCTATGCCGATCTGATCACCCTGCTGCTCATATTTTTCGTTGTGATGTATGCCATGAGTAGTCTGGATGCTAAAAAATACGATGTCGTTGTTCAATCCCTCCAGGATACGTTCCACAAGGGAGATTCTATTTTGGAGCAAGGCTCGGGCATTACAGGTACTGCCGATCGTTACACCAGCAAGAATCCACCCACGACCAAGCAACCAGCAGCCGATAAAAAGGAAGCTGGATCGACAAAGCTCACCGAACGTGAACAAGCATTCCGCACGCAGGAAAAAGAGCTGCAAAATTTAATGGGTGTCATTCAAGAATATATTACGGACAACAAACTGGAAAACCAGATTTTCGTGTCAGATCAGCCGCGTGGTATTGTCATCACGCTAAATGACCGCTTTTTATTCGATCAAGGTAGAGCTGCACTCAAGCAAGGCTCTGCCAACACGCTATCCAAGTTGGCCAGTCTGTTTCGAGATTTGAAAACACCGATTAGCATTGAGGGCCATACGGACAACATTCCGTTCACGCGCTCCTCGAACTCATCGACGTATAAGGATAACTGGGAGCTTTCCGGCGCACGGGCACTATCTGTACTCCGATTCTTTCTCGACAGAGAGCAACTTTCACCCTCAGGATTTCAGTATGCGGGTTATGCAGATACCCGACCGGTTGGTGACAATAGTACCGAAGCTGGACGACAAAAAAACCGCCGTGTCGAAATCACCGTACTACGCCAGCTTCAACAGTAAAACCCAAAAACCTCCTGAGTCACGCAGTAACGTGAATCGGGAGGTTTTTTTGATACATATCTTCATGTTACATGGCTTCCCCTCTGATGTAGACGCAGAACAATAAACTGTACGAACAACGTGGATAAGAGCGGCGTACGAGATGCAATAGAGATTATTTTGTTTATTCTATATCCCACTATGTATTAGAAGCCCTGGTGAAGTTAGGTTTATCTTGTCATGATACTTGAAAATCAATAAGATAGGACAAGCTCGTGTTGCTTCTCTTGCATTTGTGAACTTTGGGGTATGCTCTGTTGTCTACGATAGCTATATTTCCAGTCACTATATTTATTAAGGAGTCGATCCAACTCCATGGACTTGATTAACACCCGCCGATCCTTCAATCCCACCTCATTCGCCAAATCATTTAGTTCCTTCCGCTTTTCTTCGATGCATTCCTCCAATTGTTTCCATTTCACATCAATAAACCTCCTGTTCGGTGTGGTATTTACATTAGTTTACAAGCTGATACCTTCCCTACAGGTTAAAAATATAATAAAACCCAATTCATCCCTTTAACGGGATGAATCAAAAAACCAGCCTCAGTAAGGCTGGCTTTTTGATCCATCTATTTACTTGGAAAACTCCCTTGAAACTCACCTGGAAGTGAACAGCACTATTGAATTTCACCCGCCTCTACCATGACTAGAAACTGAAATATGAGAATTATTACTAACTATAATATCATGGAAAGAAGACAGAACCCCGATATTACTGACTACTATTAGAGAAAGCAAAAGTGAAAGTAAAACCTTCCTCATCTTTGCACACCTCCTTAATAATAGACTTATAAATCTCAATTTGTCCTTCGTCACATAAAGCTCTATTATTTTCGAATAAAACCATACTTTGGGCGAAACTCTCTACATTTTTAAGAAAGAATGATATCTGTATACATTGTAAATTAGCATTTATTGCATCCTTGTATCTCTTATTTCGTCTATAATAAATGGCTAGTTGGAAATTAAAATTATAATAATCATCCATAAATATTACATCCTGAGTATTTCTAAAAATATCAATATATTGGATAAACCGATCCAAAATACTGTCAACTGAGAAGAAATTTCTATTAGCCGATTCTAAAATATTCACAAGACCGGGTAATATCTCATCATTATTGTTCTCTAATAAGTTTACATATTGAGGGAGCACAGACGTATCTCCTAATAGTAAATCAAGTGTATAAGAGTTCCCCATAGACCATACCTTAAACTTTTCCACTTCTCTTTTCCCAACGGTGTTTAAACCCTCAAACCAACTTAGATCGGCATACTCAGCAACGATTTTTTTTGCATTCTCATAGTCGCCAATTTTTTGTAAGGCATAAGCTTTCATAAGTAATCCTTGCCCATAATATACTACTAAATGTCGCTCGGTCTTTATCGGTACATAATTCCTGTTTTTCCGAGCCCTTCTTTTATTTTCTTCTTCATATATAATTTTAGATTGTTCCCAAAGCTCATCGCTGTGTGTAATTGTTTCTTGCCATTTATGTAGTGAAGAATATATATTTGTTAGATGCAACAATCCGTCTAATTGATGGCACTCTGGCAACCGAAAACGAAAAGGTTCAAATCGTATAGCCGCCTTTAGATTTAATTCAGTATTCTCTCCAATTCTTGCACGAAACAATTTATAATGGCTTATCGCCAATCTCTCAGAATGCTGATACTTTTCATTTTCAATGACACATTCATAGAATGGAATTGCCTCTTGCAGCTTCCCACCTTCGTATAACTCCTCTGCCAAAGCAAAAATTGTAGGGATGTGATTAAGATCCTCCATTAATCGAGATAGCACTTTCTCCACACACCTCAGATTTCCTACTTCAACACAGCGTATAAGGAACGGCTTAACTCTTTTCCAATGAGGTCTTCCATCATAAAAACATTCATCCACATACAGGTCATACAACCAGCCCTCTGGATAATTAAACGCTTTAGTAATCAAGTCCATTTGTCTTACGGAGATAGGTTTAGGCGGATTCCCGTTAAGCATAGCACTAAATATGCCCCGGTTAAGACCCGTAGCTTGTCCAAAACTATTAAAAGTGTAGCCACCAAGTTTTAGTTCTTTCTCAATTTCCGAACGAATCGTGGTTGCATTTTCCAACAAAAACACCCCCGGCGTATTCAGATGATTTTAAAAAATCACCCTCCTCGACAATCAATTACAATATACTAGAAATTATATGAATAAATTGGATGATGGTCAACCCCTTTTCTACACTGTTTTATTATATTATGGAATTTGATGTTTATTAAAATAGTTCTTACAAGAACTAAATATCGAATAATTAAGGCAATTTAATTACCTCCACGCTTAATCTAGCTTTGTCTACACTCATACTATAGGAGTGTGGGTGTCTATGGAAACAACGAAACTATTAGGAACGAAAATCCGTCAATTTCGAAAATTGCGGGGTATTACACAAGAACAGTTAGCAGAAGCATCCGATTCAACAGGTTCCTATATCGGCAAGTTGGAGCGCGGTGAGGTCAATGTGCAGATCAAAACACTGGAGAAAATAGCAGAGGCGCTGAACACAAACGTATTTGCATTTTTTGACTATAATCCATATGAGGAACTCAAAAGCCAGCCCTGGATTTGGGAATGCATTCATATACTTTCCCAGCAGAATGAAGCGGGGCAAAATAAAGCTTATCGCATATTGAAGGAACTATTCACCTCTTCACAAAGCGAGCTTTTGGAGAGTAACTCCGACACCCCTGATACACATGAGGAATAGTAAATTTCACTCGATTAACATGCGCGAAAAATGAAAAGAGCTGTGTGTTCTTCTACTCTAGGTAGAGAAACATAGCCCTTTTTTGCTCTAAGAGGTCATTTGCCTCATACTAATTTCCACTGCTTGTATCACTTTTTTATATTCTGTCCGTTGTTCTTCGGTCGAGTGATCCTTATACTTCTCAAACAATAGCGTGATGGACTTGATATAGTAATTCTTATCGTTTAACTCTGAGGAGGCTTTTAAACTAATCAGCATACTGTCTATCGCCTCGGTATAGCTTCCTTTACTAAAATAGTATCGACTAAGCTCCAGAAAAAAACGAGAATATGTCAGCAGATCATTATTTGTATGATAATACGAAATATTTGTACGTAGCTCCCTAAATTCATTAATATTCTCAGCAAAAAGAGCCAGAGTTTCGTCTACTGAGTAACTGTAATGATTGGCCGATTCTATAATAGTCAATAGCCCGAGTAATATTTCCTGTGGATTATTTCTAATAAGTTCAACATAGGCAGGCAAACTAGCCGTATCCCCCATCAAAATTTCTAAATTCAAACGATTTGCTTTTCCCCATATTTCGAATTTCTGTGCCTCTATCATTCCAATCTCATCTAGACCTTCAAATCCAGTTAGATTTTCATAGTAAGGTATGAACTTCATAGCCGCTTCAAATAGTCCTTGTTTTTCTAAGGAATTTCCCTGCATTAAATAGGCTTGACCATAATAAACGATTAGATGTCTTTCTGTATTTAAACGTATAACTTCACGATTCTTAGCCCTCGCTTGGGCTTGATGCCAATAAATGCTTGTGACCAGTACCTCAAGTTCCTTCGCATAGTGTATAGCCGCCTCATAATCATAAAATTGGAAATATACATTAGTCAATTTTAACAACGCGTCTAGTTGGTAATTCTCGGGTAGATTCTTCCCAAACGGTGCAAACTTTATAGTTGCTTGCCGATTATTATCCAAGTCAGTATTCAGAGAACAACAAAACAAACGATACTGGCAAATTGCCAACCGCTCCGAGTGGTAATATCTCTCATTCTCTATTACACACTCGTAAAAGGGGATAGACTCCTTTTTCTTCCCTGCTTCGTGTAGTTCTTCTGCAAGATCAAATATCGTCGGTACATAGGACAAGTCCTCGGTTAGTCTTGACAGTACCTTTTGGATACAGTCTTCCCTCCCTAACTCTACACAACGTAATAAAAAAGGCTTAATCCGTTTCCAGTGTCCTTTTCCTTCATAAAAGCATTCATCTATGTATAACTCATACAACCAGCCTTCGGGATATCCCAATGCCTTGGTAATTAAGTCCATCTGCCGAACCGAGATCGGCTTGGGTGGGTTACTGTTAAGCATGGTGCTAAATATACCACGGTTAATTCCAGATACTTTACTGAAGCTGCTAAATGTATGCCCCCTTTGCTTTAGTTCTGTCTCTATCTTTGAGCGGATCGTAGGTGTATGTTTCATTCCAATCCCTCTCTTTCTACTTAAAAAAATTATATTTTCCGTCTCTTATAGCATTATAAGGCAATTTTAGTTCGTGATTTCTTAAACTTGAATATAATAATCAAACATATCTCTTGAAGGATTTTTGTGCAAAAAAAAATGAGCAGGTGGGTACTAAATCCCCTGCTCACTTCAACGATGGACACCTGTCTTAATTAGCTACCGGTTCTGTTCCCCAAACAAGTACGCCATTATGATACAACGTAGCTTTCGTATGATCGGCGAATGAAGTCTGCGTTCCTTTATACGAGTAATCGTCACTTTCGTTATAGTTCGACCAGTCTGCTTTATGAATACGGGTTTGAATTCCGCCTGTGCTTCCTCCAGGTGCTAACACGCCTGCATCCGAGTTGAAGCTGACTTCCAAATAATAATCAGCGCCTCCTACAGCTTTATCCATTTTAACCAGCTTACCATTCAGTTTCGAGCAGCTCAGCGTCGCATAGTCGCAGTTGAATGTCTGCGCACGATCGCCGTCGATCGTGTAGTAGTAGCGAATTTTCAACTCGTTGATCGGTACGGAGGTTGTACCTTTGTTTACAATTTGGAAATGCGGGTTCAAGTGATTGTCGTTCACATTTGTATCCGCTGTGCGATACTGGAGCACCAGTCCCGTTGTCGGCTGTTGAGTATCCGCTTTCGGTGCTGCGCTAGCCGTGTTCGAAACCGTTTGACCTGCATCGTTCTTCGCTACGACTTGGTAATAGTACATCGTGTCTGCCGTTACGGCTGTGTCGATGTAGCTGCTTCCGTATACATCGCTCGCTACTGTGGCGAAAGCGCCGTTTTCAGCCGTCGAACGCTTCACTTCATAGCTTGCCGCATTCGCCGATGCTGTCCAGCTCAGCTTTACTTTCGCCGTTTCACCCGCTGCGTTCAGCGTGAAGCTGCCCGGTACTGATGGCTGCTCGGTAATACCATACGTTTTTAAGTTAGTCGGGAGCTTTTCAAGCGTAATGACGTTCGGATGATTATACACTTTTTTCAGATGCTCAAGACTGTTTTGTTTGCCGTCTCTCAAGAAATCCCCATACCATGTAGCGAACCAGCTCCAATGGGCTTGATACGCCTTCATCAGATCAGGGTCCGGGATAGGTCCGTTTTCGCTCATGGCAACTAACTTTTTGTCCTTACCCAACGTAACAAGGTCTTCGTATTTTGCAATTTGCGGGTTGTAGTCGCCTGCTTGCGGATAAGAGTCGAAGCTCAAAATATCCACATACTCATCCCCTGGATACCAGTCGGGAGCAACAGAGTTCCAGACCCAGATCAGATTGTTCAATTTGTGCACATTAGACAAACGATCGTACATCAAAATATACAATTTTTTAACAGGCTCAGGACCTTTAGCGCCCCACCAAAACCATTTGCCTTCCGCTTCGTGCAAAGGACGGAACAGGACAGGAACTTTCGCATCCTGCAACTTCTTCAATTGCCCTGCAATCACATCGATGTCGCGAATAAGCAATTTATAATCTTCGGACTCTGGATGATTCATCGCATATTCTATATCGAATGTAGTCGAATCGGCATAGAAGCCTCTCCACCATTCTTTTCCCTGCGTATCGATCAGACCTTTCGGCGCGTTCCAGTGCCATACAAAGGTAACAATTCCCCCTTGCTTATCCCATTCAATCGCCTTTTCCGTCTCTGTGGAACTAAGACCGTGTTCCGCTCTACTTGGCGAATAGTCGATCAGGTCAAGCGCTGCAATAGCCGGCTTTTTACCTACATTGGCTTGAAGCCAATCAATTTCGGTTATTTCCTCTTGACCGGAAAGCATATTCTTCCCGTATTGATCAACCAGATAGTTCATCAATGCTCTTGCTTCTACCGTCGCATTCGGATTGGTGAGCGTTTTGGTTACCGCATGTGGTGGACGGTCAGCAGCTGGCTCCAGCTTGACGTAGTCGATATCATACCAGCCCCAG
This sequence comes from Paenibacillus sp. MZ03-122A, assembly GCF_024213325.1. Lineage (NCBI taxonomy): Bacteria > Bacillati > Bacillota > Bacilli > Caryophanales > Paenibacillaceae > Paenibacillus > Paenibacillus sp. MZ03-122A. The sequence continues at coordinate 647,462 of NZ_JANAVI010000002.1, read as the reverse complement.
CCTGTTTCAAAACCGATCGTGTTCGCCCCTGCATTCAAAAGAACCTTACCACCGGAGGTTTCTTTAAAATCAGCCGATTTCCAAAGTACCAGCTCGCCAGACGCTTTGCCGTTTAAAGAGAAATTCGTACGTTTGTCATCATGAGGCGAACGGTAGCCGATTGTAAGATTGTACAAGCCTGCCGCCTCTGCCTGGATCGTCATCGTCAGGGAATCCCCTGCATTGTGGAAATTAGTTACATAACCAGTACCGGAGAAGCCGGTTCCGCTGGATTCCACAATGGTTCCCTTCAGCGTGCCATCTTCGGCTTCATAGCGATCCGGTCCGTCTACAGGCGTTCGCGGAACCGCTTTCAAAACATTGGATTCGCTCGTTCCCGCCTTTGTTAGTGCGGTTATTTTATAATAATAAGAAGTGCCGTTCGTTACGTTCGTATCCGTATAAGACGTTTCGACCAAGTTGGATGCTACAGCAGCAAAAGGACCGTTTTCATACGTTGCCCGCTGTACACTGTAACTTACAACTCCGCTGGAAGCGTCCCAGGATAAATCGACTTTCCCATCGCCAGCCTCAGCCCTCAGCGCAAAGCTTTCAGGACCTTCCACAGGTGGCACAGACGTATCATTGCCAACAGTCAAGACGATGTGATAAGCCGTCAAAGGCGGTACTGTATAGGTAAAGCGGTTGCCTGAAATTTGCGTAATTGGCGCTGCTTCTTTAATTTGCGAGCTATTTTTGTCGAAGCCCCATACTTTACCGGAACCGTAAGTCGTCTCACCGGAAAGATCAAATTGGGCGTCGAATGCACTGTCCATGCTTTTATTCATGACAACGAGGTGCAGTTCTTTGTAGGATGCATCCGTTACGGAAGCATGCACCGAGCTATTAACAATATCCGACGTTTGCGCATTAACGCTGATATCACCGAAAGTAGAGCTTTTTCCGTCATAATTGCGGTAAAGCTTGTAAGCGGCACTAACGTAGTTGTTGGCACCATCCTTTAACTTCCAGTAGTTTGCCATATAAACATCGTTTTTGCCCAAGATGCCTAACACATCAGTCATAGCGATACCGCCGGAAATATCATTTTCGCCGCCATAGCTATACTCAGTCAAAGCCAGCTTGGTTCCCGGGTAATACTGATTCACCGACTGCTTTAATCGAGGCAGTAAAGGCAAGAATTCACTGTTCCATTGAGCGATCCAGCTATCTTCCTTGTAGGTCGGGTCCCACAAGGTACGAGGCGCCTGCATTCTGGCTGTCTTCGTTTCGTCATTGCCTACCTCATTCGTAATTCGTATGCCTCCACCCATCGCTTCGGGATACCAGTGCACATCGAAAACATCCAGCAATCTCTTGCCTTCGGCTTGCGAGCTGAGGCGCATTTGATCGAGGTAATAGTCCACGAACCAGCTGTAGTTGCCTTTTACAGAGTTCCAATCAGGTGCAGTTTGAAGATCTTTATAGGCGCCAAAACCGTAAAGAACGGGCCCAAAAATTTCCGCACCCGCGTCAACCGCCTTAACGGCTTTGGATAAACTTACCGACCGCTCTACCAACTCTTTCGCTCCGACCTTTTCACCATGAATGCGCGGATGCGTATGCGACCAGAGAGCGGGTTCATTGTCGAGCGAGTATCCTTTCACACCTGTTTTTGTTGAAGCAGAGCCATACTTTTTCACTAAAAAGTTGACGAATTCATCCGCATAAACCTGATTGTCTTTCAGATCAGGCTGCAATTGAAACGGTGCATTTTTAGCGTTTACGACCTCATTCCACCGAGCGGAAGGAGCCTTTTCGCTTTCCTGCACACTTCCGTTTCCATCCTTGGCCACATAACCGGCCATCGGCAGTGTGACTAAAGAATATGTGCCCTGCTTCAGCGATTGATCGTGAAACGAGGTTGCCACCGCACCTGGCTTTTCACATTCGGCTTTTGTCAATCCGGCGTTGTCGCATAAATAGCTATCACTGGACTGCATCCAGTCGCTTCCTGCATTGGACATATTGTTTTCCCAGTTATATCCGGTCATTCGATTGCCACCAAGTCGTCTGGCAGTCAGATTCTCATCGCCTGACAACTCCTGATTCGTACCGTAAATATAAGGGCTAATAGGCTTACGATCCTTGGATGTATCGACTTTAATGGTAACAGTCTTTGCCGTTTGACCGTGAACTACAGTTGGAGTCGGTAGAGCACCCCCTACTATAATCGTGCATGCCATGACGACAGGCAGCCATTTGGAACGTTTGGACCAAATACTACTACTATTTTTCGCCTTCATGCCGCTTCCTCCCTTCAATTTAAAAAGAGCGGCACCCATACGAATGCCCCTCCTTGAGGCTTTAAGGCCCCTTCCCTGTCCCCAAACGAGCTTATCGTTCCGTTGCAGCGTCATATCCGTGCTTGAAATGTTCCAGCCGAAAACAACACCCTCTTTCTTTGAAACTGGATTTATAATATTACCTTAACACAAAGGTATATTGACATTTTTAACTATTATTTTAATTAGCTAGTATTAATTTCTTAAATAACCATATAGCTTGAGTATCCCAATAGCTCTTGCTCATCCACACTCGTCTTCCCTAGCGCACTTTATCCTTTTGAATAAGCTTATAATAGATGCGTGCAGGCTCTGATTCTCCAGTGGATAAAATGTATTCTGCCAAAGGCGCGCACAGCTTTTGGAGATAGAAGGAGTACAACAGCTCGGCCGTGTCAAAATGAATTTTCAGCACTTGCTTCATCAAGCCTTCGAATTTGGAGTAATCCAGTTCTTCCGGGGTAATATCAAACGGGTATTCAGGAAAGGTTTTTTTCTGAATTTCAACAAACTGCTCCCTAAGCTTCGGTTGATTGCCTGAACGGGCAGCCGAGAAATTCATCATAAAAAAAGATACAAAATCCGTCTCACGGTCACTTAACTTATAGTACTCACACCAACGCATGAATATCAACGGTTTTACCATATATAAATCTCCTTTAACAAAAGTTCAGATTTATCATGAATCTTACAAAAATCTAGCGGGTTCCATCTTATGTAATATATAGGTTAAGCCCCATTTTAAAATATGATTCCTTAAATGAATTTTGCTTTTTAACATATCCCCTTATCTTATATATCTATGAAAGTGTACAACAAAAAAAGACCGTTTCAGCATTTTAATGACGCTGACCAAGTCTTCTCATAATCATCCGTATATTCACATTCGTATTTATTCTAATCCTCTACATAGCTGCAAGGTTACAGGCTGCAAGTGAACACATAAGCGGGCGGGACATTGCAGTTTACCTTTTTAATCTGAATGTCAGCAAAAAAGGTGCGAAAAAAATTGTGTTTGACCTTGCTGTACTGGAACGTAATAAATTTGCCTTCCTGGCCCAAAACCTCAGCCGTTTGTCCCAAAATGAGGCTGGATAATGCAGCGGGCAAGCTGGTGAAAGGGAGCCCTGACACGACATAATCCACCTTTGGGACCTCATACTGTCGTATATACTGAGCTACATGCTCAGCCGATCCATGAATAATGTGTACCCTCTCCAAGTGTCCGTACTTGCTTTGTAGCGTTTTGTAAAACGATTCATTAGCTTCAATCACTAAAAGTAGCGTTTCTGGACGCTTGTTCAAAATCAACTCTTGCGTAAACACACCGGTTCCTGCACCATATTCAATAATGCACGATGCTTTGTCAAAGTAAATCGGTGTGGCAATTTGTTTGGCCAACTGTCTTGAGCTGGGTATAACAGCGCCTACGCTGCGTGGATGCCTGATGTACTCTCGAATAAAGTGGATCGCGTTCATCTTTTCCTCTCCCTGCTTGACACACATGATAGGCATTCGGTTCATCAACGCTTCTTATTACATATTCATTGTATACCGATCAGAATATTGATTTCAAGCAGGCTACTGTCGGCATATAAAAAGAGCGTAGCCTTATTCGACTCTAATCAAATAATGGCTACCCTCTTGTTGTAACATCTATTTGTCCACGGTATCCAAATGTGCCTTCTCTGCCTGCGATGCCTGTCCAGCTTTACGTTGGCGTGCGCCTATGTGCATGGCAACAATCCGGTAGATGGAGGCTGGCTGTATGGATACGGCCCAGCTCGCGTCTGCATCAGGTGCAAGCACAACCCCTAGCTGGTGATGATCGCCATCGTACATGCCTCGCTGCACAAACTTGCTCTCGCCCTGCAGATTGCGTACCTCCAGCTTACAAAAAGCAGAGTTGATCCGCAAGGCCTGGTGTAACTCGGCACGGGTATTCACAACAATCCCATTCACGCGGTAAATGGCCTCGCCCGGCAGTATGCCCATGGCTGTCGCCGGACTGTCTGGCAGCACAGCGAGAACACGCATCCCTTGCTCCGGATGGACAAACAACGGGCTAAGACGACTTTCCTCTATATTACCATACCAGATCAGCGCCTCATGAGCCAGAAAGGAGAATAACGCTGCTAACAATATCAGCGGACTCCACCATGCAGCCAGCAAGCTCAGCAGAAGTAAAGCCACACTGTACAGGAGCAAACGGTTCGAAGTAAGTACCGCCTTCTGTCGTGGTAGCTGGCCTAGCGTCACGCTGCTGAAGCCCATCAGGACTGGCAAGGCTGCCAGCATATACCCGGTTCCGGCATCGCCGCCGAACAAAGGTGTCCAGGGAAGCGTAAATCCTCCCTGGGTCGGTACCAGCAACAACAACGGAATGGGCCAGAGGTCTTCCATACGATAGCCGCCAACCAATCTTCCCCGTTTGCCCTCGACAAACAGCGGAGTGGCCGCCTTCCCCCCTTGCCAGCGAACCAACAGCGCCTCAGCCACATGCAGCACGGCGACCAACACCAACAGTGCTGGAATATCCAATCCGCGGATAGCTACTACTGATGTTCCGAGCGCTCCTCCAGGTTGCCAGCCACTGGCCACGTTTAGGAAAAATTGAACCACACCTAGCAGACCTACCGAATAAGCGAGACACAGGTAACGGACGCGTACCAGCATGAGCAGTAATGTCGCTACCCACAGGCATACGATGGAAGCCGAGTTCAGATGCACGCTGACGAACATTCCCAGAGCAGATAGCGCCATTCCAGCAAGCAAACCACTCCATACGACACGCCAGGTCTCTGAAGCCCAGCTATGCATTTTGGTATGAAATAGCTTGCGCTCCAGCAGCATTTGCCGACGATAACCAAGTGCTACAATGAGTATTGAGATATAATAAAACGGCTGCAAAAGCAGGTACAAGCAAGCATTTAAGACGCTCCATCCCCATTGTAATGCCCATTCCAAGTCCATTCACACTCCTTATGCCCCTGGCCCGCTGTATAGCGGATCACGTACATTTCATATCCATTTATTCTATATGAAATTGCCAACGTAGGGAAGACAAACCGACAGACTGCAAATAAATCCCAATATAAAAGGAGGCTGTTTCCAGCCCCCTTGTTGTAGCCTCACTATTATTTCGCTACGCTTGTCTTCATTTCCTTCCGAATCTCTTCAATCCCCTGCTTGAGTTGATTATCATTTTTCGGATCACGAATTTTCTCAATCAGCTTGGCTTCCATCGCTGCTGCTGTCTTCGCATCAATGATGCCGCTAGCCGTCAGCTTCGCTTGTTTTTGAAAAGCAATAACAGAGCTTTCAGTTACTTTGTCAAAATAGCCATCCTCGCGACCTGGGTTGTAACCCAAGCCTTGTAGAATGATTTGTGCATTTTTCACATCACTGCTATTCATATTGTATTTCAGGGACTTTTCCTTGTTCAACGGTGCTGCTGTGAAGTATTCAGGCTGTTCCACCGCGATATTCGGCTTAATCCCTTTTTTATGAATCCACGTTCCATTTGGCGTTAACCATTTGGCAATCGTGATTTTGAGCAGGCTACCGTCACCCATTTGTTTGTCATAGCTGGTTTGTACAGTACCTTTACCAAAGGAATTTTCCCCGATCAACACGGCACCCGCTGATTGCTGGAGAGCACCTGCCAGAATTTCGGATGCACTTGCGCTACCTTTATTCATTAGCAAAGTCACAGGATAATTTTTGCGTGAACCTTTGGATTTCTCTTCTTCACGCTTCTGATTCTTGTCTTCCACTTGTACAATCGTTTTGCCAGAAGGTACAAATTGCTGTGCAATATCAATGACGACGGAAAGCACGCCGCCCGGGTTATTACGCACGTCAATGACGAGCCCTTTAAGCCCTTGTTTTTCGAGCTTCGCTAACTCTTCCTTGAAGCGTTCTGCTGTATTCAAGGAGAACTGGGTGATCGTGATGACGCCTACACCGTCGCTTTCCATATGAGCCGTTACAGTTTCCATATCAATGTTGTCACGGGTAATCGTGTATTCGAGCGGATCAGGAGAGCCACTGCGCTGAATTTTGACTTTCGCCTGACTGCCTTTAGGTCCACGAATTTTGGAAACGGCCTTGTTTAGATCCAATCCGTCCAGTGTTTCACCATTAACAGACAAAATAATATCCTTAGAGCGTAACCCTGCCTTTTCAGCCGGGGAGCCTTTAATTGGCGTGACTACAACTACTTTCCCGTTTTCGGCCGCTACTTCGGCTCCGATCCCGGTAAAGGAACCTTCTATGGATTGCTCGAATTGTTGTGCAGTTTCTTTACCCATATAAGAGGAATACGGGTCACCGAGCGACTCCATCATACCATTGATGGCGCCATCCACCAGCTTGGTACGATCCACATCCTGATAATATTGTCCCTGAATCAAGTCCATCGCCGTCTCAATTTTGCGGATATCACTTCTGGAGGTAGAACTGCTACCTGTCACACTCGCCAGCAGTCCTTCGCCCAGAGCGCTGTTCCCTACTGTAGTCGTTCCAGTATAGGCAAAAGTGAGCAGACTGCCGCCAAGCAGCCCGATCACCATCAAGAGTATCGCTGTACTTTTTTTCAACATCTAATCGTCCACCGCCTTCTCATTATCTTGTATCCTATTGCCTTACAACGCATATCCATCCACGAAGTATACGTCTAGCTTGTACGGAATATGTTAATTGTATCCTACTCGGTGTCTCAATGCACATGTTCTTCATCGGATATTAACCATTACAGCAAAGCCCTATCTACAACCGTAATGGCTATAAATAGGGCTTACCTTATCTACTATAAATAGTTCATCGGATTTACAGGTTTGTTATTTTCGCGCACCTCAAAATGACAGTGAGGTCCTGTGGAATTGCCCGTCGAACCAACTTCTGCAATTTTTTGACCCCGTTTCACAGTCTGCCCGGTATGAACCACCGTACCGCCATTGCGAATGTGTCCGTATAGGGTCCATAGTCCGTCTCCATGGTCAATCACAACTGTGTTTCCATAGCCACTCCACCATTCGGCAACAATGACAACACCATCTTCGGCTGCATGAATATCGGTTCCCTGCGGAGCCGCCATATCAACACCTGTGTGGCCTTTAAGCTTGCCAGTAATCGGATGTACCCGCATGCCAAAAGTAGATGAGAGTCGGTAATGGGATACAGGTGAAGCCAATGTGCCCGTTCCACCTGTATACGTACTGGCTGCCGCATGGCTTGAATTTGAGGCGGCGCCTGAGGATGAAGATGCATATCGTTTGGCTTCAGCCGCACGTGCAGCCGCTCTAGCGCGTGCGGCTTTGGCAGCCTGCTCCGCTCTAAGCTTGTTCTTCTCCTGCACCAGACCCACACGTTTGTTAGCGAGTGCTACCAGCATGTCATTTTGCTCTTCGCTGATTTCATCTGACTCAGCAATATCATGATCGTAATTGGAAATCAGTCTTTGCTTCTCTTTTTCCTTCGAATTCAGTTCTGCTTTGGCGTCCTGCTTGAGCGCATACAGCTTCTTAGCATTTTTATATTCCGTGTCCAGCTGTTTCTTCTTGCTTACGACCAGTGCCTTGTCCTTTTTATGCTCGTCCAACAGGATTTGATCCTGCTCCACGATCGTTTTCAGGGAATCTACCCGGCTGAGAAAGTCACTAAAACTGGACGAAGACATCAGCACGTCCATATATGAGACGGTTCCATCCGTATACATCAAGCGCACACGGGTTTCCAGCATTTTTTCCCGTGACTGGATACGATCAATGGCCTCGGCTAAATCTTTTTTGGTCGCACGCAGATTATCTTCCGTTTGATCAATCTGAACCGCAACACGAGTCAGCTGATCACTGACGCTGTTAATCTGAGCAAGCACAATTTTGAGGTTTTGCACGGTTTTATTTTTGTAATGTTGGGCATACTGTTTATCTTGAGCAGCCTTTTTCTGTTGTTGCTTGGCAGATTGGGCCTGCTTTTCCAATTGGTTCAGCTGCGAATTGATTTCACTCATGCTTTTGGCATATCCGTCAGAAGGCTGGATTAGCAATGCGGCTACCAAGGTAGCGGCCAACACAGATCCTGTTTTTTTCAACTTGCACTCCCCATCCTTTATCGCAAAATAACACCGGGCTTCCCCGTTCTAATTGATATCGAACACGACGTCCAGCCAACGCTTCTTTTATACTTTTAAGAACTTGCGCATGGACAGGGTACTGCCAACAATTCCGACCAGCATCCCCAAAATAATCAGCAATGCACTCAACTGAATCCAAATGCCTTCAAGTGGCATAAGCTTCAACATATTCAGAGCTATATCGCCCTGAACGGCAGTCAGCAAACGCTGATAGCCAGTAAATAAAATACCTACCGTAATAAGGGAACCAATGAGACCAATAAGCGCGCCTTCGATAAAAAACGGCCAGCGTATAAAAAAGTTGGTTGCACCGACCAGCTTCATAATACCAATCTCTCTGCGTCGTGCCAATATGGTCACGCGAATCGTATTCGAGATGAGGAACATGGACATGATCGCCAGTCCGGCGACGAATATAAAGCCTACATTACGAATGAGCTTCGTAATCGTAAAGAGTGTCTCTACGGTGCCTTTTCCATAACGCACCTTTAAAATCGGCTTCTCAGGATGCAACGTATTCAGCTTCTCAATCTTTTCGGCCACAAATGGAACCGTTGTTGGTTCAATTACCTCTACCACAATTTTGTCCGGGAGTGGATTGCTGTCCTTGTCAAAGCCCTCCAGCAGCTCCTTGCCGCTGTCTCCCAAATCTTTACGCAGCTCCTCCAAACCCTGAGCTTTAGTCACAAAGGTCGTTTTGCTGATTTCCGGCATCGCCGCAATTTCCTTTTGCAGCGTTTCACGCATGTTCTGCTCTACATTTAGCTCCAGAAATACGTTAACCTCCACCTGACTATCTGCCTGATCAGCCAGGGAATTGACGTTGAGCACCAGCATGATAAATACGCCCAATATAAGTAATGACACAATAATCGAGGTGACGGATGCCACGGACATCCAGCCATTGCGGAATATGTTTTTGAAACCTTCCCGCACATGACGTAAGAAGGTGTTAAAAGTCATATCCGTACTCCCCTCTTACCTGATCCCTTACGATGTTGCCATTTTCAATGGCAATGACACGTTTACGCATGGAGTTCACGATGTCCTTATTGTGGGTCGCCATTACAATAGTCGTGCCCCGAAAATTAATTTCGTCCAGCAACTGCATGATCTCCCACGATGTTTCGGGGTCCAGATTACCCGTTGGTTCATCGGCAATGATCACGGAAGGATTGTTCACGATCGCCCGCGCAATTGCTACACGCTGTTGCTCCCCACCGGAAAGCTGGGCAGGCTCACGATTCATTTTTGTTTTCAAGCCAACCAGTTCAAGCACTTCTGGTACCCGTTTGCGAATCAGCTTCTTGGGAGCTTCAATAACTTCCATAGCAAAAGCCACATTCTCATAAGCCGTCAAACGCGGCAAAAGCCGGAAATCTTGAAAAATGACTCCGATGTTACGACGAACGTAGGGAATTTTACGCTGCTTGAGCTTCCCGATATTAAAACCATTGACTGAAATTTGCCCCTTGGTAGGTACTTCTTCTCTATAAATAAGCTTCATAAAAGTCGATTTCCCCGCTCCAGACGGGCCGACTACGTATACAAATTCATTACGGTCAATTCTGACCGATACTCCTTGAAGTGCGTGGGTTCCGTTAGTATAGGTCTTCCACACATCCTGCATTTCAATCACTCGATCACTTCCCGTTGCTTAATCATATTACGCATAACCTAATATCCATTCGACATATTCCATGCATTTCCTTTAAAAACTTCTCTATTTCATCATACCGTTTATCATTGTAACAAATTTGTTACCTAAATAGTACCGAAAGTTTTCTGCTTTTGGCACATATATATGAATATTATGGCACACGAATCGCTATCAAGCTTATCAGACAGGAGACATCTGCATTATGAAAAAAATTCATTTATCTGTCATTTGGATATGGTCTGGTGTTTTGGCGCTGGCCATGTTGTGGGGAGGACTTCATCTGTACGCCGACAGACAAACGCTGCCGGAGGGAGTGAGGGTCGGAGGAATAAACGTAGGAAGCATGGATCACACAGCCGCTCTTCGGCTGGTGGATAAAAAATTGGATGCATTGAAGCAACGTCCACTGCTTCTGACGGACAGTGACAGCAGTGCACAGGATATAAAACTTACACTCGGGGCAGCAGGGATTCATTATAAAGCGGAGGCATTTCGGAATGCCGTGAAGGCGCTCAGCTCGGAGCATCTATGGACTCGTGTTCAGACACGTTTTAGCTTCGAGAAGGAATGGTCTATCACATCTTTCCGACAGGAGGAGATATTAAGGGCCCAATTCGGAGCCGATTGGGAGGAGCAACGATACGGCATGCCTATCAATGCTGTGCGACAGATTGACGGGAATGACCAGGTTCGTTATATTCCGGGGCGCTCTGCCCGACGGCTGGATTGGCCCAGATTGGACGCCGCACTAGATAAGGCGCTGCCCAAGGATTTTACCGCTTCGGAAGAGCCAATACGAGTGGAATTACCTTTCCGTCAGCTGGAACCGAACATTTCGGTGGACAGTCTACGGAACGAAGGGATTGAGCGCAAAATCGTACAGTTCTCCACCAGTCTCGGCAGTAGCTCGGAAGGACGCGTGTATAACGTTAATTCAGCGGCAAGCACCGTTGATGGTCTAACTCTCAAGCCAGGTGACATATTCGACTACGGTCAATTGATTGCCAAGGCTGAGCGCACTCATGGCTTTCGTGAAGCTCCAGTGATCGTGAACGGTCAGTTGGAGTCCGGCATAGGCGGCGGGATTTGTCAGGTATCCAGCACGGTGTATAATGCAGCGCTGCGAGTCGGCTTGGACATTGTTGAGCGCCGCAACCATTCTTTGCCAGTCAGCTACCTACCCAAAGGTCAAGATGCGACTTTTGCTACAGGGTCCATTAATTTTCGTTTTAGAAACAATACAGGCAAGCATTTACTGCTTCGTGCCGCTGTCCAAAACCGAACGCTTACTGTTAAATTTTTTGGTACATTTCCATCCAATGTTTCGTATGAACTGGAATCCCATACAGTTCGCATACTTCCCATACCGGAGAAGAGACTCCGTAATGACTCACTTTCCCCCGGCTTCTATCAAGTACTTCGGCAGGGCAAAGAAGGGTATGTGGTAGAAACATTCCGGGTAAAAAAGGTAGACGGAAAAACTGTAGATCGCACCCGAATCAGCCGCGATACGTATCGAGCGCAGCAACGCATTACAGCTAGTTATGGCGGTGGCACATCGTCTGAGCCACAAACACGTGAACCCGAGAAATCTATTGTCGAGGACGGTATAAGCGAATAAACGAAAAATCCCCCTTCCACTGTCGACTGGACTTGTTCCAGACAGAGTGAAAGGGGGATTTTAGCTATAAATTACTCGCTGCGTTTACCCAAAACAGAAATTTCTACAGGCTCACTTTCGTTACCATCTGCATCTTTAGCTTTGATTACCAGCCTAACCGTTGCTTTTTGAGTAAGCACACTGATACTAAATGTGCCATCATCTTTGGCTACTGCACTACCGATAGGCAGTTCGTTGGAATAGGCGGTTACTGTGGAACCTGCTTTAGCTGTCCCCGTAATTGTACCTTCTCCATCATACACATTGTTGACTTTCAGTGCTCCCGTAGTTGCAACTGTGTCTGTAGTGCTATCTGTAGTCGTAGTCGTATCCGTAGTTGTGTCGGTATCTGTGTTGGTATCTATTGTTGTAGAGTTGTCCGTAGTCGTGCTATCTGTGCTGGTACTTGTGCTGGTATCTCCTGTTTCGCTGCCAGAAGTAGTTGACGTGTTACCATAAGTGGAATCTGTCACGTTGCTGTATGTGGAGTCCGTCACCGTTCCACCAGGAGTCGTCGTCAGATTATCGACAGAGCTCAGGTTGTAACCGGAGGCAGCGTCCAGAATAGCAATCGCCTCTGCACGAGTCAGCGACTTCAGTGGCTGGAATTTACCATCTGGATAACCGTTGATGATTTTTTGCTCCGCAGCTGCCGCTACACTTTTCTTCGCCCAAGACCCAATTTTGTTGGAGTCAATGAATTTAGTAACATCTGCTGCGTTACCCGCAGTCAGTCCAATAGCTTTGCCTACGATAGCCGCAGCCTCTTGACGTGTTACCTTACCATTTGGTTTGAGCTTGTTATCTGCATAGCCGCTTATGTAGCCTGCATTCACGGCACTTGTCAGCTCGTTGTATGCCCAGTGCGAAGCTGGAACATCTGTGAACGTTCTGCTTCCATTACCATTTACTTTCACACCACCCGCATATGTTACGTCTGTCACTGCTGGAGTTTCCTGTGTGAACGTTCCCAAGCTGCGATTCAAAAGAACAATAAATTCGGCACGTGTGATCGCCGCATCTGGTTTTACCGCCCCGTCCAATTGCCCTGTGGCTGACCAGCGTTGCACCTGATCTCCCGCCCAATGTCCACTTGTAGTTTGGGGAGCAGCTGCCGCTGCACTGAATGCGCTAAGAATAAGACCTGTACTCAATACACCTGTAACTGTGTTTCTTAACTTTTTTCCCATGCTATAAATTCCTCCTCTGATTGGATTCATCATTCTTTTTTAAACACTTTACCAGAAATCAAACCCAAATAACCCCCAAATTAAAAAAATCGTCCCATATAACCATACCCCCACCTAATGTAGGATAAATAAGAAACGGGACTTAATACCTAGTTATTCACTTGGATATGTATATTTAGACAGGCTAAGGTATACTGAATGAATACTCGGTCATATGCTGGAACACCGCAATGAGGTCACAAAACCCTAGGAAAGAGGTCTTCTTATGGCTCTTATTCAATGTCAGTTTTATTCGGAAGTTCTAGGCCTGAGCACATCCATGAATGTTATTCTTCCTCAGGCAACCCGTTCGCAAATTGGACTGGAGGGCAAGCAAGGAACCGGGCCACATCCGACGCTATATTTGCTGCATGGCCTGTCGGACGATGATTCAACCTGGTTGCGTCGAACCTCCATTGAACGCTATGTCGCCTCATTGGGCCTAGCTGTCGTCATGCCCCAAGTACATCGGAGTTTCTATACGAATATGGAGCAAGGAGCGGCTTATTGGACCTTTGTCAGTGAGGAATTGCCGGCTTTGGCACGTTCATTCTTTCCTCTGTCCGACAAGCGTGAAGACAATTTTGTAGCCGGGCTTTCTATGGGTGGATATGGTGCTTTCAAACTGGCACTCCAGCATCCAGAGCGTTTTGCAGCTGCTGCGAGCCTTTCGGGAGTCATGGATTTACACGCATCACGCACCGATCCTATGCAAAATGCGATGAGTCCAGCGGAATGGCTTAACATTTTTGGTCCAGATGAAATACGTGGAACGGATCACGACTTGCTGGAACTGTTACAACGTCATGCTGCCTTGGGGACCTCGCTTCCCCGGCTTTACCAATGCTGCGGCACGGAGGATTTCCTATATAAGGGAAATCAGGCTTTCCGTGAAACATGTAATACTACCGGAGTTCCGCTGACCTACGAAGAAGGTCCTGGGGCTCATGAATGGGGATACTGGGACGCGAAAATTCAGGATGTACTGGCGTGGCTACCACTCAAAGAGCACTAAACAGGTTAAAAAAATCCCCGCAGCTTCCCTCATCGCACCATGGCGAAGGGATAGGCTCGGGGATTTTTTTGCACATTACGGATTTGTCGTGGTCTCCGTCGATGGAGATTCTTTAGTTAGTGACTTGGGTAGCACCTTGTACAAGCGCCACTCACCGTTAAACTCACGTTCAAGCTGGACCCATGGAGCGCCTTTTTCATATAAATTCGGATATACCATATTGATTTTACTCAGTGGCATGCCTGACATGATCTTAGGTACAAGGACATAATCCACATGGTTATCCTGCGGATAACTTAATGCCTTATTGAACGAATAATCACTGGTGATCAGGAAGCGTTTGGGATATTGGCTGTAGACAATCATGGTGTAGGCTGAGGCCGAATCGGTCATAATGGTAGACTTCGGCAGATGCTCATCCAACCAGACGGCAATCTTACGATCTGACTCCTGTCTCACATAGTTCACATTACCCGTTCGTGTGAGAAAGCTGTTCTCATCCGGTGCAATATCCGGGCGAGTCAACGCATAGGAAAGTAATCCAGCGGTAAGCAGCAGACTGACGGATACCAGGCCAAAGGCTGCCCTCCGCCATCGTCCCTGAAGCTGGCTCAGCTCATAGGGCAACCAAGCTACAGTAATTGGGAACACGTACATAAAATAACGAAACCACCCATACGAAGATTGCTTCATCATGAGTAAAAACTGCAACCCCGGCACTGACAGGAACAGCAGCAAAATAATCAGTGTTCCCCATCGGAACAAGCGTCCACTTAACAGACGAATGAACAGAATAGCAAACAACGGTACCGAATACCAGAGTGTTTTGGAAGCAATAAATTTCAAGGCCACCAGCGGATTGGAGAAAATCTCTACAAACTTATCATCATTCAGAAGCTCTGCCGATTGGGCTGTGTTCGAATACTCCGAATTCAGGAAGTAAAAAGCATTCCCCATAATGAGATAGTTGAAGAAAATCCACAACAGCCCGGAAAAGACCACGGGGAGCAGAAGCAGTAACCAAGTTGCCTCGACCTTGTGCAATTTTTCTCGCAAGGCCAGCTCACGTCTGCCCATGTTTCGATGTAGAAACAGGATCGCCAATACCACTCCACCCGCCATTGCCACGCCCAGAGGAACCGCTTCATAACGAGTCCAGAACGCCATGGCAAGCGCTAATCCAGAAACAATCAGACTTGCCGTCATGCGATCCTTGAGCCACAATGCAAACTCAATCACCGTCATCATAATGAAATATATGTATAGCGAATCGCTCAGCCCATTGGCACCAAACAGTAAAATAAACGGATTCAGTGCATACAGCAGTGCCAGCATGATGCTCATCCCTGAGCTAAGCCCTGTTCTGACCCCCGCCCGATACAGCAGCATAGCAGTCAAAGCGGCAAAGGTAGCACTAAGAATGACAGCAGCCAATCCATAGGTGGCTAATGCCGGAAAGATTGGATACAGCAGTAGAATCACCATTTCCAGAAGACTAGGTAGTGGATTCCAGATAAATCCGATTGCGCCCAGATGCGGGTCACGGCTGTACAACACATAAAATGCATTAGCTACGCGACTGAGCGCGTCTGTGTGCATATATCCCAGAACATAGCTGAAATAGATGCCCGCAGACAACTCCAACGCAAGTATAAATACAAACAGACCTATAGCCATCCATCTGCTTGCAGACCATTTGCGAAAGGACATTCCTCTCGTTCCCCCTCAAACTTCTTGCGGTGATACAGCTGTAGCCCACTCACACCCTACAGCTGTATTCTTCGCTCCGCTACGATGCACTAAAATATAATAATTATTTCGATTCTTCATGCTTTATTTTGTACAGTCGCCACTGCCCGTCAAAGTCATGTACCAGTGAGGCCCACGACGCTCCCTTTTCGAACAAATCAGGATAGTTCCGATTTACCTGATCCAGCGATACCCCATCCACCAAGCGCGTGATCAACACATAATCCACCTTGGAAGCAGGCAGATCCACTAAAGATTCCCCAAAATCAAAATCACTCGTAATCATAAACTTCTTCGGAATTTTGCTGCTCAAAATGATCGGATAGGCGGCATAAGAATCTGTCAAAATGAGAGATGTACCATAATGCTCATCCAGCCACGGCGCTATTTTCCGCTCAATAATTTGACGTTCGTAGCTTTCATTACCACTATGCGTCAAATAGCTGTGTTCATCTGCTGCAATCGCGGGGTTCGTCAGTGCGTAGGATAACAAGCCTGCTGTTACCAACATTCCTGCTGTTACCAGAGAGATTCCGATCCCCCTCATTTTTCCCTTCAATAAACTTAGCTCATACGGCAACCAGGCAACCGTAATCGGGAACACATACATAAAATATCGGAACCACCCAAAAGAAGAATGCTTGAGCATCAGCAAAAGCTGAAGTCCAGGCACCGATAAAAAGATTGCTAATAGCGTAAGCGTGCTCCAACTCAACAGACGTTTGTCCAACAATCGTATGAGCAAAATGGCAATCAACGGAGCAGCATACCATAAGGTTCGTTGCCCGATAAACTTTAGCATCAGCACAGGGTGGGCAAACATGGCCACAAAGCGTTGATCCTCTAACAAAGCCGCTGATTGTGTGGAATTGGAATATTGCGAGCGTAAAAAATAAAGCGGATCGCCCATGATAATCCAGTTAAAAAAGAGCCACAGCAGACCGGAAAAAACAAGTGGCAACAACAATAGAAGCCATGTCGCTTCCACCTTGTACAGGCGCTCTTTTAAAGACAATTCCGTTCTAACCCTCTCTCTGTTTGTACGCCATCTATGCAGAAAAAAGATCGTCAGCAATACACCCAAAGCCATCGCAACGCCAAGCGGAACCGCTTCATAGCGTACCCAAAAAGCCAGTGCAAGCGCAAAACCGGATACGATCAAATTCGCCGCCTTGCGGTCCTTCAACCACATACAAAATCGACTCACTGTCAACAGGATGAAAAAGATATATGGCGAGTCACTTAAACCGTTGAAGCCAAACAGAAACATAAATGGATTCAGTGAAAATAATAGCGCAATCAGCAAGCTGGTTGCACCGTGAAGCCCCAACTGTTTGCCCGTCGCATACAATAATGCCCCGCTCGCCCCTGCAAACAGGCTGCTCACAATCACTGCCGCCAGCCCGTGGGAAGCGAGTGCTGGAAATAAAGGATAAAACAACAGCACAATCAGTTCCATCAAACTGGGCAGGGGATTCCATACAAACCCGATAGCACCCAAGTGTGGGTCACGACTGTATAGCACATAAAATGCGTTAGCCACTCGACTGAGCGCATCGGTATGCATATAACCAAGATACCATGCAAAATACACGCCCACGGCCAGTTCAAGAGCAGTAATACAAGCAAACAATGATAGAAATTTTCCGTGTTTTCTTAAAATCATGAAACCTCTTTCTGACGCTGTTGCGGAACGGAGAAGATCCAGTAGCGGTTCCAGAAATAATTATGAACAGGCACGATGATGGTAGTTAGTACTTCACCGATCAGATACGACCAACCGATCCAGTGAATGGTCACGTACATCAGAGCAGCATTTAAGAGCAAGCCACAGGTACAGACCAATAAATATTTAAGAAACTGGGTGCGACTTCCCTCGCCGGTAGGCTCGAACGTCCAGTTTCGGTTCAGCACATACGAAACGAGCAATGTAACCACGAATCCGATTGTAGTAGCCGTTACTGCTGGTACCGTAAACAACTCCACCAGCAGCACAAGCACACCCACATGGATACCTGTACCTAGCAACCCCACAATACCGTATTTAATGATTGGATACTTTAGATATGAACGTCTGATCATGTTGATTAAACTCCCTGTCCACCCACAATCGGTCAGCATTCGCCCGTTTATCTGCTATCAGATAGCGAGGCCTAGCTTTGACTTCGTGATATATGGCGGCAATATATTCTCCTACCACTCCAATCGACAGCATGAGTACACTGCCAATAATCAAGAGCAGCAAAATCACAGTGGTAAAACCGGTCACAGCGTCACCCGTTAATTTGCGCATTAAGGTCTGAATCCCCAATACGACTGAAATCAGCATAAAAATGAGGCCCATCAGACTTACTACCCGCAACGGTACTGTTGAAAACGAAACGATCGCTTCTGCTGCCAGTCGAATCAGCCCTAACGGACTCCAGCGGCTTGGCCCCTCTTCGCGTGGAGCCACCCGGAATGAAATCTGGGTTTTGCGGAAACCTAGCCAGGCTGTCATCCCGCGGAAAAACGGCATCCGCTCTGGCATCGCCATCCAGGCATCCACCACTCGTCGATCCAGTAGCTTATAATCGGAGGCATCCTTGAGATTAAAGCCCGTCAAGCGGTTCAGGGTCGCGTAGAACAATGAAGCACCGAGCTTTTTGCCCACCGACTCTTCTCCCCGAAATTCTTTCACACATTCGACCAAATCATAACCTTCATTTTGCCATAAACGTACCATTTCTCCAATCATTTCAGGAGGATGCTGCAAATCACCGTCCATGACAATAATCGCATCGCCAGAGGCATTTTCCAGACCTGCGCACAACGCCAGCTCCTTACCGAAATTCCGACTCAGCCGGAGCGCGAGCAAAGAGGGCATACGACGGGACAATTCGGACAGCTTGAGCCACGTATCGTCTTTGGAACCATCATCTACTATGATGAGCTCATAGCGTGAGGTGACAACAGACAATACCCCATCAATTACCTTAAGCGACCGCTCGAGATGTGAGCTTTCATTGTACATGGGAATGACGACGGATAAAAAAGGTGTTTTTGTCTCCATTCTTGCTCCTTCTTTCTTCATATTCAGGAGGACTGTGCCGGGGTATCATCCAAGTCGTGCATATCGGTCAGACCATGCGTGGTCTTCTCCCAATAGAACGGCTTGGTAATGAGCTGCCAAGCTGCTTTCACCGCAGCTATACTCATAAGTACCCAATATAACGGCGAGAGTAGCCCGTATTTGACCATCGCGTATGAAAATGTTCGTTCACCGCGCTCTTCCAGTTCCCCGATGACCCAATACATTCCGGCCACATTACTGAATACGAACAGAAAGTTACCGATATAAAACTCCGCACTGGCCAGGTAATACACATAACCCGGGAATAGCTTGGGAATAAAGGACAACTCCCAGCCAAACCATAAAATAAGCAACCCCCAAAAAATCGGATTCAGCAACGGCAACATCGGAGTTGCCAGAATCATCACCTGAAAGCCGAAAAAGCCTTTCCAGCCCACTTCGCGCACCAGCTTAACCGGATTTCGCATATGAACCAGCCATGTCTGCATATACCCCTTGATCCAGCGTGACCGCTGACGAATCCAGTTGCCCACGCGGCTGTTAGCTTCCTCCCATGTGCGGGAATCGACAATAGCAGTTTTGTAGCCGCCTTTATACAGACGTATGCCCAGATCAGCATCCTCGGTTACATTGTAGGGGTCCCACGCATTAATATCTTTTAATACAGATACCCGAAAATGATTGGATGTGCCGCCTAACGGAATTGGGGTATCTAACTGCATAATACCCGGCAGCAGTAACTCGAACCACATACTGTATTCTTGAGTGAACCAGCGGGTCAGCAGATTTTGTGTACTATTAAAATAGTTGAGCTTCGCCTGAATACACGCATAATGCTCAGGGAGTGAATCGAACGCTGCAATGACCTTTTTAAGCTGATCAGCGTCGGGACGATCCTCAGCATCGTAAATCACGACAAACTCGCCACGTGCCCGAATAAGTCCGTAATTACATGCCTTCGGCTTGGTTTTCGGCAAACCGTCTGGAACGACTAGTGTCGTGTAATAGGCCGGTAGCTTCATTTCCCGAAGTAGCTCAATCGTCTCTATGTCGTCCTCTTCAATCAGCAGCCGCACATCCAGCTTGGACTTTGGATAATCCAGTTGCTCCAAATTCCGCAATAACATCGGAAGCACGCCCGCTTCCTTATACATAGGTACAAGAATGGTATAGATCGGCAGTTTCTTTTCATCCATGGCGTCAACCTCTTCCTTCGTAAAACGAAGCTGTGCCCCACGCCGGGAACCGAGATAAATGATGCCAAATTTAAATAGCGTCATCGCAAAATAAAACAGCTGAATCATCATATTGATGATCAACACCGTTTTCCAACTGTTCCAGAGGAGACCGAGCAGTGTAATCATACCCATGGCCGCGAACACCCAGAGCTGTCCCTTTGTAAAGGTCGTCCGTGCTGAATTGTGTGGTTCTTTTTCCAATAGCCCGGTCGTGCTCTCCTGCATCATTTCTTCACCGTAGATTTTACCCCAGAGCTGCTCCATCTCTTCCTTCGTAGCGAGCACCTGCTCTACCGGCATACCCAAAATTTCCTCCAGCTTCAAGCGTCGCTCTTCTGGCAGCGGATCGCTGACCGCCACAATATAACGGTTCATATATTGATGGATGACGACCACGCCATATGCCATCGCCACTTGCTCGGGTAGTTTATACGCCGCATCCAGCGCGAGCTCCTCACCAATTCGCCCGATTCGGTTCTGTGTAGCAATCGCGCGGTACAAGTCCGCAGGTTCCAGCATTTGCAATGATAGTAAGATGTCTCCCAGTAGTCCGCCGCTCTTCGCCTGGAACTCCAGTGCGCGCTCCAGTTGTTCCGGTAATATATAGCCGGAACGAACCAGCATATCGCCTAGGCGCTCCTTGGACTCATCGCCGCCAACCTGTTCCTGTAGCTGCTCGGCTGTAATGAAGCCCATTTCTACAAGAATATCGCCCAGCCTGCCACCGTAACGCTTCTGGTTGCGGATGGCATCTGTCAGCTGATCGCGGGTGATCATCCCGTTCTCCACCAGTTGATCCCCCAGACGGGCCTTGCCGTTTCGTCCGCTCTTCGTTCCTCTTACTGCCTCTTGGCCTTCCGTACCAGGGATACTGGAAGCAGCGCCCATAGCGGTTCCTGTCGCTACCTGTTCCTGCCCAGATGCATATTGGACTTGAGCCTCCTGCACCTGTCCATCCTGTAACCCTTCATCCAGCAATTGTTCCACAGCTGCTGCTGTATCATTGGCGTTCTGTATCGCCTGGATACGAAGTTCTGTATCCTGAAGTCGCCGTTCCAACTCTTCGATATGAAAATCAAGCTTGTACAGTTCCGGGGCCTGCTCTAACCGCTGAGCCTCTAGCTGTTGTTGCAGTTGTTCGATTCGCTGACGCTCTTCTTTTATTCTTCTCTTGGTTTGGCGAATTGAAACTCCTCCAACCTGCCATCTAAGCTTGTCACCCATGAATTCCCGCCCTTTCAATCCAGCGCCGCTCTTCCGCAAGCGCATCCGCAAGCAGCTGCTTTAACTCCCCATCCCGCTGCTTTTTCCGTTCCAGCGCCGCGTGGAAAAGTTCCCGCTCCTCACGCAGTAACTCCTCCGCTTGCACCCGTTCCTCATGCAATGAAGATATCAGTTGATCGGCTTCAGAAGCGCGATAACCGATCCAAGCGCTCTTTAACTGACGCGCTGTCCTTTTAGTTCTCATAATACCTCCCTGGATCATCCCGACTCTGCCTTCAGCTACGTCGCTACTTTAGAGCTTTTACTTACCGTTCTCCCAAAACCAGGACATACCTATGTTCTCATTCAAGCCCTTCATTTACACATTTATGAAATTCGCCTGTTCAAAAGAGCCCCTAGTAACTTGACATTTACTTATTGAATATAGTTCTTGTCCTATTAAATTGGTAATTCGATGAAAAACTTAGTGCTATTCTACCATAATCATCATAGGTGTAGTATACAAAAATGTAAATTCTAGAAACTTTCATACCAGTGTATTAATAGGTATTTGGAACTATGAATTAATGCCCCAAAAAACACAAAAGACACCGCGAACGGTGCCTTTGAAACTTAGATTGCTAATTCCTTAAAATTTGATTTTACACAGCATCCCGCTGCTATGCAAGAGAATAATATCTTTCTTTACTGATTAATTTTTCGGCTTGTGCCCTTCAAACCATGTTGATGTATTCGCCAGGAGCTGTTCACTGCGCCCAATAGCTGCCTGTACCTGCCCGGTAGCGGTTCCGCCATATACATTCCGTGCATTCACTACCGCTTCTGGTTGAAGTACCTCATAGATACGCTCGTCAAACAGATCCGAAAACTGCTGGAATTCGTCCAGTGTCAGATCAAGCAAGTATTTTCCATGCTGGATGCAATACAGTACGGTTTTGCCAATGACCTCATGCGCCTGACGGAACGGGAGCCCTTTGCCGACCAGGAAGTCCGCAATATCCGTTGCGTTGGAAAAATCCTGATTGACTGCTTGACGCATACGATCCTTGTTCACCTTCATCGTGGCGATCATCGGTGCGAACAGTTGCAAGGCTCCTTCCAGCGTGGCAACGGTATCGAACATCCCTTCCTTGTCCTCCTGCATATCCTTGTTGTATGCCAGCGGCAAGGATTTCAGTACGGTCAACAAGCCCACGAGGTTTCCATAGACACGTCCGGTTTTACCACGTACCAGCTCCGGTACGTCCGGGTTTTTCTTCTGCGGCATAATACTGCTGCCTGTGCAAAAAGCATCATCCAGCTCGACAAAACCAAACTCCGTGCTACTCCATAGCACCAATTCTTCGCTCAGACGAGACAAATGCGTCATAATCAGCGAGGCGCCAGCCAGGAACTCTACGATAAAATCCCGGTCGCTGACGGCATCTAGGCTATTTTCATATACGCCATCAAACCCCAGTTGCTCGGCTACAAAGTGACGGTCGATCGGAAAAGTGGTCCCGGCCAAAGCGCCAGCACCGAGCGGCAACACGTTAATCCGCTTATAGCTGTCTTTGAGTCGGTCAATATCACGCTCCAGCATAGATACATACGCCAGCAGATGATGTGCAAATAAAATAGGCTGCGCACGCTGCAAGTGTGTGTATCCAGGTACAATCGTGTCCAGATTATCCTTTGCCTGGCCGATTAATGCAGCTTGTACGTCATGCAGCATACCCACCAGCGATACCACACGTCCTCGCAAATACAAGTGCATATCCGTTGCTACCTGATCGTTACGACTGCGCCCCGTGTGCAGCTTACCTCCGACCGGACCAATGGCCTCGATTAGATTTTTTTCGATATTCATGTGAATATCCTCATCCGAAACGGAAAATTCAATTTCCCCACGGCGGATACGCTCCAGGACCGTTTGCAATCCTTCCTTGATCGTGTCTGCATCCTCCTGCGGAATAATTTCGCATTTCCCCAGCATGGCCACATGAGCCAAACTACCTTGAATATCTTCTTCCGCCAACGCCTGATCAAACCCGATAGAAGCCGTATATTCCTCTACCAACTTGTTCGTTTGCTTCGTAAACCGTCCGCCCCATAGCTTACTCATTGCATGATCCCCTCTCTGCAATACAAGCCGCCCTCGTCGTTTGGACAAGAACGGCCCGCATTCCGTACATTTTTTAGGTTACATCATTATTTATGATTTTGTGTTACGCCTGCGTTGACCTTTAAACGCAGAGCATTCAAGCGGATAAAGCCTGTTGCATCGCCTTGATCGTAGGCTTGTGTCGGGTCGGCTTCCATGGTTGCAATGTCCGGGTTGTACAAGCTAACCGGGCTTTTAACGCCTGCGCCGATAACGTTGCCTTTGTACAGCTTCACGCGCACGGTACCACTGACATTTTTCTGACTTTCATGAACCAGAGCCTGCAAAGCGACACGTTCTGGTGCGAACCAGAAACCGTTATAAACCAAGGTAGCATAACGGGTAATCAGACTATCACGCAGATTCATAACCTCGCGATCCATCGTGATGGATTCCATTTTGCGGTGAGCAGTGAACAGGATCGTACCGCCCGGCGTCTCATAGACTCCCCGACTTTTCATGCCGACAAAACGGTTCTCTACCATATCCACACGTCCGATACCATGCTTGCCGCCGAGCTCATTCAGTTTTTCCATCACTTGCAATGGACTTAGCTGTTCTCCGTTCAAAGCGACGCAGTTACCTGCTTCAAATTCCAACTCCAAATATTCTGCTTCATCAGGAGCGTCCTCAGGCGCGTTGCTGAGCAAGAACATTCCTTTATTTTCAGGAGCACTTGGATCAAACCAAGGGTCCTCCAGCACGCCGCTTTCATAGCTGATATGCAGCAGATTACGGTCCATGGAGTATGGCTTGGCTGCAGAAGCAGTTACCGGAATGTCGTGTTTTTCCGCATAGGCAATCATTTCTGCACGGCCCGGGAACTGATTGCGGAACTCTTCCAGCCGCCAAGGTGCGATCACCTTGATATCCGGCGTCAACGCCGCCGCGTTCAGCTCGAAGCGTACCTGATCGTTACCTTTGCCTGTTGCCCCGTGAGCAATGGCTGTTGCTCCCTCGGCAATCGCAATATCGACCATCCGCTTAGCGATCAATGGACGTGCAATACTCGTTCCGAGCAAATATTGTCCTTCATATAAAGCACCCGCCTGAAACATCGGATAGATAAAATCCTTGGCGAATTCATCACGCAGATCATCAATGTACACTTTGGAAGCCCCTGTAGCGAGTGCTTTTTCCTCCAAACCGTCCAGTTCTTCCTTTTGACCGATATCTGCGGTGAATGCGATGATTTCAGCATCATAAGTTTCTTTGAGCCATTTCAGAATGACCGACGTATCCAGACCGCCGGAATATGCGAGTACGATTTTTTCTTTTGCCATTGTTGAAGTCCTCCCCGAATGCTTCTAGCCTTTATCTTCTTTACCTATCAATACCTATCAATCTTAAATCTTATGCCATTAAAGCAACTAACAGCGCTTTTTGCGCATGCAGACGATTCTCTGCTTCATCAAAGATGACCGAATTCGGACCATCGATTACACCTGCACTTACTTCTTCCCCACGATGCGCAGGCAGACAATGCAAGAATA
The DNA here is from genome assembly GCF_024213325.1 of Paenibacillus sp. MZ03-122A. Taxonomy (NCBI): domain Bacteria; kingdom Bacillati; phylum Bacillota; class Bacilli; order Caryophanales; family Paenibacillaceae; genus Paenibacillus; species Paenibacillus sp. MZ03-122A. The sequence goes on along the minus strand of NZ_JANAVI010000002.1, from coordinate 622,518 downwards.
AATAATCCGGCTTCGCCAGCTTGACCAGCTCCTCATTCACCTGAAAGTCGGCAAAAGCAAGCTCCCGCTCCTTCTGCTCTTCCTCAAACCCCATGCTCGCCCACACATCTGTGTAGATCGCATCCGCATCTTGTACTGCTTCCTGCGGACTCTGAGTTATAACGATCTCACTCCCTGTCTGTTTGGCAATTTCACGGGAAGCTGCGACCACATTCGGGTCGGGCTCGTAACCAACTGGACTTGCAATGGACACATGCACTCCAAGCTTTGCTCCCCCAATTAAGAGGGAATGAGCCATATTGTTACCGTCTCCGATGTAAGCCAATTTGAGCCCTTTTAGCTTACCCTTTTGCTCATACAAGGTTTGATAATCAGCCAGCACTTGGCATGGATGCGCCAAATCACTCAAACCATTGATCACAGGAACGGACGCATAACGTGCCAACTCTACCACATTATCGTGTCCAAAGGTACGAATCATAATGCCATCCAGATAACGTGACATGACTTGAGCCATGTCGCTAATCGGTTCGCCGCGTCCCAGTTGAATGTCATTTTTGCTGAGGAAAAGGGCATGCCCGCCCAATTGATACATACCGACTTCGAAAGATACCCGTGTACGTGTAGAGGATTTTTCGAAAATCAGTCCGAGCGTCTTCCCTTTTAGCGGCTGATAAGTTTCCCCGTTTTTGTGCTTACGCTTAATTTCAATGGCGAGATCAATTAAATACTGGATTTCCTCTGGAGAGTAATCGTCCAGCTCCAGGAAGTCCCGTCCTTTCAAATTCATCTGCTGCAGTGCGCCGCTCTGGCTCATGCTATCGTCTCCTTTTACACTCTAGTCTATGATAATTTGGCCTTTACACTAAGCCACATGCTCCCGAATCAATTCAGCAATCAAGGTTACAGCCTGATCTATTTCGTCTTTCGTTACATACAAGTTAGGCAACAGACGAATCACGTTCGGTCCTGCTGTAATGAACAGAATGCCCTTCTTCTGTCCTGCCAAAACAAGCTCCGCTACCGGTTCCGCACACTCAATACCAACCATCAGACCTTTTCCACGGATATCCTTTACAAAAGGGCTATCTCCAAGCTGCTTTTGCAGACTATGGAAAAGGTAATCTCCCATCTCAGCTGCACGTTCTGTTAGCTTGTCATCAATAATCGTTTCAATAGTAGCTTGAACCGCTGCCATAGCAAGTGGCGTACCTCCAAAGGTAGAACCATGACTGCCCGCTGTGAACGCTTCACGCAAATATCCTTTGCCTAGCATCGCACCCACAGAGAAACCACTGCCCAGTCCTTTCGCCAATGTAAAGATATCCGGCTCTATACCATAATGCTCAAAGGAAAACAGCTTGCCCGTCCGTCCCATACCTGTTTGTACCTCGTCAATGATCAGCAGCAAACCATGCTCGCGGCACAGCTTTGTAATCACATCTACGAAAGCAGGGTCTACCGGATACATGCCACCTTCGGCCTGCACCATTTCCAGCATAATTGCCGCCGTATGCTCACTAATGGCTGCTTCAAGAGCCGTCTGATCATGAAGCGGAACACTTTTGAACCCGGCAGGAAGCGGTAAAAAGCCCTCTTTAACTTTGTCCTGACCCGTAGCGGTCAAGGTTGCCAGCGTCCGTCCGTGAAAGGATTGCGTGAACGTAATGATTTCGTAGCGACCGGTCTGCTTTACCTTCTGGTGGTAACGACGCGCCAACTTAATTGCAGCTTCGTTCGCTTCGGCCCCGCTGTTGCAGAAAAACACGGCATCTGCGCTGCTATTGGCTGTCAGCAAGGCAGCAGCCCGTTCTTGCCCCGGAATATGAAACAAATTGGATACATGCCACAATTCATCGATCTGTTTTTTCAATCGTTCAGCTACTGCTTGAGGCGCATGGCCGAGATTGGTAACGGCAATGCCTGACATGAAATCCAGATAACGCTTGCCCTGATCATCCCACAGCCAGCTTCCTTGTCCTTTCACCAGTGTAAGCGGGTATCTTGCGTAGGTTGGAAAAAGGGAGCTTTCTGTCTGCGCTTTTGCCGACACCTTTTCCGTTTGCACTCCGCTTCCATCCGTACTTGGCATTTCCTCGCTCACCAGCGTATTCGGTTCCTTACTCATTATGTTCACGCTCCTTTATCGTTTGGTTATATAGGTCGAGCTATATATTGCAATTACTGCATACGCACGATGCGTGTTCCAATCGATTCTCCGCCCAGCACACGGCTTAGTACCTGCGGTTCGCTACCGTTCACAATGACGACTTCCTTCACTTTGCCGTGGATACAGGCAATAGCCGCTCTCACTTTCGGGATCATACCACCATATATTTCACCTGTGCTGATCATATCCTCAATCTCCTGTACGGTGATAGAATCCAGCACTTTCTTTTCTCCGCCATACTTCTTCAATATGCCTGGTACATCTGTAACGACGATCATCCGACTGACCCCCAGATGAGAGGCTACCGCACCCGCCGCTGTATCCGCATTAATGTTGTAACGCTGACCAGATCGATCAATCCCGATGGGTGCAATAACAGGCATATAGTCCATATCCAGTACACCTGTAATAATCGAGGCTTGAACGGACGTTACCTCTCCGACCCAACCGACCTCAGCGGCATTCGACACAGGCTTGGCTTCGATTAAATAGCCATCACTGCCTGACAACCCCAACGCTCGGCCCCCATGCATCCCTATTCTACGTACAATCTGCTTGTTAATGCTGCCTGCCAGTACCATTTCCACGACATCCAGCACAGGTTCGGTCGTTTTGCGTAATCCATGAATAAACTCTGTTTCGATCCCCAGCTTCGCCAAGTTGTCGGAAATCGCAGGGCCACCGCCATGTACAATGACAGGTTGAAGACCTTCCGACTGCAAACGCGCCAAATCTTCAAAAAAGGAATCAGGTAACGCAGCCAGCGTACTTCCTCCGCATTTCATCACAAAATTACGACGTGCCACTCCCGCATGATTCGCTTGATCCGCGTGTTCCACTGCCGATTGCATATCATCTCTCCTTTTCTTCTCTGCATATCCGTGCAATTTTCAAATGATACTGGACTTCCATCCGCTCGTTGTTTCTATTATCTACTATCCTTATTCAATCCGTATTTTATTCTGGTCTCTATGTCCGATAAGCAGCGTTTATCCGCACATAATCGTAGGTTAAGTCACAACCCCATGCTGTAGCGGTTCCGTTCCCGTGATGCAAATCAACAATAATTTGCACCGTATCTCCCCTCAAATAGGCTAGCGCCTCTTCTTCGTCAAAAGCGACCGGACTCGATTGGCTTAGCACAACAATATCACCCAAGCGAATATCTACCGTATCTGGATTAACGGGCTCTCCAGCACGCCCTACGGCCGCAATAATCCGTCCCCAATTCGCATCTGCTCCGAAGACGGCTGACTTGACCAGACTGGACCCAACCACCGTCTTAGCTATCGCTTGAGCGGACGCATCGCTTACCGCTCCGCTTACAGACACCTCTACCAGCTTCGTAGCACCCTCTCCATCGCGAGCAATTGCCTTCGCCAACTCTCGGCAGATATAGGTGAACGCCTCGGCAAAAGCGTCCCAATCGGGATGCCCTACGTGCAGTTCACGATTGCCAGCCAGTCCGCTCGCCATGGCGATTAGCATATCGTTCGTGCTCGTATCCCCATCCACCGTAATCATATTAAAGCTGGTATCCGTTGCCTGCTTTAATAGTTGATGAAGCGCCGTCTGTCCGATCGCTGCATCACAGGTCATAAAAGCGAGCATTGTTGCCATATTCGGATGTATCATGCCAGATCCCTTGGCCGCCCCGGCGATGTGTACGGTCACACCGTCCACTTCAACCGCCACACACGCTTCCTTTTTAACTAAATCCGTTGTCAGAATGGCTTGCGTAAATTGCTCTGCTCCATCGTTTGCCCCGCTCATACGGGCAGGTAAAGAGGATATACCGCCAAGCACACAATCCATTTTCAAATGCTCACCGATCACGCCCGTCGAGGCGACGGCTACATTGCTCTCAGCAACACCCAGTTCATGAGCCGTAGCCGAACGCATAGCGTAGGCATCTTGCTCTCCTTGTTGTCCCGTGCAGGCATTGGCGTTCCCGCTGTTCACCACTACTGCCTGCAATCGACCATCTGCCAAGCTCTCGCGGGTCACCTTCAGCGGTGCAGCCTGAAACACATTGGTGGTGTACACCGCAGCAGCTGTCGCTTCTACCTCGCAACGAATCGCGCCCATATCGTTGCGGTACGAATTTTTCAGTCCGCAGTGTAATCCCCCGGCTGTAAAGCCACGCGGAGTTACGATGTTGCCTCCGTTTACTACTGTAAACTCTACTTTGCCCATAATTATGTGCCCTCGTTCGCAACATATTCGATGAATGACAGCTGCCTGTATTCGAAATTCCGCTCGCTGACGTTTCCGTATCCATGTTGCGGTTACTTGCTACTTACGGATATACCGGTATGAAGCCCAGCCCGAGGTTCTCCTCCCATCCCATCATCAAATTTAAATTCTGAATCGCCTGTCCAGCGGCACCCTTCACAACATTATCAATGACGGAAATAATCGTAAGGCGCCCGGTTCGAGCATCTGCTGCAAAACCGATGTCGCAGTAATTCGAACCCAATACTTCCTTCGTTGCTGGCCATATACCTTCACCACGTACGCGGACAAAAGGATGCCCTTTATAATAATCCCGGTATAACCCGATAAGATCCTGATCTGTATGGTCACCCTTCAGCGTGACATAAATTGTACTCATAATTCCTCGGGTCATGGGAACAAGTTGTGTCGTAAACGTAATCGTAACGTCCTCGCCCGCAATATCACCCAGTACCTGTTCGATCTCAGGGATGTGCTGGTGCTTATTCACCTTATAAGCTTTAAAATTCTCGTTCATTTCCGCATAATGCGAAACGAGGCTTGTTCCCCTACCTGAGCCGGATACCCCAGATTTGGCATCTACAATCAGCGACCGGTGGTCAATCCAATCCGCTTTCAGTGCAGGAATAATGCCCAGCAATGTTGCGGTCGGATAACAGCCTGGATTAGAAATAAAAGAAACGCCCGCCAGCTTTTCTGCATACACCTCACTGAGTCCGTATACAGCTTGCTTGAGATACTCGGGTGAAGCCGCAGGCTTTTTATACCATGCTTCATACGTTCCCCCGCTTCGAAGCCTGAAGTCCCCGGAAAGGTCAATGACCTTCAGTCCGGCATCAAGAAGCTGCGGCACTAACTTAGTACTAACGCCCGATGGGGTAGCAGTGAAAACCAGATCGGCCTTGGCAGCAATTTCGTGGACTTCGACACCGTCCAAATCCTGCACCACAATGTCCGTCAGATGTGGAAACCCGTCACTGATTGGGACACCCGCGCTGGATGAAGAAATAACAGATACAATCTCTACTTGCGGATGATGAACCAAAAAACGAATCAGCTCCACCCCGCCATACCCGGTGGAACCGACAATTGCCACTTTTAACTTGCTGCTCACAGACCTTCCTCCATTCCGTCCCTATGAAATATGTATTATTATACGACTCTATTCATATAAATACAACACCTCATGTCATGTTATTCCTCCAAATTTAAAATATGCGCTCTTACCTATTCTTTTGACGGGCAGGCAGTACAGGCTATAATAAAGGAAATAAAAAATAAACAGAGGGCCTCTTGAATACAGTCTGCCGTTTTGCATAAAGAAAAGGGGGATATTCCCTTTAAATTATTTCACATATTGGTATTCATCTCGATTGGTCATTTGCTGCACTTTATGAACTTGTTGAACATGAAGGGAGTACACGTAGCACTACACACAAGAGCAAATCACATGGGCTGCATCTAGTGAATCTGCGCAGAGGAGCCGCTGAAGCGGATAATTGGGGTCGAAAATAATCCAAAATGTTAGGAGTGCTACACATCGAAACATATACAGCGAATATCGTTATAGATGCAAAAGCAAAGTTAGGCGAGGGGCCTAGCTGGGATCAGCGGTTTCAACGTTTATTTTGGGTCGATATTGAAGGCTTTCAATTGCATATCTACGATCCTTCTACGTGCACAGATCGTACAATAGATGTTGGTGAACATATTGGTGCAGTTGTACCTTATCTCAAAAATAAAGTAATCGTAGCGCTGATTAGCGGTCTATATTGTTTGGATATTGAGACAGGGGCCAAAGTATTGATCCATGATCCTGAGGAAGGTAGACTAGGTAATCGTTTTAATGATGGAAAATGCGATCCTGCAGGGCGTTTTTTAGCAGGAACAATGAGCCTAAACGACGAACACGCGCAAGGAGCATTGTATAGTTTGAACACAAAAGGCCATGTCTCCTTACTGGTTGATAAAGCCTCCGTATCTAATGGATTAGCCTGGAGCGCAGATCATCGTACAATGTATTACATTGATACTCCAACATTGGAGGTCGTCTCCTTCGATTACGATGTGGCACAAGGCACGATTAGGAATAAGCAACTGGTGGCTAGATTGGATGAAAGTGAAGGGTATCCAGATGGCATGACAATCGATGCAGAGGGCATGTTGTGGATCGCGAGATGGGGCGGTAAACGTGTCTCCCGTATCCATCCTGCTCATGGAGAAGTGATTGCTGAGGTGTCACTCCCCGTCAATTGTGTGACTTCGTGCGCTTTTGTCGGTGAACATCTGGATGAGTTATATATTACGACTGCTCAAGATGATGATAGTGCCGATCAACCCTTAGCGGGCGGTCTATTCATGGTGAAAACAGGCGTAAAAGGGACGCCAACCTCGTATTTCAATCAAGGACAAACGGCAAATTGGCTTGAACGATTAGTAAAAAGAATCTAGTAAAGCCATACTGAAGAGAGAGGAGCCCACTACATTAGTGGGCTCTCCTGCATGGATTCATTTAAGAGCATGCCTCCAGAAGGCCCTCTTTGTTTCAGCTTTCCTTCTTAAACCCTTCACCCAATACCTCACGAGTATTACTAATAATCACAAAGGCTTCTGGGTCTACCAAGCGGACGAGCGTTTTAAGGCGAGTTACCTCGTTTTGTCCGACTACAACCATAAGCACAGGACGTTCTTCGTTCGTGTAACCGCCCCGTCCCGCCAGCTCTGTCAATCCCCGGTCCAAATCCTGCAAAATAGCCTGCGTGATCGTTTCTTTCTGATTGGATATGATGTAAGCCACTTTGGAGTAGCTCAGTCCCATTTCCACGGCATCAATGACCTTGCCCGTTACAAACAAGCCGATCAATGCATACAGCGCCCGTTCCGGCGAGAGGGCGAAACCAGCCAGTGTAATCACCGTGCCATCCATCAACATGACACAGAGAGAAAGACTAAAACCCGTATACTTTTGAATAATCTGCGCCAAAATAGCCAGTCCACCCGTCGAACCCCTGCCCCGAAACACGGTACCTAAACCCAACCCAACTCCGATTCCACCATATAGCGAAGCCAGCAACGGATTTGTTGTCGGTACTGCCCAGTCCTTCGTCACATAGACGAACAGCGGCAGCATAATACTTCCCAGCAGAGAACGTAAACCGTATTTTTTCCCTAACAGCAGTACCCCTGCGATAAATAACGGAATATTCATTCCCCACTGCGTATAGGCGGGTTCCAGGCCAAACAGGTCCTCCCCCAAGATAGACAAGCCCGATACGCCTCCGGACGCGATCCGGTTTGGGAGCAAGAACATGTTAAAGGTCAGCGCTGTAATGAAAGAGCCAAGTATAATCAGTAAAATATCGGTCACGTTGCGTGCGGGTCCGCTGGCGGCAATCAGAGGCTTGCGTCGTCTTCGGCGGACAGCGGGAGGATTCAATTGAAACATCATTCGTGTTCTCCTTTAGTTAAAAAATACCGTTACACAAAAATTCCTACAGTCCGCAGGCACATGGTCTGCGGACTGTAGGAAAACGTACAGGCTATTATTCTGCGTCCAGCTTAATTTGGCTGCGCAGGTAACCATCGATGAATGGATCGAGATCGCCATCCATGACAGCTCCTACGTTGCCAGTCTCCACGCTAGTACGGTGATCCTTAACCATGCTGTATGGATGGAACACGTAGGAGCGAATTTGGCTACCCCATGCAATATCAGACTGTTCTCCGCGGATTTCGTCCAATTGCTGACGCTGCTCTTCGATCTTACGCTCGTAGAGCTTGGAACGGAGCATCGTCATGGCACGCTCTCGGTTCTTGATCTGGGAACGTTCATTCTGACAGGTTACGACAATACCGGAAGGTAAATGCGTAATCCGAACGGCTGAATCGGTCGTATTAATATGCTGACCGCCCGCACCACTGGCCCGGTACGTATCAATTTTGAGATCTTCCGTGCGGATTTCAATGTCCACATCATCCGCAATTTCAGGCACCACATCACAGGATACGAACGATGTATGCCGACGGCCGGAGGAATCAAATGGAGAGATACGAACCAGCCGATGCACGCCTTTCTCCGCTTTCAGATAGCCGTAGGCATTATAACCTTTGATCAATAGTGTTACACTCTTAATCCCTGCTTCATCACCCGCTAGATAATCCAGGGTCTCTACCTTAAAGCCCCGTTTTTCAGCCCAACGTGTATACATCCGTAGCAACATTTGCCCCCAGTCTTGGGACTCAGTTCCGCCTGCTCCCGGATGCAACTCCAAAATGGCATTAAGTTTGTCATACGGCTGATTCAAAAGCAATTGCAATTCAAACTCCTGAAGCTTGCTCAGCAGAGAAGTGACACTGTTCTCGATCTCTCCAGCCAGTGTTTCATCGCCTTCCTCATCAGCTAGCTCAGCCATCATACCAGCGTCTTCATATTCCTGACGAAGCTGTTCATAGCTGTCTACTGATGACTTAACAGCGTTCATTTCTGCAATTACACCTTGAGCCTTATCATTATCATCCCAAAAGTCAGGTGCAGCCATCTTTACTTCAAAGTTTGCAATCATTTCCTGTTTGAGATCTAAGTCAAAGAGACCCCCTAAGGTTTGTTAGTTTCTTGCCTATTTCTCGCAAATCATGCTTTACACTTGGATCAATCATGATGTCATTCTCCTTTTAATATATGGTTAGGGGGATGGGGCGTTGTGAGTTACGGCTGGGTGAAGAGACGCTGCGCGAATGATTTGATCTTACGATCGCTGTTGCAGCGAGATGCCCTTGATTGGATTAACACATTCAAAGGTGGGCATCTCACTGCAAAGGCGAACGCTGACGCTTCTCCAGATTCAAATCCTCCGCTTCGCTACCAACCGCCGTAAAGTCAAACGACTTATAGATAATCGGCTCAGGTATGTGAGCCGAGTCAAGAGCTGAATTAACTGACAAACAAGCAGATACCTGCTTGCTTGTCATAATTGTTTTAAAAGAATTGAGAGCAATCTAGCCATTCATCAATATTCAAACTGACCCTCAAACAAAAGAACTATAAGTTGAATACATCAGTCTCACCCCTGTATGGCACAAAATGGCCGACGGTCAGTGGTTGAACTGCCGCCTGCCATTATATGCACTGCAGGGAATAGTGTATCTCAAGATCTCTCCCTTAATTTCAATCCGTTATTTTCTACGCGGACGCGAAGGAGCGGATTTCTTTTTAGGAGCCGCGGGTTCACCACTCGTCGAGATTTTGTCTTCGTCGATGACAGCTTGACGCTCTTGATTGGATTCAATTTGTGCTTTCATGATGTATGTCGCTACTTCCTCTTGGATGCTAGCGATCATAGCATGGAACATTTCGAAGCCTTCAAATTGATATTCGCGCAGCGGATCGGTACCGCCGTAAGCACGCAAGTGAATACCTTGACGCAATTGATCCATAGCATCAATATGGTCCATCCATTTGCTATCGACTGCACGCAGTACGATAACTTTCTCGAACTCGCGTACCATATCTTCGCCAATCATTTCTTCACGGCTGTGGTATCTGTTGGTAACTTTTTCGAAGATCATATCCACGATCTCCTCTTTTTCCTTGCCCCACAGGTCGTCACGTGTAAGTGTATTTTCCTCAAGCAGGTTGTTGTTCACATACTCTGCTACTTCTTCAAGTTCCCAGTTTTCAGGAATGTCATCACCGCAATGAGCTTCCACCACACGCTCAATGACAGGCTTGATCATGTCAAACACAATTTCCTTGATGTTCTCTGATTCCAGCACCTCACGGCGTTGCTTGTAAATAATAGCACGCTGCTGGTTCATTACATCATCATACTGGAGAACGACTTTACGTTGATCAAAGTTGTTGCCTTCGACACGTTTTTGAGCTGATTCGATAGCACGTGTAATCATACGACTCTCGATAGGTTGGTCTTCCTCGAAACCCAACCGCTCCATCATATTCAGTACGTTGTCCGCACCAAAACGCTTCATTAACTCATCGCCCAGCGATAAGTAAAACTGTGTGGAACCCGGATCACCCTGACGTCCTGCACGTCCGCGAAGCTGATTATCAATACGACGGGATTCATGACGTTCTGTACCGATGATGTGCAAACCACCAAGTTCTGATACGCCTTCGCCCAGTACGATGTCAGTACCGCGTCCAGCCATGTTGGTAGCGATGGTAACTGCGCCAGCTTCACCTGCACGGGAAATAATCTCAGCTTCCTCAGCATGATACTTGGCGTTAAGCACTTTGTGACGAACGCCTTTGCGTTTCAGCATTTCAGAAAGAAGCTCCGAGTTTTCAATAGAAACCGTACCTACTAATATCGGCTGGTTCTTTTTGTTACGCTCCAGGATTTCATCTACCACTGCATGGAATTTGCCTTTTACGCTCTTGTACACTACGTCAGGCATATCCACACGCTGGTTGGGGCGATTCGTCGGAATTTGGAGCACTTCCAGACCATATATTTTTTTGAATTCTTCTTCTTCTGTTTTCGCTGTACCCGTCATCCCCGCCAATTTGCGGTACATACGGAAATAGTTTTGGAATGTAATCGTCGCTAGCGTCATGCTTTCATTTTGTACAATGATGTTTTCCTTCGCTTCAATGGCTTGATGCAAACCATCACTATAACGGCGTCCAGCCATCAGACGACCTGTAAACTCATCGACAATCAGAACTTCACCGTCAGCTACAACATAATCCACATCCAAACGCATAATAGCATTAGCCTTCAATGCCTGTACAATGTGATGATTAATTGTAACACTTTCCTGATCGTACAAGTTTTCGAGACCAAAGAAATTTTCAGCTTTGGATACGCCGTTTTCGGTCAATGCAACCGACTTCACCTTAATATCCAGCGTGTAATCTTCTTCAACATTCAGGCTCTTCACAAAACGGTCGGCCGCGAAATACAGCTCTGTCGATTTCTGAGCTTGTCCTGAAATAATCAATGGTGTACGAGCTTCATCGACGAGAATGGAATCGACCTCATCAATGATACAGAAGTACAACGGACGTTGAACCATCTGCTCTTTGTAAAGCACCATATTATCGCGTAGATAATCGAACCCGAACTCGTTGTTTGTACCGTACGTGATATCACAAGCATACGCTTCCTGCTTGGCGGCATGATCCATATTGGCCAAATTCAGCCCTACGGACATTCCCAGGAAGTTATAAATCTGTCCCATTTCTCCGCTGTCACGTTGCGCCAAATAGTCATTGACCGTAACCACGTGCACGCCTTTGCCCAACAGAGCATTCAAATAAACCGGCAGTGTTCCTACCAGTGTTTTACCTTCACCGGTTTTCATTTCGGCAATTTTACCTTCATGCAGCGCAATACCGCCGAGCAACTGTACGTCATAATGACGTTTGCCCAGCACCCGCTTGGACGCTTCACGAACCGTTGCAAAAGCTTCCGGCAAGATTTCTTCAGCCGTAGTCCCCTGTTCGACCCGAGCTTTAAATTCCGCCGTCTTCGCTTGCAATTCCTCATCCGAGAGCTTTTCAAAATCCGGCTCTATCTTATTGATCAGTTCAACCGTCTTCATTAAACGCTTGACGTCACGTTCATTGGTATCTCCGAAGATTTTCTTAACAATTCCTAGCATGGTTTACCCCTTTCGCGCAAAACAATTAATAGAATCAATTTCACAATTAGAAAGGGTCCATGATGAAATTGATTCCCGATATGTTTGACAGGCCCGGCTGTACCAGCCCATCGTGCGATGTTCTTTGCATAAATTGTAACAGTTTGTAGGACATGCCGCAACACAAGCAGCCTCCAGATTTGCATCCGGTTAAAGATACCAAAACAATTGACGTACGAAATACACAACTTGGTTACACTTATCCAAGTTGAATTTTCCTTACATTTACAAAAAAACATATAAAAGAGCCTTATCCCGCCAGGTTCGCAAGGATAAGGCTCGTGTTTGTTTTCATTTTCCTAATATCCATGAAGCATGCTTCAATCGAAATCGTTCTATTCATTTTAAAATGTGAAAAGTTCCTACTTACAGGCTATTCCCGTTCGATCAGACCGTATTTACCATCATTGCGCTTGTAAACTACGTTAACTTCTTCGTTATCAATATTGGAAAATACAAAGAAATTATGTCCAACCATGTTCATTTGAAGAATAGCTTCTTCCACATCCATAGGTTTCAATAAGAAACGCTTGGTGCGGACGACTTCCAGCTCATCCAGTTCTACATCCTCATCTTCAGCAACAGCCACGCCACCTGCCGGATCTTCCACAAAAAGGGTTTTCAAACTACCTTCCTGACGGAATTTTCGGTTTAGCTTGGTTTTGTGCTTGCGAATTTGCCGTTCAAGCTTGTCTACCACGGCATCAATGGATGCATACATATCATCGCTCTCGTCTTCGGCACGGAGTACAAGCCCCGGCAAAGGAATGGTTACTTCTACAGTGTGCAAATCTCTGGTTGTGCTTAACGTTACACTTCCATCAGACGTCGGGGGTGCATCGAAATACTTTTCAAGTCTGCTGAATTTCTTATCAACGTAGTCCTTCAAAGCGTCGGTAACCTCGATCTGTTGACCTCGTACTGTTAAGTTCATAGGGCACGCCTCCTTTGCCCCTTCAGTATAGCACATATGTTAACGCCAAGTAAAAAAAGAGACCAACATTTCGAAGCTATTTTACAAAGTTCTTCTTTTTTCGCTAAAACGCTTCCCATAACGTCATTCTTTGAAAACAAGTCTGTTTAAATTTGACTTGCATACATATGTGAATAATGTGTGCATATATAAAAATTGCTCCGCTGACGTCATAACAAACAATTATTTTGGGCTTCATGCTAAGTGATTTTATGGAAAAAGGGGGTGCCCTTTTCCCGCTGGATCAGGTACATGGGCTTGTGCGGTATGCAATGCCTGGTTACAACGCAGGCCATTTATACGAAAGGATTATTACACCCAGCCTAGCTGGCTCTTCCTATACGGAGATCCCAAGATAACGGATTTGGAAGAGATGGAAAGTAGGAAGCTAATCCATGGCTTTTATTCAGCGTTACGTAACGAATCAGACGGGGGCTGTCTAGGGAATACACTTGGGCTGGCACGCTCTAATTCGGTAGGAGTGCCGGGAACAGCGACCAGCATTGGCGCTTTCATCACAACCAATACAGCCTCTCGCTTCGGCACGTATCCATTCGGTACGACTTCTGCCTTTACCAGTAACTCATCGACAGCATTCCTTGTGCTTCCTGTGGGCAGTACGGTGCTGTACGCTGAGCTTATTTGGGGAGGAAGTTATGCGAACGGCAGTACCAATGTATTATCCAGCACCAACAACCCGGTCACATTTCAGACACCTGCTTTATCTACTACGGTCAGTCCTGAATCTGCAACATCAGTCAACGTCACCAGTCTCAGTACCTATGTGAGAACAGCGAATGTCACAAATCTAGTCATTCAAGGCGGTGCAGGGACATATACGGTCGGAAATGTGACGGGCACCATCACGGTTCCCGATTCCACCAACACCAACCATGCCGGCTGGACGCTGGCTGTGGTGTACAATAACCCATCTCTGCCCTTCCGTAACCTGTCGCTACGCGTTGGTGGTGAAGGGGTCAGTACCGCTACAGGCTCGGTCAATGTGGTGGTGAGTGGCTTTGCCACGCCCGTACAGGGGACTTTGCGTGGTAGGGCGCTGATTAGCGCCCAAGAGGGTGACGTGGACATCACTGGTCTTCTCCGCGCTTGTCGTTCGTGCCTCCGAGTCTGGCACACTAGTGAATCAAGCTCTGCTGGCTTACTCCTACCAGCTGCCGGACGGACGAAGCACGAATCTGGTAACTGCTTCACCTTCTGTCTCGGTTAAAGTAGCCCCTACTGCTAGAGGAACCTTGTCGGCCGTGCTACGCACAACAGTGTCTACTGTCGCATTAGGGGATGCTGTACCTTATCAGCTGACTCTTGTTAACGATGGAGGCTCGGTCATTACCGATGTAGTATTAGCCGATTACGTACCGAATGGAACCATCATAAACCCGGATAGCTTGAGAATTAACGGTTCTCCACCTGCTTCTAGCAAGCCGGGTGAACCATTATTTATCGGCAGCTTACAGGCGGGACAGACAATGAATGGATCCTAAGTCTCTGCCTCTCGGAGGACGTCTAAACAATAGCGTACGGCTTCAATATGCTGGCAGTGACGGTGCGAGCGAGGTTACCAGCAACACCGTGACTATAACTGTTTTTGATCCACAGCTTGCCGCAATTATCTCTACGGAAAATACAGAGGCCATCGCAGGAGAAAGCCTTACTTATACGGTACTGCTCAACAACTTTGGCAACGTAACATCCGAAGTTACACTGCAACATTTCATTCCTGCCGGGACTCTATTGATTCCTGACAGCATACAGTTGAATGGTCAATCACTGTCGGGAACCGATCCTGCTGTTGGTGTTAGTCTGGGGTCTGTGGAACCTGGACAGTCATTGACACCGACTTATCAAGTGACCGTATCGGAGACGCCTCCATCTGGCTACATCGTAAATCAAGCTGCCCTTGCCTACTCGTTTACGTTACCTGGAGGAAGAGTCGTATCAGGGACATTGACTACGAATACCGTTACCATCCCAATTGTATTCCCACTGCTCGAATTAGTTAAAAAGGTGAACACCACAGATGCCTCTGTAGGCGACACACTCACCTTCACCATTCAGATTACTAACAAAGGGGGGATCTCTGCACAATATCCGTTGTTCACGGACCCGTTGCCGCATGGACTCATTTATGTACCCAACAGCCTAACTATCCAAGAAAAAGCACAGGCAGGTGCTAATCCCGCCGCAGGTATCACGCTCCCGGATATTGCACCAGGGGAGACGCTCACCCTTACGCTTCAGACGCAAATTCGTGAAGCACCTGCTGATGGAACATTCAGCAACCAGGCCATCATCGAATATACCTCACGTCGTAGTGGAGGAGAGACCATCCAGGAAACCTCCCAGACCAACACCGTTGGCGTGACCGTTATTGCAGCCATTCCTAAACTCACGCTTAGCTCCAGCGCTCTGCGTGTCGGCCAAGAAGATACCCTGTCCTTCACCGTCCATGTGGAAAACATCGGCAATACTCCACTGGAAGAGCTCTTGCTCACTGCACCATTTGCAGCCGAAGATTTCATTTTGCTGCGAACGGTCACCGTGAATTCTGTGCCGCTTCCGCATCCTAACCTGCTCCAAGGTATTCCGTTAGGTCGGCTTGATCCAAACCACAAAGCAGTCATCGTATTCTCTTTCGACATCGAATCTGCGCTCCGCGCGTATCTGATCGCCCAGGTCATCCTGCGCTATCAATTCCGCTATCCAGATGGAAGTGTAGAGAATCAATCTGCCTCCTCCAATACCATTTTTGTGGAGATGGCTGACTTTGATGGTTCTCTAGAGTAAATGCTCTGTTGCGTTGAGCTCCTTACCACCGGGTAAGGGGCTTTTTTATGTAATTAGAAAACATAAAAAAGCCCTGGAATAAATTCCAGGGCAGTGCTAGCGCGTTATCCATTGCTAACCATCTTACCAATTATGTAGGTCGGCTATGCCGGGGATGATTATAATTTGGTTACGTTAGCGGCTTGTGGTCCACGTGCGCCTTCGACAATGTCGAACTCCACGTCTTGTCCTTCTTCAAGTGTTTTGAAGCCTTCTGTTTGAATTGCGGAAAAATGTACAAATACGTCGCCGCCGTCAGACGTTTCAATGAAACCATAACCTTTTTCTGCGTTAAACCATTTTACTTTACCTTGCATGCACTAACATTCCCTTCGTCATCAAATGAAGTGAAGCTCTCGCCCACATTTCCGACTATACCATCCAAAGTTATCCATTGTCAATTGGAATTGATAATGTTTTCATTCATAGTTATTCCAATTTTACAAAGCAATCTATTTTTATAGATTGAAATGGTTTATTAAGCAAAGAGTTTACTATAAAAGTATAGTAAACTCTTTGTGAATGTTTGAAACTCCTAGGGGAAAAACATTGAAAATTTTTGTTATTTCTTTTTTACTTAATTATAGTAAACTACCGTTGGCTGGGGCTCAATTCCTTTTGCATAGTAGTAATTCAAGTTACTTACAAAATCAATTACTTTCTTTGTATCCAGATCATACACAAGAATGTCTGGATCTCCAGCCATATCAATAATATCTAGACGTCTCGGCGTAGTTCTGCCACTGGTGTCAACAAAAGAGGAACTGTGATATGGTGGATTGCCAGAACTATATGCAGATTCAAAATAGGTAAAAAGCGTGTCAGCATTTAGAACAATCAAAACAGCATTATCTGAGCTTGCATAATTTGAGGTGTATTTCACAGGCGTAGTAATACTTTTCACCCGAACATCAGATACATTATGACTCCTTGAAGAATAACTGCCACCACTGGAGAAGTTAAATTCTCTTGACCATTCCAAATTCGGGTTTGCCACCGTTGTATTGGCAATTTGAGTCCCATTCATCTTAATATCTCCATTTGGATACTCAATGACCGTATATAACAAATTGTTCGAATAGGATGTTAGCTTGGCCGTCTTACCATTAATCGGTGTATCCGCTGGCGAGGCCGCATTCATGTGGATACTATAGCTTTCACCTACCGTTCCTGTGGAAGTAACACGAAGTCCCCAGTCCCCTGCTTTTAAGTCTGTAGCAAACTTCAATTCAGAGGCCTTTCCTCCAAAACCCGTCAAACTTGCTGTTCCCTTGCTCCAATCAATCGAATACAAATCAAATCTATAATTGGGATTACTGGATTTGATCTGAGCCAGAATGCTTCTATCCGTAGGTACGTTAAAGAACCAAAAATCTGTTGGATCAGTTGTCGTTAAAGAATCAGTGAAACTCATGAGGTCACCGTTCACATTGAAATTAGACATTAATGTAACCCGGTGATTGTTCACTTTAAGAGTATCGCCATATACAGCCTCAGTCGTGCTGGTAGGTTCCATCGTTTGAGTCGTACTGACCGAAAATGGCGTAGGGCTTCCCTTCTCCGTCGTACTTGATGAACTGCCCTCAACTGAGGCTGGAGCTATTGACATACTGCTTAAAACTAAAATAGCCAATAAAATTCCAGAAAGATATTTTCCCCACTTCATAAACATCATCCCTTCTCAGAATATTTAAAATTATTCATAGATTGAAAATAATTCCTATGGATGATGTACTAATTCTATAAAATACTTAATTATCCTTTATTCTAAGATTTCGTCTTAGACGATCTTATGTTGAATCTATGAACGAGCCTTGATCAGCACCCTCGTCCAATAATACCAACTTTCCAATTTTTGAATTCTGTAACCACACTTTATATATAAATTCAATGCATTGTAATTTCGACCTTGTGTTGAAACTACTAGTTGTTCAATCGGCCTACTTTCAAGAAACACCTTTAATTCTGTTAGCAACTTCGCGCCCATTCCATTGCTTTGATGTTTCAGATCAATTCCTAAAAGACCGATTCTTGCCTTTCTATTTATTAGATTTTCTTTAATTGTCACAAATCCAATAATTTCTTCATTTAATTTAATGACAAGACAATAATCATCGAACGCACCAGTAATAGACTTTTTCACCCATAGTTTATATAACTCATCCACTTTTTCAATATTAAAAATATGTGGATAACAAGAATATCTACTATCCTTAAATAATCCAGTCATCATATTTTGTAAAACAGGAAAGTCATGCTCCGTTGCTAATACAAGAGAACTTTTATTCTGTGCATTAGTATCTATTCTAGTCTCAAATGTTACTTTAGTATCCGCTAAGTGGAAATTTTCATTTTCGAGAAAATGAATAGTCGTTATATCATCAATTTTACAAAGTGCTTGTATAAAATCTAATTGATTCTTCTCTATCACATGTTGAAAATATGAGCTTGTAACTGGGGAAGTAGTAGAAACTTCGGCCATATTCATAGCAAAAAAAATAGAATCCCAATGCAAAAGCCTTAGCATCCTAAATCCCTCCAACTATACTGTCGAAAAAAATCGTATATACAATCTACAATCTTATTTATATCTGACTCTTTTATATTATAATAGAGAGGTAATCTAATTAAGCGTTCGCTCTCTCTAGTTGTATAGGCATCCTCACCAATAAATGAACTATGCTTTAATCCTGCCTCGGAACTATGAAGCGGCACATAATGGAAAACAGCCATGATTTCGTGTCTTTTCAAAAAATTCAATAGTTCGGTTCTTATTTCTAAATCTCTTATTTTAATATAAAACATATGAGCATTATGGGTACTATTAAGAGGTATAAATGGTAAGTCGATTAAATTTAATTCACTCAAAGGCTGTAATAGATTAAAATATAAATTCCAGCTAACCAATCTATTCTTTGTAATCATTTCTGAGGCTTCAAGTTGTGCCATTAAAAATGCAGTGTTCAGTTCACTAGGGAGGTAGGAAGAACCTATGTCAACCCAAGTATACTTATCTACCTGACCTCTAAAAAATTTAGATCTGTTTGTCCCTTTCTCACGTATTATTTCAGCCTTTTCCATAAATGTTTCATCATTAACTAACAAAGCGCCACCTTCCCCGCAATGTACATTCTTGGTTTCGTGAAAGCTGATACATCCTAAGTGACCAAGGGTACCCAGTTTCCTTCCTTTATATTCGCTAAGAATCCCTTGTGCTGCATCCTCCACAACTGCCAAATTGTATCTATTCGCCAACTCTAAAATCTTATCCATATCACAAGCTACTCCAGCATAATGCACTGGGACAATTGCTTTTGTTTTATCTGTGATCGCATCTTCTATAAGATCTTCATTAATATTCATAGTATCAGGTCGAATATCCACGAATACAATCTTAGCTCCTCTTAAAACAAAGGCATTGGCAGTGGATACAAACGTATAAGATGGCATGATAATTTCATCACCCTGTTGGATATCCAAGAGAATAGCAGCCATCTCCAGAGCATGTGTACAAGAAGTCGTTATTAATGTTTTTTTTACATCAAAAGTTCTTTCAAACCAGTTTGCACATAAACGCGTAAATTCTCCATCCCCCGAAAGATGTCCACTAGAAAATGACTTTTCGACATACTCTCCTTCTTTGCCTACGATTGCCGGTACATTGAAATTTATCATTATCATCTCTCATTTCAGCAAATTATGTGGTAAAGTCCATGCAGCTTAATAAAAGTGTGGTGATTTAGTCATAGTCTCTATAATTTCTCTCATAACCTTTTCACTGTCAAAAATTTCATCCGCCCTATTTATTGCTACAAATCTTTCGCGTTCCCTAAATACAGGATTTTCCCAATTTTTTATAAATGTCTTCACATCATCAAAACTGTTAATATGATAGTACTCTCCTGCCGTGTGAGCAACATCTCCGAAGGCATATGTAAAAACGGGTAGCCCTTGCCGTAAAGCAATGGCAGCAGAAGTACCGCCTCCAGATCGAACTGTGTTTAAATACGCGTCACACACTTCATAAACAGCGGCTAAGTCCCTTTGAACTCCGACATGGACAGATTGTTTTTCAAGAGTGACATACTGATTCGTTATCTTTTTATAATTTTTAAGTTCACCTATAAACATAATGCGGATATGATCATTACATTTCAATAGATCGTCTAGTTCTGTTAAAAAAGAATCGTCTAGCTCCGTATCAAGGCGATTACCTACTACGGCCAATACAAAATTACCCTCGGCTAACCCCCAATACTCTCTATGCATTTTAGTCTGTGGAGGCGTATATTTATAAGTAAACACACTCTCAATAACTGATTCTCGAGACCTATTTAATTCTTCTAGCGTGTTCAAATCTGCTGTGTTTATTTTTCTGGGCAAAATTGAAAATGTGCTCTCTGAGATGGGAAGATCATAAGCCAATGGCAGAGTAATTACGGGCACAAAATTAGAAAATAAGTCGGAGCTTAGATTTGAGCCTGAGATGGATAAAACAAAGAGCGGCTTTAAATGCAATATCATTTGCATAAGCTCCATTATTTGGCTACCATTTGGCATTTCTTTTTGACATTGAAAGAATGGAATACTTAAATTTTCATACATTAGCTTGTCAGTTTGATTGTAACCCTCAACATAGTTAGATAGGACAGCTCCGAAATAAGGCGTAGCTATAGAGCGGGGCATGTCTGCGGTATTGATAAGGAAAATATTTTTTTTGAGATTATATAAAGCTTTGCAATGATCTAGCGCTACTTGTGTTGGGCTATGTAACATAGAAAGCACCTGTCCAGCTACAACAACTACAAAATCTTTGTTGCGTTCTTCATAAGGAATCCATTTCGTCTCGTTTGCAATTTGACTATTAAAATACTCAAAATATTTTCGATATATCCTTCTCAGTCTGTTAGTATTTTTTTCTGTTTTCAACTTAGGAGTAGTAAAAAGAAAGCTCGTAACTTGCCAGTAAATAAAATGAAGCACATCTATTCTTACTTCTTTTTCTATATATTCAAAAATATCATCTAAAAACTTCTGATCCTTTGTACAGGTGAGTAAAAATGACGTTAAATATAGTCCCCAATTCTTATAATCTGATATCATTTGTTCGATTTCAGTTACTATCTCTTGACGACTATTTGAATTTATACTTTCAAAGTTTCCAATTAATTTGGTTAGTTCATGATCCAGTAATTTGTATACTTCCACATTCGACAATTTATCATTTGACAGTATTTTTTCTATTTCAAGCATTGCCTCAGAATAGCTCATTAGGAACCTCTTTTCATTCTATCATTAGGGTTTGTTAAGGAAACCGAATTTAGGCGTGAAAAGCCAAATAATCCTCCTAATCTCCCTTTTCATGCCCCAAAAATCAAATCTAATTTTGGATAAAAAAACACAAGGGACAAACACAGTAGTTAGTTCCTATTCACATCACTCACAAATACGATGATGTCCCTAGAGGAGGTAGACGTATACAGTCTATTCTGTCCATCCAAAACTCTCTTTTGTCCGAAATCCCTCCTTCTCTTGTACTGAAAGCACCAACAAATCCATTCTGTACTAGAACAGGAGTTAGTTTGTCCAACATTAACTTTTGGTTGATTCCACCACCAAAAGCAGGCGTATACCAGATCGGGTTTATACCCAAAACACTCTTCATCCAATTTTTACAAGGAGCGATCTCAATATTATAAAATTCCTGTGGATCGCCATTGTACGGAATATGATTATGAGCATGCACACCTATAGTCATTCCTGCCTGGCTCATTTCGACTATTTCTTCTGTACTTATATAAAAATCATTTATAAATTTTTGCTTATCGGGAAACAAGGACTGAAAAATAGACTCAAGAAAGATAGTTGCTTCCGTAACAGATAATTTAAAATTAAGCATAAATTTATTGTATCTGCGGAGTTTCTTCTGTTCGTACTTATAGATTTGGCTCTCCTCTTCCACACCGCTCGTATCATATGTCCCACTCAATAATTCCCATAACTCTTCATCGGATTTGAAAGAGAGTACCGTATGTACCAAATGAACTAATGGAACGTTACCTGTGAGGTGTGGACCAGACATGACTGTGAAATATGCAGGAATTCCTTTTCTTTTCAAGATGTCAAAAGCAAACGTATATTGGTCTTTTGTACCATCATCAAACGTTAGTACACACCATGGTTCCGAATTAAATCTATCAATCTCGTCTAACGAGATAATTCGATGTGTCTTGCTAATTAAATCTAGTTGTTCTTCAAAATCATGGGGATGCATGGGAACAATCCCATCCCACCCCTTTTTCTCACGTACATAGTGATACATAGCAGCAATATTACCCATTATTAATTCCACCCTTTAGGAAGTGGCCAAATGTTGGGACGATCCATATCTCCGTCAGTTTTAACAAGATATATGTCATTCACTTCCGTATTTTGAAAATAACCTTCATTATTCTTATTTTTCCACACAAAATTAATAGGATTAACACGATAACGAAAAGGCTGGAACAGGCCTGCCAAGCCACATTCCTTTGGCGTGTAGTCTATATTTTGTTTTCTAAAACCGATAGATTCCAGAACATGCTCTAAACGATTTGAACTTAACTGAAAATCCGCCGCAACACACCCTTGTTTTCGAGACCATGACAAAACCCCAGATACCATCTCAATCAAGCGATGATCTGCTATTCCTTCCCAAACATCAGCATTAGCTGGGATGATTTCTATAACCCTTAATACTTTTGTGCCGTGGATACTCTCTTCGGGAGCATATACTCGATCTAGACGTGCAATTACAATCCCCTCAGCAGTGGAATCACCGAAAAATAAATACTTATAGCCCGCACTATTTATATATCTCCATTCCCAAAATGAGGCGCTACGGTACTGCGAAAGTGAGAAGCGATGTTGAATACTTTTAACGTATAATCGTTCTAACTCCTCACCCGTAATATTGAGTATTGGGCTGTATGAATGTATCAATTTTCCTTCGACATCCGATAACCATTGACTAATGCTTGCTTGATCAGCAGGGTCCTTTAGTAATTTTACATAACCATTCACATCAAGCGGAATGACATAACGGTTCAAATGATCTGAATAAGAATAGCCCATACGCTCATACATAGGCACCACTTGAAAATTACAACCCAAGGTCAAGCACACCAAATTGTACTTTTCAGCTTCTTTCATAAGCATAATGCCTAAGCCACTGTTTCTATACTTTTCTGATACAATCCACATGGCGAAACTGATACCCCTATATTGTTCTCCGTTAGAACTATACTCACCAGGAATGACCCCAAGGAATCCCTCAATAGAACCCTTGTCGATCAGCAGTAAACTTTCCGATAGACCATTCTCGTCAATCCGATACTGCCAATCAAACAATTCTTTGTTATAGATAGCATGCTCTAGGGACCAATTAATTTTCATAAAGGCAACCAGCGACTCATAATCAGAATCTTTATATTTTACAATTTCCAATAGCTTTTCCCCTCCTTTTTATACGTTATATTGTTCTGCATAACACTTCAAATAAAATATTAATTAGGAATATTATTCAAAATAAGCAAAATATTCTTAACTGAATCTATATTAGCTATTTCATCAATGGGAATAGACACATTAAAATTAGCTTCAAGTTCCATCACTAAATTCAATTGATTGAGCGAGTCCCAATTTTCAAAGTCACTTTTTACCGATTCCAATGTCACTTTTTCGACAGACACATTCATAATTTTAGATATTATCGATTGAACTAACTCAAATTTATTCAAAAAGAGCACTCCTTAAGTAAGATATGATGAGGTAAGAATATCTCTCCTAGATCTAATTCATTGTTTTTGGATACATCCCTATACTTCTTTGAAATAAAGTCATAAAAAGGTTTATTTTTTTCTGTTTTTATATACGTATCCTTAATACTATGGAGGGAAAAATGCTTGATAACTAAATAAAGCATTGCTTCCTCAATCCCTTTGCCCATAACACGACAACTCATAACAAAATCATGGATTTCAGCCTGACCTTCATCATCGCATGAAACCGAAATCAGTCCTGTATAACCTGCATTTCCAAATTTATCTTCCACTTCAAATAAGATTGCATGATTATTCGGTAGTTCACTCCAGGACCAATACTCTTCAATTGTAAACCTGCGCGTCGCCATGTTAAACTGATTCGTTTTATTCATTAACTGGACAGCACGTGTTAGCAATAATTTATTCAATTTATGTGGAGTCAGCTTAATTTCAAGTGAGTGAAGCCACTCTTCCAATGACCCTACGTTTAACTTTATCGACTCCCGTTCTTGCTCCTGTTTGAACCAGTCTGTTCGTTTACGATCCTCCAAAGTTATAGCAGGAGTCTCAAAACAATCCAGTTGGCTAATAAAAACAGGATATTGGGTTACATCTACAGGTAGGTCAGGTACATATATTTCAGGAAGAGCTTGCTTGATACGATCTCTTTCAGATGGATTATCATCCAAAAACACAACAGATTGCAGACCTAGATTGAGTTCTTTTACAATTTCAACAACATTAGCAGCCTTATCGTTCCAGTTGATTCGAATTGAAGAAAAGTCCTTTTTTCTCAGAATCATTTCCGGATGCTGTTCTATCATTTCTAGTGCTATCGGTTCGCTGTTTTTACTGCAAATAGCCAGAATGACACCTCGATTACTCAAACTGTGCAATTCTTGCTGAAAAAGCTTGAAACTCTCACCGACGGGATCAATCCCCCCCAGTTTGATGTTGTCAATGCCATCGTCACCAATCACGCCACCCCAGAGTGTATTATCCAGATCACAGATAATTAACTTTTTACTTTGTCCGTATAGACCACTAATGATTGATTTTAGCTCATTGGATACAAAGAGAAAAAAATCGCGCGAGAACTGAATTTTCCCAAGTGCATACATTTTAGCATCGTAGCTTTTTTGCTGGATTGCTGCATACCAATAGCTAGAATCAAGAATGATAACATGCTCGTGCTCTTGTAGTCGTTCTGAAAGACGTAGATTCATTTGCATAAGTACATTGCTTAATCCTACATTGTGCTTTAATGTCATCGATTGTATCCAACGGTAATGAGGTGGGAGGGACCAAGACACAACAAAAATATGTTTTGCTTTTCCCTCAGCTCTGATAATAAGCTCACAAAATTGATCGACTTCATTAAGAACATCACCGATATTAACTTCCTTATATTCCAGCAGTTTATTAAAAGAAGGACTTACTTTCTCAGGACTTGTCCATAAAAGCAACATGTCCTTTTTTTCCGACCATACGGAGTGATCAGAATTCATAAGAGCCTGATTCACTTGATTATAAGGAGCTTCTGTGACTTCTAACGTCAAATCTTGAAAAGATCCCTCTAGAAAACGAACCATCGGATTTAGATTAGAATCAGAGAGGATTAATAGTTTATTTTTTCTCATTTATTTTCTCCCCCATAAATCAAGGTTCAACTTACTTCATGATGGCGACACTACCACATAAGTCACTTATAGGAGTGTACTTTACACCATGTTCTCTACAATACTCTCTAACCGCCTGTTTTACACCATGAAATCGAGTACTGTTGTAGTCATGGATTATAATATATCCCCCATCTGACATCTTAGGATAGAAAAATTTTAATCCTTCGAGAATAGGCTGATACAAATCAACATCCAAACTAACAAATGCAAAAGTTTCATTCACGTTACTTGCTGATTCTGGAAAATACCCTTTTTTCACAATACAATTTTCTTTATACATCATTTTATTCAGTACTAAGTCCACATCCGAATTGCAAAATTCTCCTGCAACCGAGTTTGAAAAATCCCCTTTATTCTCGTTATCAATATCCTTTTGATCAAAACCGCTAAAGGTATCAAATAAATATAATTGACGATCAGGAAAAACCCAGTTAATATACTTAGAAAATTCCCCCTTAAACACACCGAGCTCTGCTACACTTCCCTTTACTCCGCACTCATTTATTTCATCAGCAATTTGCCGTAATAGAGCCAGCCTAGTATCAAATTTCAAACTCATAAAATAGTCAATAATTTTTCCCTTTTCAATCGACAACTCTTCAGTTAGCTGCTTGTACACTGATTCTCCATGAATATTCGCTATAATTACATAATCGAATACAAGCTTACAGATTTCATTAGGAGCAACGATCGGTTTGGACAAAAATTTCGAGCCTTGTTTAGATACATCATTGTCTGCAAATGCGATAACCTCGAATTCATCACTTAATAGATAATGAACACGAAGTCCTCCGTCACCTGCACCAAAAATAACTACCTTTGCTTTATCAATCAAATTCTACACCTCTCCCGAAATAAGCATCATAAAAATAATGACTGAATAAATGCTCTTTTTATGCAAAACATAGCTGCGCTAATTGAGTTCAATATTATAATCATCGAAAGAAAGCCTTCATTTGATTAATAACAAAGCTCTGCTCATCCACCGACATATTTGTTCCAGAGGGCAAACAAACTCCTTTTTCAAATAATATTTTGCTAATATCCAAGCCACCTTCATGAGCAAAATACACGGCATCTTTAAAGAGTGGTTGCAGATGAAGCGGCTTCCATACTGGTCGAGATTCAATATTATCTTTTTCTAAATAACCTATTAAATCACTAATGCTTGTACCAATAATCTCAGGGTCTATTATCATTGTTGTCAACCATCGAGTAGACTTACCAAAACTCTTTTCCGGCATAAATTGTATTCCATCAATTCCTGATAGCTCATAGCTATACTTTTCAAAAATTTCTCGTTTCTGTTGAATGCGTTCGTCCAACACACGAAGCTGCCCTCTTCCTATACCAGCCAGAACATTACTGAGACGATAATTGAAGCCTACATCCTCATGCTGATAATGTATCGCCTTTTCCCTCGCCTGAGTTGCGTAATGTCGCGCTCTACTTAGTGCTTCTAAATCATCTGAAACCAGCATGCCCCCACCTGAAGTAGTAATAATTTTATTTCCATTAAATGAAAGAATGCCGAATTTCCCAAGCGTTCCACTCATTTGCTTGCCGTAAGTTGCTCCGAGTGATTCCGCAGCATCTTCTACAATTGGCACCTCGTAATAATCACATATTTTTTTCAAGCGATCGTAGTCTGCACTCTGCCCGTACAAATTGACTATAACTACAGCTTTAGGTTTCTTTCCCTTATCTGCATAAGTCTTGAATGCTCGCTCTAGTGCCTCAGGGGACATATTCCAGCTGTCTGGTTCCGAATCGATAAAGACAGGAATTGCACCTTGATATAAGATCGGGTTAGCACTGGCAACAAAGGTAAGAGAAGAACAAAAAACAATATCATCCTTTTCCACACCAAGCAATATTAAAGACAAGTGAATCGCTGCTGTTCCAGAACTTAGGGCAACTGCGCCTCCACATCCTAAGTAATTTGCCACCTCTGATTCAAAAGCGTCTACATTTTTACCTAGTGGAGCAATCCAATTCGTTTCAAAGGCTTCTGCGATATATTGTTGTTCAAGCCCGCCCATATGCGGTGAAGATAAATAAATTCTATCTCGATTGGACATTTTGTTTCATCCCTTATCCTTATAGGTTTTTTATTACTTTGGCCGGACAACCCACAGCTATAACGTTTTCTGGCAAATCGCGGATGACACAAGAAGCAGCACCAACGATGGTATCACACCCTACGCGAACACCAGGTATAAGACTTGCACCTATTCCGATATGAGCACAGCACCCGATCTGAACTCCACCTGCCATATGTACACCTGGGGAAATATGCACGAAGTCTTCTATTCGGCAATCATGGTCTATAGTAGCAGCGGTATTAACAATGACATGCTCTCCAACGTACGCGTCTGCGTTAATTACAGCATTAGGCATGACAACCGTCCCTTCCCCAATGAATGCGCTGGGTGCGACTACAGCGCTTGGGTGAACAGCAGTACCAAATTGGACTGAAGCAACTTTTAATTGACTTACAATTTTCCTTCTGGTTGTATTATCTCCGATTGCCACAACGAACAGTGCCTCTGGATACAGAGATAATAGTTGAGCAATCTGATTACGGTTCCCCAAGATCGGCAATCCGTTCCATGCTTCTTCTTTACAATGATCATCCAGAACTCCAATGATTTCTTCACCACAGGACCGTAAAATATCCACGATGACCTTGGCATGTCCTCCTGCTCCAAAAACAATATAGCTCAAGGCCGATCCTCCTTAATAGGTAATTGTCTTTTGAATAAGCTGCTCTGACTTGGATGTTCGGTTCAATATATCTACGATGCGAGAGCTTGTGTTATCTCTACTGTAAATATTGTCGGCTGCTTTAACAATTTGTTGGAAAGACTCAGACATTGCGTACTCCATTGCAGAAGTCAATTCGAGCTCGTCAGCTACAATATCTATTGTGTTCACAGAACGCTCTCTGCCTGTCTGGCGAGTTCCAATATTAATGACTGGAACATGAAAGGAGGCAGCCTCAATAATCCCTGATGAAGAATTTCCAATTAATATTTTTGCATTTTTCAACATCGTCAGATAATCAAGTTGCTCAAAACTGGTTACAAGATTCATCCCTTTTCTTGCAGCAAAACGATTATATACATCAACAATCGCATCAGCTCCGGCATCCGAATTGGGCATCACACAAATTACCTCATTCTCCCCAGCCAAGAGAACTTCCATCATCCTACCAAGGATGTGCATATCCGCTTCTTCCGTGGTGACAGGATGATAAGCAAACAGTACATAATCGTTATCTATATTCAGATCGTATTTACGTTTCGTCCTCTCTAGCTCAGGCAGGGATGTGTTCATCATCGTTTCAATTCTCGGAGCACCGACGACATGAATTCTCCAAGGTTCTTCGCCAAGTCTGATTAGGCGATCCCTGCTTCCATTTGTAGCCACAAAGTGGATGTGGGCCAACTTACTAATCGCATGCCGTACAGACTCATCAATCGTGCCGGATACTTCTCCACCATGCAAATGAACAAGCGGAATGTTCATGTGAGAGGATACAATCGCAGCTGCAAGCATTTCTCCCCGATCTCCTAATACAACAACGAAATCTGGTTCCAAAGCTTCTACGGCTTGTGTCATGCCCATGATTGCTATTCCAATAGAGCGAGACATATTAGCATGAGTAGATCCTTGCAGCAGACAGTCTACCTTAGCAGATACACGAAATCCGTCCTTTTGGATAGCGTCCAATGTGTACCCATGCTGTGGAGACAAATGCATGCCTGTAACCAACAGGTGGAGTTCCAGAGTATGTTCTTCCTCAAGAGCCCGCAAAACCGGGTAATATATCCCATAATCAGCTCGTGTTCCGGTAATCACCAATACTTTTTTCATTGCACATCATCCCATGATAACAAATAGTCTTCATGTACATCCTTTAAAAGCTGCTTACCAACCAAGTCATCAAAATATTTAGGCTCTATTCCAGTGCCCGGACGCTTGATAACTAGATCTTCTAGTGTTAGCAACTGACCTGTTTTTTTGGGTGTTGCCATCACAATACTTTTTCTTGCAACGTCTCTGGTGCTTTCCTCGGAAGGCATGCATCTTTTAACACCATCCCCTAAAGCCTGCTCCACATTTCGAATCGCAAGAACCATTTTTGAGAAATCAGCAGGCTCCAGTGAAGCCTTATGGTCAGGACCTGGAAGGGTTCGATCCAGTGTAAAATGTTTTTCAATAATTCTAGCTCCCAGTGCTGAAGCAGCTACAGCGATCTCAATTCCAGCCGTATGATCTGAGTAACCTGTGACCTTATTAAAGGCTGTAGATATTGTCTTCATAGCTAGCAGATTCACATCTTCTAAAGGCGCCGGATAGTCAGAAGTACAGTGTAGCAATAGTACTTTACTTTTTTTAAATGCTTGTAACGACTCTCCAATTTCATCTAAATTAGACATCCCGGTGGATAGAATAATCGGACGCCCATAGCTATCAAGCTTCTGAAGAAAGGGGATATTGTTCATATCTCCTGATCCTACCTTGAATGCGTCAATATGAATTGAATTCAGAAACTCAGCACTTTCTTCATCAAAGGGTGTGGAAAGGAAATCTATCCCTTTATCCTCACAGTACCCTTTCAAAAGAACAAAATCCTCAAAGCTCAATTCCAACTGTTTTAACATATCTAGTTGGCTTTCAGCTGAATTGGTATTTTCTGTCTGATAGTTAGCCTTCTGGGCGTACTTGGTTACCAACTTTTCGCTTTTAAAGGTTTGGAATTTTACTGCATCGGCACCACATAAAATCGCTTGATCAATACATTCGAATGCAAGCTCCAATGATCCGTTATGATTGACTCCTACCTCCGCGATAATATAGATGGGGTTGCTACCATTATTTGA
The DNA here is from genome assembly GCF_024213325.1 of Paenibacillus sp. MZ03-122A. NCBI lineage: Bacteria > Bacillati > Bacillota > Bacilli > Caryophanales > Paenibacillaceae > Paenibacillus > Paenibacillus sp. MZ03-122A. The sequence continues at coordinate 592,261 of NZ_JANAVI010000002.1, read as the reverse complement.
TAAGAGGTTTTTCATGTTATATCCCTCCCTCCTACTGCAAGGATTCCTTGTGATTGGATTCTCTCCAAAAAAACTCTGCCATTTTTAAATCAAACTCGTCATCTATGTCAATAGATCGTTCTTTAGGCATAATGTAGCCACAATTATTAGGCCCAACCAGAGTGTCACTATTCATCAACAAATCTCTTTTCACGATATAGATGGCTCCATTTAGAGCATGTAGTTCTTTCAGATCTTGCCTTCTCAAATGCTCCCTCTCATCTTTCAGGTAGGGCGTAAGCCGCCCGTTATCCATTTCCCTTAGTAGATAAGGTTGCACTCCAGACAAAGTGACACTTTGAAGTGAATCAGCCTGATGATCCAAAAATATTTTATATGCTTCTTTAATGTCCATAGCATTTCGCAGTGGAGATGTGGGCTGAAGCAGCATAATAACATCAAAAAATTGATTTTGCGTCTGCTCATAAAATTCAACTGCATGCTTCAATACATCAATGCTTTTAGCCTCATCGGTGGCCAGTTCATCGGGCCTTATAAACGGAATAGCCGCTCCGGCTTGGCCTGATACACGAGCAATCTCTTTACAATCCGTTGAAACTATAACTTCGTCCACACAACCACTATTTAGCGCGGCTTCAATGCTATATTGAATGAGCGCTTTATCATGTAACAATCTTATGTTTTTACCGGGTAAACCTTTTGATCCACCCCGCGCAGGAATAATAGCCAAACATTTGTGATTGCTCATCATACAATACCTTTTGTAAAGCCCAATCCGTTCTGTTCAATAAGCTCCCGGATGGCTTTCGGGAAAATCTGTGGTGCAGTCATCGAAGAATATTCTTGACGAATTGCCTTTTGAAAACCTTCATATTCTTGCTCTGCGGTATGAAATAACGAAGGAATGATATACATTTGTCCATTCTCCAACGCTCTTTCCGATTCCTCAAGCGTCATTAGCTCCTCATATAGCTTTTCTCCCGGCCGGATTCCGGTCTCAATAGTTTCTCCACCATAAGGTTTACCAACTGCCTCTTCATACGAGTCAATCAAACATTGGGCCAAATCCGTAATTTTGAGAATCGGCATTTTTAGTACAAATACTTCTCCGCCTTGCGAATAGCGGGCCGCGTCTATGACCAACTGAGCGGCTTGAGGAATAGACATCATAAACCGAGTCATCTCTGCATGTGTGACCGTCACCGGTATCCCTTTAGCAATCTGATCACGGAATAATGGAATAACGGAACCTCTGGACCCCATAACATTTCCAAAGCGGACACAAGAGAAAATGGTACGTTTGCTCCCTTTATACAAGTTGGCGGCAGAAATCAAACGTTCTGATAGCAGCTTCGTAGCCCCCATCGTATTCGTTGGGTTTACCACTTTATCTGTGCTGATGGCTACTACTTTTTCTACATTATGCTCAATAGCCGTCTCTATCAGATTTTGTACGCCAATAACATTCGTTTTCACTGCTTCCATAGGGTTGTACTCGCATGCAGGCACATGTTTGAGAGCAGCAGCATGAAAGATATAATCCACATCCTCCATAGCATAACTCAGTCTCTGCTTGTCCCTGATATCACCGATTAGATAACGTATATTCGTATATTCTTTTAATTCCTGTTGCAGATCAAACTGCTTGCTCTCATCCCTGCTAAAAATCCGTAAGGCTCTAGGGTTATAAGATAAAATATTACGTACAATTTCGCTTCCAATGGAACCTGTGCCGCCCGTAACCAGTACAATCTTGTTGGTAAACATAATGACCTCCGGAGTGTAAAACGATTAATTTATATATCTTTTTGGACCACTGCATCGCTATCTGTTTTTTTATCTAAACGGCGAATCGATTCCGAAAACATTTCTTCGAGTATTGGAATTTGTGTTGTAATATCCTTTAAAATCTTACCAACGTGCTCATAAATTAAATCAGACTTACGAGTCAACTGATGTTCTGTCACAATCACAGGAAGCACCTGATCAAAACGAGCAACTTCGATAGGCATAATGGACTCAAATATAGGTGAGAACCATTCCCTGTTGGCAATCAATCCCCACATCTGCTCTATAGACTCCACCATATTTTGAGCCTTTGCTGGTCTAGTCCGGCTAAACTCGCGTAGCTTATTCATAAGCTTGTGAATTGCTGCAATCTCAGAGCGTACATTAGAGAAGTCCTCAAGTGTCACTATCAGCTTGTCTCTGACGTCCTGCACCTTATTCATATCAACAGCAAGATTTTTTTTGTTTATCAAATCAGCAATTGCATCATTGTCAACATGTTCCGAAGCCATGAGATCGTAGATCTCTTCCATAGGCTTAAATGGAGCACCCTCAATCACTGCACCGTTGCGACTTGAATTGACGAATTCAAGTCGTGGAAGGGCAGCAATCAGATTTTCGAGCCCATCCTTCATCAGGGAGAAACTCTCATCTGTAAAGTTGTATGTCCCCTTTACATTCAGCACTTTCTTTGGTGCTTCCTGCACTATCTTATCCGTAGTTTCGGCTGCAAAGTGCTCTATCCCATCTGCGTAAAACTTATTATCAGGAAATGATAAATCCTGACCTGCAAGTATAATTCGTTTAGCCCCTAGACAGGCTGCTACCTGAATAGCCGTTCCTGCAACTGTTTCTGTAGGCGATATAAAAAGCTCTTCTCTACTGAGTCCTAGGAAATACTGAGATACATCATCGCTTTTCATAATACTATGAATTTTTTCTGCGCAATTCTGATCCGAAATCTCATAATAAGATGATGAGGTAAACAGTAAGGGCTGTTCCCTCGTTGCAGAGGAAGCAAAGATCTTTTTATTCACTGGATGTCCATCCATAATCACAGCAAGGTGAGGCTGAATTCCATGCTTTATTAATGCCTGAATACTCGAGCCTGCTGAAATAATCAGTACATGCGGACGTAATTTTTTCAGGCATTCAATATCCTCCTGTAACGATGGTCCCGATGATACCACAACCGCCGTTGCACCTTCAAAAGCATAAAAAATTTGTTCAATGGAAGGAGTGTACAGTACATCAGATAGATGATATAAAAAATTTCGAGTCCATTCTTCTCGAAAACGATGCTCTGTATGTTTATCTACCAAAAAGCTATAGCGATATTCCTGAAATTGTTCCTTTACTTCACGCAGCATACTCATATCATCGGTTAGATACTTACGCAGCGCAATAAACACTAAATCTTCCATCATGTAACTACTCAGCATGTGAAACATCATATCGAGTTGAGAACCACCAACTGCTAGCCAGTATAAATTGGGATGCTCCAATAAAAGACTGAGGTCATAGTCTGTTATTGCCTTCCTAAACAGCTGCTCATCCGGCTCGTATACAAACAACCAGTGGTTCGGGTACAATTCGAGGAGATCAGCAATACTGAGCCCTCTTTCAAACCCGTATACAAAAATAATCTTCCCATTCCCAATAGATCCATCAACAGCATTGAGCCAAGCGATATCCCTTTCAAAAGACTCGGTAAACAAAGGTATAGATAAGTCATCATTCGGCAAACTATTTAAATGGGTTGCAACATGAGGAAACCTTTGCTCTAGAATTGTATGGTTTATTTGTAGTTGAGACAAGGTAATACCACCGTTTCGCATTAAGATTTGTTAATTAGTATATCGGATTTACTCTTAATGGAATGAACCTTTTCACAAAAATACCCCTATTCTAACCGAATAGGGGACGCTCCATAAAACATTTTTTATTTGCGATGATCAATAAACAAACTGTCTACAGAATAAGCTTGTTGGTATGCATGCTGCTGCACACGAATGGCTCCACGTTTCTCCATCCATTGACCAGCCTTATCCTTTAGTACATGCATACGCTGCAAAATTACAGAATCGTTACTTAGTATATCACGAATTTTCTGCTTATCATTTTCCGTTAACGATGGTTGATAGGGCTGCATCTGTTCTACAATGCGCTGCCTTTGATCTGCAAACTGTTCAAACTCTTCCTCACTTATATTCAGAAGGTTAGATAACACTGCTTCTGTCCTATGTTGCAGCTCTTCAAGGAGTACTTGCATATTAGGATCTGCCATCACACACTACCAACTACACCAGGCATTTTCATGGCTTCCAACCAAGCTTCCCGTAGGTCAGTCAAATGTTCCAGCACCTCTTGTGCCGGAGCGGCTATTTTGTGAACATTCGCCTCAATCAGCTCATGCAGCATATATTCATACACTCGCAATAAGTCATGGGATATTGGATACTCAAAATTCAACGCAGATATCAACTCGTGTACAATCGCTTGCGCTTTACACAAATTATTATTTGCTTTCTCGTTATCCTTATTCTCTATCCCCTCAATTCCCGCACGAAGGAAACGAATAGCCCCATCGTACAGCATAATTAGCAGTTTAGGCTTGGAAGCAGTTTGCGCTTGAGTCTGCCGGTATTTCTGATAGGGTGTATTGATCAATTGTAAAACCTCCTTTATGACGACATGCCAGTAAGACTCGAAGATGTACTATTATACTTGCTGATTGCCGTCTCCATCGCGGTGAATTTTTTGTAATAGTTAGTTTCAATCATCGTTAGACGGCTAGTCATGTCACTAATTCGACGGTCCAGGCTCGACAATTGCTCTCCCATTGTGCTCGTAGAAAGAAATGAAGCAGTTAGGTCCTTACTTACTTTTGAAGTACCAGCTGTATCTGCCATTCTTTGAAGTGAGGTATTCGAAATTTTCTTTAGTTTAGCAAGAACACCATCTTGTTGTGTATATTTATTTGTTAATAGGGTACTTGGGTCCTGTTTCCCGAAAAAGTTCGCGACAATATCTGGATCTTTTTCTACCGCTGCACGCAATTTGTCTGCATCTAGAATAAGCTTGCCTTTGGTATCATACGTCCCCGTAGTGATTCCTAGCTCAGACATCATTAAGGGCTTATTCTTACCATCCGCGTCAACTCTGCCGATATCTACACCTTGAATCATAGCACTACGCATCTCAGATAATGTATCCTGCAGGATAGGATCGTTTCTAAGCATGCCACTCTTGGCCTTGGTTGTCCAGAGCTTGGCTTCATCATCACTCATAGCGGCTCTTTGTTCCGTCGTAAGCGGAGCGTATTTTTTATATCTCTCCTCACCAACCTTGCCATTGAGTGTAGCGAGAACATCATTATATGCATCGACAAAGCTTTGAATATTCTCCACAATCTTATCGGTATCTTTGGTAGCTTCGATTTTTGTAGCAGCACCACCGGCTGCCTTTAGTGTAATATCAATGCCATTAATGGTAAAATTATTTGATGACTTTTTGACTTCAAGTCCATTTACCTTTAGCACAGCATCGGTTCCATTCGTTGAAGACAGTTTAAACTCACTACTAATTTGACCGTCGATATTGAATGCTTGTGAACCGGTAGTTCTGCTCGTTAATGACAAACCCGATTTGGGGTCATACAGGGCCGTTACTCCTGTCTTACTGTTATCATTAATTTTTTTAACAAACGATTCAATGGTTTCGTTTGCATCCACATCAATAGTAGCCCCACCAACCTGAACCGTGCGAGCTGCTCCATCAGAAAAGGCAAGTTCAGTGCTTGCCTTCTCCGACCATGAACTGTCTGAGACAGACCTTGCAGCAGTAGCGAGATTGGTTACGGAGATATCCAGTACTCCACTGGCAGATGATGAAGCTGATGCAGACAAGGCATCACTATTGCCCGATACTGTTACTTTCTGCGGATTCATTGAAGCAGTACGACTTAATGTCGTCAGTTTATCTTGTAGAAATGAAACAATTTTAGTACTGGACTCACGATAGTTTTCTCGTTTCCATTCCATTAGCTGCTTTTGTTGAGTCAGCTTATCGAGAGGTACACGCTTAGCAGTCATCAGTTTTTTAACCATTGCATCAACATCCATGCCTGAAGCAAGCCCACTTATTCTAGTTACCATGGTTATATCCCCCTATACTTTTTTATCGATAATAATCCCTGCAATTTCCATCATTCTAGCCGCTATATCTAAAATTTTTTCGGGAGGTACCTCACGAATCAGATCGCCCGTTTCCTTGTTCATCACTTTTATCATGATTGCATGCGTCTTTTCATGCACAGAGATCTCAAACGTCTTCTGTGGGCCTTGTATAGCATCAATTACTTTCTGTAGCTCCAAAACTGCTTCCTCATGTGACGGTTGCTTCTGACCGGTGCCGCCTCTATTGGCTGTTCGGGGAGCATCTTGTGTAGCAGCATAATTTGTTTCGGCATCCGAAGGGGCTTCACGTTTTATTCCTGCTGATGACTGAACCGGCAACAGATTCCCGGTGCTAGGGGGGATCATCGAGTCCATAGAATAACCTCCATTAGTATTTTTAAATACAATAGAACCGTTCTATATTTGAAAAGCCAATACATTATATATCGGTAAAAGCGTGTAATTATTTATGAAAAAACTAAAATAAAACAAAAAAAGATCCTGCAAAAGCAGGATCTTTTTTTGTAACGGCTGTCGTTTAAAATTAACGCAGCAACGACAGTACGCCTTGTGGCGCGGAGTTTGCTTGTGACAACATGGATTGCGAAGCTTGCAGCAAGATGTTGTTTTTGGACAGAGCAACCATTTCTTTTGCCATGTCAGTGTCACGAATACGGGATTCGGAAGCTGTCAGGTTTTCTACAGTTGTGCCCAAGTTATTGGAAGTATATTCCATACGATTTTGCATAGCACCGAGGTTCGCACGTTGCTTAGCAACCGCTTCAATTGCAGCTGTTGTAGCAGACAAAGTAACTGCAGAAGTAAGACCTCTGAAACGAGCGGAACTGATACCTTTAATAGTAATTACGAACTTGTCATCATCAGCTTGGATTTTAACGCCTGCTCCGCCAGAAATTGAAATACCGTTGAATTTTGTGTTGGACAGGATTGCGTCAATTTGACTACCCAATTGACCAAGTTCTGCTTTGATGTTGGATTTATCGCCAGCACTGTAAGTATCATTGGATTGTTGAACGCTCAGTTCTTTCATACGAGTCAGCATGGAGGATACTTCGTTCATTGCACCTTCAGCTGTTTGTGCGAAAGAGATACCATCTTGAACGTTACGTTGTGCTTGTTCCAAACCACGGATTTGACCGCGCATTTTTTCGGAAATGGAGAGACCAGCAGCATCGTCAGCTGCACGGTTGATGCGCAGACCTGAAGACAATTTTTCCATGTTTTTGCTTGCTGCCGTGTTGTTCAATTGCATGTTACGGTGTGTATTTACTGCAGGTAAGTTGTGATTGATAATCATTTTAAATTTCCTCCCTGAAATGGTTTGATTCCCACATCCTTGTGGTATAAGCGTCTTCACAGGTCGGCCGCCCTGAAGAATTACCGCTCTAAAATATATATCGACCCTAAGACTAGAATTGTTTATAGCATTCCAGATTTTTTTTGAAATATTTTCTTAGAAGTCTACGACTCGGTTATTTCGATTAAAAGTCAATATCTCTATAATGATGACCTTGCCCAAATCCGAACTGTCTACACCTGACTTAAGCCATTAAACAATCACCCAGGTGATAAATGTGGAATACAAGATTATATCAAGCACTGTTTCCAGATGAATAAACGTAAAATTGAAGGCCGACACTTTACTCGTGTCGGCCTTTCTCAATGATTGTGCACTACTATTTATTGTTTAATCAGACTTTCTCTTATCCATTTCCAACATTGCATTTTGAATAGCATTCGAATCCATAACAGCAATTTGATTATTTTGCTGAATAGCATCAAAGACTTCTTTTCGGTAAATATCGATATCCTTAGGGGCAGAAATACCGATTTTCACAGTATCTCCTTCAACAGAAAGAACTGTAATGACGATATCATTCTGAATTACAATAGATTCACCTTTTTTACGTGTTAATACCAGCATTAGGACTCACCGCCTTTGCTGGACTCTATTTCATTCCACAAGGGATGCTTAATTGTATAGTTCGTATTTTGCAAAACAATTTGCTTTCCCGTCTGCTGTTCAATGTTAAAAATTAAAGGCGCAAGCAAATTAACTGTTGTTTTGGATTGATCACTGTTCCATGTACAAATACATCGTACTGATATCTGTTCCTGACTTGTAATCCCAATATCCTCTAGAGCATCATCAGATAACTCAAATTCATAATCTTCAAAGAAATCAAATGGATTTACGGTGATAAAAATAGTAGCTGGCTGTTCTACTGCACTGAAAAGACTAAATAATTCATTATGCTCCTGTAGCTGAAATTCCCGAAGTTGTTCAAATCCTGGTATTCCTTTCGGAAACACATAAAGACTAGTATTTTCATCTCGGTTCTCTTCATCTAATCTCTGTTCTGGGGTCATAAGTAACTCCTCCTATAAATAGTAACAAAAAAGCTACGGACCACTCGTCCATAGCTTCAAATCACAAATGTCAAAGATAAAAATCAGCTCATAAAGTCCATCAAAGATGGCTGCATGATCTTAGCAGATGATTTCAGGGCAGCTTCATAAATGGTTTGGGCAGATGTAGCCTGAATCATCAAACTAGCAACATCCGCATCTTCCGTTTTAGCTTGAAGTGTCGTCAAATTCAAATTTCGCTCTTCCAAACGGGATTGTATCAGTTCAACCCGATTCGTACGCGCTCCCACTTCAGACAAACTTGTCTGCATTTTAGTAAAGCGGGATTCAATACTTGAAAGTTGACTCGATATTGCTGTACTATTTCCGCTGCTTAGTGCAGAAGATATAGCATCCATGACCTTAAAAACATTATCAGCATCTGTCGATTTCCCAAAAAAATCGCTACCGGACGTATTTACCCGAAATGCGTCTTGGTCTCCAACTGCATAGCTAACAGCGGCTTGATCCGGATTAATCTGATCATAACTTGTTACCGTAGCAGATAGCTGATACGGCGCCTGATCATAATTTTGTCCATTAAAAACATACTTCCCACGAAGCTGGCTGTTACCAATATTCATCATTTGTTCTTTTAACTGATCAACTTCCAGTTTAATTGAATCCAAGCCAGATTGAGGAAGGGTTTCACTTGAAGCTTGAACTGTCAGCTCTTTAAGACGCTTCATTACATCACTGGCTTGTTGCATGGTTGTATCAGTGAAATCTAACCAGCTAACAGCTGCATCTGAGTTTGTCTTATATTGTTCATTAGAAGCCAACTCGGCTCTGTACCGTAGGGCATAAGTTACCCCTACTGGATCATCTGAAGGCTTATTCAACTTACGACCAGTCGAAATCTGATTCTCCATTTTACCCATATTATTATTATTTCGATTCAGGTTACTGAGCAGTTGCATATTAGTCATCCCTGAAGTCACTCGAATTGGCATGGCTTACTCCACCTTCTCATTATACTAGAGACCTACGCGACCTGTACCATTAATCAGCTTTTCCAACAGTTGATCAAAAGTTGTCATGAACCGGGAAGCTGCACTGTAAGCATGTTGAAACTTGATCATGTTTGACATTTCTTCATCCAGTGATACCCCGCTGACAGATTGGCGGTTCAAGTCCACTTGCTCGGTCAACAACTGTGCATTCTGCGATTGTCGCTCTGCTTCCTGAGTTTGAACACCCAATTGCCCAACAATTGCACTGAAGAAGTCATCTACAGTGGTGGTTTGCGCTTGAGTTGTATTAAAACCAAACTTTACATTTTTCAGGCTCGCCATAGACAATGCCAATGCATTGTTACCTACGGTCACCTTCTCATTGGCCGTTCCCGTTCCATCTACACGCAAAGAACTGGCAATTTTGTTTGGATCGTCTTGAATATCCTTATTCAACGTAATGTTACCTGCTGTAATAGCAGCTCCATCTTTGGAGGTAAAGAACGCCCCGCCCTTTTGTGGTGTCGTACCACTAAGTGTGTATCCCAACTGATGGAGTCCATTAATTCCTTGTACGGTTACTTTCAAATCCGCGGTCAAGGTTCTGTTGTTATTCGCATTTGAGTAAGTAACCGCTGCATTGTTGACACCTGAATTCAATACCGTTCCCTCAGGTAGAACTGTACCTGCAGGTAAAGTAATTTCAATGTTACCATTTGCCAATGTATTAGCTAACTGGTCCATCTGGGTTTTATAATCTGCTACATATTTATCTCTGGATAAAATCATACCGTACACTTCGCCACCAGTTAACGCTCCACCTTGATATGCAGCCTCAAGGCCAGCCGCCGTAATAGCAGTTACCTCTGCGCCAGCTACAGCTATCTGTCCTGCCACCGTTACCTGATAACCGTTATCCAGTTGAGTTACCTGCACATTCGCAAGCTTGGACAACTTATCAATTGCATAATCCCGCTGATCCCGCAAGTCATTTGGATTATCCCCAAGCTGTTCTAATTTATAAATATTTCCATTCAAATCCGCTACAGACTGCAATAACGAATTCATCTCAGATGTTTTTAATGTAACGTTATTAGTCAAATCAGAACTGAGTGCATCCAGTTGCTTACTAGCCTGGTTCATCGCATCTGTCAGAGCAAGTGTAGTCTCTTTTACAATTTTGCGATTCGTGACATCCTGGGGGTCTTGGCTCAGATCGGACCATGAATCCCAAAAATTATCCATGACCTTACGGATACCTGTATCGGAAGGCTCATTCATGATGGTCTCGAGCTTGTTCAGTGTGTCATAACGGATGTCCCATCCACCTTGAGAAGAACTTTCATTACGATACTGATCGTCGAGAAACGTCTGACGAACACGCTCAATAGCAGTGAATTCAACCCCTGTACCCATTTGACCTCGTACAACGGAACGGTTCAAACCATAGGCTTCCATAGATTCCGAGGCCTTCATACTAACCACTTGTCTGGAGTAACCCGCTGTGTTGGCATTCGAGATATTGTGTCCGGTTGTATTTAATGCAGCTGTTTGTGTGTTTAAGCTTCTTTTCGCTGTTTCTATACCATGAAATGTTGAGACCATGTTTTCCTCCTTCAATTAGGCGCGTGTATCAAATAGTCCCGCTCGTACTGATGATGTGCTCTTATCAGCTGGACGCTGATAAACCGCTTCAGATTCCGCATAATATGACATACTCTCAATAGAAAAATCAATATAGGAAAGCGCCTGTTGTATAAGCTGTTGATTCAACTCATTTAATTTTTTCAATTCTTCAAGCGTATCCGCTAGATTTTTTTGAATGTGAAGGAGGCGCTGCTTATCTTCTACATCAAACACAAGACGAGACAACTCCGTAATATTGAGATTCAACTTGGATTTAATACCACGTTCCTGCAAAAATTCATATGCTGCCTGCAGGCGTCGTTCATCCAGCTGTTCAATGTGTCTGGACATCTTCGATTCCTGATTCATGACTAGAATGAGCTGATCTACCTTATTTGATATCAGTGCTTCCTTTTTTTGAGTTCCTAATGCAATCAACTGCTCGTGAGCCTCTCTAAGCTGCTCCAGCACATCAATCAATCGCTCTAAAGGCATATTCCTTCACCTAGCTTTCGGAAGACTGCTTGAAGTAAGGTAACAGCTTCTCTGCAATTTTATCGGCATCCACACGATAGGTTCCAGAAGCTACTTGCTGCTTAAGCTCCTGAATTTTCTTAACACGGTCTGCATCACTGCTGCGGTTCAGCATTTCCATTGCTTCCGGAGAAATCGAAACCTCATCCTTGCGGCGGGACTTCTTAAGCTCCTCTTGACGTCCTGTTTCAATATTTCGCTGATATGGATTAATAGCTCCGATGCGGTTGGTCTCGTTAATTTTCATAACTTCCACCTTCCTTAGTTATTTGATATGGTCAGAATGTATCAGACGACATAGCGTCGAACATGGTTCGTATTATGCCTCACTTCTTTATTTTGTGCATGTTGCTAAAAATAAAAAAACCGATAAGCTCTATAAAGATTATCGGCGGAATTTGAAACTTTTTGAATAGCTGAATGCGTTTTTAATTCCCCTGTACTACTTTCCACGAAGTTTATCAATCGCGCTGTAGGTACCTGAGCCCATATTATTACTTTGATCCTGATTACTACTTTCGCGTACAGCCTGATGCAGGTCTTTAGTCAGACGTGTTCGACAAGAATCGCACATATGCCCTTCACGAATCGGTATCCCGCATACCTCGCAAGGATACGTCATATTGGGCGCATTAGCAATGGAAATACGTCCCTCACGTATAAATGTCGTGATTTGCTTTACAGATACCTCAGTAGCCTCTGAAAGCTCATGCATATGAATGCCCTTATTTTCACGTATATGTTTGACACAACGTTCGTATTCAATTTCAATTTCTTTAATACAGTTCTGACAGATTCCCCTGACGTTCTTAATAAACAGCTTTCCACAGCGAGGACAGTTATCCAAATTCATCCTCTGTAGCGCCCCTTTCCAATTTCCGATCTTTAATTACTTTTATCCTTACATTAACTTATAATGAAGAGCCTCGTCTAGCAAATATTTCAAAAAAAAAAAGATTTTCGGATTTTACACAATTGCACATCTTATAAGTTATCATATTAATAGCATAAGGGAAAATGATCCATCAGCAAAAGTTTCTCTATATTTATATTCAATGTCATAAAAAATAAAGAAAGCCCATGAAAGCTAATAGCTCAGCCTAGTGCATGTATCTATTTATCGTCAAACATTACACCGTACTTTAGATAGAAAATAAAATAAGCGCCATTCCAGTTATTTTCGGGAATAGCGCTTCATCATACAATTAAAATAGCTATATATGAATATGAGTAAATGTAGAAACTATCAAGATGAGGGAAAAACCGGGCGAAACAATCCTCAGAAGAATTCATGTTCACCTGTGCCCCGAATGACATCAAGGAAATCCTGTAAATCCGGGGGAACGGCGCCCATACGAATGCTCCGCACATGGAGTGTGGGTATTCATAAATCTCATGGACCTAACATCATCTCAACTTATAACATATCTGAAATCAAGCTAGATGCATCCGTGGAAATTTGCAGCCCAAAAAAACAAGCTATTTCACAAATAATTATTCAAAAAAGCATTGTTTTAATAGAGGCCTTCCCGTATACTATAGTCAAACGCTTGGTTTAAAAAACACACTTCATTATACATTTATAATGATATTTATTTATTTGTGTTTGTTTGCGGTACTTGCAGTTCTTGGCCTACTTTAACCAGGTTGTTGATTTTAACCAGTTCTTCAACAGTTACACCGTATTTTTCAGCGATAGAAGCCAATGTGTCGCCCTCTTGAACATTTACTGTGATTGTATTTACAGCAGCTGGTGTTTCAGTTGTAGTCGTTGCTGGTTTTGTGGTTGTTGCTTGATTGTTGTTCTCAGTAGCTGGTTGAGCTGGTGTTGTAGTTGCTGCATTTTCAGTAGTTACAGTTCCAAAAACTTTTGCTTCAAATGCTTTTTGTGCTGCCTCTTGTTGTTCTCTCATGATTTGATCTTCCAATTGTTGCTTTTCGTCATCGGAGTGGGATTTAGCCAATACTTGACCTGTTGCAAGCGGACTCAACAAAGATACTGCACCTAAACTAGCTGCCAACATGCTAGATATTACTACTTTTTTCATTACGTTTTTCATGATTTTTTCTCTCCTCTTTTTAAGCTTTAAATTTTAATTAACTGCTTTACTACTGAGCGAGACACTCCCAATGTCCGCTCTTTTGTCATTAGCTAATCACTTATTACCAATCATGTTAGCTATCAACAGATAGAAATTGTACTCCTCTTTTCCAAAAAAATCAACCTCTAAATTGAAATATTCTGTTTTCATCCTTCACTTCCTTACTTTTTGTTTGTCTCTATATTTTTATTATATACCTCTCTCTAGCTCATTGTCAAATCCTGCTGATTGTACGGCTTAAAAGACTTTTGCTCTATCATTTAATCCTTCTTACAAGAGAATTATAACCTCTTTTTCATAGTTTCAAGCAAAATTTCATGGAAAATACTAGATATTTAGACTTATGATCTTGCTAAGGTCAGGCAAAAAATAGTCAAATGTATTCCTTGCTCTAATGCCTTTTCTCTCAAAACACGCGCACACGCCTGCAATGTGCTTCCCGTTGTATAAATATCATCTACAAGCAAAACGGTAACAGAAGGCTTGTTCTCCGTAACACATTGAGATTCAGCTTTTAAAATAAAAGACTTCAACAAATTTGTCATATTGGGGTGGACAGAAAACGCATTATTCATGGTGTTCATGCGTTCCTTTTTGGATTTAAAGCTTTGTTTGCCTGTATCTTGTGGACGAGCAAGTAAAGATAGGAAGGGGAGCTTATTCCGCCTAGCAATCTCTTCTGCCAAGATCTGAGCCTGATTGAAGCCTCGCTCTGTCAGCCTCTTCTCACTTACCGGGACACAGGTCACTACATCCACACTCCACAAAGATTGCTTGAAACGAGAATGTTTATTGCCTGCAAACTCATACCTCATCGCCTGATAGGCTCGATTCATGATCTCGCCCAGCAAGGAACCATACTTTTCATTTCCACGATATTTGAACTGCCCAATCCATTCTCTCATCATCGGTGTATAGCTGGTTGCACTCCGATTGCACACATAGTAACGTACTAATCGGTCATGCCTTACGCAATCCGGGCATGACGTCGGACGTCCACAATAAACACAACGAATATCGTAAACCCAAGGAATTTGAAGCGAACAAGAAGTACAAATTCCGGGGAATTCGGAAAAACGCCCTGTGAGAGTGCCGCAAGCCATACATGTTTGGGACTGGCGATGGAATAGCCAATTCAAAAATAGACGGGTTGTTGGAATCATCCTCATACCAGAATGCACCTTTCTTGGTAGTTTACGTACCGACATTGTTTCAGGTTTCACATTTCCAAAAAAACTTTTTTTATTTAATGCATTTAGTGCTTCGCCTCCTTCAGGTATCCTCTTTTCCGAGCCAGTGCATTCATACGTTTAATCTGTCTAATTGCTCTCTTTTGACCTCGAGTCCATTGGGGGGATGTAAAAATAACACCTCCACATGGGTCATCCTTGGACCTTCCTGCACGACCCGCCATTTGGACAAGAGAGGCTTCATCAAAAAGACTGCTGTCCGCGTCTAATACGTACACATCACTCCGTGGAACAGTTACCCCTCGCTCCAAAATAGTCGTTGTAACCAGAACACGTATTTCAGTAGCTCGAAATAAGCGCACTTTAGCGGTTCTTTCTTCATCCTGTGAGGAGGTGCCTGCAATAGGTACATCAGGTAATTGTTTAATCAGCAGCTTCACAAGTCCCTGAATATGTGAGATTCGTGTCACAAACAGGAAAACCTGTGCCCCACGTTGTATGGATACGCGTAGGCGTTGAATAAAGGATAGGGGAAGCCGACCTTTTTGCAGCCAATGTTGCACTGAAGCAGTCCCCAGACGAAATGGGACAGGTAGAGGGTAACGATGAAAACGAACGGGAACCTTGGCGTGTGGCAGTAGACCGCGTGCAGCCTCTTTCTGCAAGGATTGCGGTGGTGTAGCAGATAAATAGATAAACTTTCCCTTCGGCTTACATACTGCTCGTGCAGCAAAGGCAAGCATAGGATCATTGTGATAAGGGAACGCGTCTATCTCATCAATCACAACCAAATCAAAAGCTTGACGATAACGCAATAGCTGATGTGTCGTTGCTAGTGTAAGCTGTCCCCTTTGCCACCGTTCTGCGCTTCCCCCGTAGAGCGTCACCATGCTCACATCGGGAAAAGCAATGGCCAATCGAGGCGCTAACTCCAGTACCACATCACGGCGTGGTGTTGCCACGAGTGCCGTTCCTCCGTGGTCCAACACATATTGCAATAGCGGAAACATCATTTCCGTCTTGCCTGCGCCTGTTACAGCCCAGAGCAGAAAACGTTCTACTGTGGTATCAGGCACCTGCCGATCAGCGTTATGCCTCGCACCTTCGCCAGGTTTTGGCGAAGGTTGCCTGCTGCGTGCAAGGGTGCTGCCATTCGAAGCGGCAGCATCTGATCCCCGGCGCGCAACCCTATCGCGCCGGAACAACGCCCGGAGCCCACGGCCTTCCGGGCGAAAACGTCCCCGCACTTCGCCGTGCGGTGCGGCCAAAAAGCGCAGCGCCGCTTCGGCGGCGGCACGTTGTGCAGGGCTCAGCCCCCAGCGGTCGAGTTCCATCGCCGGGGCCCTGCCTGCTGTGCACGGCAGGGCGGGTTTCGCTGCACCGCGCAACAGCAGCGAGCATTCACGGCTGCGCCCCAGTGCGAGACATGTCTCGCAGTAAGCGCACGCCTTACGTCCGCACGATGCGCAGCTCGTGCGGTGCACTACCCCGCTGCCACAACGATTGCAGCGAAGTTCATGCGTACGCGCGGCAGACCAGCGCGTACGTGGTGCTGGAGCGAGGCCAGCAGCAAAGCTGAGTCGGCCTTGCAGATATGCAAGTTGTGCAGCGGATCGCCAAGTATGCTCCAAACCTGGCGCTGCCTCTGCCAGCAGCGCTTCGACTTCCGGAACGAGTAACTGGCGTCCTGACAACAAATTAGCCAGTTCATTCGCTTGTCGTGTTAAACACTCCCTATCCAATCCATCAATTCGAATAGAACGTAAAATTCCGTCTGTTTCCCGTCCCTCATCCCCACCTTTTGTGCAGGAAGTCCACCCTTGTACATGATCCCAAATGCATATATTTTCTACTCCTCCAGACAAAATTCGTTCTCCATCAAAAGGCTCAATAGCCAGTTCACTTTTTAGCTGTGCGAGAATATAAGCCCACCACTGCCGTTTTCCCCATCGCACCATATTTGCTAATACCTTAAATGTTTCGCACAGCCTTCTCCCCCATGACAAGGGAAGCTCATCTCCTAAAAGCACCCATCTTTCGACAACATTCTCTTGCCCCTCATCTTGATTCATCCACCATGTCATATCTACTCGAATATCCGCAGATAATCGGAGAGTCCAATTCCCTTTATACCTCACTGCATATACTGCAATTTTCACCTTCCCCTGCTCCTCCCATTCATGATTTTTGCTGTTCTTGTTACCCCAAAGAACAGCAAAAAAGCACACTCCTAGGGCTAATAGCCTGAAGTGTGCTTCACATCAAGTAGATCTCAACGAAATCCCTGTCGTCTTGCCTATGCAACTGCTTTAAAACATTTATATCCGATTTTAACCACGATGTCCACAATCCCCTATCGCTAAGGAACAAATGGGGCGTCCGCCAACGACTTGACCGTTCTAAGATCAATAACAACCTGCCTTTCACCGCCTGACTTCGGTAAGACCGGGTTCCCCGGTGAAAAACGACTTGAAATGACTGAAACCTCCATATGACTATAGCGTAGTAGCCGTGTCAGAATCGGTAGCGTATCGTCCATAGATTCATCATCCAGTACCGTCACATGTAGCGGCCTCCGGTGTAGCCAGGCAAGTATGTTCAGCGAGCGCATCACCCATTCCACACGATCTCCGTCATTGGACGTAATCACAATATAGCGAGTCGCGCGATGACCCGGAGATATTGCGCGTGAATCTTCACCATTGTGATAAGCCTGAACCGCCTGTCGTATATACATAAGATGAACGACTGCGGCTCCCACACCGTATATAAGCAATATCCAAACCAAATGAGCCGTCACGAGGGTTCCACCTCCTCCTATAGCGACAATATATGCCGTATAACAGGAAGAGGTGTCACGGTTATGTACTGGGTTTCCGTATGAGCGGACATATCGCTCCCAAAGAAAGTCGGTACAGCATTCATATCTATTAGCAGCTGCATCGTCTAATGCATGGAAAGACTATACTTTACAGCGTAACCCATCCATATTTAATTGAGTTAATAACTGCTTGTGTACGGTCATCAACCTCCATTTTTTGCAGAATACTGCTGACATGGTTTTTGACCGTTTTCTCACTAATAAATAAATATTCACCGATCATCTTGTTGCTCTTACCTTCAGCCATCAGACGCAGCACTTCAGCTTCACGACGGGTCAATGGATTATTTTCACCTGCGACAAACTTCACGCCGGCTTCCTTCGTATGACCTTCAGCCATAGCCCCTGTTTCATTCAGGTAGGTCATCCGGCGAAGCTGCTGAATGAGCTTACCCGTTACCTTCGGATGGATAAACGCATATCCTTCATGAACCGAACGAATTGCATTAATGAGGGACTCGGCCTCCATATCTTTTAACAGATAACCATTGGCTCCCTTGCGCAACGTCTCGAATACATAGCTTTCATCATCATGAATGGATAAAATGATAACTTTGACATCCGGGAACATCTCACGCAGTTTTTCGGTTGCCTCTACACCATTTTCAATTGGCATATTAATGTCCATCAGAACAATATCTGGTTTCTCTACGTTACAGAATTCCAACACTTGAATACCATCGCCACATTCTCCGATGACCTCAATGTCGTCCTCCATATTCAAAATACGTTTAAGTCCTTCACGGAACAACTGATGATCGTCCGCTAAGAGAACTTTAATGGGTGCATTGCTAATTTCCTGATTTTCCATGTTGTTACTCCTTTCCCTTTTCCACGTTGGTTGGGATATGAATCACTATCTTGGTGCCTTGATTCTCAGCTGATTCGATCTCCATTCTCCCCTCGAGCAGTTCAACCCTTTCCCGCATACCAATCAGACCAAAATGCCCATGATCTTTGCTTTTTTGCTGAAAAAGCTCTGGCTTAAAGCCCAAACCATTATCCTGCACCACGATTTTTACAAGCTGCGCCTGATAGGTAATCTCAACAAGCACATAGGTAGGATAAGCATGCTTGGCAGCGTTGGTCAAAGCTTCCTGGATCAGACGGTAAATGGCTGCTTCCATCGCGGAAGAGAGACGGTGTTCCTTGCCCCTTGTTTCAAAAAGCGATCTAATTTTCGTTTTTTCTTCAAAATCCTGCACATATTTCCGGAGCGTCGGAATAAGTCCCAGGTCATCCAGGGCCATAGGACGCAAATTGAAAATGACCTTTCGCATTTCTTCAAGACTGGAGCGAACCTGTTTCTTCAAGTCTACTATTTCGTCCTGAACCATCTTAAATTCCTGCTTGGCGATCATTCTTTCCACAATTTCCGTCCTAAGCACTAGATGCGCAAGGAGCTGCGCAGGTCCATCGTGAATTTCACGGGATATACGCTTGCGCTCCTCTTCCTGAGCCAAAATAATTTTCAGACCAATAAACTGCCGGTTTTTGGCCGATTCGATGATCCGCGTCACTTGCCCTAATTCACCCGACAAATATTCCAGCACGACCCCCATCTGCGAACCGATGGTTTCGGCGCGCTCGACAGAAGCCTCGACACTTTTGGCCCGCTTTTGAAGATCATCCCTTCTGGCTTTGAGATACATTTCCTTCTCGCGGAAAATCATCACATCAAGTTGAAGCTGTGTTGCCTTCTCATAAGCCTGCTTGATATCCTCTTCCGAATAGCGAACGAAGTCGCGGCTGACCTCAGTCAACCGAATGCGGGACCGCCGATAGTTCATTTCCAGCTGGTCCACCTTTTCGATCGTTTCTGCTGTTTCCTTCAAGACGCTCTGGAGCTCCTGATTTAACGTGACCAGCTCGGTCCGGGCCGTGTCCAATATTTCGAACATCTGATATTTGCTGTTCTCCATCACCTGGATGGCATTTTTAATGACTCGGTCTATGATATCGGCTTGAAAGTCCACAAATGTTCTACTCCAATCCTAGCATTTCAAGTATATATCATACCATATCATGACTGGAGGGTGATGGTCTTCGTTTCTTGTTCCCATTTTACAGTCATTCCTAACTGCTCAGAAACGAGTCTTAACGGGACTAAAGTCCTACCTCCTAGCACAATGGGTGCAACATCAGTGCTTTGACGCTTCCCGTTCAGAACAACTTCTTTTTTCCCTACGGTCAAATCCATCAGCACACCGCCGCGCATAATGGTGATCCGCTGATCGCCCGCATTCCATTTGGCTTGTCCGCCAAATGCGTCCAGTACATACTTGATCGGAACATACGTTGAACCATCGCGAGTCATCGGAGCGGCATCAATCGTGGTCGGCGTTCCGTTCACCGTCATTGATTTTTGTCCAATCGTCATTTGAGCTGTTCCTTTTTTGAGTCCTTCTGTACCGACCGTTCCCGGTGTATTAAAAGAAATATTATCAAAAGCAATATTACCTGTTTTAGCACGCTCGTCCTGACCCTCCGCCACATTGACCACATAAAGACGCTTCAGCTTCGCCGGATACGAAATATTCAAACCGCTCATATCTGCGTTAATGGTTTTCCAACCGTTCCAGTCGATCACTTTAGCGAGATCAATATATGCTGTTTTGCCTTGGGCATCCTCTAGCTCCGCACGCAGCCAGTTCAGACTCTTATCCCCTCTGACATCAATTGAGATGGAAGTAGCCGCCTGTTCAAGCGTTTTCCCGGATGTGCCGTTCAATTGAGCGTAAGCATACATTTTACCACTGCCGTTCGTCATATCGTAGTTCAGCTCTAGCACTTTGGAACTGGCATGGTCGCCATCTCCTTGTACAACAGCCGCTGTGCCGGTAACACCTTCCACATTCGAAGTAAAATCAACCGGATACGAGACATTTTCAAAGTTCTCCCAGTTGTTTGTACTTGCTCCGCCAGCAGACAGGAAGACGACAGCGCTGAAACCATCATAGCGACCGATGGCATAGCCCGTTTTTACGCCTGCATCCACCGTATTTACCGTAAGCTGATTGTCCTTGACACTTCCCTTAAAGCCGATGAACTCCCATTTGAGCGCATCTGACGTAATGCTGACACTCTGTCCATCTTTTGTCTTTGCCGTTACCGGTACAGCGATTTTAGCTCCAGCGGTAAGCGAGCCACTTCCAGTACCAGCGGTAAGTGATGAAATTTCATCTGCTCCAAGCACCGTAACCTTGGTTGTAGCGCTGGCTGAGCCACTGGATGCCGTTAAAGTAGCAGTTCCCGGTTTGGCTCCCTTTACAGCGCCGCCGCTCACTGAAATAACAGCCGGATTGCTGGATTTCCACGTCACTTGTACTTTCGAGGTATCGAATGGATTGTAGTAATTGTCATAACCTTTGAAGGAATAGCTTCCGGTCTGACCAATCAGCAACGTTTTATTGCCCTTGATGGTGAAGCCTTTGAGCGTTCCTTTAGGAGCATTGGTATATACCCCCACTCCATTTACAATACTACGTTGCTCTGTGCCATATTCTGTATTGAACGTAAGCCCCGCTGTCGTATCTCCCAAATCACGAGTCACCATAGTGGTAGAGCCGCCCCCGTCAAGGTTCATACCCTTCCAGACGCCAATATCTTTCATCAGCGTTTGCAACTCGCTCAGGGATACACCAACGCTGTTCCCATTCTTCTCAACAGCAATGACATAAGCGTAACGCTTGTCACGAGAATATCCCAGAGCTGTACGCGCACGCGTCCCGCCTATGCTTGTTGTGCTCCGAGAAAAAGAGGTTTTCTGACCGTCATTTACTAATATGGTATGTCCACCAATCATCATTTGAAGGTTAGAAGGATCTACTTCGCTCCCTGTCGATTTAACACGAAGGTGATAGCTTGTTTCTACCGTCTGTCCCACGGTCAGATGCGCTTTGGCATAATCAGCAGCTTTACCATGAGTACGTAAAATATAGCCATCCTGCGGAACGGTCATATTCAACGTAGCATTGTCGGAGACTTGTGTAACCACACCATTTTGTACCAATATCTCGGTGGGCGTTGTCGAACTGTTTTTGGGCCGCTCAATCGCTTTCCAAGCAGATGTATAAATATACATAGCATTAGAGTGGCTATAGCCGCCCCCACTCGTCTCAGGCGAATACGAAGCCTTGTTCATCCCCGCCAAAGAGAAGGACGACCCATCTCCAGCTTTTACTGTACCTTCAAAAGTAAACTGCTCCACCATGGGAGAACCATCCTTGGTTACAGCAAAGGCATACATACCCGTTAAATCAGACGGAGTAGACATCAACACACCCTTGGATACTTGTCCACCGATCGGCGCTCCCTCGCTGGAGGTATTAAAATAATCTCCGTTTACACCAGCAACCGCCCCTGTCTCTTTTGCCATGCCACCTGTACTCTGACGGGTCGTAAACTGTCCATTCTTCCCCGTCATGACATCCAGCTTGACGTACGGATTTTGTAAGTCCACTCGAATGATATCAGCCAGCGCTGTTCCTTTGGATCCTTTAAAACGATATTTCAATAATGTTGCACCCGAAGTAATGATCTCTTCGCCCAATTTTACAGTTGAACCAGAGGCTGCGCTTGCGATTGGAGCAGACATCCAACCATTCAAGGGGATTAGAGCCCCAGTTCCAGCAACCGGACCGACCCATAATACCCCTGCCAGTGTTAACACGGCCCATCTTTTAGCAATTCCTCTGCCATTTACTTTCACTTCACTCTGTTTCTTATTACTTAAAAACATTTGGATAATAGCTCCCATCTCCAGTGTATTCAAACGGCTTTATTCCGCACGTGTACTCTATCAATAAACAAAAAAATCCTCTTATGTTAATAGACTTATTATATAGGCAAAAGTTACGAAAATCCCGTCAACTAATTCATAAAATCTAAAACGATGAATTGACGAATGCAATATCGGCGCACTATAATACATTTGAACTGATTAGTTCAAATAATACTGATTAGTTCACAACTCCAATTATGACCCTATCGGAAGGATTGATAATCATGAATAAACAACGGGCCATCATCATATTCACTTTATCCCTGAGCATCGCAATGACCGGATGTTCTACAGAAAAAAAAGATGCCGCTCTAGGTTCATCTGCACAGCCAACCGTTGTGCGCACTGCAATCGTCAAATCCACGCCACTTCATACGGCCTATAACTTGTCAGGCACTCTTCAGGCTTATGAGGAGAACACACTGGCTTTTCAAAATGGGGGCACTGTAGCCAGTGCATATCTCACTGTCGGTACTGCTGTACAGAAGGGCGCCGTTATTGCTAGTCTGGATGACGCTGACTACAAGCTTCAAGTGGCACAGGCGACAGCCTCCATCTTGGAGGCACAGGCTGGTATTGATAACGCACAGGCTAATTTACAGGCTGCTACCTCCGCGATTCAATCCGCCGATGCCGGCATTACAGGAGCTCGCGCGAATGTTAATAAGGTCAATAAAGGCGCACGTGCTCAAGAGAAACAACAAGCGCAAGCTACTGTAGATAAGGCACAAAGCGCTTATAACAAGGCCAAGACGGATAGCGAGCGTACACAGAAGCTGTTTGAGGCAGGCGCTGCTACCGCATCAGATAATGAAAATGCTCGCCTGAATGCTACCGCAGCCCTGAAAGACCTGGAACAAGCCAAGGAATCCCTGTCCCTTTTGCTGGAAGGAGCCACAGCCGAAGATCATCAATCCGCCCAAGCTTCCTTTCAAGATGCGCTTGCAGGTAAAAGCAAAGCCCTTGCGGCCAGTGAACAGGCTGCAGCTTCCCAAAAACAAGCCCATGCCAACTACGAAAAAGCCCTTGTTGCCAAGGGGCAGGCAGAACTTGCACTTTCACGTACACGTCTAATCTCTCCTGTGAACGGTGTAATCTTAGACAAAATCGTGAATACAGGTGATTTGGTCGCGTCAGGGCAAGCCGTCTATCGCATAGGCTCCATCGACCGCCTCAAAGTACTGCTTCCTGTACCAGACAGTGAAATTAAGGATTGGAAAAAGGGTCAACAAGTAGAAGTGGCGCTCTATGAAGAGACTCGTCAAGGTACGGTGTCTAACATCTATCCTTCGACCAGCACCGACACGGGAAGGGTTAACGTAGAGATTGTTATAAACAATCCACAGCGAGACTGGTTACCCGGTCAGGTCATTAAAGCTGCTCAACAGGTGACTGACAAGAATGGGATTCTCGTTCCTGCCGAAGCAGTCATTAACACGGGAAGCAAGCCTTTTATTTTCAAAGACATTCAAGGAAAAGCTGTTAAAACCCCTGTGGAGCTTGGTAATCAGGTTGTAGATAATCAGTTGCAAATCGTATCGGGACTTCGTGAAGGCGAACGTATTATCGTTAAAGGGGCAGAAAACCTGTTTGATGGAAATGCGATTCAGTCGGAGGAAGGCGGACGCCCATGATTGAGTACATCGTAAAAAAACGAAAAATTACATTGCTGTTTTTTGTCATGCTGATTTTGGTCGGAATCTTCGGCTTTTTCCAGTTACCACAGCAGGAAATGCCGGATGTCACCATACAAAATGCCACAGTAACAACAGTCTACCCTGGTGCTTCACCACAAAAAGTAGAACAAACCGTAACTAAAGAGCTGGAGAAACGCATTAAGGAAGTTGAAGGTGTTAAAACGATTAGTTCGACTTCTGGTAACGGATTCTCCTCTATTTTAATCGAATCCAAAAACGGAGTTGATCCTCAAACGGTTTGGGATAATATGCGTAAAAAAGTGCAGGATGCACAAGCTGATCTTCCTCAAGGCGCTGAAGTGCCTGTTGTAAATGACAAGCTAACCAGCTCTTTTATCGGCTCCTATGCCCTAACAGCTGACTCTTCCGCACCACTGTATAAACTAAATGATTTAACAACAACCTGGAAAGATCAGCTTAATACCATTTCTGGCGTATCTAGCGTCAAATTCAATGGTCTCCCTGATCAAGAAGTACGTGTTCATATTGACAACCAGAAGCTTCAGCAATACCAGCTGTCATGGGGACAAGTAGCTCAAGCAATCCAGTCTCAAATTGATCGGGTTCCTACTGGTAATATTGAATACAACGGACGTACCTATCAACTTATTGTTCGCGAGACCGAAAAAGCTGCTGAATTGAATCAAGTCCTTTTGACACGCACCAAAGAAGGTAATCCTGTATATTTGAGAGATGTCGGCACAACGGAGCTGGCACATCCTAATACAGAATACTTTGCCTATGTAGAGGGTAAACCGGCCATTACGCTAAGTATTGGAGCAGAAACAGGCACAGACATCCCTTCTATGAGCGAAAAGGTCAATACCAAGCTCAAAGAACTGGAGAAAACACTTCCCGCAGGTGTTCACTTTCAAACTCTTTTTACACAAAAGGATCAGGTAAGCCATATCTTTGACGACTTAAAGCGTGAAACGATTCTTGCGATTGTGGCCGTTATTCTCGTTTGTATGTTGGGGCTGAATTTGCTCACCTCTGCATTTGTTGCACTGGCCATTCCTATTTCGGTTTCGATTGCCATTATCTTTTTGCCTATGTTCGGCATCACTCTAAATCAGATTTCCGTTGTCGGTCTGATCATCGTACTCGGCATACTCGTGGATGATGCCGTAGTTGTAAATGATAATATTGAGCGTAGACTTACGGAATTAGGAGAATCACCCTCAGTCGCAGCTGTAAAAGGTACCAAAGAGGTCATGCTTTCTATTTTGGTTGCAACTCTGGCTACCATCTCAGCTTTCGCGCCATTGTTGTTTCTTCCTGGAAATGTAGGTGCCTTTATTAAACCTATTCCTGCTATTGTCTCCCTGACCATGCTTGCCTCTATGATTATGTCGCTCACCATCATCCCTATTTTTCGAGAATGGTATGAGAAGCGCAGACAGGCTCGTCACCCTCAGGGTAAGTCTAAACCAGCAGGCTTGCTCGGCCAGCAGATTCATTCTTTAAACAAGCTCTATTCACAAAAACTGATGCCTAAGGTCATTCAGCGTCCCTTGTTGACAGCCATGGTCGGACTCATGCTTGGAACAGCCGCCTATGGATTAGTTCCCTTTACCTCAGTTGAACTTTTTCCTGAGTCGGAAGATCCTCATGTTGCACTAAATGTAAAAATGCCTGTAGGCACTTCAATTGCGGAAACCGACCAGGTCGTTAAAGACCTTGCAGGCTGGGTGAAAAAGCAACCTGAAACTTCCAAGGTCGTCTACAGCGCTGGAGGGACTGCCCCACAACTTTTTAGTGACATTAATAGTTCGGGTGGAAATATTAGTTATAACGAAACGGTGGGGCAGATTGCTGTCGTCGGCAAAGAAAACGTATTCGATCTCAATACGACAGTTGATGCTTGGGAACAACATGTTAAGAAATCCTACCCTGGAGTTACAGTTACGATGTATGTTCCTCGTCTCGGGATTCCAGTGGGTAAGCCCGTTTCTATTCGTATCTCAGGTCAGGATCTGAATGAACTGCAAACTCTTGCCCAAAAAGCAAAGGAGCAGATCGCGACAGTAGAGGGCACAACAGGCATCGTGGATGATATAGGAATTGAACGATATGCACTGGAACTTGAGGTCAACAAACAAGCGATGGATCAATACCTGGTAAGTTACACAGATTTGACTCGCACCCTGCTTCTATTAAAAGAAGGAGCCCAAGTCAGCCAATTTGATACTGGAAACAGTCTGGTAGATATTAAAATGTATTTGAATCACAGCGACGAGGAGCCAAGTAAGCTTTTCCAACAATTAAGTGTAGTTAATGCAGCTGGTAAGCAAATTCCATTAAACCAGCTTGTCCAGATTAAGCCGTCATTTGCTATTCAGCAAATCAAGCATTACAATATGGAGCGGACGATTACGGTGGAAGCCGATTTGAACGGACGAACTGCAAGCGAAGCGATGGTTGATGTTGAAAGTAAGCTGGCGCAAATGAAGTTCCCAGAAGGCTACAAATGGGAGGTTGGTGGGGAAACCTCTGACCAATCGACCATATTCAAGGACTTAGGACAGCTGGCGATCGTTGTAGTCTTGCTCATTTTACTCTTGATTACTATGCAATTTTATTCTCTCTCCATTCCTATTATTATTATGACGACCGTGTACCTGGCAGCAGCCGGCGGGATCATTGGTATTTTCTTGACCGGTATGCCTATTGGTTTTATGAGCATCATGGGAATTATTGCACTCGCGGGCATTGTTGTGCGGAATGGGATTGTGTTAATTGAATTTATCGAGGATGCACGACATGAAGGAATGGAATTAAAGGAAGCCGTAATACAGGCGGCCGCTGCTCGCTTCAGACCGATTTTATTGACATCTTTGGCAGCTATTGTAGGTATGATTCCATTAGCACTATTGGGAAGCCTGCTCTTCAAGCCACTGGCGTTTACCGTCATTTTCGGTTTGTTATTCTCGACCTTGTTAACCTTGTTTGTCGTGCCGTCCTTGTATATGATCATGGCCAAGTACAAGATGCGCCGTCAACTCAAAAAACAGCAGCACACAGTTATCACACGTGACCAACCTTTGTGATGTATGAAGTGAATTCGATGCTGTCGAGTTGGCCGGTCCCTAGGGGGAAGTATGTATGGAAAGTAAAAAAAATGATATTTTACAGGCGGCCATTCGGCTGTTCTCCAGAAAAGGCTATTATTCAACATCTGTTGAAGAAATAGCCAAAGAAAGTGGGATGGCGAAAGCATCCTTCTATAAATATTTTCAAGGAAAAGAAGAACTCCCTCTAGAAATGTGTATCATTCTGGAAAATAACATCGAACAAGACATCCGGGCTCTCTACAGCAAACCTAATCTTTCTAAGCACGATAAACTGCACGGTTTTATTGTACTTTACTTGAAAAATCTCGTTGAAAACAAAGTGTATCTTATGATGGATCTTCCTGAGCCTTCCATGCTTATTTTTCAGAATGAACAACTTAATTACGCATTCGAGAATCATGAATACAAATTGTACAGATGGGTTCGCGACTGCCTGATTGATATTTTTGGACCGAGCATTGAAGATCATGCATGGGATATGACCTTTGTACTTAAAAGCATTGTGTTTGAATATATTCGCTTCTTTGCCGATCGGATGAATGATGAAACGATTGAACATCTAACACAATTTATTATCTTCTTATCCAGCTCCTTGGCAACCAGCCTAAACAATGCTGATTTAGCTCCACATTTGTTCTGGAGCAAGCAAGGCTGGTTACCTGAAAGTGCTCTAAGTAATCCCTTTGACCAAGGCCGTCAAATTAACAGCCTTCTCCACTCCTTGGAAGACAGTATACTGCTGTCTTCGTGGAGTTCAGAGGAGAAACAAGAGTGTCAGCAAATCTACGCTCATTTAAAGGAAGAGGCTCTGAAATCGAACCCTCAAAAAGGCCTCCTGAAAGCCCTTTTTGCGTATTTGGAGCAGTACAAGGAACTGCAAAAGGTTTGTCGTTTACTTAAAAATTTATTGGACCATGCACCGATATCCGAGTAGTCACTCAGTATTCGGTATTTCGGTGCAAATTCATACTTAACAGCGAAACACATCAAAAAAAGACTGTTCATGCAAAGCATGAAACAGTCTTTTTGGGTTATTGCTTTTATTTTGATAATATACGAGGAATTACAGCCCCGCTTGTTCTTTTAGAATTTCAGCTTTATCTACGCTCTCCCATGGTACATCCAAATCTGTACGGCCAAAGTGACCGTAGGCAGCAGTTTGCTTATAAATTGGACGACGCAGATCCAACATGCGAATGATGCCTGTTGGGCGCAGATCAAAGTTATTTCGGATCAATTCAACTAGCTTCTCATCGCTTACTTTACCCGTACCGTATGTATCGACGTTAATCGAAACAGGCGTAGCTACACCAATGGCATAAGCAAGCTGAATTTCCACTTTGTCTGCCAATCCAGCTGCCACGAGGTTTTTCGCTACATAACGAGCAGCGTAAGCAGCGGAACGGTCCACCTTGGTCGGATCTTTACCGGAGAATGCTCCCCCGCCGTGACGCGCATAACCACCATACGTATCCACAATAATTTTACGGCCTGTCAGACCTGCATCTCCTTGAGGACCACCGATAACAAAGCGTCCTGTCGGATTAATGTAATATTTGGTTTGCTCATCCAGTAATTCGGCAGGAACAACTGGCAAAATAACTTTTTCTTTGATGTCTGCTTGAATTTGCTCCAAAGTAGTATCTTCCGCATGCTGCGTAGAAACCACAATAGCATCAATACGAACAGGTTTACCATTTTCATACTCTACCGTTACTTGAGTTTTACCGTCTGGACGAAGGTAATTCAGTGTTCCATCCTTACGCACTTCAGACAAGCGTCGTGCAATACGGTGAGACATAGCGATAGGCAAAGGCATCAACTCAGGTGTCTCGTTCGTAGCAAAACCAAACATCAATCCTTGATCCCCAGCCCCAATGTTTTCCGTTTCTTTATCTACTTCAGCAGGATCACGGCTTTCCAAGGCAGCATTAACCCCTTGAGCAATATCCGGCGACTGTTCATTCAAAGAAGTCAATACAGCGCAAGTATTATAGTCGAAACCGTATTTCGCACGTGTATAGCCAATTTCCTTAATCGTATTACGTACAATGGATGGAATATCCACGTATTCCGATTTGGAGCTGATTTCACCAATGACGAGAACGAGACCAGTAGCTACCGATACTTCACATGCTACCCGTGCATTAGGGTCATTAGCCAGAAAGGCGTCCAATACAGCATCGGAAATCTGATCACAGATTTTATCCGGATGGCCTTCTGTTACAGACTCGGACGTGAACAAATGACGGCCTTTTACAGACATGAATTTCAACCTCCCACAATTAAAATACATGAGGATTTATTAAAAAATCCTGACATGGCAATGGCATTATTCAGATACCTTCAAGCCAACAAATGGCGGGAGATATCTTGTTACCTTATTAATAAAAAATGAACCTTTTCCGGTAGGAAAAGGTTGCGTACAAGCCTCAAATGCCATGATATCCTATTTAAAACAAGGTGTCAATTCATGCAGCCCAATTACAACATTCGAAATTGAGGTAAGTTTACATGCAAATCAATTTTCGATTCACATGTAAATAACCCTAGTTTATACGCTACTATATAATCAAAAACCTAGAAAATTATAGCTATTACAATGTACCAAATTCAGATAAGCTACGTTCAGCAGATTGTATCAGTCGCTTAGTAATTTCACCACCAACTGAACCGTTCTGTCTTGAAGTCAAATCACGCCATGCTACATTTTGGCCCCCCGCAAACGCCCCCAATTCTGCAGCAAATTCACTGTCAGCATTGGGATGTATATGAGTATATTGAGGATTATAAACTGGTAGCCCAAACTCAGCAGCGATCTCATACTTCAAATCATCTAACCTGGCACGGCTTTCGGGAATTAATCGTCTTTGACCTCTTGACGCCATCGTATACACCCTCCACAAAACATATTGTCTTTCATGGGGTTAGTGTGCTGCGATTAGGTTCAATTTAGCCAAGAACAATTTGCTATCCCAAGCAGTATTTAAGAAAAAGAGCCACCGAAAGCAGCTTATATACAAAAAAAGTTTACTGAACAGTGTAACCGCCTCGTACCATAACGACCAGACCAAACTTCTGACCTTCTTTTACTTGAATACCTCTTCCTTCTCTAGGAAAGGATAATAAATGATTTTTTTCGACAGTCTGATTATGGACAATTTCCGTTCCAGAAGTAATATCAATAGCACCACTGGCATCCATACTATACACAACAGCATAACCATTTCGTAAAATAAACTCTGACCCTGCTTTGGCAATCAGTTTTTGACCAGGCTTTACATCAACTACCTTTAAAGCCTCTGTCTGCTCTGGTGTGGAAGTTTTTCCTGCACCAGAAGTTCCTGACGCTGTTGTGTTAGAAGTAGCGTTTGTTGCTGGAGTAGTCGAGCTAGTTGCTTTACTACTAGTACTGCTTGCAGTTCCTCCACCTTTGATGGCCTGAGCAATTTTTTGATCAACATAGCTTTTGGTTACGACTGGATCATCAGCTGTGCCAGGTTGTCCAGAACTGGAGGCACCATTAACTGAATTGTTCATTAAGGAACCAGCAACAATTCCTCCTCCAAGTAAAACAGCAGCCAACGATACTTTATAGCGTGATTTCATGAAGTCCTCCTACAGCAGGTTATAGCAAGTATAGTTAAGTTTTAATTATTGTGCGCTAGCTCCAGAAGAACCCTGCATAGCCCAAGGCTTATCAAAAGCCAACTTCAAAGTATCAATATTTGTAACTATATCTTCGGCCTGTTGCTCAGCAGTAGTGACTTTCAAATTAGCTTCATAAACCTGAAGCTCTGTAGCCAACCCAACATCAAATTGTTTCTTAGCCATATCAGCCGCACTTCTAGCACTCACCAAGCCAGCTTGAATCTGTGAATATTGACTTTCCAACGCTTTGATGTTGTTATAGATTGTTCTTACTGCTTCTTCGAGTTGTCTCTTTGTACCCTCTGTTGCATACTGAGCTTTCTCGACATTAAGTTGTTCAGCTTCATAAGGCGTATTTCCTGCAGTATTAAAATTGTAAAGTTTCAGGCTCAATTCAGCCAAGTCCACTTTTTGCTCACTTAACCAAATGGCAGTGCTGCTAGTAAGTACTTGGCTTACTTTAGTTTCCACATTATCTTTAAACTCTGAATAAACAGGTTTATCCTTTAATTCATAACGGTGCTCAGGTTTGTAACCAATCACTTGGTTCAAGGATACATACGCACTATCTAAATCTTTTTTTGCCTTCTCTAAAGCAGCTTGATTTTGAGTCACCTGATTAGTTGCTTGCGTAACCTCATAATCACTCGACATTTGATTATCTCTTTTAATTTGTGCAACTTTTAACTTGCGCTCAGCATCTTCAATATTCAAAGCAGCCAGTTTAACTGCATTTTGCTTTTGAAGAAGCTTATTATAAAGATCCTTTACATTGTACTCAATACCTTCTTTGGTCATATCCAAGTTCTTTTTAGCAGCCTCATAATTAAGGTTCGTTTGAGCATAACCTTTGAAAGCTTTATCTTGGCCTTCATCACCTGCTTCTGCTGGAACAAAGTCAATATTCTTGCCTGCTTCTTTCATAATTTTCCCAGCTTGATCGATATTTGTTGCTGCTGTTTTAACTGAAGTACTATCAGCTATAGCCAGTTTAACTGCATCATCATAGGTCAATGAATCATTATAATAGGTATCATAAGTAACTTGAGTCACAGGAGCTGTGAGAGGCTTACTGGACAAGCTATTGGCTTCCCCAGTTGTACTTCCATCTGCTTGGTTTGAAATAGTAATTGTACGTGTACTTTGATCCCAATTTACTTTGGCGCCTAATGATTGGCTCACAAAACGTAAAGGAACTAGTACTTGACCCTTTTGAATTTGAGTCGCTGCATCGAGCTGTACAGGATTACTATTTTTATAAGCAAGCTTGGAACCAACATTCAAAGCCAATGTATCTTCATTTTTAGAAGCAGTTACTT
The DNA here is from genome assembly GCF_024213325.1 of Paenibacillus sp. MZ03-122A. Classification (NCBI taxonomy): domain Bacteria; kingdom Bacillati; phylum Bacillota; class Bacilli; order Caryophanales; family Paenibacillaceae; genus Paenibacillus; species Paenibacillus sp. MZ03-122A. The sequence continues at coordinate 560,055 of NZ_JANAVI010000002.1, read as the reverse complement.
TTTTAGCTTTGCTGTCCCAATCGACTTTCGCACCCAAGCTTTCAAAAACACCACGCAGAGGCACCAAGGTTGTATTTTGACTAACAACTGGGGACTGGGTATATTGCTGTGTTACACCGTTAATAATAACCTTTATATCACCTGGTTGAGCTCCTGCAAGATTGGCGAACGCAGAAGAAAGAACCAATGTTGACAGTACTGCCACTCCAAAACGTTTCATAATTTCTCTCCTTTGTCAATAAGACTAATAAAAGAAAAGGGCTCCAAAAGGAACCCTCTTCTCATCTAATTCAGTTAACTCAAAAGAGTTGCTCTTAAATTAGTTGTTGTTTTCAACAGTTACTGTTTTAGCAGTTGCATCATAGTTGATGGATGCATCCAGCGCTCTGCTCACCCAGAAGATAGGCAGTACAGTACGGTTTTTGTTAGTTACAGCTTTAACGTCCATACGAACCACAGAACCGTTAATAGTCAACAGGTTTGTGTTCAGCTTGATTTGAGCAACGCGGTCACCTTTAATCAGGGTAACTGTGGAAGTTGCTTTGTCAAACAGGATGTTTTGTGGGGATACACCCAAAGCTTCAGCTGCATAACGTACTGGCAAGTAAGTGCGTCCGTTTTCAGCATAAGCAGCTACATCAGAAGTTTTACTTTCGCCGTTCACAGTGTAGGAAGTGCTTCCCAGTGTGAAGACAGCTTTAGTTTTAGTAGCACCTGGAGCTGGAGTTCCAACAGTTGCGATTGCTACTTCAGCAGCTGCAGTGTTGTTGTCTTTCCAGTTTTGAGTGTTGTCAGTTGCGCCTTTGTATGCAGTGTAAGAAACTGCGCTACCTTTCAGCTTAGCAACGATGTCACCTTGAGCTACAGTACGGTCAACAGTCAGCTTAGGAGCTGAGATTGTGATTGTACTTGGAGTAGCACTTTCGCTGTCGATGTAGAAGCTCAGACGGCCTTTGTTGCTTTCGCCGTAAGTATCAGTAGATACGCTCTTCACTTTAACGTCACCAGCTGTAACTTTTACTTCTGGAGTAGAAGCAAAACGTACGCCTGTTGGCAATTCCAAGATTACTTCACGGCTACCGTCTTTCTTAACGAAAGCTTCTTTAGCAGCTTCAGTGATTGTGATATCGCCAACTTGTTGGTCGCCCAGACCGATTGTCAGGGTTGGTTTGGAAGCAGCAGCCAAAGTAACCGCTTGTTTCACAGTTGCAACCTTAACATTACCGCTCAGACCTTGGCTACCAGCAACTTCAACGTTCAGATCGCCAGAGAAACCTGGTTGTGTAGCAACTTCGACGTTTTTCAATTTCAAAGTACCAGCATCAGTTGTGCTGTTAACGTTTTTGAAAGTCAGTTTCAAAGTACGTTTGTCGGAATCAGTGTAAGAAACATCTGCTCCGCCCAATCCGTTAGTGTTCTCCATAGAACCGGAGAAGTTACTTCCTGGGTTGTTGCTTTCAAAAGTAGACTGCCAACGAGCACCCTCAGGCAGACGCAAAGTTACAGTACGTCCATTAACAAAAGATTTAGCAACAGTTTCTTTGATTACGATGTCGCCAATTTTTTGTTCGTCATGACCTGCAAGGATAGTTGATGGAGTAGCTACGGAAACGCCACCACCGATTTGACCATAGCTACCTACTACGAGGGAGCTAACATCAGTTGTTGCATTACCAGAAATGCTAACTGTTACGTCGCCTTCTTTAGCGCTAGTTTCGTCGTCAACATAGAAACCTACAGGCAATTGGAAAGATGTTTGCTGACCACTCACTTTATCCAAGGACAAAGTCAAAGTATCGCCGTCAGTAGAATATTTTACATTTTCTGGTTTGATATCAGTACCAAACAGAATAGTAGCTGCAGATTTAGGAGCAGAATCCCATTTGAAGCCGCTAGGCAATTTCAACTTAATGTTGTTGTTACCCAATGAACCAGCTGTTTCTTCTTTAACTTTCAAAGTTGCAGTAAAGTTTTCTTCACTGGAAACAGTATCAGCTGCGCTCAAAGAAATTTGACCAGAAGAAACTACGTTACCAATTACTACTTCACCGCTAGTCAAACCGCTTGCGGAAGCTGCATCAATAGCAACTTTGATAGGGCCATTGGCAGGTCCAGTAACATTGATTTTACCAAAGTTCAGGTAAAGATCAGCGCTATCTTTAGAGTTACTGAAATTCAATTCTACTTTTGCAGACTTGTTAGTCAGCTTAGTAACTACAACTGCATTTGCATCATTATAACCAGTAGCTTCAACGTTTTCAGCGTCGTCGTTATCTTGTGCATCAAGATATACACCTAAACCATAAGTAGAATCAGTAGCAGTCTTTACGCGACCAACACCGTTTCCAGCGCCAGCAAATTCAAAACCTTTTGGCAATGTTACTGTAAACGATGCACCAGGTCCGATGGAAGCTTGGCTAATGCTAACTTTTGCTCTACCCAATTCAGCATTAGGTTGTGCACCAGAACCAATATTAGGATTGTTCAGGTTTGTAAAGCTAGAAGCCGCATGAATTGCAGTTGGTGCAGTCAATGCTGCGATTGGAGCTGCTACACCAGCAACCAATGTTGCTGTTGCCAGCACGTTAATCATTTTTTTATTAAACTTTGTCATAACCTTTTTTTCTCCTCCTTGAATATAACCAGAAATATTATTTTTGTCTTTTTGTCGGATCTTGTCACTCATCAGTCGTTACACCTCCTTTCCGAGCTTTATGAGAACCCTTATAAAATGATATCTGTGACAATATCACAGAAGCTTGGAATCTAGTTGAAAGAAAGCGTCCATTTATGACGTACTCCAGTATTATACAATGTGATAACAATGCAGTAAAGATTTTTTTTAGCGAATTTTGTCTTTACGCTTTTGTACCCCTTTGTTTCATACTCACCCAATTAGACGTAGCATGGGTTCAAAAAGTTGCGTCCGTTTCAAAAAAAAATTTTATTTTTTTTGATTATGTATTCCGCTTTCCACAGTCATAATTATACTATTGAACCTGTTCCTCCGTCATCCTACAACTTTTACCTTCTCAACCTTAAATGTACAAGGATTATTTTCGTACATTTAAGTCGGTCTTTAATGGAGTATATTCGTTAAGAATTATCCATAGAATATATAAAGCACATATAGTCTATAGATTCTCTTGAAATCTAATACTCTAATACACTTTAAGTAGTAGGAATGACGGAGTAACAATGATTTACAGTAAATATAACCGAGACAAATTACTTCACTACATTAATCTTCGCGCCATCCGTAAGTAGACTAACACCCTTAACGACAACATTTTGTCCTTCAGCAAGCCCCTTGGTTACCTCAACCTGTTTGGCACTTTCCTGGCCTGTCTGCACTTCTACCCGCTTAGCAACAGTTCCCTCCACTACATAAGCATACTTCTTCCCTGCCTGCTCCGTAATGGCATCCTGCGATACCAAAATGTTTTTAGGAGCTTCTGATTTCATGTATACAGTTACAACCATCCCTGATTTTAATTCACCAGAACCATTAGGGACTGAAATCTCGACAGGATATGCCTTAAGATCATTATCCATTACCGGATTGACAGCCGATACTCTGGCCTCAATCCGCTTATTTAACGAGTCCACGCCTACAGTTACAGATGAACCCACCTGCAACTTAAGAAGCTCAGCTTCAGAAACGTTAACTTTAGCAATAATAGGATTGGTATTCGCAATTGTAGCAACCGCGGATTGTGCACTAACCATTTGCCCCTGGGTTCCTGTTACTACTGATATTGTGCCAGAGATTGGAGCTTTAACTACAGCATCCACCAATTGACTACGAGCTGTGTCTAAACTGGACTTAGCCTGATTGACAGAAGCACGAGCTACGTCAATGCCCGTTTTCTGTTGTGCAAGACGTAATGATTTTTGAGCATTATTATATGTTGTTTGCGCACTTTCCTTAGACGTTTGTGCATTATGGAGTGTGATCTGTGCATTCTCCACCGCAGTTACAGCCCTTCTATGCGCTATTTGAGACTGCTCTAACTCGGATTGAGAAAGAGCACCCGCACTAAACAGCTGTTGGTTGCGATTGAGCGTATTTTGAGCATCACGCACGGAACTCTGAGCATCTACCAGACTGGTCTGAGCTTGAGTGATCGTGTTGTCTTGCTGGACAAGCGCACTTTTGGCTTGATCCACGCTGGATTCTGCCTGCTGCACCGATTGCGCTGCACCTGACTCTGCCTGCTTTAAATTGGCCAGGGCAACCTGGTACGACTCTTGAGATTGCTTAATGGAGTCCCGCAAGTCCTTTTGGTCTATAGTAAACAATGTGTCGCCCTTATTTACTTTTTGCCCCACTGTAAGGTTAATGCTTTGAATTTTGCCACTAATTTTCGGAGACACCTGAGCCGTCTCTTTAGGAGCAAAGCTACCAATGATACCTGTTGAATCGTTAATACTACCTTTGGTCACTTTGGCCACTTGGACCGGAATGGCTTGCTGCGCCGCAGTTGAAGCGGCAGGGGCCTCCCCCCCACCGCAACCCGCTAATGCAACTGATAAAAGCAAAGTTGTAGCAATCAGAGCACTTTTTTTATTCATTATGTTTCTCCACCTCACCTTATATATGAACACTTTTTTGTAGTTTCGCTTCTTTTTTTAATTCTCTCTTCGCTTGTCTTTTTAATTTCCGATTCTTACGTTTTTGTATCATATTATCCATGATGACGTAGACTACCGGAATTAGAATCAATGTAATAACAGCTGCGAAGGATAACCCGAATACAACAACTACTGCCATCGGTGCTTGTGTTTCGTTACCCTCTCCTGTAGCGAATGCCATTGGGAGCAAAGCTAGTACAGTAGCCAGCGTGGTCATCAAAATTGGACGCAACCGCTCAGACGCTCCATGAATAATAGCTTCATCCCGATCTTGGCCGTCTTTTCGGAGCTGAATTATAAAGTCAATCATAACAATGGCATTGTTGACAACCAACCCGACGAGCATGATGTAACCCGTCAAAGCTGAAACGCTGAGACTCGCCCCGGTTACAGCTAAACCGATAAGCACACCAATTACCGTAGGTGGAACGGAAAACATAATAACAAACGGTGTGAGCAACGATTCGAACTGTCCTGCCATAACCATATAAATGAGCACGACAGATAGTAAAATAGCTATCGCCAAGTTCGTAAAGGACTCCAGCATTTGTTCGTTTTGTCCACCACCCGTATCTGCACTGTAGCCTTCAGGGAAGTGAGTACTCTTCAAAAGAGCATCTATTTTTTGATTAATAGTAAGAATATCCCCTGTTCCATCAATATCAGCTGTAATCTGCACTTGACGCGTTTGGTCTTCACGAGTAACAGTATCGGGTACAGTCCGTTTATCAATACTTACTACGGAAGACAAAGGTACATCAATACCTTGCGAAGTGGTAATCCGTAAGGCTTTTAGATTTGACAAATCATGGCGGTTTTGCTCTGGCAACGATATCTTCACATCAATCTGATCCTCACCTGTACGATAGCTTGTGGCGACTGATCCATTAAAAGAAGTATTCACTGCTGATAAAATTTGAGTTGCTGATAAGCCATATCGACTCGCAAGCTCCCGATTAACGGTAATCTCATATTCTTCGCGAACAGCACTCAAGGTACTTTTCACATTGACCGTACCTGGTATGTTTTTTACGTCCGCAACGAGATTGTCCGAGAGTTCTCTCAGGACGTCAATATCGTCACCTTTTAAGTTAATATTAACAGCCGCTCCGCTTGAAAGGCCTGTTGTAGACGCCATTGTAATCTCTGCATCCGGAATGCTATCAAATTTTTTACGAAGACCCTCAACTATAACATCTGTTGCCTGATGTCCATCCTTCAGTGTTACACTTAGATCTGCTGAGTTGGTTGGAGCTGCCCCTGAATAACCAGAATTGCCACCAGAACCAACAGTCACTGTCATTTTATCTAGATCTGGAACTTTCAAAATTTCTTTTTCTATATCTTGAACAACCTTTTCCGTTTCTTCCAAGACCGTTCCATTAGGAAGTTTCACGTTAATTGTGAATTCCCCAGTATCGGATGCTGGGATAAATTCAGCCTTAACGAAAGGAACTAGAGCCCCAGCTGCCACAAACATTAATAAAGTAATAATTAACACAGATTTTCTATGGTTAATTCCCCACTTCAGTATACGGCGATACCCACTCTTAAATTTCTCGAAGCCAATATTAAACCACACAATAGGGTTAACACCCTTATAAGTACCTGAAGAATAAATGGATTCATCTGGCACGGTAGGTAGCCAACGTGAGCCCAGCATCGGCACAATCATAAGGGATACAAGCAAGGCTGCAATGTGAGAGAAAATAACGGTTAACGCCAACGGTTTAAATAGAACTCCCGCAATTCCGTCAACAAAAACAACTGGTAAAAATACTACGATCTGCGCAAGTGCAGATGCCATAACGGCATTACCCACCTGCTTGGAGCCATCAATAGCCCCTTGTAGCATGCTTTTCCCTTCATGTCGCTGTCTAAAAATATTCTCAATAATAACAACCGCAAAATCGACAAAGGATCCTAACCCCAGAAGCAAACCGCTCAGTGAAATAATATTAATGGTTTGTCCGGTGAAATACATCATCATAAACGTAGCTACGAAGGAAATTGGAATAACGATAGTAGCAATAATGGTAGAACGTATACTATTCAAAAATAATAGCAACACAATAGCTGCGATAATAAGTCCCAATATAGCATGCTCTACTAATGAGTGTACGGAGTCGCTAATGGGTTTGGATGCATCTGTTACCATCTCCAATTGAGTTCCCGGAGGCAATTCCTTCCGTATCGAATCTAAACTATCCTTTACAGAATCGGCGATTGAAAGGGTATTCCCCCCTGTAGCCTTAGTAACAGAAATATTGATACTTGGCTTTCCGTTATAGGTAGAAATGGTTGTAACATCATCCAAGGAATCTTCAACTTTCGCGATGTCCTTTAGCTTAATGCTTCCCTTCCCTACTGGAATTGGCGTTTCACCCATTTCTGAAACAGCTTTGTATTCACCTTGAACCCGAAGTTGGATTTCTGTATTGCCTCGGTACACCGAACCAGCAGAACCCGCTACGTTATTAGACGATAGCGCTTGGCTGATTTGATCTAACGTAATGCCATAGCTTTGAAGTTTGGCTTGATCTACGGTAATCTTCACAAGCCGAGCCTGCCCACCTGACATGTTGGCTGCAGCTACTCCCGCAATTCTTTCAAGCCGCGGCTCAATAATATCTTCAGCAATAGGCTTCAACTTGTTAATATCCTGGTCTCCTGTAAGAGAGAGCGTAATAACCGGCGTTGCGTTGAGATCCACCTTAAGGACACGCGGCGAATTAGCCGCCTTGGGAAGAGACCCTTTAACCCCATCAACTTTATCTCGCATGTCGAGGGTTGCTTGATTGATATCTACTCCCCAGTTAAATTGAATCATGACCATAGATGTTCCTTCTGAAGACTCGGACATGACTTTATCCACGTTCTCAATAGAAGCCAGACTTTTCTCAATAGGTTTAGTAACCAATTCCTCAACTTCTGTAGGCGTTGCATTTGGAATACTAGTCACCACTGCAGCGAATGGCAGCTTCATATCCGGCATTTGCTCTACAGGAAGTCTTAACGCAAAAATACCGCCCCCGATTAACAAAGCAATAATTAACATAAATACTGTTACAGGACGGCGTATTGAAAACTGAGACATCTCATCACTCCCCACTCACTTCTCTATGTAATATTTAAGCACACTCATCCACTACTACGATGAAATAGGCGTAAGGTTTCAGATAAATGTGCAAAAAAAACATATAAAAAAATAATAAACACATTTTGAGATAAACACTTAAAAAAAAACAGTTAATTACATACGTTTAATGTGAATCGAAAATAAAAAACGTTGTAATGCTTAGCCAAAGTTTTCATCTCATTGATATTATGGCATAGGCCCTTAATCCCAGTCAAATAGCTGATTTATAAAAAACATCCCTCACATGTATATGAAAGGGAATTACCATTTCGCATGGAGGGATGTTTAATAAATTCAGGTGTTTTGTTGATTAGATTTTAGGAAGCAGTTTTTTATCAGCCATAACTTTAGCTACAATAATCGCTGCATCTCCGCGCAAGGTCAAGGAAGTAGGATTAAACATATATCCTTTTTTCAGATCACTTGCATCCACAGGTGACCCTGTGATAAAGCCTTTCTTGGCGATAGCCAATATAGATGCTTGCGCATAGTAATCAATCTTGTCCGCATCTTTAAAGGTCTTAGACAGGTTCTTCATGATTTTGTCATGATCTGTTTCAAGCTTCAAATTCAATGCCTTGGCAATAATGACTGCTGCATCTTGACGCGTGATTACATCTTCCGGCATAAAGATTCTTGGTTGTGAACCTTTGACAATACCGGCACGCGCAGCCGTTTCAATATAACGATAATCGTATAGAGCATCTGCTGATATCGTATTTGGAATAGACACGTCGTCGAAATGCTTCGCTCCACTGAAATTAAGCGGAATTTGCAGACCTTTGACAATCATAGACGTGAATTCGCCTCTTTTAATGTAGCTGTCAGGTCCAAAGCTATTAATTGGATCCATTGGGTTCATAACACCTTTGGCCAAGATAGCCTCAATGTAATCTCTAGCGTATTTGTGCTTAATGACATCACTATACGTTTCTCCAACTTTAGCAACTACATAGTAACCAAAACGATCAAACGGTACTTTAATGGTGTGTTTCTTCGGATCCACCACACCACCAATGTTCTGCCAATCTTTAAGATCAGAATCGAAATAGAACACTGTCATTTGTTTCCCTGCATCCTGAGCAATACTGCTATCATACGTCAGCGTCAATGTAGCACGCTTGGATGGTACTAACTCGTTAGATGGGTCGCGCCAGTAGAAGTTTTTGATCTTGCTACTGTCATTTTGCGACTTGTTAGCCAATTGATAAGGATCAGCACCATAAGTTACCGGATCGTAATCATCCGTTTTAATGTCATCTGCTGTACCTGGATCAATCCAGAATACCGGACTCGACATATTAAAGCGGGCCGGAAAATCTCTGTTGAAGTATCTACTTCCATCTGCAATCAAGCTCTGCATATCGGACAATGCTTTTTCAGTTTCAAATTCATGACGGTCAACCACACCATCTTCGCTATTTGCTATTGCAAAGTACAAATTGTGACCAGAGAAAACCTGGTTTTTGAACTGTTGCGGTTGATCGTAGTCCCGACGAATCAGACTCGTTCCCTTTGCAAAAGCAAGTGTAAGATTACCATCGAACACTTTGTGCGATGTTTTCATCGCTTCCATGTACTGCTCGCCAGGGATATTAGTAGGCACATATTTAACAGTAATGGTCTGTTTCAGTTTTTCTTTGCCTACAGTAACCACTACATCAATTTTATTATCTTTGTTGGCTTTTAGACCTGTAACGATGGCTTTGTAAGTTGATGGATAATCAATGGTGCCATCATAATCAGAGTCGAAACCCTCTTGAACTGCTGTTTCTTTACCTACTGTAACACTATCTGCATTACCTGCATTTACAACAACTTGCACAAAGTTTTGATTCACGATTCTCTTTTCAGGGAGCGGACGCAAAATATCAAAAGATGTGGATTGACCGGATACTTGCAGTCGGAAAGTAGCAAATGGTCCGCTCTTGCCGCTATTGTACAAGGTAATGTTATAAGCTACTGGTGTTCCATCTTGCGAAATAGTTTGGTTTTTCAACACAAAGCTGAAATACTTTTTGTCCGGATGGTAGTACACAAGCAGGTCTTTTAAATCTTTATTTGTAAATTTATCTGTAGTAGAACCGGAATTGTATGTTGTCTTAGCATCTTCTGCTGAGAAAAACTCGTTACTCAGTGTCCAGTTGACTTCACTGTCATCCGATCCCTTAATCTCCAAAATATATTGATCTTTATTAGCAATATCACTTAACGAACCATTTACCTGATCTGCTTTACCCAAATCAGCAATACTGAAAGTACCAAATACATTGATATTTTTCAGAGATGTTTTGTAGTTGGTGTCATCCACTTTGGTGAAATTAGCATCTTTTGATTTCGGAGCAATTTCGCTATATTTCGGCGTATTGCTCAAGCCGCTAACTGGTGTAAAAGGGATGATTCCTTGTGTGTTGGGAACAGGAATTACTGGAATATTCGTCTGTGTAAAGTTTACTTTTACCGTATTGCTGTACTCAATACCTGGCTTGTATACAAACTTGATTTCATTATTCCCGTTCGCCAAGGCATTGGCTGCGGCTGTCTCCGAGGAAGCAGCAAGCTTGAAGTCCGCACCTGAACCATCCAAATCAACCAATACATTATTAACATACAGGAATACATTTCGGTTACTTCCAGTGTAATGAATATCTGCTGCGTTGCTCACATCAAGTAATTTACCTTTAAAGTTGCCCAGTTGAGTCAATTTATAGGTATTCAAGTTTGAGCTGGATGTATTCAACGGAATTTGTTGCCCATCATAAATCGTATCGTATTTCATGAACGGACCCTGCAACAGATTCACCGTTGCTTTAATTAATTTGGTCGAGTCGCCATTCAGGTAAAAATTCAGTACGTTTTGTCCTTCTTTAGGCAAAGTGTCTACATAAGCAACGATTTTCTTCACTTGTGTTGACTTACCATTGATTGTCCGAATTACATCTTGCGACCCTACAGTATGAACCGTTACTCCGGAAAGCTCACTAATCGAAGTAGGTGCACCATTAACAACGATAAACTCCATACCTACAGGTACAGATGCAGCATCTGTAGTCTTGTTCTTCATAGAGCTACCTGTTAATTTCATAGCTTCATCTAGGGCAGCTGCCTGATCAGACCCACTTCCTTTAGTTCTGTTCAACAATTGAGTATTAAAATCAGGAAGATAGTTAATATCATCAATATACGGCTGAGTACTGCTGCGCAATGTAAATTGGACAGCCGATGGAGCTGGAGGTGTACTGCTATCCGTATAAGTTATGCCCAGGGATGCCCTGGTCAAATGATCAAGTACAACTTCCGAAGGTACAGTCACCTGAAATGGATATACTTTATAACCATTTGATGTAACTACATTTGCAGTATCAATTGTGGCATCAACCCCAGTCGCACTACCCACAGCACTACCATTGTTACTTACATCGGTAAAACGTGCATTGATTGTGGCCACTCCTGGATCGGTTGCACCGCCTGGCACCAAAACATTACCTTTTAAAACCACACCACTTGTAGACGATACGGTAAAGTCAGGCGAAGTGGTCAAATCGGCAGAAACATTCCCATCCTTATTCAGGGTCAAATCAGAAAATTCCGGTTTACCCGTATAAATCGTAATTTCACGTGTAACTGTAAGAGCCTGAGTTCCGTTATTCACTTTAATGGTCACTATATTTTTACCCGGACTCAGTACAACACTACCCGTTAGTTTATAGCCAGTGTAAGAGTTAACTGTATACGTATTACTGCTTTTTGCAGACGTGAGCGTTACACTGTCAGCATTAGGAGCCGTACCTTGAATGACTACTTTCACATCATCCGTACCGCTATTGCGTGCGTCTGTCAGCACCGCTGTCTGATTCTCAAGCAACTGCTCGGTTTCACCATTCAACGTAGCAGATAGATCATAAAGCTTAGGCCCATCCTGATACTCAATGTAAATGGAGTCCTTCATATCAGCCGAATTTTGGCTACTTTGAAATGTAATCCGGTTCAAACCAGGAAACAGTTTAATGTCTGTAACTTTAAGCGTAGAGCCACTGACTGTAATTCCGCCTTTTTGACTCTCGTTCTTATTAACCACGTTAAGGTTTGTTCCATTTTTAGAGAGTTGGAATACACTATAAGATATAGTACTTCCGTTCACTCCGTTAATCGTACCGTTAACTGTAACTCGGTCAGTGTTTACCATTCTAGCCGAATCCACATCATATTTTTCACTTGGAAAAATAAAATAAGTTCCCGTCGCAGCATGAGCCGTACCTACCAGGGCCGCCGGCACCAAGCCAATGATGAGACCAACCGTCAGCAACATGGATAGCAATCGTTTCAAATCATTGTCCTCCTTTGATTCTGTCGCACCTTGGGGTACGTAATCATTCAATACTTTTTTTATCGGTAGTAAACATACAAAAAATTAGTAAATTCTCAAAAAAGGAGGGATTTTTTTTACAGCAAACATCAAAAAAGCCTTCAAACCCGCGGTATACCGCCAAGCTTGAAGGCTTACTTTTAAATTAAAATTATAATTTCGAACGCGTTTGGGAATCTGGCTTAGCCAGCAACCGAATCAGTGTGTTTATAACTGGGCGTTTGGTTTTGCCAACAAGACCAATAACCTCTGCACCAATCTGTAGGAAGAACATCATAATACAAATCACGACAAAGGTGACCCAGTTCGCTTCATTGAGCGCAGCAGACGATTGAATCACGGCCAATACACCGAAAAATGCAGCAATACCGTAGATAATCAACACCGTCTGTCTGTGACTGAAACCTAGTTCGCGTAAGCAGTGATGCAAATGACCTTTATCCGGAGAGAAAATCGGTTTTTTCTGCAACTTGCGACGAATGATAGCAAAGAATGTATCTGACAAAGGTACACCGATAATAATCAATGGCGTAATAAAAGATACGATAGCAATTTGCTTGAAACCAAGCATGGATAGCATGGCCAGACAGAAACCTAAAAATAATGACCCTGTATCACCCATAAATATTTTCGCAGGATGAAAGTTGAAAAATAAAAATCCGATAATACTGCCCAGCAGTACAAGACAAAGCATAGCTACCATGTAATTGCCCATCAATACCGACATCACAAAGATAGTCCCAATCGCAATTCCTGAGACACCTGCAGCCAGTCCATCCAGGCCGTCAATCAAATTGATGGCATTCGTTACACCTACGATCCAGAAAATCGTAAGCGGAATGGAAATCCAGCTTTCCAAAGATGAGTATGCATCCTGAAAAGGTACATTTACAAAATCTACACGAATATCAAAAGCAAACACGACCATACACGCAACGGCAATTTGAGCCAAAAATTTCAATTTTGCATTGAGATCAAAACGATCATCGAGAGCACCAATCAGTGTAATCAGCGTGCCGCCAATCAGAAAGGCTGCGATAAAGTTAATATCCCGAGAGGACAGCATTCCGTCAGGCACAAAAGGTAACACCGCCAATAAGGACAACAGAAATGCCAAGAAAATCCCCAGTCCGCCAAGACGCGGCATAATTCGGGTATGTACTTTTCGGGCATTCGGTACATCGACGGCTCCAACCTTCACAGCGAATTTCTTGACGAGCGGTGTCAGTAACAGCGCAAGTCCCAGTGCCATGATGAACCCAATAATATAGATCAATAACATTTGATCATTCGACCCCCAATTTTAAAGCAATCCCTTTTCAGATGTAACCGCATTGAATTATACTCTGATCAAAAATAAATACCAAGCTTCATATTCTGGCAAATTAGCGGGTTTTGAAGGCAGATTCAAGCTATTTATCACACTTTTGTGACGTTTTCTTTTTCGCGCATCACTTTCGCGGCGAATTTCGGCAGCGCAAGCATTCTTTTGTATCGGCTTGGCTCTTTGAGGAGTCTATATAACCATTCAGCCCGTAGCTTTTGGAACAATTTAGGTGCGCGTTTGGTTCTGCCTGATATAACATCGAAGCTACCGCCAACCCCCATCATCACCGGTACACCCAATTGTTCCTTATATTTACCAATCCAGGGTTCCTGTGTGTCCGCTCCACGTGCTACAAACAACAAATCGGGATTTGCTTCACGAATGGCTGCAATCACCGCTTCATCCTCTTTAGGTCCAAAAAAGCCATCACGCTTGCCACAAACCGTAATCCGGGGATAAAGCTCATGTACCCGCTTTGCGGTCGCTTGAATCACCTCAGATGTTGATCCCAGTAAATAAACCTTCCAATGATAGTTTTCTCCAGCTGCAAGTAATTCATGTAACAAGTCAAAGCCCGCTACCCGCTCAGGCACAGGATGTCCTACATAGTTTGCAGCCCAGACCACGCCAGTCCCATCTGGAACAATCAACTCTGCCTTTTTCATCACATTCATGTACACTGGATCTTCCAATGCAGCCATTACCATAATCGGATTGGCAGTGATCACTTGATGGGGCTGGCGAGACTCCACTGCTTGAATTAATACCTTTAATGTATCTTTCATATTAAGCCTTGATACCGGAACACCGAAAATCGGGACGGTAGGCACATTCGTAACCTTATCAACTGTCACTGTATCCATCATCCTTTGCGACACAAGTAATTAACGATATGCTGTGCCGGTAAGCGAGCCTCACTTTTTAACAAAGCAATGGCCGCTCCCTGGCTCTCGATCCATTGACTTCGCTGATCCAGCAACCGTATAGACTCATTAGCCAGCTTTTGTCCATCCAGTGCCTCTGTAGTGCCTACAGGCTGGCTACCGACACGGCTGAGGAAATGATCAATTTTGGGATCGTAGGATATCCCCAACGGAGGCACTTGGTGGGATGCTGCATAGATCAAGCTGTGTAATCGCATCCCGATCATCAAACTGCAACGACTGACTTCCAAAAGCATCTGTTGAGGATCGGTGACTTGATCGCACATGCTGACAAGGCTTCCCGTCCCCCTAATATCCCCCAACAAATCCATTACCATCCTTGAAGCCTGCTCGTCATCAGGCAGATGGAAAGGTAAAAAGCGTAAGTGTACACGGCGCTCAGCAGCTAATTTTTTCAAGCCGTCCGCAATAGCCGTTAAATCGCGACGCTCCTTATCCCAGTAACGTACAGATACACCAACGATCGGAAGTTTATCCTTATCCGTCTCAGTTGCTGCTTTATGTTGCTCGGAACCCGAGGGCAATGGAAGCCCCATTACCGGATCAGGAACAACTTCGACAACCGGGTTTTTTAGTTTCATAGTACCCAGTAGTGCGGCAGACTGCTCATCTCTTACAGAAACATATTCACAACGCTGAAACACAGAACGGATCATAGGATAAAATATCTTCCGTTGTACCGGACCAATGCCCTGAGCATATACAAACGTCGGTTTTCCAGCCCATTGGGCCAGTTTCAGAATCGCCAGATAATACGGAATACTTTTAGGGCTTGTTGCATCCTGGAGCAAACTACCGCCGCCACTTATTAGCCCATCGCTGTTTTTAATCGCTCTACGAACTTCCCCCAGACTCATCCGTGGTACAGCTTCTACTCCGTACATTTTCTGTGTCCAAGCGGGGTCAGAAGACAGAACAACAGGCTTGATTGTAATCCCCGCCTGACGACTCTCCTCCTCTAAAGCTGTCAAAATCGACTTAAGCACCGCCTCATCTCCACTATTGTTAAAGCCGTAATAACCCGAGATGATTATCGTTTGAGCTGTGGTGACCATTTCTTCCAACACCCTTCCAGCACTTGCCACACGACAATTGCGATGATTCCCAGCACCAGGCCCAAGCCCAACCCTAACAGCCCGCGACTAAGCGACAATGCCGCTGGAGAGTGAATGTGAGCAAAGGTATCCACCATAGAGGCTTGACCAATAGCAGCTATAATCAGCAAATAGATTGCTTTGCGATATTTCAAAGCCAGGAATGCCCCTGCAATAAACAGTGGGTGAGCCATCAAAAATTCCTTATTGCGCGGACGTACACCAAACGCATTTTCAAGGAAGTTCCGGAAGACCAACTCCGTGTTCGACACCGTACCCGCATTTCCGGTACGAGTCAAATAGTAATAACCTGCGGCTGCGATAACAGCCAGTGCGATAACCCACAATACAGTAATCGGCGTACGTAGCAGCTTGGAAATTTCCTCCCGTATAGAAACGCCACGATAAAAGAAAATATATATCGCTGCCAAGAAGATCGGCAGAATGTGAAGCAAGCTTACACCTCTAAATTGATTCAGCACAAGGCTGTAGGCAATACTGTTCAACAGCGCAATAACGAAAGGCACCGCAGCCAGCGACAAAATCGCCGTCTGCACGTACAGTATAAACGTTTGAATCAAACGCTGACCTACAGAAAGTTCAGCACCCTGTTCACGTTTAATTCTAATCGTACGCACAGCGATGATCATTGCAACCGTAGGTCCGCTAATCGCTGCGAGTAGGGCCAGGCCTTGCTCCATCAAGCTAGAGTTCAAAACATAAAGTCCTGCTGAACCTACCAAACCAAGTGCAAATGCCAGCAAAGTCAATGCCGGGACGAAATAGGACACCATAATGGAGAAGAATGCCAGTGCACCTAGTACGACAACCATTTTCAGATAGCGCTGAATGGACGAATCGACGACTTGGAACGGTTCAGCCTGTCCGAGTTCAAACCCCTTTTTCTCCATCCGTTGTACAGCGTTACCCGGCTTGTCCAAGCTGTGGATTAGGTTATCTACCGAATCCTTCACCTTGGCTTCAGCAATACTACGGCTAGGCGCGGTATTCAGATACAACATGCGAATATTACGGTCCTTGGTGGCCAATGCAAAACGATCGGCCAACGTTTCAACATCGAGCGTTGAATCTTTATCACTCAATGAGTATAAACGCACAACATTATAGTGGATATCGTAAGCGAGCTTATTGAAGCCTGCTTGCGGTTTTTTTAAGTTTTCGATAGCAGCTAGGCCAATATCGTATTTGTTCAGCAATTTAGCAAATGCCGCTAGGCTATGCTCTTTCTCGTTATCGGTGAAGCCTTTGACTGAATCACCTTCAAACAAAATGCGTTTTACACCATTTTGCTGAAAGGAAGCAAGCATCTCTTCCGTCAACTCCTGGTTGTAAGGAAGACTGTCGCTCATCCGTGGAACAATAAAAAATCCTTTGCTCCGAAGCTGCTTCATCGCAATCGGGTCAGGCTGCATGGGCTTGAGATACGCATCCTCTGGAGATGTTTCCACAACTAACCCTTCCTGTCCCTGATAAGTCCAAGGTTTTACATTGATGTCCAGGCTTGTAAACGTACGTAAAATTAACGGCTTTAATGCCTCGGCATTTTCTTTATCAGCGAAAACAATATACGTAAAATTCTCATTTGCAGGTGAAAGCCGTTTTTCCATATCGGCAACGTTCTGAGTTGTATAGGTTACGACGCGACCCGCTTTACGGAAATCATCCAACGTACTTTCATACATCGCCATGCTGTTCACACCCGCTTGCTGTAAGCGGTCAAGTTGCTCATTCAGATAGTCCTGCGGGTGAGCCTGATACGAGGCTGCCTCTGTCAAATCCCGATAATCGAATACAATCTCTACTTTTTTACTCGAGGATTCTGTCTTCACACGATCGGCGATGACTGGAATGGAAGCCAGCAAGCCGACAGCCACCAAAATCCATAACCATTTTCGAGAAGCCGTATTCCAATACTGCCATTTCTGATACACCAAAGAACCTCCTTAATATTCGGGATTTTGCAAAATTCAATGCTGCCCACCTCGCCATACTCAGCCTTTTGGTAGGTCACTCATTGAATTTTGCAAAATCCTCCGTTGCCGGAATAAGCCTATTTTCCCAAAGCCTCTTCCAGGTTATTCTGCAATACAGAAATGACCTCCACGGCGTACTGCCCTTTGCCGTGAGAGGTCACCGATTACTATATCTTATCCAATTACCTTAACCTATTCTATTATAAAGGGATTTTTCTCAAGCGTCTACGCGAGCCATAACAGCATCGACCAGATGGCTGATTCTTTGCTCCGCGTCTGCCAGCGAGGAACCGCGTACCGCAAAGTATACTTTGATTTTCGGCTCTGTGCCCGAAGGGCGCAGGCAAAACCACGAACCGTCCTCCAGTAAGAATTTGAGTACATTTTCCTGTGGAAGTCCGTCCAGACCTTGTGAGTAGTCCAGTACCTTGTCTACCTTCACGCCTGCAATCTCTTGAGGCGCGTTGCTACGCCAATCGGTCATTTTGCCCTGAATTTGTGCCACTCCATCCTTACCCTTAAGGGTACGAGACTCCAGCTTCTCAAGGAAGTAGCCAAACTGCTCGTACAGCTCTTGTAAAACATCATAGAGCGTCTTACCTTGTGTGCTGTAATAAGCAGCAGCTTCAGCGATCAGCATAGCCGCCAAGACAGCATCCTTATCGCGAGCATAATTCCCTGCCAAATAACCATAGCTCTCTTCATAGCCAAACAGGTAGGCGTACTCGCCAGTTTGGTCAAATTGGTTCATTTTCTCGCCAATATACTTGAAGCCAGTTAGCGTGTTAAACACGGTTGCTCCAAAATGTTCGGCAATGACTGCACCCATTTCGCTGGTTACGATGGTTTTGATAACAGCCCCATTATTCGGAAGCTTGCCTGTTTCTTTCAGTTGATTCAACAAGTAGTAAACCATGATCGCGCCAGACTGATTACCGGACAATACCACATATTCGCCATCACGGTTTTTCACAACTGCACCCATACGGTCAGCATCAGGGTCTGTTCCGATCAACAGATCTGCACCAATGTTCTCACCCAGCGCAATCGCCAGCTTAAACGCATCACGTTCTTCTGGGTTTGGCGACTTGACAGTCGAAAATTCAGCATCTGGCAACTCTTGCTCAGGCACAATATGCACCTGTTCAAAACCGATTTTCTCTAGCACACGGCGAACCGGTACATTTCCAGTTCCATGGAGAGGTGTAAACACAACTTTGAAGTTTTTGCCTGGTCCGGCTGCAATCAGCTCACGGTTCACACTCACACTGGCTACCGTATCTACAAACGCTTCATCTTCCTCTTCTCCAAGCCAAACCAACAATCCCTGTGCCTCTGCTTCCTCACGTGTCAGACTGCGAATGTCGGCAAACGAAGGAACCTCGCGGATATAACCAATTACCTGTTCAGCCTGATCTGGAACAAGCTGACCCCCTTCATCGTTGTATACCTTGTATCCATTATACTCAGGAGGATTGTGACTCGCTGTCACAACAATCCCTCCACTGGCTCCCAAATGACGTACACTAAACGAAAGCTGTGGCGTTGGACGCAAGGAAGGGAACAACTTAGCTACGATACCATTGCCCGCCAGCACCAAAGCTGCATCCAGAGCAAATTCTGGTGAAAAATGACGCGAATCATGTGCAATGACAACCGAAGGCTTGCCTTCTTTACCAGCATGCTGTTCTAAAATATAGCGAGCCAGCCCTTGAGTCGCACGTCCAATGACGTAACGGTTCATCCGGTTACTTCCTGCCCCGATCACTCCACGCAGACCGCCTGTACCAAATTCCAGCTCTTTGTAAAAGCGATCCTCCAGTTCCTGCTCGTTGCCTTCCAATGCGCGCAACTCCTGTTTGGTCTCTTCATCAATATAAGGGTCTTGCAGCCAGCTCTCAATGCCTTCTAGTGCTTTTTTACTCAACTGCGTCATACGGAATTTCCCCTCTCCATTTTTGGGTTGTCAAAACAGGATTTCTATGTACACATGCACTCGGTTTAGACGTCGTGCTTATGTCGGCAGAGCTTTAATTATTGGGGAGGGTCAGATAAAGCAAACATAATTTCGCCCTCAGCTACTACCGTATCGCCTACTTTAGCCGTAGCTTTCCCTTTGCCAAATGCGCCTTTGGAACGAGTGATTTCCACTTCAAGCGTCAGTGTATCCCCAGGAACCACCTGCCCACGGAAACGGAAACCATCCAACCCTGCCAAGAACCCGATTTTGCCACGATTGCTCTCTAGATGCAGTAATGCAACAGCCCCAACTTGAGCCAGTGCTTCAGTGATCAACACACCAGGCATAACAGGATACCCCGGAAAATGTCCAATGAAATGAGGCTCATTCATCGTTACATTTTTAATGCCTACTGCTCTTTTCCCTTCCTCCAGCTCAATAATACGATCCACCAATAAAAAAGGCGCTCGATGTGGGATAATCTCCTGAATTTGATTAACATCCAATTGCAATTTGTCCATTTACCTTAATAACTCCTCCCGCTTGCAGGTTTGACTCTATATCAGTCATGAGTTACTGCAAGCATAATATTACCCCGCTTACGCTGCATAAAAACAGCTCATAACGGCAACAATGTTAGATATCCTTCACCTACTGCAGAAGTGGAGGTTGAGATAAGGGGCTTTTTCCGCCGGTTATGCAACCTGAGGCGCGAAGAAGCCCTTTTGCCCGTGCTTGGTTTTACCCCGCAGTGTTATAAACTTCCCCATCATTATACAGTTAACAGATGCAAAAAGAAAATTACGCGGAAGTACCATATTGGGTGCTCCTATTATGGGGTGAAGCGGAGATTCAATTGAGCAAAGGGGGACGGGCTGCGGGAATGGATCATTCTTCCGATCGCTGTTAACCTCGGATTTTTTCAATGTATAAGAATTCAAGGGTAAAATCCGAGGTTAAAGGCGAACGCTATCGCTTCTTCAGAACGATTCCATCCCCTCCGCCGAGTTACTTTTGGCTCAAAAAGAAAGCAAGCTTCAATAATGCTCGCTTACCGTGAAGGGCAGAGAAAACTGAAGGCCTCTGTGATGACCTTCATTGGCCACAATCCATGCGTGCTACGCTGGAGGCCCCTCCCTTAAAAGCATAACAAAACCCTGCGCCACTGGCACAGGGTTTTGTTATATACTACCCACACAAATTGGCGGGTGGTTTATTTTAATAAAAGTGGCCCTGATGGCGGGTAGCAGCGGAGCGAAGGATTTGAATCTGGAGAAGCGCGAGCGTTCGCCTTTGCAACGGGATTTTTACATCTGAATAATTTATAAAATAAGAAAATCCCGCTGCAACAGCGATCGTAAGATCAAATCATTCGCGGAGCGACTTTTCCCGCCCCCACTCATTTAAAGTAAACTAAGGCGCAAATATAAGATCAATGACATGCTGCCAGGTCTTCCACTCGAACACGCCTGACAACCCTTGCTTACCTACAATTACATATCCTGCAATTAAGCCGCCTAACAGTGATAACAGGAGCAGCAACGGAACTATGAAATAACGAGCAGTACGCCAGCGGGATTTCGTCTTTTCAGGCACCGGACGGGAATCAGATTGTTCTTCTTTCATCACCAAATCCTTAAGCCCTCAGATTGTTGGCCAGGTTCATCATCGTATCGCTAGAAGTTAGTGCCCGTGCCGCCATTTGATACATCCGCTGAACTTGCATCATATCCGTCATTTCGCCCGCTAAATCCACATTAGATTCCTCAAGATAACCGGAACGCACAGATACGTCCGCTGGAACAGCACCTGCCACACCTGCTGCTCCGAATACATTTGCCTCTGTTACACCATTCAACAACACGAATAGGTTATCATCCCGCTGTTCCAGTCCTTCTGGACGCTGTACATCCATTAGCTTGATTCTCTGACCAACTGTCGGAGCCCCAGTTCCATTAGCACGAATCAGCAATTCGCCATCCGAGTTAATAGCCACCTTGGAACCCGCTGGAGCAGTCACAGGAACATCATTGTTATCCAGCACGGAATAACCTTCAGCAGTGGTCAACATCATCGTCGCACTATCATTCGGATCAGGAACAAAATGAAAGCTACCGTCACGGGTCCAAGCTTTTTGCCCATTCCCCTGGACTTCAAACATGGCATTACCTTGAATCGCCAGATCGGTAGGAAGTCCCGTCTCCTTGAGCGGACCTTGCTCCATATTTTTCATGATTGCGGCCGTTTTAACTCCGTAGCCCAAATTATAGCCGAGCGGCATGGCTCGTCCATTTTGGAGATACGTTGAAGGCTGTTGCTGCACATTGGCCAGTACATCTTCAAAGGAACCCTGTTTACTCTTATAACCAACTGTATTGATATTAGCAATATTATCGGCAATTAAATCCAAACGCTGCTGCACACTGGCCATAGATACCATTGCGCCAATCATGGAGTTGTTCATCACTTACCCCCTGTTATACACGGCCTACTTCATTAACGGCCTTGTCCAAGCTTTTATCATAAAATTGAATTACCTTCTGATTCGCCTCATACGCTCTTAACGCAGCCATCATATCCACCATCGACTGTGAAGCATCTACATTAGATACCTCCAGATAACCTTGACGAACGGATACAGCGTCATTAGCGGTCATCATTCTAGCTGTAGCACCGTCCGTATCATTCAGGCGGAAATTTCCATTGCCCTCACGAACGAGCTGGTACGGACGATCAATGACACTAATACCGAGCGTCGTCCCTAACGTCTGGTTGGACTGGCTATCTACCAATTCGCCCCGCTCATTTACTTTAAGCGCTGAGACAGCCCCCGTCAACTGAATTGGCTTTCCATTCGTATCCAGCACCGCTGAGCCAGTCGATGAAAGCAATGCTCCTGCTCCATTTACTTGAAAATGTCCATCACGTGTATAACGAACGTTACCATTACTGTCCCGCACCGTAAAAAACGCTTCTGGACGGTAGGTGACTTCACCGTTAGCATTGATGAATTTCCCTGCCTGATCAAAAGCCATAGGTTGACCAGTAGCTGGGTCGTTCACATTAATATTGGACTGTATCGCGAAATCCGTCGCTTGTCCACTGTCCTTTAATGCTCCCTGAATGTAAGGGGAGAGGCTTTCCTCAGCAAAAACGCCAGTATTGAGCTTGCCGACCGTACGGTCCGGGTTATCAGGGTTACCACCCGTCATGGAAATAAGCATCTCGGGGAAAGAACGCTGAACACTGTTCTCCTGTTTGTATCCCGTCGTATTCATATTAGCAATATTTTGCGTCACGGTGTCATGGCGTCGTTGTTGTGTCATCAATCCGGCGGCCGCAGTATATAAACCTCTCAACATGTATGGTGCACCCCAATCCTATACTCTGCTAAAATCATATGCTCGCGCGGAGGCAGGCAACCTGTCTGACCGCACACGAGTCTCTTATAGTCACTATCGGCAGATTAGAACTTTTTCTTAACCACATGATCCAAATTATCCAGCATAATTCCTGTACCTTTAACGACACAATGCATCGGATCTTCGGCAACCAGTACCGGAACACGCAGCTCTTCAGCAAGCAGCTCGTCCAATCCACTAAGCAAGGCACCGCCACCAGTCAAAATAACACCACGGTCAATAATATCAGCTGACAGTTCCGGTGGGGTCTGCTCCAATACAAACTTGGCCGCAGCAACAATCGCCGACACAGGATCTCTAAGCGCATCCTGCACTTCATCCGCAGAAATACTTAACGTTTTGGGCAATCCGGATACCATATCCCGTCCACGGATGTCCATTTCTGCACGCCGTCCGCTCGGATGCACGGTTCCGATAGCAATCTTGATATCCTCAGCCGTACGTTCCCCGATCAAAAGCTTGTACTTCGTTTTTACATATTTCATGATGGCTGTATCAAATTTATCCCCTGCCATTTTAATGGAAGAAGCTGTTACGACATCCCCCATAGAGAGGACTGCAACGTCAGTCGTTCCGCCACCAATATCCACTACCATGTTGCCGCTAGGCTCAAAAATATCCATTCCTGCCCCGATGGCAGCCGCTTTTGGTTCTTCCTCCAAAAATACTTCCTTGGCCCCGCTACGCTCCGCCGCTTCACGAATCGCTTTTTGCTCCACTGAGGTAATGTTCGTCGGCGCACAAATTAGAATACGAGGGTGGCTGTACCAGCTTTTTCCCCCTACCCGATTGATAAAATATTTTAACATCGCTTCTGTTACTTCAAAATCGGCGATGACACCATCACGTAATGGACGGATGGCTATGATATTACCAGGAGTACGTCCCACCATACGGCGCGCTTCCTCTCCGACAGCCAGAACTCTTTTTGTATCGCTTTCTATCGCGACAACGGAAGGTTCGTCAAGAACAACCCCCTTCCCTTTGACGTGGATAAGCACGTTGGCCGTACCGAGATCGATACCGATATCATTACTGAACATATTAAAAAGGCCCCCAAAGTGATATTTTAAAAGCTAAGATTCGACAAGAAGCGGCAAATATATGTATAAACCTACGGTTACATGTCATTTTTCGTCTTGTACCATCTTTTAACATATCATACTTCAGGGGGTTGATTCAATGGCTTTGCCAGCCAATTCACTATATATTTTTAGGACTTGCCGGAAACGAGGATCTCCCTTCGTTTGCCACTCGTTTTTTTGTACTTAATTTTCGTCGCTTCTCCTCCCCTTAGATGGCGGATGGATTTATGGTATTCGAGAATGTGCTTCACCTGATCGGCAAGATCCGGGTTGATTTCAGGCAGCCGTTCGGTCAGATCTTTATGCACCGTGCTCTTGGAGACACCAAATTCCTTGGCAATCGTACGGACCGTATTCCTTGTTTCCACGATACAGCGACCGATTTTGATGGTCCGTTCCTTGATGTAATCGTGCACGCTCCCGCCTCCCTACTGTGGATAGTTTGGTACATTATATGAGGAGCGTGCCTATATATTCGCGGTTTGGCGGGAAGACATGCTTCGGAAGGCCTATTTATTTGGCAAAAGCAGCTTATGTTTACCTTATGCACAAAAACTACACAAGAAAAAAGCAGGGAATATGGATTCCCCGCTTTGCATGCAAAGCCATGACCAAATTTATTTTTTAGGAAGCAGACCTGCTGGATTCACCGGCTTGTCATCCTGATACACTTCAAAATGCAGATGTGTTTTCAAATCCTTTTCAAGCTCGTTACGACCCGCTGAAGCAATCACATCGTTTTGTTTCACTTGATCGCCTTCTTTTACTTTCAGATCACTCAAGCTTTGGTACACCGTTTTGAGATTATTATCATGCGTGATTTCTACGACATTACCTACCAGCGGATGTTGTTCTACACGAGATACTTTGCCACTCAGGGCGGCTCTCACTTCAAACGCCTGATCGTCGGCCCGGGAAAGATCAATTCCAGTGTTAGCCGTAAATGTTTTATCGTACTCTACCATAGCTGCCGCCTGCTCATCAGCTGTTGCGTTCTCATCAAAGAACGGCTTTACGACCTGTACTGCGCCAGCATCTGCCACTGGCCATGCGATATTTTCCGACTGGGCAACTACTTCCACGCTTTCTGGCTGTTGTCCGTTAACATCGGTATTCACAGCACTTGTGCTTTGTACCGATGGACTAGCTGGGTCAGGTTTGAAAGACTTCTGGCTGGCATCCTGATAGACCCACACTAAGGTTAGTATAATGGCTGCTGCGGCAATGTAGGCTGCCGGGTATGCCCACCTTTTGGACAACAGCTTTTTCCACGAAGACGGCCGTGAAGCTCTTCCACCCTGAAAGGTTTTGGGTGTTTCTTCATGGTTTTGGTTCTGGTTTTTATTTTGTTCATTCATTTGCTCATCACCTCAGTAACCAGTGTTACCGGGTGCAACTCTTTTATACTTCAAAGTTTCGAAATATTTACTAACTTAGAATACGAGAGGCTTGCGCAAAAGAAATGCCAGTATAATAGTGAAGGAGAATTTGAGTGGCAGTATGACCTTCCTTGGCCATTCCATTGGCTCCCCACTGACTCATACCAACACCATGACCATAACCATAGGTTGTTATAGCAATCCGATTCCCTTCAGCCTTCCACGTAAACTCAGCCGAACGTAACCCCAGTTTGTTACGGATTTCCGGCCCTGTAAAGATTGAGCCACCAACCTCAATCTTCTTGATGCGATGTCCTTCCGTCTTGGAGAGTATACGAATCTCTGGCATACTTCCTCCTCCAGTAGAGGCGGCAATTGCAGTACGACTCAATCCCAATCTATCGAACACACTCTGACGACTCAGTGTGACGGTTTCTGTATAACGTGGGGCCAGCTGCTTGTCCCATGGACTTGACACACTTCGTAAATAGGGCACTGCCTTCGCCCATACATCCTCTGAATTTTCGGTATAGCCATTGCTAGTAGAAAAAAAAGATGCCGTTATGGGCTTCCCCTCATATACCATGATCGTATCCTTGGTGTCTCGTACAGCCTGCTGAATTTTAGCCAGCTCTGCGGATTTACCAGAACGCCCCCATTCTCTAGTAAGTTTGGCTTTGGAGATATAAGCCTGATGTTTAACAGTATCCGTCACATCTGCTCCCGCCGGCGCACCGCTAGTGTCATCAGCCAGCAAACGTCGGGCAATGAAGGTACGCGCGGCAATAGCCTGTGCTTTTAGTGCCTCGCCCTCGAAGCTGGGCGGCATTTCGGCGGCTACTACGCCGACAATGTATTGCTCCAGCGGTAACGTCTCCGTGCGACCGGTAGACGTGACGTACACGCGCACGTCCGGCTCTGCCGCCACCGGCACGCTGCGCGCTGGAGCAGCCGGCACCGCCGGTATCGGCGGGACGCCCGGCAAGCGCGTGACGGGCGTCTCGCCCTTTGCCGTCACGCTAGGCGCAGCTGGTGCTGCCGTGCGACTGCTCGGCGGCAACGGCTGCGCCGTCTGGTGAGGCCACGCCATTAGCGCGGGCACAGCCACGGCAAGCACCAGTACCCCTGCCATGGCAGCGAATGGTAGCCATGGGCGTCTGCTGCCCCAGCGCGGGGTACGCCCGGCGGATGGACGCAGGTGCGGCAGCGTCACTTGCAGCGGGGTTGCAGCGCGTGTGTCATGGGCCGCTGCTCCAGCGATAGGCAGAGCCGTATCAACGGAGTTCACAGCGGAAGGCACGGCTGTTGTACGCCGATTGGGCTTGACGCCAGTCGGCAATGTACCTCTTGTGTCCGGCTGCTGTTGCATAAGCTTATTTTTCTGTAACGAAGTAGCTATAGAGCCAGAGCGTTCCTCCGCAAGTGAAGCCTGGCAATGTTCCTTAGGATGATGAATGGGTATACGGATGCGAACCTGTGAATCTTTCATAGGCTGAAACCTCCATCAAAGGGCTAAGTGTCCGGCTAGAAGTATAGATATACTCCAGCCGATATTTTCAATCATATGAAGTCGTCCACTTTGATAGAACCATTTTAAGAGAACTGAAAGAATGAAAAAAGACTGGCTGCAAACAACAAAAAACCAAGCCCTTTCGGACTTGGTTCCTTATTGTTCAAGAATATACTTATGCAATATGAAGCTACATACGTTAAGGCTTAGGCGAGGGAAGGCTGGATCTTCTTAAACAGATTCCCCGACGTCTCTTCCGGCATTACGCGCTCTGTACTGGGTGAATGATCCAGTTTGGACTCTTCCACGGTCACTCTGTAAATGTCCGCTCCCAATCCAGTCAGCTTCTCAGCCAAATGAACGTAACCGCGATCGATGTGATGTACGCCGGATACCTCCGTTGTACCTTCTGCAATGAGTCCGGTCAGAATTAACGCAGCACCTGCACGCAAATCTGTAGAGGTTACTTTCGCACCTGTCAGCTTAGCATTACCAGTTACAATGGCGGAACGACCTTCGACCTTAATTTCGGCATTCATGAGATGAAATTCATCCACATGCATGAAACGATTTTCAAACACGGTTTCCGTAATAATGCTCGTTCCTTCAGCGGCAAGTTGAAGTGCCATCATCTGAGACTGCATATCGGTAGGAAAACCAGGATAAGGCAATGTTTTAACATCAACGGCCTTTAACGGCTTATCTGCAATGACACGAATTCCGTTCTCATCAGGTTGAATGGTTACACCCATTTCTTCCATCTTGGAAATAACCGGTCCCAAATGATCGGATATTGCGCCTTCTACATATACGTTCCCGCCTGTGATCGCAGCAGCAACCATATAAGTACCTGCTTCTACCCGGTCGGGAATGACGGTATGTTTTACACCATGCAGCTTCTCGACGCCTTCAATACGAATAACGCCCGTGCCCGCACCGCGTACTTTGGCACCCATTCCATTCAGGAAATTTGCGAGATCAACAATCTCAGGTTCCTTAGCAGCATTCTCGATGGTAGTTACGCCCTCAGCAAGAGTAGCGGCCATCATAATATTCTCGGTTGCTCCTACGCTGGCTACATCCAAATAAACTTTAGCTCCACGCAGACGCCCGTTACTTTTAGCTTCAATAAAACCTTGGCCCAGGCTAATCTCTGCGCCCAATGCCTCAAAACCCTTTAAATGCTGATCAATTGGTCGCGTTCCGATTGCACATCCGCCTGGAAGCGAGATTCTTGTACGTCCCAAACGTGTAAGCAGCGGTCCCATAACCAAGAATGATGCGCGCATTTTCCTAACCCACTCGTAAGGGGCTTCACAGGAAATTATCTTCCGCGCGTCAACACGAATGACCTCATCTTGGTATGTAACGCCTGCTCCTAAGGACTCCAGCACTTTGCTAATGGTCATCACATCGTCTAGAGGAGGTGCATCAATAATAACACTTTCTCCTTCTTCTCCTAGCAGAGAAGCGGCGATGATCGGCAGAACTGAATTTTTGGCTCCGCTGACTTTGACACTCCCGGTCAATCTGTTGCCACCGCGGACGATAAATTTGCTCATCTATGGTTCCCTCCGCGCGTCATTTCCCTTTTCCATTCTGGAAAAAAAGAACATATTCCGCTATTTTCATGCCTTGCTTTTTCATTACATAAAAAAACAAGGTTTTACTAATACCCTAACTGCCATCATACCACTGATTAAAACAAGTATACAAGCGTTTTTTGTACTTGATGACCATTGTACTCTAACTGATTCAGCCAGCTATACATCTATGGTTCTTTTGTTTACCATTGTTAACAATATGACGCGATGTTATTCGACAATTCCCGCAGAGACACAGTCATAAGGTCATATAACCCGCCTACTTCATGTTAAAACAAATTCTAGAGCATCTGGCTCCAAGAGATGTAGCTCAACAGGAACCCAGAAACCAGCTGTCCCAAGATTATAGCAAGAAATAAGTGCAGCAATCTGCCCTGCGGTCCTTTGGGTTGCCGGATTAACAAATCCAGCTTTAAGCTCTGTAAAGCCCACCAAGCTAAAGCTATACAGATAAGCGACACGATCATGGAGATCAGCGCGGTCATACTCGCCGATTGACTTAGCTGTTCAGCCAATTGCTGTTTCCCGTTCAACCATAATTCCTCCCATCTGCGTCACAGACTTCTTTATAATACTCGGCGAACGCCTAATATGCCAGTGCTATTTCTGCTTTTAGGACATTTATTTCGACAAAATGTGATTAATCACTTCTGTTTCGTGAATTTAAAAGGTACTAAATACCTAGCAACCGAGCAAGAAATAGGACTGTATATTTGGTAATAACAGCTAAAAAAAGGGCCCGATCACAGTGATCGAAGGAAGCAAGGTTCTCCCTCACCTTCTACCGGACATTCTTTGGCAGAAGTTATGAAGTGGTCTCCTTGTCGTTCCATCCGTATACTATGCCGAACCCTTTTAAAATTCCACTTAAAATCCAATATTAATTCTTATTGGTTCTGATGCTTGTAGCATTTAAACGGTTAAGCGCCCGTTGCAGAGCTACTTCCGCCCGATGGTGATCTATCTGTTCCTGTTTGCTCTGGAGCCGCAGTTCTGCCCGCTCCCTTGCCGCACGGGCACGCTCCACATCAATTTCTTCGGAACGTTCCGCACTCTCAGCCAAAATGACCACTTTATCCTTGCGGACTTCAAGAAAGCCCCCATTGACCGCGATCACTTCGGTTTGACCACCGATTTTAATGCGTATCGGTGCAATCTTCAAGGGAGTGACCAAGGGAAGGTGTCCGGGTAAAATCCCAAGATCGCCTTCCGAGCCGCGAACACTGATGCTGTTTACCTGTTCTGTATAGACCAGGCGCTCCGGCGTCACAATCTCTAGTAAATACGTGCTCACTTGAATCCCTCCTGGAAGCTGTCCACAGACAGCTCACTTCGTAAGGCTCGGCTATTCTTTGCCTGTTGTTTACAACGTTTTAGCTTTTTCAACTGCTTCTTCGATGGCTCCTACAAAAAGGAAAGCCGCTTCTGGAAGATGGTCATACTTGCCTTCCAAAATTTCTTTGAAGCTTCGTACAGTTTCTTTGACCGGCACATATTTACCTGGGAAGCCGTTAAATGCTTCGGCAACGTGGAAAGGTTGAGAAAGGAAACGCTGGATTTTACGTGCACGTGCTACCAACATTTTATCTTCTTCACTCAGCTCGTCCATACCCAGGATCGCAATGATATCCTGAAGCTCATTGTAGCGGGCCAAAATTTGTTTTACCCCTTGCGCTACATTGTAATGCTCTTCACCCACAACGTCTGGAGCCAAAATACGGGAGCTTGATGCGAGTGGATCAACCGCCGGGTAAATACCCATTTCGGAAATTTTACGTTCCAGATTCGTTGTAGCATCCAAATGGGCAAACGTCGTAGCAGGAGCCGGGTCAGTGTAGTCATCCGCAGGCACATAGATCGCCTGAATGGAAGTAACAGAACCTTTTTTAGTAGAAGTAATCCGTTCTTGCAATTGACCCATCTCAGTAGCCAGCGTAGGCTGGTAACCTACTGCTGAAGGCATACGTCCCAACAGGGCCGAAACCTCAGAACCCGCTTGAGTAAAGCGGAAAATGTTATCAATAAAGAGCAACACGTCACGGCCTTCTTGGTCACGGAAGTATTCCGCCATCGTCAGACCTGTGAGAGCTACACGCAAACGTGCACCCGGAGGCTCGTTCATTTGTCCGAACACCATCGCTGTTTTGTTGATAACGCCGGAATCTCTCATTTCATGATACAAGTCATTTCCTTCACGTGTGCGTTCACCTACACCCGCAAATACAGAAATACCACCATGCTCCTGAGCGATATTGTTAATCAATTCTTGAATGGTTACGGTTTTACCTACACCAGCACCACCAAACAATCCGACTTTACCACCTTTGGCATAAGGAGCTAGCAAGTCGATAACTTTAATACCTGTTTCGAGCATCTCTGCTTGAGTTGTCAGCTCATCGAAAGAAGGAGCTTGACGGTGAATCGGATTTCTAGCCGTTTCACTCATATCAGCACCATTATCAATTGGCGTTCCAAGTACGTTAAATACGCGTCCAAGAGTAGCTTCGCCGACAGGTACTGAAATAGGTGCTCCCAGATCTATGGCTTCAGCTCCACGAACCAGACCATCTGTGGAAGACATGGCAATACAACGCACACGGTTGTCACCTAGATGTTTTGAAGCTTCGAGCGTCAGGTCAATTTTGACTCCGCTCTCCAGCACAGTCCCAATATGAATGGCATTCAGGATTTCCGGAAGCTGTCCACGTTCGAACTCAACGTCGACAACCGGACCCATGATGCTCACTACGCGTCCTTTGTTCATCTTTTGGTTTCCCTCCTACAAGCTTGCACAGCCGCAAATCCGAACCACTCTGATTTGTTTTGCGCCCGCAATTTATCATAATAGTGTAGACATGCTATAAAACAGTCGCAACAAGCCTGATTAAGACTGAGCGCTTGCCCCTGCAACGATTTCCGTAATTTCCTGGGTAATAGCCGCTTGACGAGCACGGTTATAGGTCAAGGAAAGCTCACCAATTAACTTGGAAGCATTCTTCGTAGCAGATCCCATCGCCGTCATCTTCGCTCCCAGTTCACTAGCTTTACCATCCAGCAAAGCGCCGTAAATGAGCGTTTCCGCGTAACGCGGCAGCAATACTTCCAGCACTCCTTCTGGTGAAGGCTCATACTCATAGTTAATTGAGGATGAAGCTGTAGCTGAATCCGGTGTTGCCATTGGTAACAGACGGTCAACTGTTGGAATTTGAGTCAATGCGTTGACAAAGCGGTTATAGCATAGATAAAGCTCATCAAATTCTTTAAG
Source organism: Paenibacillus sp. MZ03-122A (assembly GCF_024213325.1). Taxonomy (NCBI): domain Bacteria; kingdom Bacillati; phylum Bacillota; class Bacilli; order Caryophanales; family Paenibacillaceae; genus Paenibacillus; species Paenibacillus sp. MZ03-122A. The sequence continues at coordinate 528,331 of NZ_JANAVI010000002.1, read as the reverse complement.
TTCAAAGCCTTGTACAGCCTTGCTTGCAATTGTTTTGATATCTGCAAAAGCAGGTGTATCTGACAGATCTGTTACCGATTCAGCGATAGGAAATTCACGACGTCTGAAATAATCCCGTCCTTTTCGCCCAATGATGAAAATCACAAATTCATCCTGTGAACGGTGACGTTCAGCAATCGTCTGCGTAACCTGTCGCAAAATATTGGCGTTATAACCACCAGCCAGACCACGATCAGATGTAATGATGAGATAAGCAGTCTTTTTAACCGGACGCGTTTCCAGCATTGGATGCTTGATGTTATTCGCTCCAGAAGCAATGCTACTCACAACTTCCTTAAGCTTTTCTGAGTAAGGACGAGCCGACTCCGCTTTGTCCTGAGCTTTTCTCAGCTTGGATGCAGCGACCATTTCCATCGCTTTCGTGATCTGTTTCGTACTCTGCACACTTTTAATCTGACGTTTAATCTCGCGCATACCTTTTGCCATGATTTCACCACCTTTAAGCTCTAGCAAAGCCAAAGCTAACTTCGTAAGCAATCCCTTAGCTTAGCTTGGACCAAGTCTAAGCACTTCGTAAGATTCAAATCCAGCCGGACATATGTTAAAGGGCCTGTTATAGAGGGTAAAACATGCCAAGGAAGCCAAAACCCGGAGGGCACGCTTCCTTAGGACATCTTTCATCATAAACAGGCAATTCCAATGTATTAAACCGACGTGGCGAATGATTTTTTGAATTTCTCGATAGCCGCCTTCAAAGCCGCTTCGTTATCAGCCACCAAGTCTTTCGTGTCGCGGATAGATTGAAGCACGTCCTGATGGTCAGACACCATGAAAGACAGGAAGTCTTTTTCAAAACGTTTTACATCCGCTACAGGGATATCATCAAGGAAGCCTTTTACTGCAGTATACAAGCTCACTACTTGTTGCTCTACAGCAAGCGGTTGGTTAACGCCCTGTTTCAGAATTTCCATCATGCGTGCGCCGCGATCCAGACGGGCTTTTGTGGATTTATCCAAGTCGGACCCGAATTGGGAGAACGCTTGAAGCTCACGATATTGAGCAAGATCCAGACGCAGGGAACCTGCTACCTTTTTCATCGCTTTAATCTGAGCAGAACCACCTACACGAGATACGGAAATACCTACGTTGATCGCTGGACGTTGCCCTGCATAGAACAAGTCAGCTTCCAGGAAGATCTGTCCATCCGTGATGGAAATAACGTTAGTTGGGATATATGCAGAAACGTCGGAAGCCTGTGTCTCGATGAACGGCAATGCGGTAAGTGATCCGCCGCCCAACTCATCATTCAGCTTCGCTGCACGTTCCAGCAAGCGAGAGTGAAGATAGAAAACGTCACCCGGATAAGCTTCACGACCCGGTGGACGACGCAGCAACAGGGACAATTCCCGGTAAGCTGACGCTTGTTTAGTCAAGTCATCATAAACAACAAGGACATGCTCGCCTTTGTACATGAAATACTCACCCATGGCGCAGCCAGAGTAAGGAGCAATGTACAGCAATGGTGATGGTTCGGAAGCAGATGCCGTAACGACAATCGTGTATTCCAGCGCACCGTGACGACGCAATGTTTCAACAACTTGAGCTACCGTGGATTGTTTTTGACCAATAGCGACATAAATACATTTCATGCCATTGCCTTTTTGGTTCAAAATTGCATCGATTGCGATAGAAGTTTTACCTGTTTGACGGTCACCGATGATCAACTCACGTTGACCACGACCAATCGGAACCATCGCATCAATAGCTTTAATCCCCGTCTGCATAGGCTCATGTACCGATTTACGGGCCATAACACCTGGAGCCTGACTTTCAACTGGACGGAATTCTGTTGTAGCAATCGGTCCTTTACCGTCTACCGGTTGTCCCAGTGGGTTAACTACACGTCCGATCAGCGCTTCCCCTACAGGGACCTGCATGATCTGACCTGTACGTTTTACTTGACCGCCTTCACGAATGTCGGAGAATTGACCCAAAATAACAACACCGACATTGCTTTCTTCCACGTTGAGCGCCAAGCCCAATACGCCAGTGTCGAATTCAACCAATTCACCGGCCATAACTTTTTCCAGTCCGTAGACGCGGGCAATACCGTCGCCGACTTCAACAACAGTGCCGACTTCAACGACCTCGATATCATTTTTATATTGTTCAATCTGACTTTTAATCAATGAACTGATTTCCTCAGGTTTGATACTCAAGTGTGTTCACCCCTATCTTCTATACTCGTCTGTTAAAGGATTTCTCGAGACGATCCAGCTTGCCGGCCAGACTGCCGTCGTACAGTGTATCGCCGATAACCACTTTCAATCCGCCCAGCAGACTCGGGTCCACTATATTTTCCACGCGGATTGTTTTATGTTCACGGGCTCCGAATTGCTCGGCTACCGCTGTTTTTTCCTGATCACTTAAAGCATAAGTCGAATACACCTTTGCATGAGCAAGCCCCAGCTTATATTCCTGAATATCGAGGTATCCGGCAAGGAGAGATTCGAACAAATCTGCTCTACTACGCTGAATCAACAGCTTGATCGTGTTAATTAGCGAGGCAGACAGCTTGCCTTCAAAACTGTTAGCCAGAACTTGAAGCTTGACCGCTTCCGTAATGTTAGGAGAATTAATGAATTTACGGATTTCAGTATCCCCCGATACAGCCTCTACAAAAGCACGTAGCTCCTGCTCGGTTTCCATAATGGTCTGTTCTTGCTCTGCCACTTCAAACAAAGCTTTCGCATACCGTTTGGCAACTACCGTATCCCGGCTCATGCTTTGCCTCCTACCTCTTTAAGGTATTGGTCGACAAGCTCTCCCTGGACTTGGTCTTCCTTGATTTCCTTTTGAATCAGTTTGGAAGCAATTTGTACCGAAGCTTTACCCACTTCGCTGCGCAGTTCGGCAACCGCCTTATTACGCTCGCTTGTGATTTCACGAACAGCTTCGTCTTTCAGGCGGACAGCTTCGTCTTTAGCCTGAACAATAATTTGCTCCGCTTGCTTGTTACCTGTTTGTTTTGACTGCTCAATAATGTCGTACGCTTCCTTACGTGCCTGCTGGAGAGCCTGCTTTTGCTCCTCAACATAAGCAGCAGCCTGTTCACGCGTCTGTGCCGCTTCATTCATTTGCTGCAATACAAGCTGACGGCGCTTCTCCATAACGGAAAAGAGAGGGCCGAATGCATAACGCGTCAGTAACCAGTACAAGATCAAAAATGCAATGATAGTGAAAACGATACTTGTCCAATTAAAACTCAATTGAAGTCACTCCTTTCCGGTGAACGTCGGTTCTGGATCTTTCATGTTCAAACGAACAAAGAAGGCGCGGATGGCTGTGCCTTCCCCGCCAAACCTTGCTTCCATTCAATTAAGCACCTGCGTAGAAAATGAATGCCAGAACGACCCCGATGATTGGCAGGGCTTCGACCAGACCTACACCGATAAACATTACCGTTTGCAACGTTGCTTTTGCTTCAGGCTGACGAGCGATACCTTCAACTGTTTTACTTACGATCAGACCGTTACCAATACCTGCGCCCAAAGCGCCCAAACCTACTGCGATTGCAGCTGCGATATATGCCCAAACTCCCATTTTAAAAATCCTCCTTAGTGATGTGTATTTGTATTGTACATGTATTTGCAGTTAAGAGCGAAGCGTACTCCTGAACTTAACTAAAAACCGGAAAACAAGCTTGTCTAATGCTCTTCTTCATGCGTGTCAATGGACTGCGAAATGTATACAAACGTCAGAATGGTGAAGACGAACGCTTGAATACTGCCGACAAAAATACTGAATCCTTGCCAGACCACGAGTCCCAATACGGAAGCAACCATACCTCCCACACCAAGTGCTGTCATTTTCAGCAGAACACTGATCAAAACTTCGCCGGCAAAAATATTACCGAATAGACGCATACCATGTGTCAATAGTTTTGAGAACTGCTCAATCAAGTTAATTGGCAAAAAGAATGGAAATGGCTGAACGTAATGCTTGAAGTAAGCTTTGGTATTACGGAAAATCCCCAGGAAATGAACCAGTACAAAGATCATCAAAGCCAGTCCAATGGATACCCCTGCATCTGCAGTAGGTGATTTCCACCAGCTGATGCCTACATGGGCAGCTTCGCCCGGGTGAGACGCCTGTGCTTGTTCTAATGCTTCTTTGACTGGAATGATTTCATGTCCAAATACTTGGGCACTTTGCACATTATCGAATTCGGTCACAATCCCGAACGGTAAGCCCAGCATATTCCCCACGAAAATGAACATGATCAGCGTCATCCCCAAGGAGAGGAATGGCTTCCCTTTTTTCAAATCCATCGTGCTGGTAATCAGTCCTTGAACGAATTCTACGACCCATTCCATAAAATTTTGCAGCTTGCTTGGATTGTCCACAGACAAATTGCGCGTTGCAGCAAATGCCAGTCCAAATACAATCGCACAAGTCACAATAAGCATAATAATGACGGACAAGTCAATGTTAAACCCGCCCAATTGGATAATCGGTGATTCATGCAACATGTTTTCTCACCCCTTTCTCAGTTGAGCCATCATTTTTCCTGAAGCGCGAATATGATGCCTATAATTAACAGAAGAAATTGCCCAGTCACCAGGCTTGCCATTACAGCGATCTCATGGAAATAGGCCGGAAATTCTATCGCCAGCACCACTGCCAAAATTGAGGTCCCTAATCGAACGCCAAAGCCAATACCAAACACTCTCTTCTTTCTTTCACCGGCGGCCGCACTCGCAACCTGTCGAATTTTGTAGGCCATATACAGCACATTTAGACAGCTTACTCCCGTTCCCAGAATGATTCCGTGAGCAATGTCACGATGTTGGGGCATGAAGGCGGAGACCAGGAAACACAGAGCCATAATACCAAGCGCTACGATCCATAACATTTTTTGCATACGGGTCATCTCATTCATGGTTATCCCTCAGTACCTTTCCGATCACAAGGGCAATACTTAATGCGCCTACAACCAAGCCTGCGAGAACGCTTACGCCAATCCAAATTCCGGAGCCACCAAGTTTGGCATCAAGCCATTTTCCTGCATAGAAACCACCCAGTGTGCATATCGCCAAATCAATGCCGATCGCGCTCACCAGTCCTATAGCCTTAAAGGCATTTCCGGTGTTATTTCGGTTGTTGTTTTGCTTGGAAGGTTTGACCACTTTTCCATGTCACCCCTGCAATTCCAGTCCATTTTACTTAAATATAAGATGCTTTGTCAATTGAGATATTTTAGCGCCCTAAAGTATAAAATCAAACGACAAAGCATCTTAAATTGCTGTATCCCTTGGTAACCGTACAGTTTAACTGTATGCTTGCCTTGTAAAGAATAATTATATCGGACGAACACCTTTTGTGAACATTGTGTGAAATTCTTCAGGACGTTCAGTTTGAACACCATAATGGTGCAAAATCGCATTGACAATTCTTACTGATGCCTGTCCATCGCCGTAAGGATTCGCTGCCTGGCTCATAGATTCGTACAACGCGGAATCTGTCAAAAGTGCCTTGGTCCGATTGTACACGTTCTCTTCACTCGTACCCACCAGTTCCAAGGTGCCCGCTTCAATTCCTTCCGGTCTTTCAGTCGTATCACGCAGCACCAGAACAGGTACTCCGAACGAAGGTGCTTCTTCCTGAAGCCCACCGGAATCCGTAAGGATCAGATGTGTATGTGGATAAAAATTGTGAAGATCCACGACATCCAGCGGATCAATCAGCTTAATACGCGGATGGTTGCCTAAAATCTCAAATGCAGGTTCCTTCACAGCCGGACTCGGATGAACCGGATAAACAATAGCAATATCCTCAAACTCATCCGCAATTCGCTTAACCGCATTAAAAATCTGACGATGCGGTTCCCCTTGGGATTCCCGGCGATGTGCTGTCATGAGAATCAGGCGTTTGCCCTGAGCCCAATCCAGTACAGGGTGCTCGTAATCCTGGCGAACCGTATACTGAAATACATCAGTTACTGTATTGCCTGTAACATATATTCGCGATTCAGGCTTGTTTTCCTTCCGCAAATTCCCAGCCGATAAAGAAGTAGGCGAGAAATGCAGATCAGACAGCACGCCTGTGAGCTGACGGTTCATTTCTTCAGGATATGGAGAAAGCTTGTTCCACGTCCGCAAACCCGCTTCCACATGCCCTACTTCAATCTGCTGCATAAAGGCTGCATAGCTGGCCAGGAAAGTCGTCAGCGTATCACCGTGAACTAACACGATATCGGGCTTGGCCTCACGCAATACAGGCTCCAGACCTTGAAGTACCCGCATCGAGATTTCATTCAGTGTCTGGCGATCCTTCATTACGTCCAGATCATAGTCAGGGTGAATATTGAAAACTTCCAGAACCTGATCAAGCATCTGGCGATGTTGAGCCGTAACGCATACCACGGACTCGATATGCTCCGGGTGACGCTGAAGCTCCAAAATAAGAGGAGCCATCTTAATCGCTTCCGGACGCACACCAAAAATTGTCATCACTTTGATTTTAGACATTTTCTGTTGAACCCCTTTTCATAATAAATGTCCGCTTCACAGGTCTTCCATTATTCAGAAAAACGACCTGTCATAACGTCCATAGATTTTGCCGAACCGCCAAGGGCAGTCTACTTGGTTCCGTACAAGCGGTCTCCCGCGTCACCAAGACCCGGAATGATGTATCCATGATCATCCAGACGCTCGTCCAGTGCAGCGACATAGATGTCTACATCAGGATGCGCATCCTGCACAGCTTTGACTCCTTCAGGAGCAGCAATCAGATTCATCATTTTAATTTGAGTACAGCCTCTCTTTTTCAATACATCAATCGCCGCAATTGCCGAGCCACCCGTTGCAAGCATCGGATCAATCACGATCAATTCGCGCTCAGTTACATCTGTAGGCAGCTTCGTATAGTATTCTACGGGTTGCAGCGTCTCAGGATCGCGGAACAGTCCCACATGGCCTACCTTTGCTGCAGGCAGCAGCTTTACTACGCCATCCAGCATACCCAAGCCTGCACGCAGAATCGGAATAAGACCCAGCATACGTCCTGAAATCACTTTACCTTCTGTCTCAGCAACCGGTGTCTGCACCGTAATGCTTTCCAGCGGGATATCCCGTGTAATTTCATAAGCCATCAATGTTGCTACTTCATCCACCAGCTCGCGGAAATCCTTGGTGTTAGTCCGCACATCGCGGATAAATGTAAGCTTGTGTTGGATCAAAGGGTGATCGCAAACCACCAGTTTCGCCATAATATATTCCCTCCGGTATTATCGTCACGTTCTTTCGCGCCAGCATATCGAACTATCCTGAGTCGAAAGGATCTATGTAACCTATTTGCACAAACCAAATAAGCACAGATGCAATGCGTGCCTGTAAATCCTGTTTATTATAACATTCCCTTGATTGATTTAACACCTGCCACCGTAACCTTTTGTCAAGGGAAAGATATGACATGTAAAATACTTAATAGGACCGCTTCACGTGTGACTTTCGTCACATAAAACCACATCAAAAAGGCCCTGACGACACTTGACCGTCAAAGCCTGCTGGCTTTAAACTTCCTGCCCATGCTGTGCCTTTGCTTCCTCATGCAGCGGTATTCTTTTATCTATACTTCAAATTATCCCACGCTCCCTGAAATTGCTGAAGCATTTCGTCCTTCGTGATAACCCCTGCAATATAGGCTTGCATACTACTGCTTAAATCCTGATTTAGCCCTTTCGGAAAGCGTTGAAAGTTCCAACTCCATATCTTGCCTTCCCTCACATGTCGAGATATTTCTGCACCTAGATCACCTGTCGTCTCGTCACTGGACGTGATACTTTTGAAGGCAGGAACAAACTTAAATTCCTTGGTGATATAATGTTTGCCTGTTTCTGATGTGACCAACCAATTGAGGAATTCTTTTGCCTCCTGCTTCACAGGCGAATTTTTGTTGATCACCCAGTTCGAGGCCACTCCCACCGCGAGTCTACCTCCTGTGGAGGAATCATTGTCTATAGGCGCAGGCAGAATACCCAAATTCAAGTTAGGATTAATTCCATCCATTTGCGGTTGCGTCCAGTTCCCCTGGTGCATCATAGCAGCCTTGCCTGTCGAAAACAGTGTCACTTGTGTATTGTAATCCGTCGTGAGCGGATTGCGGTTCCCATATTTTATAGTCAGATCAAGCAACTTCACCCACTGATCGAACACGGGGTTACCGGGGATGCGAGCCGTTCCTTTGTTTAAATCCTCAACATAACTTTCCGGGTTCGGCTGTCTCGCAAACGGGATATTGATAAAATGGTTCCCCAGAACCCACCATTCCGCATACCCGTTAGCAAAAGGTATAATCCCTGCCGCTTTCAGTCGCTTGGCTGCTTCCTCCAGTTCATCTATCGTCTGAGGCAGTTTGGTTATGCCCGCTTTCTTAAACAAATCCTTGTTATAAACAAATCCAAATCCTTCTAGGTTCATAGGCTGTCCATAAATCTTACCGTTAACCGTCATCGGCTTACGAGCGAAATCGTCCAGATCCTTCACCCATGGCTGATCCGACAAATCCTCCAAGTACTCCAACCACGTATCCCGATCCTGATAGCCCTCATTTGTAAAAATGTCCGGCTGATCGCCTGATGCGAATTTAGCCTTCAACGAAGCACCGTAGTCCGTACCACCACCGACAGATTGGATATCCAGCTTGATGCCAGGGTGGGTCTTTTCGTATTCTGCCTTCAGCTTGTTTAACGGTTCCGATATCTCTACTTTGAATTGATAAATGTGTATCGTTTTCGTCTCACTCTGTTGAGCCTTCGTATTTCCACAACCTGCAAGTGTACATGCGAGCAGCACCATCAAGGAGATGACAAGTAACGCTGTTTTTTTCATCGATTATCTCTCCCTTCAGCCTTTGACCGCGCCGGCTGCAATGCCAGAAACGATGTATTTTTGCATCACCAGAAAAAACACAACAATTGGCGTGATCCCCAACACCAGTGCTGGCAGCGCCAAGTCCCATTGCTTGGTGTACTGACCAAACAACATATAGGTTGCAATCGGAATGGTACGCAGCTCAGGATCATTCAAAATGAGCGAAGGCAACAGATAGTCATTCCAGATCCATAAGGTATTCAAGATAAGCACGGTTACGAACATAGGCAGCAGCAGCGGACAAACGATGCGAAAGAACACCCCGTACCGGGATGAACCGTCCACCCTTGCCGCCTGCTCAATCTCAATAGGTACCGTTTTAATAAAGCCATGAAAAAGAAAAACGGATAAAGGGGCTCCAAAACCCAGATAACATAAGATCAGTCCCGGTATACTGTTGTTCAAGCTCAATACGTTGGACACTTCCATAAGCGGCAACATAATCGATTGAAAGGGAACTACCATCGCAGCCACAAGCAAACCGAACAGGAACCGGTTAAAACGAGTGTCATGCCGAACCATCTGGTAAGCGGCCATCGAGCTGATTAGTAGCAAAAGTGCATTACTGACGATCGTGACAATCAGTGAATTCCCCAGTGCTGTGGGAAAGTTTATTTTATTCCAGGCGTTAGCATAGTTTTCAAAACGGAAGGTTGTCGGCCACGAAGCGGAATGGGCCAAAATGTCGCCAAAGGATTTAACGGAGTTTACGAGCAAAAAATAAAACGGAACCAGAAAGATTAACCCGATCACAATTAACATTATTTCAGCAACCCATGTGCCCAAACGATAGTTTGACGTTTTTCCCATTACATTTCGACCTCCTTTTTCTTCGTGAGACGCACCTGAATGCTGGTTATGATTGCAACGACCACAAAGAAAATCATAGCTTTGGCAGTCCCTAATCCAAGTCGATTATTTGTAAACGCTTCATTATATATGTCCAACGCTACAGACTCTGTCGACTTGAAAGGTCCCCCCTTTGTGAGGGCCAAATTCAACTCAAATACTTTAAAGGACCAGGATATCGCCAGGAACAAGCAGACGGTCACCGCTGGCATAATAAGTGGCACTACAATATGACGCAGAATCTGTCTTCGGCTCGCACCGTCGATTTGTGCCGATTCAATAAGGGCATGCGGGACATTATTTAACGAGGATATGTAAATAACCATGAGATAACCTGCATATTGCCACACAAACACAATGACAGTTCCCCAAAAAGCAGTTGGCCCATCACCCAGCCACGGCAGTTTAAAAAAAGAAAGCCCTGTTGCCTCACCTACTGCAGAAAAGCCGCGTACAAATATAAATTGCCAGATAAAGCCAAGCAGCAAGCCGCCAATCATATTGGGCATAAAAAATACAGTTCGCAGTGCATTACGGGTACGTAACGGTTTGGTAAGTACATAGGCTAGGAAAAAGCCAATCAGGTTCGTCAGAACGACACCACATACGGTAAACCGGACCGTAAACCAGAATGCATTACGAAAATCTGGATCATCCCTAAAAATATGAATGTAATTCCCCAGTCCGAGCCATCGGATATTTTCAGATACTCCATCCCAGTTGGTCATAGAATAATACAGCCCCAGCAGGAACGGAATGACCATAATCAAGACAAAAAACAACGCCATCGGTCCTACAAATACGAGTTGCTGCAAAAATTGCGCAGATTTTCTTTGACTCAATGCAATCACTCCTTTGTCGTAGATCATGAAGGATAACGCGCATAAACCCTTACTGTAATCGCTTATTACCCAAAAATGTATGTTTCGAGTCGTTCGGAAGCAAAAAAAGACTGTTCTCCTCCGGCTTACGGAAGGAAAACAGCCTATAACATAAAAATTATGAATGTCGATGAATTAGTATTGAGTTCCTGGATAAATTGGGAACTTATCTGTCAACTCGCCAACCGCTTGGCTTGCTTTGGACAATACAGTATCATCTTTCGGGTTTTTAAGGGTTTCAGCAATGATTTTACCGATTTTGACCATAGCCTCTTCATCCATACCACGAGATGTTGCAGCAGGTGTACCAATACGAATTCCGCTTGTTACGAATGGACTGGTCGGGTCAAAAGGAATCGCATTTTTATTAACCGTGATGCCCACAGAATCCAATACATGCTCCGCTTCTTTACCTGTGATATTCAAATTGCGCGTATCCAACAGCATCAGATGGTTATCCGTACCACCGGATACAATGTTAATCCCTTCAGCCAACAGTGTTTCAGCCAGCACCTGTGCGTTGCGAACTACGTTTTGCGCATAGGTTTTGAACGATGGCTGGAGCGCTTCACCCAAAGCAACCGCTTTGGACGCGATCACATGCATCAGTGGCCCCCCTTGAGTACCAGGGAAAATAGCTTTATCAATCGCTTGCGCCCATGCTTTGCGAGTCAGAATCAGACCCCCACGCGGACCACGCAGCGTTTTGTGCGTCGTTGTTGTTACAAATTGGGCATGCGGAACTGGACTTGGGTGAATTCCCGCTGCCACGAGACCAGCGATATGTGCCATATCCACCATAAACAGAGCGCCTACATCATTGGCAATGGAAGCAAAAGCTTCAAAATCAATAGTACGCGGATATGCACTCGCGCCAGCTACAATCAGACGAGGGCGGTGCTTAAAGGCCGCCTTGCGCACTTCATCGTAGTCGATGCGGAAGTTGTCTTCGCGTACACCGTAAGCAGCAAAGTTATACAACAAGCCGGAAGCGTTAACCGGACTTCCGTGTGTTAAATGGCCACCATGCGCCAGATTCATACCCAGTACAGTATCTCCAGGTTTGAGAGCTGCCAGATACACCGCCATGTTGGCTTGTGCTCCAGAGTGAGGCTGCACGTTAGCATGCTCGGCGCCGAACAATTCTTTTGCGCGGTCACGTGCGATGTCTTCAACGATATCTACATGCTCACAGCCACCATAGTAACGTTTGTTCGGATAACCCTCAGCATATTTATTCGTCAGCACGGAGCCCATGGCTTCCATTACTGCTTCACTGACAATGTTCTCGGATGCGATGAGCTCGATATTGTGGCGTTGTCGTTTCAGTTCAAGTCCCATTGCTTCCATCACTGCCGGGTCACTTTTACGCAGGTGTTCCATCATGATTGATTACTCCCTCTCCATAGTCAATTGTTGGGTATACAAGCAAACGCCTGCTCCTCTGTTGGGTACCTCATCATCAATGCAAAAAAGATTAGTACAAACATGCCGCCATGCCAAATGCTAATCGCAGTTTCCTCCGACTTCTTGCTCCAGACTGTACACCGCCCGTTGTCCGCCAATAAGTGGAGGACGGGTGAACGCTGCTGTCACACGTGCTTCGCCAATCCAGCGAAGACTTGGACGAAATGGAACAGCAATGGGTCGCAGATGCATGCCAATCAGCGTTTCGCCGATGTCTATCCCGGCATGAGCCTGCACGTTCGCCGCCAAACACGCGTCACTCATAGAACGATAGGCGATAGTGGCCATAGAGCCTCCTGCTGTACGAACAGGAACAGCTGCAACCTCCGTCAGTCCCAGTCGCTCCAGCACAGCCCGTTCAACGACCAGCGCTCGGTTCAAATGCTCACAGCATTGAAACGCCACATCAAAGCCATACTCCCTGCGAACGGACTCTACTCCAGACAACAGTTGCTGAGCCACATCGAGCGCTCCCGCCGTACCAATCCGACTTCCAGCCACTTCACTTGTGCTAACGCCAATAACCAGCAGGCGACCAGCCTTGAGACTGGCTGCTTCTGCGATTTCCCGCACAACAGAAGTGGTCTGTGCTTCTAGCGAAATCTCATGATCCAATTGTTCCACTATTGGAACCTCCTTTGGTTGAACAGCCTCTCAGAGACTAGGCACGGTCTCATGCCCCAAATTCAACACACTCTCTCCTGATCACAATCTGACTATATTATAGCCGATGTTTCAGATTTCGAGCAGAAAAAATGGAAGAACCTTTAAAGGAATCAACTCTCAGCTAAAAATCTGGCATAACTTGTATATGAAAAAAAGAGCAGTCCACACCTATGTGGAATTGCTCTTTTGCCCAGGCGACCGGCCGTATATCCGATGCTCCATCGTGGTTAATCCCACTTTTGTCGCCAGTTACATCGGATTCTCATTTTTCCACCTTATCTTAACGGATTAGCGGCCGAAAATCAACAGATTCCGTACAAAACAGATGAGTAATACTAATTTTATTCGGAAGAAGCCTTTAGCTTGTCCAGCAGCTTATGCAGCGCCGTACGGATTTCCGCAGCTGTGACATCGTAGTCTTCTCGCGAACCGCCAAACGGATCTGAAATATCAAAGCCCGGAATCCGTTGGTGTAATTCAATCATTCGTTCACGCTCCTGCGCCGATAGCTCTTGTCCAAGTGAAGCCATCAACTGCTGTGAAGCATATAAACCATCCAACTCCTGTACATCATTCAACACCGCATCCCGGTTCTCCACATATTCCTTAAGTGTAAATACTTTGCCCGCCGTTTGGGGAAAGCGTTGAATTACGTGCTGTTTATGTCCTTGCGTCAAGGTTAAGATCAGATGCGCCCACCCGGCAAGCCCGTCGCTCAAAGGGGTTGAAGTGATCTGATCGGATATATCGTGATCACGTAGAACCGCCTCTGCATGTCGGGATATCGGTGTGCCTTCCATCGCGGCTACTCCCGCAGAACGCACTTCCAGTTCTAGCCCATGCTCAGCAGCCAACTTACGCAGCATGCCTTCAGCCATTGGACTGCGACAGGTATTTCCTGTGCATACGAATAAGATATTCTTCAACGTTTTCACCCCCCGTATGTTAAAAAATATATAAACAGAGGATTACTATAATCCTAATCCTTTACGATAACCCTGCACTTATTTTACACTGTCTACACTAAAATCAAAACATAAACATAAAGCCGAATGCCAACAAAATGGCACCACCCACTGCTTCCCCATAATCTCCTAGATTACGGCTGACCTTGCGACCCAGCAGCAGGCCCAGCATCGCCATTGCTCCCCCGCAAAAACCAAACGCCAGAACGGACAGCACCAGATCACTTTGGAACATACCCAGTGACACTCCTACAGAAAATGAGTCAACGCTCACCCCAAGTGCAAACAGCAAAAGGCCTAAAGGCGAACGATGATCCAATACCTGTACGCCGTCTCCTTTAAAGGAATTATACACCATATGCCCGCCCAAAAGGATGAGTAGACCCCCTGCGAAGTAGGCCGTCACATGACCTAATAAAGAACTCATATAATGGCCTGTGAACATTCCCAGTAATGGCATCAGAATGTGAAAAAAGCCAATGACAGTACTGATGCGCAGCACGTCTCGCAGGCGTATCCCCTTCATGCCGATCCCTACACCCAGCGATAACGCATCCATTCCTAGCGCTACCGCCATGATCAGAATCGTTACAACCTGCCCGGCATGGGCAGAGGCTGCCAGCATACTCCATCCCTCCATTATCCGTCTGTTCTTGTACACGTTATGCGGACAAGGGGCAAATCAGTACAAGCATGTACTGAAAGTACCCAATACCGAGACGAGGAGGGAGGAAAATTTAATATAAGAGGCTCTGATTCGACAGAAGCTACAAGCGGGCGATTCGGTGACCTGCCGCTTTAAGCAGGCGGTTCATGACGGCGTCTCCTAATCCCTTCGGCGGACAGGATTCCGCCAAAATGTAGGTGACGCCGTCCTCGTCGCAGCGACGCAGTACGCCGTACAGGCGCTGCGCTGCCTCATGGAGCGCGTCCAGCTTGCCTAGCGTGTAGACGCGTTCTCCGGCGTAACCGGCGGCATGCTCGTCGAACGCGAGCACTGCCGTGCGCTCCCCGCGCGCGGAAGCCTCCGCCAGCGCGGCGCGAATCCAGCCCGTCACCTCAACGGACGACGGGCCTTGTACCACGCTCAAGCGGCCTCGCGGCGCGTAGTGCGTGTACTTCATGCCCGGCGAGCGCGGCGCTGGGCTGTCCGCGTCTTCCCCGGGCGTAACAGTCAACGCCGGGTCCAGCACGACGGCGCGAGCAACCGCAGCGAGCTGCTCAGCCGTCACGCCGCCGGGGCGCAGGATGGTGACGGTTCCGTCGTCACCCGCCTGCACCACCGTGGACTCCAGCCCCACCCCCGTGGGACCTCCGTCCAAAATGCCGCCGATGCGGCCCTCCAGATCCTCTCGCACATGCTGTGCAAGGGTGGGACTGGGTCTTCCCGACCGGTTGGCGCTTGGCGCAGCCAGTGGACAACCCGCTTCAGCGATCAAACGAAGGGCTATCGGATGATCCGGCATGCGCACTCCGACTGTATCCAGCCCGGCTGTCACACGCGATGACAGTGCCTGCGGCACTACCGGCAATACGAGAGTCAACGGTCCCGGCCAGAACATATTCATCAGCGCTCGGGCCGTATCGTTTATTTCTGCTACCAACCCCTCTAATTGATCAGCATCAGAAATATGTACAATGAGCGGGTTATCAGAGGGACGTCCTTTGGCAGCGAATACCGCCTCCACCGCTTTTGTACTACGAGCATCGGCCCCCAGGCCGTACACGGTCTCCGTAGGAAAGGCTACCGTCTCTCCAGCTTGGAGGAGTACGCCGGCCTCCCGTATGCCCTTTTCCGCCGCGATCCGAGTCTGTTCAGCCCAAGCTTCGTCAGAAACATCCCCATCAATGTTGCTCACAGGAACCAAACATCTTACATCCCACCATTGAGTATGGGAAGACCTCAATGCCTGCTTCAGCTCGCAATTTTCCTGTTCGTCCAGCTTTTGCTCCGATTTTTCCTTTTGCACAAAATCTCCGCGCAAGTCTTGCATTTGATTCGATTTATCACTCATATCAGATCATCCCATATCTTATTGTCATATACAGGCCAGTGATT
Source organism: Paenibacillus sp. MZ03-122A (assembly GCF_024213325.1). Taxonomy (NCBI): domain Bacteria; kingdom Bacillati; phylum Bacillota; class Bacilli; order Caryophanales; family Paenibacillaceae; genus Paenibacillus; species Paenibacillus sp. MZ03-122A. Next base: position 512,511 of record NZ_JANAVI010000002.1, on the reverse strand, counting down.
TCGCTTGATCCTCTAAGGCTACTTTGAAAGATCAGTTTATTTGGCTCTGCCATGTGTATATCTATCGTAAGCTCCATTATAGCATATGGGGAAACTTACACTCCTCAACGTTTAGGCAAACAAGCCACTCACCCAGCTACACAGTCCCGCAAGTGCATCCCACAGAAAAAAACGTACTTCCGGCTCCTTGTCAGCGGCATTCGTCCGACTTTCTCCGTGATCCGTTTTTGCTGATACTGTTTGTGCCGCTGCTTCACCACTGCCTGCATCAATAAAGCACAGCGGAGGAAACAGCACGCACCACCAATTTTGCCCTTTTCCTTGCCCCAGCGTAACCCGAAGCGCTTCATAATTCCCTGCTGGGTAGACCAGACCACCGTACATTTTCGTCGGGAAAGGTACGCTCGCCAGTTCCACCTGATGATCATATGCAATGCCGCGACGAGCCAGTTCCGTACCTACCAAACGGTCAATTTCAGGTAAATGAGCACCAATCAATGATCTAGCTTGATCTAAGCTTTGCGGGTCTTCCAGCTCACCCACCCAGGCATTCATCTGCTGTACAATAGCGTCCCGTATTTCGCGTTTAACCAGCTGATCCTCCGGACGATCCGAGTTGGCCAAAATACGCAGTCGAATGGAGTCATGTGGAATCACATTCAGCCCTGTTGTAGCTACTCCTGATGCTAAGGTTCCTCTTGTTCCAGTAGTCATAGCAGCATCCGTCTTTTGACCTTCCCAAGACATCATTAATATCGAAATACAAAATAGTATCATTGCAGCTTGCTTGATCCAATTTCTCATCTTCGTCTCCCCCAAACCCAAACTCTATCATGTCTATCAGTCTGTCCGGTTTGGGAGAGTCTAAACCTATGCATCTTGTAAAAGATTCAAGAACACTTTACAGATTTTCTTCCATACACCCTCAAATCATGCTACACCAAGCTTCTGACCCTCACCGAGGCATATAAAAAAGCCCAGATTTCACAATCTGGACTCTCTCGTTGCACCGTTTCAACTCACACAAATGCCAATCAGTTTCAAGCCAAATCCACCTGCACTAGGCTTTTTTCGCCTTCCTCAAGCTTACTCTGGAAGGCTGTGGCAGATCGTCCTCCAGCTCTTGGCCGTGCACCTTAATACTCATAACCAAGCCGATACTAGCCATGTTAATAAGCAACGAGGTACCTCCATAACTTATGAACGGGAGCGTAATCCCCGTAAGCGGCATAATGCCCAGAAACGCACCAATATTCTCAAAAATCTGGTACAGCAACATGGACACAATCCCGACAATAATATACGGTCCGGCGCGATCCCGGCATTCCAGCGAAATCAGGATCATTCGGTGAATCAAAATAAAATATAACAATAGCAGCGCTGAAGAGCCTACAAAGCCAAATTCCTCCGCTACGACCACAAAAATAGAATCCGCGTACGTATAAGGAACACGCCCGGACTGTACCGAGGTTCCTTGCAAAAAGCCCTTGCCCATCATCCCGCCAGAGGCTATCGCCAGCTTGGCATTTTTGGTATGATAAGACGCCTTCGCGGTTGCCTCTTCCGGTACCAACCAAGGGTCCAAACGCTCAACCCAGTGACTACGGCCAATCCCCTTCATAAAGGAATCAATCTCATCGTGAAACGAAATATAAGCCTTGATCCCGCCACCAACGGCGACTGCAAATACGATGAATCCGATTAACGCATGGGATGCCTTCACATTACCAATCCATAGCATACCAATGACGATGACAATGTAACCGAGCGCATTACCCAAGTCATTTTGTGCCATAACCATGGCAAACGGGACAAAGCTCACCAAAGCGACTGGAAGTACATCCTGAATAAAATACAGCTTGCTCTTGCGCTTTTTGATCAGCATATAAGTCAGAAAAATGATAAGGACCAGCTTGAATACCTCAGCAGGCTGAAGATTCAAGCCACCAATTTTCAGAAAGCCCTGAGAGTTGTTAACCGTCCCGCCAAAAAATCCGAGACCCAATAGGAATATTCCGCCTCCATATACGTAGAGGGCTTTTTTAATGAATATCCGAAAATCGACTATCGCTAAACCCAAGATCGCCACAAAACCCAATATATAATACCCAATCATCCTCTGGTAATCGTTGCCGTGATCAGGCAGGTTCGTAGGAGCTCTACCTGCGCTGTATACTGTTACGATACTAATCGCCATGAGCAAAATCAGAATAAAGATAACCGGACCGTCAATTTTTTTCAATTTCTGAAGCATGATTTCCCCCTGAGCCGTTTCTCGGTCATACTCCTCTTATTCTAAAGGAAAGACTCGCAAAAAGAAAATGCAGCACTACTCCGAGACACCTAGGACATGTCGTTCGATCCCAGCAAGGTCAGGAACGATTATAATGTTCTTCCAATGACCCGCCTGTTCCAGCAGGTCAGCCACGTCTCTGGCCTGTCCCATCCCCAATTCAAACCCGATTAGCCGGGGCGGAGCCTGAAGGAGTCCGAGCTGCTCCAGCATTGCCCGATACGGGCCGAGCCCGTCAGGACCACCATCCAACGCCATCCGCGGCTCATGGTCGCGGACCTCTGGCTGTAAGCCAGCGATGTCAGCAGCCGGGATGTACGGCGGGTTGGACACGAGAATGTCCACCCTCGTTCCCGCAAATGGCGTCAGCAGATCGCCCTCGCGGAATTCTACGGCTGCGCCGTTCGCAGCGGCGTTATGAGCCGCTACTTTTAACGCGGCAGCCGAAATATCCCCTGCCGCCACGCGCCAGCTCGGTCGCTCAGCCGCCAGCGTCACGACAATCGCACCGCTGCCCGCGCCGATGTCGAGCGTCTGCGGAGCGCCGCTTGGCCACAGCCGATCACCGTGCTGGAGTATCGCCTCGACGAGCAGTTCTGTCTCCGGGCGTGGGATCAGCACCGACGGCGAAACCATGAACGGGCGGCCATAGAATTCCTGCCGTCCGATAATATACTGCGCCGGTTCACCCGCAGCTTTGCGGGCTATGGTCCGTTCCCACGCCTCCTTGGCGGTGGAAGGGAACGGATCACCCAGAGCGGCGTAAAACGCCGTACCTTCCAACCCGAGCACATGCTCCAGCAGCAAACGGGCATTATGCTGCGGCTCCAGAACGCCACAGCTTCCTAAAAAAGAAGAAGCCTCAACTAAGGCTTCTCTGACACTCATGTTCCGTTCCGGCGACATCCGATACACACAATCGCGTTCGTTCCCCAAAACTTAAACCTCTTGTTCCATCAAATCAGCCTGCTCTGCAATCGTGAGCGCCGATACGATTTCTTCGATCTCCCCGTTCATCACCTGGTCCAACTTATGCATAGTTAGGCCAATACGATGATCCGTTACACGGCTTTGCGGGAAATTGTAGGTACGTATACGCTCACTGCGGTCTCCGGTGCCTACTTTGCTCTTACGCTCGCCTGCATATTTGGCTTCCTCTTCCTGACGCAACATATCCGAAATACGGGCACGTAAAACTTGCAGCGCCTTCTCCTTATTGGAGTTCTGGGATTTTCCGTCCTGACAGGTTGCCATAATACCTGTTGGCATATGCGTTACACGCACCGCCGACTTGGTCGTATTAACGGACTGCCCGCCCGCACCGCTGGAACAGAACGTATCCACGCGAATATCCTTATCGGAAATTTCAATATCCACTTCTTCGGCCTCAGGCATAACGGATACTGTAGATGTCGACGTATGAATACGCCCACCTGATTCCGTCGTCGGAATCCGCTGTACGCGGTGTGCGCCGCTTTCGAATTTCATCTTGCTGTATGCACCACGACCGTTAATCATGAAAATAACCTCTTTAAAGCCCCCGAGATCATTCATGTTCGCGTCCATCAGCTCTACACGCCAGCCTTGAGTATCGGCATAACGAGTATACATCCGATACAAGTCAGCTGCGAACAGTGCCGCTTCGTCACCACCTGCTGCACCACGAATCTCAATAATAACGTTCTTATCATCATTCGGGTCCTTTGGCAGCAGCAAAATACGGATTTTTTCATCCAACTCCCGCTTGCGAACACTCAGTTCTTCAATCTCCATTTTGACCATTTCACGCATCTCGTCGTCCAGCTTTTCACCCTGCATGGTTTTTGCAGCTTCCAGCTCTTCAACGACATTTTTATATTCGGTATATGCTTCATAAGCAGGCTGTAAATCAGACTGTTCTTTGGAATAATCTCTAAGTTTTTTGCTATCGTTCGCTACATCCGGATCGCAGAGCAGTTCGCTCAGTTTATCGTAGCGGTCCGCCAATGATTGCAATCGGTCCAACAAGCGATTCACCTCTTCAGTTAAATTAATATGAAACCAGCTTCAATTTCACTGGCTACAGCTCTTTATTATACCAACTAATTCATGAATTAGCTACAAGAAATACTGACTAATTTAGGATTTTGCAAAAATCCACACAACATGCAAAACAATAAAAAAGTCGCCGCCCTAATATAGGCAGCGACCACGTAATCTAGCACCTTTCAGAACACACATACATGAAGTCATCGTCTTTTATATATCCGAATCAGGTATTGTATTCTGGAAATTATATATTAAACATTAAAACGGAAATGCATAACGTCTCCGTCCTGCACTACATATTCCTTACCTTCCAGACGAAGCTGACCACGTTCCTTAGCCCCGTTCATCGAACCAGCAGCGACCAAATCGTTGTAGGATACAACCTCGGCACGAATAAATCCGCGCTCAAAATCCGTATGAATTACGCCCGCAGCACCCGGTGCCTTCGTTCCTTTGTGAATCGTCCAAGCGCGTACTTCCTGCACACCTGCTGTGAAATACGTATACAGGCCCAGCAAGCGATAAGCTGCTTTAATCAGACGGTTCAATCCGGATTCAGCTAATCCCAGCTCCTCGAGGAACATCGCCTTGTCTTCGCCTTCCAGCTCAGCAATTTCAGATTCTACCTTGGCGCTGATCGGCACCACTTCTGCATTTTCCGCCAGGGCAAAATCGCGTACCTTTTGCACATATGGATTGCTATCCGCTTCCGTTACGCCATCTTCGCTAACATTAGCTGCGTAGAGTACAGGCTTCATCGTAAGCAAATGAAGATCGCGTACAATCAACCGTTCTTCATCCGACAACTCTAAGCTACGCGCAGGTTTATCAGCATACAGCGATTCCTTGATCCGCTCCAACACTTCGACCTCTTGGGTGTACTGCTTGTTGCCACCCTTCATGTTTTTGCGGGAACGTTCAATACGCTTGTCTACACTTTCGATATCCGCCAGAATCAGTTCCAAATTAATGGTCTGAATGTCGCTGATCGGGTCAATTTTGCCGTCCACATGGGTAATGTTCTCATCTTCAAAGCAACGTACCACATGTACAATCGCATCCACTTCACGAATATGAGCCAAAAACTTGTTACCCAGACCCTCACCCTTGCTCGCACCGCGCACAAGTCCTGCAATATCAACAAATTCAAATGCCGTTGGCACCGTTTTATTCGGCACAACCAGTTCGGTCAGCTTATCCAGCCGCTCGTCTGGTACTTCAACGACGCCTACATTGGGGTCAATCGTACAAAATGGATAGTTTGCGGATTCCGCACCCGCCTGCGTTATTGCGTTAAAAAGTGTTGATTTGCCCACGTTCGGCAAGCCCACAATCCCCGCTTTTAAAGCCATAATCAGAACAACTCCCGTTTATATAAAATATGCGTTATGCCATCCGTTAGTTTACCAACCCACATTATATATGAGAACCTATACACGCGGCAAGCATACGGTTATGAAATTCAGGATATTGCTATATCCCTATTTAGATTTCTTTGCTCATCTGGATATCTGTAATCCGATAGCCCGACTTGCGATATACATGCAAAGCTCGCTCATTATGCCCAAATACATGCAAACCGATGCGTACAGCTCCCAGCCTGCGAGCCTCCTGTTCCAAAGCCTCCATCGCCAGCGTGCCTAGACCCCTCCCTTGGTATGAATCGTATACAAGAATATCCAGTAGGAAAGCTTCTTTTCCTTGCACCCCATCCGTAATATTGAACCAGATGTAGCCAGCTTCCTCCTGACTCTGCCCCCCGGCATCGGAAAACATCAACATATACAGGTGAGCATGAGGTGTGTCTAGCCTCTGTGGCAGGTATCGAGCAAAACTTTCTGCCGCACGTTCTGGTGCTTCTTCTACCGTCCATGTACCCGCTTGGATTTTCTCATCCGCGTAGTCGGCAAGCGAGCGTTGTTCAAATTGATCATATTGCTTTGCATTCATCGGAACCAATGTAATAAGTCCGCTCATCCGTTTACCTTCTTTCTTAGTCGAGTCGTATTTTTGAGTCCTTCTATTCCATCTACCCCAATACCAAACATAACCGTGCGGAGTTCCAGTTCGACCTGCTCCATACGTGCCTCCAGCGCTTCACTAGAGGCAACCGCAGAACCGAGCAAAGAACGCCCGAAGCCTGCCATGTCAGCTCCCAAAGCAAGCGCCTTCGCTGCATCGACACCGTCTCTCAGTCCACCGCTGCCGATCAGAGCACCATGTGGCTCAGCGGCTCTGACTTCCACGATACAATCAGCGGTCGAGTTGCCCCAATCCGCAAACGCCTCCGCCGCCGCGCGACGCACAGGATCAGGATTGCGAAATTTCTCCACTTGGCTCCAGCTTGTCCCGCCTGCGCCAGCGACATCTATAAAGGCTGCACCCGCATCATACAGTCTCGATGCCGTCTCGCCATCTATGCCCCAACCTACTTCCTTCACTCCTACAGGCACTGAAAGCTGACGACACAACTCCTCAATGCGTTGAAGCAAACCGCTAAAATCCAAATTCCCTTCAGGTTGAAAAATCTCCTGCAATCCGTTCAAATGCAGCACCAACATATCTGCTCCGGCAATTTCCACTGCACGGCGACAATCATCCACACCAAATCCGTAGTTCAGCTGCACCGCACCCAGATTGGCAAGGATCGGGATACTGGGTGCCAGACTGCGAACCGCAAAGGTTGAGGCCAGTTCTTCCCTTTCCACCGCAGCCCGTACCGAACCGACGCCCAGCGCCCAGCCGCGTCTCTCCGCTGTCTCTGCTAGTCGCTCATTAATCGCTCCTGTCTCGGCGCTGCCGCCTGTCATAGAGCTAATAAGCAGCGGTGTTCGTACAGCTCGTCCTAAAAAAGTAGTATCCAGACGAACCTCGTCAAAATGCAACTCCGGCAGAGCGCAGTGCTTAAAGGCATACCGTTCCAGCCCGCTGGTGATGCCTTGTCCGGCCACATCTTCTTGCAAACAAAGGCGGACGTGCTCAATCTTCCGTTCACCTGTCCTTGCGGCAGGCAGCAAAGAGCCGGATTTGTTAAAACCGTCAGGTGCTCCCTTTATATTATCCGTACTACTCATCTATGTCCCACCTCATCCAAAGTCACTCTGTTATTGCATCAAGTTCAAGAAGCACAAATAAGACCGTTCCCGAACACGGTAACCGATCTATTTATCGTCTCTTATATTCAATATCGTAGCCCTTAAAGTGGCTATTTTAAGATACTTTCATTGTATCATGGATGGAAAAATATATACACGATCGTGAACATTTTTTCTTACCCATGGCCATGTTCAAAATTTGCAATAAACCAGTTATTTCGGAAACTCTACAGAAAAGCCGCTCCTAATTGAACTGCCGCTTTTCTGCAAAATGCCTACTCGAAAGGACGATCCCTATTCCAGCAAGATAAAGGCCATTTACAATCTCCTCTATCCCTTCATCGAATCAGGTACAGATGAAATGCTTTCTGCTTGTTCCTTCGTACGCCCATGTCCAAATTTGAATACCAGAATACCACCGATAATGACCAATACTCCGATCAACTTGTTAAAGGTAAACGGAATCTTTTCTAATCCCAGCCATCCTAACGAATCCCACAACAGGGCCGTGCCTAATTGCGCCGTCAATACTATGGAGATCGCATAGGTCGGGCCAAGTCGCTTCATTCCTTGCACCAGACAGAACACAACACCGACACCAATCATGCCACTGAACCAGTACCACGGCTGCATATGCTGTAAAGTAAATGTATTTTTCCCTTCAAAAATAAGACTTCCGAGTAAGGAAGCCACGAACCCTGTTCCCAGCACCAATGTTGTTGTAGTCCACGATCCTGTCCGTTCATTCACCTTATTATTGAATATCGTTTGCAGACTGACCAAGGCACCTGCGATAATCGCCAATACAATTCCTAATAACATATGTTAACTCTCCCTTGATGATCCTTGATATTCTTCTGCTTTCATAAATGCCCATATTACAATGATTCATAAATATTATGTCCTGCCAGTTCACTCAAACCTTTTCTGTCCCGAATGACAATGTAGCCTTTTGTCCGTTCAACCCATCCATCTTCAATCATTTTGCGAATAACACGGTTGAGATGTCTATAGCTGGTTCCGATCAAATTCGCCACATCTACCAGACTGGATGCACGTAATTCCTCATGAAAAGCCGTATTCGATTCGTCAAAAGAAACCGATAGCAGGTAGCTCGCCAGCCTGACTTCCACCGGATACATGAGATTGAAACTGGAAAAGTCGGAGTCCAGGCAAAACTTTCGCGTGACAATATCCAATAGAAATTGCAGCAAAGGAGCATAGTCTCTGCCGTATTTGTTCATCCATTGGTGGTGAATACCGATCACATAGATCGGAGACACTGCCTCTACTGTGTTGATGACGTGACTACTCCGAATATATTCAACATCTCCTATAACCTCGATCGGTGTTTTGAAGCAAAGAATCAGGGTCTTCCCTTCTGTAGAGCTGGTATAAATCTTGACCTTGCCCTGCACCAGTATATATAGATGCTCGATGGGGTCCCCCTGTAAACAGAGCTTTTCCCCTTGCTCCAAACGATGCAACGACAAATAAGGATGTAGTGGCTCGTAGAGTATGGATTCCAACTCATGCAGCTGCAAAAAATATTTTAGCTGCTCTTGATCCTGAATTTCTCTCATTCCTAAGCTCACCTTCAATCTCTACATTCTAAGCTTTCTTTACAAGTTAAATTTCTATTTTAAAGCTTCAGAATAATTACACCCGCGATCATCATACCAATACCTATAAATTGTGGCAGCTTCATCTTTTGCTTCACTATACCGAACCATCCCTTAATATCTACCAGGAAGGTTAAACACAACTGCGCAATCAACAACGCCGAGATCGTGAACGTAACCCCAATATGTTGGATTGCCGTGACTTCACTAAAAATAATAATTGCTGCAAAGGCACCGCCCCAAAGATACATCGGCTTTACCTGTTTCAGTTCAGCCACATTGCCATCCCTTGTAAACATCCAGACTAATGCTGCCAAAATAAAGCCTATTAGCTGAGTAACAGTGGCCGCCTGCCATGTACCGATATCCTGACTAATCCGTGTATTCGCTACCCCCTGTAGCGTAATACACGCTCCTCCCAGAAAAGCAAACAAGATTCCTCTCATAAATCGTTATTCTCCCCATGTAAATGACTTTTCTATATATTAAATTATAGGGCAGACTTCCTATAAAGGACATATGTCCTCAACGAATAGTAAAACATCCTCCAATTCATTCCATTCAGCATCCGCGTCAATCCTGCACACTTGCGTTAATAACTTGACAGTATCCCATCATAAAACTGCATGTTCCGGCACGATAAAATGGAATGCAGCATTCAATTGAGGAGTTGATCGTCATATGACTACACGTGATCCGCTGCATTCTGTGCCGGAATATCAAAGAAGAACTGAGAAAAAGGGTCGGGCTTTTAAAATCGCCATTCTGGTACTTATCCTCTGGCTGATTGCCGTCATGCTGTATCAGACCCATAAACCATTGCCTCCGTTCGTCTCTTATGAGAGTCAGGAGTATTCGACCCATGAGGTAAACTTCTGGACAGATTTGACCTATCCCACCGGGGATGGAAGCACTGCACAGCATGAAGGTCAAACTTTGAATCGTATGCTCGGGATCATTGATGAAGCTGAGCAATTTATTGTCATCGACCTATTTCTGTTCAATGACTATAAGCATAAAGGTCAGCACTTCCCCCAAGTCAGCGCACAAATGACCGATCATCTTATTGCCAAAAAGAAAGCTCATCTGGATATGCCTATCTTTTTCATTACAGATGAAGTCAATACCAACTACAATTCTGCCCCCAATCCTTTGTTGGAGAATATGAAGCGAGCAGGGATTCAAGTCGTGCAGACCGATGTAGACCCGTTGCGGGACTCCACCCCCATCTATTCGGCAGTGTGGCGTACCTTTTTCCAATGGTTCGGGCAGCAGGGCACAGGTTGGATTCCCAACCTGATGGCCAGTGACGGACCTGATGTTACGTCTCGCTCCTATCTTAAGCTGTTGAACGTCAAGGCCAATCACCGAAAATTGGTTGCCAACGAACAGACAGCGCTCATTTCTACAGGCAACGTGCACGACGCGAGCGCCTATCACTCCAATGTAGCGCTGGAGGTGAAGGGGCCTATCATCAGAGACATTTTACAAACAGAGCAGGCGGTATTAGACTTTTCGGGCGGTGGACAGCTTCCTGCCTATACACCACAGGCCGAACCCAAAGTTCCATCGAGTAAGGACAGCTATCGAATCAAATATCTAACTGAGGGCAAGGTGTACACCTCAGTTCTGAATGGCATTGCGCAGACGAAGAAAGGTGACAGCATTCATATGGGCATGTTTTATTTGGCTGACCGCAAAGTATTGAACAGCCTGCTGGATGCCTCTGCCCGCGGTGTAAACATCCAATTGCTGCTGGACCCCAATCAAAACGCGTTTGGTCAGGAAAAAATCGGCATCCCCAATCGTCCGGTTGCCCAGGAGTTGTCCGATAAATCGGGCGGGAACATTCAAATTCGCTGGTATCATACCACCCATGAGCAGTTCCATACCAAACTGATTTATATCGCCAAGGCGCAAGGAGAGCATATCATTTGGGGTGGCTCTACCAATCTGACCCCCCGTAATCTGGATGATTTGAATCTGGAAAATGAGTTGTGGGTGGCCGCTCCGGCGGACAGCAAGCTGACCCGACAGGTTGCGGCCTATTTTGATAAGCTATGGAATAATCAGGGGGCTGAATACAGTTTGGATCTAGCAGCTTACGAGGATCATTCAACATTTTGGAAAGATATTATATACCGCCTACAGGATATTTTAGGCTTTACTACATTTTAACTACAGGATACTGCTGTAGCGAATTCGTTTATGCTTACAGCAGCGGTGAAAGCAGCCGCGCGAGCGATTCCATCAAACGTTTGAACAGACGTTTTTTCATGAATTCTTCACGTACAATCAGGCTGGCAGAGTGCAAATCTCGTTCGTAGTCTGTTACCATCTGCTGCACACTGTGCGTTTGAATTAACAGGGCGTTAACTTCAAAATTCAAATGAAAGCTACGCATATCCATATTGGCTGTCCCGATCGTCGCAACTTCCCCGTCAATGATGAGGAGCTTGGAGTGGAGGAACCCCTTTTCATATTCATATACCTTGACTCCAACCTCCAGTAACGACTGGAAGTACGAATGAGACGCGAGAAACGGTAGCCATTTATCCGGTTTTGCGGGAAACAGAATACGCACGTCCAACCCGGACAAGGCAGCCATCCGTAGGGCAGTCAGGATATCTTCATCCGGGATAAAATAAGGCGTCGCAATCCAGACTGATTTTCGGGCGGACGTGATCATGGAGAAAAAGAGATTTTTGAGCACTCTCCGCTCATTATCCGGGCCACTGGCAATAATCTGCACGCCTCCGTCCGTAATTGGTTCAATATTGGGAGACAGATATTCGCTATCGAGCACCGACTCACCCGTCATGTGAAGCCAATCTTGTAGAAATATAAGCTGCAACGTCCGTACAGCTTCGCCCTTCACAATCATATGCGTATCACGCCAAAAGCCATAGGCTTTGTTGCGGCTGAGATACTCATCTCCCACATTTAGACCGCCAATTAATCCGATATTACCGTCGATGACTACAATTTTACGGTGATTACGATAGTTTACCCGGCTGGAGAAGAACAAGATCCGAGCGCCGCCGTACGCAACAACCTCTACTCCTGCATCTCTCATTTCCTTCAAAAAGGACTTCGACAACTGAATACTGCCCACCGCATCGTACATAAACCGAACCTTAACACCCGCTTTAGCCTTTTCGATCAAAATTTTCTGAATGCTGGTACCGATATCATCCGACCGGAAAATGTAATATTCCATATGGATATGATGCTGCGCCTTGCGCAGTTCTTCCAGCAAAGTGGAGAAGGTTTCATCTCCATTGTTCAGAATTTGAGTTTCTGTCGCAAAATAAATCGGGGAGCGGGCCAGTCTGCGGGCCAAACGCATCAACTGCTGCTGCTCACCTGTAAAGCAGGTCAGATCTCGTTTGACTCGCAAAGCATCCTTTTCTATGCGGTCGTAAGCCTGTTGGTCACGCAATGCCTTTTTATCATACTTGCGACGCTTGAATACATTTTGCCCAAACAGAAAATAAAGAGGAAGTCCAACGACTGGCAGCAATGCCAGCAGCAAAATCCAGGACATCGTAGTGGAGGGATTACGATTCTCCGTAAAAATAATCAGACTGATGGAGATCACTGTCAGGGTGGAAAAAATACTGATGACAGTTCCTTCATTTTTGCCGATGTAATTAAACAAGCCAAAATAATAAATAATAAACACCATAGCCGCGATCAATACGGCCAGTAAGCTTCGCCTCATAACTAACCTCACTTCCAGTGGACTGCATTTGACAAGTATTCTTCATTATATTGTACATGAGCCCCTTATTTCTTCCCACTTTTTTATTAAAATGTTGATAAAAAAAATCCAAAGAAAAGCTTTATACAAAACGCAATGATGCTGGGTTGACACTTACTTTTTTTCGTGCAAGAATAAACTAACGAACGTTAGGTAGGTGACAATAATGGGGATGGAAGAGATTCGAAAGGCCGCTCTTTTTCAATTTGCCACCAATGGGTATGAGGGAGCCTCCTTGAGCAGTATTGCCGCTGAAGTCGGTATCCGAAAACCGTCTATATACGCGCATTTCCAAGGCAAGGAGGATCTGTTTCTACAGGTGGCTAGGTACGCTTTTCAAGAGCAGAATTTACGTATTTTCGAATACTTTACGGAACGTAAAGATCAGCCGCTTAAGCATACCCTGCATGACTTCTTGTTTTGGATGGGACAGGAATATGAGAGCAACGACTCAGCCAAGTTTATGCTTCGCTTTTCCTTCTTTCCGCCTGTATCGTTGTATCACGAGGTGCTGAATATTGTTAATCCTTTTCTGGATAAAATGGAGCGAAAATTAACTCGCCGCCTCCGGAATACACGGGATCGGGAACCCTTTGGGCATATGGAGCCAGTGGATGTGGCTTTGGCTTACATGACCCTGGTGGACGGGATCATGGTGGAGCTCCTGTACAGTGGAAGCATCAACTACCACCGAAGGCTGAACGCTGCATGGCCTATTTTTTGGCGTGGGATTACGTTAACCTCACCTCATGAAGCGTGAAGCCGTCGAACTTATAAAATTTATTTTTAAGGAGAACATTCATCATGAATCGCAGTTGGATTTACGTTTTTGTTGGAGGTCTGATTGAGGTTGTATGGGTATCGGGTTTGAAGCATGCGGACTCTATACTCGCCTGGATTGTAACCGTGCTGGCCGTGGTGGCCAGCTTTTATTTAATCATGAAGGCTGCGAACCGACTGCCTGTAGGCACAGTGTATGCTGTATTCACCGGACTAGGGACGGGGGGAACAGTCGTAGGCGAAATGCTGCTATTCGGAGAACCGTTTCAATGGTCCAAAACGCTATTAATCGCCCTTTTGCTGGCAGGTGTGGTCGGCCTGAAGTTAGTTACCGACCGTGATGTTCAGGAAGGGAGTGGCGCATAATGGCTTGGATTGCATTGGTTATCGCGGGGTGCTCGGAAGTGTTAGGAGTCATTGGTATGAAGGGAGTTACGGTGGGCAAAGGCTGGAAGTCCTTAGTGCTTATGGTCCTATCCTTTGTTCTTAGCTTCTCTCTACTCAGCTATGCCATGAAAAGTTTGCCTATGGGCACCTCCTATGCCGTATGGACAGGCATCGGAACGGTTGGCAGCACAATTACAGGCATGTTCTTGTACGGTGAACAAAAAAGCGTACTGCGTGTTTTATTCATCGCCATGATTCTTGCCGCAGCGTTGGGATTAAAGCTGATATCTTAGCATGAGCGAATGGCATCAAATATTGCAAATTGCTGATCTTAAAGGAGTGATGCCTTGTGATTACCACCGTAACACTTAACGCGGCTGTGGATAAAATCTACATGGTTGCAGGCTTCGGTTTGAATGCCGTTCACCGCATTGAAGGCGGCCTGACGGTGCCGGGCGGCAAGGGCGTGAATGCCGCCCGCGTCATTCGCACGCTAGGCGAGCCAGTACGAGCGACCGGGTTTGCTGCCGGACACACGGGACGGCTGCTCATTGACGGGTTGAGCGCAGAAGGCGTAAGCGCCGATTTCATTGAAACGGCACATGGGGAGACCCGTCTCGCCATTACCGTGCTCGACCCGTCCGCGCGCACGCAGACCGAGCTGATTGAGAGCGGACCGACCGTTGAGCCGCTTGAATTAGCCGCACTGCGGCGCAAAATCGAGACCCTTGCCGAGGAATCGGCTTGGGTCGTATTCTCCGGCAGCCTGCCACCCGGCTGCCCGCCCGATCTGTACGCCGAGTTGTGCACGCTGGCGAAGGCACGCGGCGCGCGGGTGGCGCTGGACGCGAGCGGTGAGGCGCTGCGCTTGGGGCTGCGCGGAAAGCCCGACCTCGTGAAGCCTAACGAGGATGAGGCTGCTCGCTTCGCGGGAATTGACGCCGCGCGCCCGGATGCCGCTGAAGCGGCGGCAGCAAAGCTGCTGGAAGCCGGAGCACAGCTGGCCGTCATCTCGCTCGGCGCGCGCGGGGCGCTGGCGGTAACGCACGATGCGCGCTACCGCGTGAGCCTGCCAGACGCGAACATTGTCAGCGCGCTCGGCAGCGGTGACGCTATGGTCGCCGGGCTGGTCACCGGCGCAGCTACGGGGCTGGATCTCCCTGCCATGCTACGGCAGGGAGCGGCCTGCGGCACAGCGGCAGCTCTGCACGCCATGGCCGGGAAGATCGATCTCCAGGACGTGAAGCGTCTGGAGCAGGGCATTACGGTGACGCTGTTGTAATTCAGCGTCATTTTTTTTATTTCATCCAAGCATTCGCTTATCTTCATTTCACAAATACAGTTATTCCGAATGCTCTATATTCCAAATGTGGGTTTTCGAGTTGCTTACAGCAAAACCCTATTTTCCAGTATATTTTTCATACAAATATGCGACTTCGAATGCCCCAGCTTAACTAATGAATCCTGAAGCTCTGCAATTTCCTCTACCGACGCGGTTTGTATCTTAATGAGATAATTAAATTCCCCACTGATGCGAAATAAATCGGTAGCTTCCTTCGCCTCTCTACAAAATTCAACCAACTCTTAATGTGGATGAAATATATCAAAAAGCCCTTGCCCACGGAGCAAGAACCTTTGTGGAACCCAATCAGCTTACACTTGGTGAACCTCCTCTAGTTGTAACAAATGCATTAGTCCACAGCCCCAATGGTGAGGTTATCGAATTTATCGAGGATGTTGATTTTGATATGTCTCTATTGAGCAATAAGTAATTCTCATAGCTATTAAACGGTTCCTAAAAAACATCCGATATATTGATTATCGCTTTGTTTAAAGGAGTAGATTATCATCTCAATTGATTTCAATGTGTATTGGTTTCATTTTAGTTCCGATTTGCTGATGCCATTGTTCAGCTTGATTGGACTGCTACTCATCTATAGCACCAACCTAAGCCTCAACCGGGTTGGCAGCAAGATTAAGGTATTATACAATCCATCTAACCCTCGGGACGCCCGAATTGCAGGCGGTGTAAATGGTGCAGGCTGTCTGGCCTTTATGCTGTTTTTGATCGGTGTTCCCTTTGCTTTGAGCGGGGTATTCGCTGTAATGAAGTTTTTCCTTTAACCAGGCTTGGATCACATACTGGTAATAAAATTTATCGCCATATACATTGCCAGGCCTAAAATAATCAGTGCCGATATTTTGTTGAGCACAGTCCCAAACTTCCCTTCTGAATCCATACGTCCCACGAGGCGCCCTGCCGTTGCCAGACCGATAAACCATATCCAAGATACGGACACGGCGGCCAGACCAAAGGCCCAGCGTTCCCCGCCGTCATATTGAAGGGAGCTGGTTCCAATTACGCCAACCGTGTCGAGTATGGCATGTGGATTCAATAGCGATACCGAAGCGGCAAAAATCATCTGGCGTTTCGGCCGCATCGCCTGACTTTCTCCCGAGGAAGCTGCCTTCGATCTCCATAAAGTCCAGGCCATATACAGCAGAAACAAACAGCCCGCCGCATAGAGTACGTTCGTGAGCCATAGAAATTGCTGCAAAATAAGGGACACGCCCCCAACCGCAAGCGTGATCAGGATTGTATCACAGACACCCGCTGTAATGACAGCAGGCAGTGCATTGCGAAACCGCGACTGGGACGCCCCCTGATTAAACACAAATACATTTTGTACCCCCAAAGGCAAAATCAATCCCAATGCCAATAAAACAGCATGGATAATAGCTTCCAGCATAATTATATTCCCCCAAATTTAGTCCATCATATTTCTCTAGTATTTGCTCTCCTAAATAGTCCTCGCGCAGGAAGCTTGTACGTTTCTAATCCTCTCGTATTTCCTTTAAATTCTTCACGTTCTGCGTGTTCTGTTGTACACTATGCTTCAACTGCTCTAACGCAAGCTCGTAGTCCCGCGGATTATTCATATTGAACGCGGCCTTATACCACATGTCTTCACTCACCCGCGGCAAATCCTCTACCGTCGCATAACGAACGTTCAGCTTGTTCAACCAATCGGTGAGACGAAGCTGTCTATTGCGCAAACATTCCTCGGCAGACGGCAGCACGCTCCGATGGTACACAGCCAGCAACGGATGTATACGTCCATCCATAGAAGGTATTACTGCTTGCAATGTTGGTTCCATCGTTCCATGCAACTCCGTCCATTTCTCAGTTACAACGAGCAGGTCTTGCAGCACCTCTAGCTGTATAAAAGGCATATCACAAGCGACAACCATTCCCCACTCCGTAGTAGATGCAGATAATCCCGCATGAATACCGCTTAGGGGTCCCATACCTGGAAAAACATCAGACACAGTTTCCATACCACTCAGACCATATCCTTGGTTGTCACGAGTGACTACGACAACCCGCTGGGCAGCCTGCTGCAATGTAGTATACGTCCGTTCAAGCATAGTGGCTCCATTGATCTCAAGCAAAGCCTTATCCTGTCCCATTCGGCTGGAACGTCCTCCTGCGACGATAATACCAGTCACTTTCACAAATAAATCCTCCTTTTTTTTCAGAAAACAATTGCAAATATGCATATGAATTTTTGAACAAAATTTAATTATTACATAATTGTTAATTTATTGGTTTGTTAACCCTTTCAACACATGATACATTGGAATAAAGAACCTCCCCACAGATCGGCATCGATGCGCAGTTCTCTATCGGGCTAAGAAAGGAATGGCTTGTCTTGCAAAAGAGAGAAATTCAAGAGACTCCTCTATATTCCTTAAAACTGTATAATTTTTTTCTATATGGAGCTATGGTCATTTTCTCCAGCTTCTTCCCGTTGTATCTGCAAGATATCGGCATGGACAAGCTGGAGATCGGGAGTCTGATGGCCATCGGGCCTTTTGTATCCGTATTCGCGAACCCTTTTTGGGGCTATACAAGCGACCGGAGCCGTAACCTCCGACGTATTCTGCTATTTATGATTATAGGTACCTTGTTATTGCTACAAGCTTTGTTTCATGTCCATACGTATATCATGATTTATGTGTCGATGATTGGTTTTTATTTTTTCCAAAGCCCTTTATTTGCGCAAAGCAACAGCCTAATTCTCAGTTATATTGAGGGCACAGACCGGAAATTTGGCGCATTCCGTATATGGGGCTCCTTCGGTTGGGCTGTGACAGCAGCAGCTGCCGGCATAGTTATTGACCAAACGGGGATATCCAGCATATCCACCATCTTTACGGTACTTCTTCTGGCTGCATTGATCTGCACCTTGTCGATTCCACCACTGAAAAGCACTGTGGAGACAGCAACCATTCATTTGCGCGGCTTTGGCAGTGTTTTAATGAACGGATACTTTATATCCTTTATTTTATTGGGCATCCTTGTATCCATCCCGAATTCGATCAACAGCGCCTTTATGTCCCTGTACATCACCGAGCTGGGTGGGTCCAAACAGATGCTTGGTTTTGCTGTTTTTATGTCATCGGTATTCGAAATTATTGTATTTTTGCTGTTTGATCGCTTCTTGAAGAAAAGAATGACCGTGATGGTCGGCTGTTTGGCACTCGTCAGTTTGCTGTTTGCCTTACGTTGGGAACTGATGGCTCTGGCCACAGACCCGATTCAGATTGTGTTCATTCAGGCACTTCATTGCGTCACCTTCGGTGGATACTTCTATGTAGGCACCCAGTTGACCGTCCTATTTACCCCTGCAGCATACCGATCATCCGGACAGGCCGTATATACCTTGACCTGGAGTGGTATATCCGGTATCGTAGCAGGTTTTGCGGGAGGTTGGCTATTCCAGAACTTTGGTGGAGAAATGATGTACCATGCAGGGGTGTTCTTCGCCCTACTTGGATCTGCGGGATTCGCTATCATGTGGTATATGCTGTACAAGAACGGTTATCAGCCAGAACTGCCAGCGGGCACAAACGAATAGAAGAAGCCCCTTAACAACACTAGAGGAATAAGCTATCCCCTCTTCCCTTCTGGCTTGTTAGCAAAGACAATAGAGTATCGTCAAGTCAATGATCATGTATAAAGAGTGTGCATGCGTAAAATAAAGGAGTCTGCCGACGGCAGACTCCTTTTCAACTTGGTCGCACGAAGCTACCCTCTCTCCCACACTTTCCACCAGCCTATTGCTTAGGTAATTGGAAAGAGCTTTTCAACGATACAACACGGTTAAATACAGGCTTACCCGGTTGGGAAAGCTTCGGATCGACACTGAAATAACCATGACGGAAAAATTGGAACTTGTCCTGTGATTGAGCTTCTTTCATGTTCGGCTCGACATAGCCATGAGCAATTTCCAAAGAGTTCGGGTTCAATTGGTCAAGGAATGTTTTTTCCGATGCATCCTCTTCAATCTCTTCCGTGTCCTCTGCGTTAATCAAAGGCTCATACAAACGGAATTCGGCAGGTACAGCCTGAGTAGCCTCTACCCAGTGGATCGTGCCTTTCACTTTACGTCCAGTAAAGCCTGATCCGCTCTTGGTTTCTATATCATAGGTACAGTGGATTTCCGTTACATTTCCGTCTGCGTCCTTAATCACATCATTACATTTAATGAAGTAAGCATGCTTGAGACGTACTTCATTACCAGGGAACAAACGGAAGTATTTGCTCGGCGGATTTTCCATGAAGTCCTCACGCTCGATATAAATCTCACGGGAAAACGGAATTTGACGTGTACCGAGTTCCGGATTTTCAGTATTGTTTTCCGCCTCCAGCATTTCAACTTGTCCTTCAGGATAGTTTGTGATAACCACCTTCAACGGATCTATGACTGCCATGGTGCGGGGTGCCTTAAGCTTCAAATCCTCACGTACAAAATGCTCCAGTACCTGCAAATCGATGACTCCGTAGGCTTTGGAAATGCCTGTCTCATATACGAAGCTGCGGATGGCTTCCGGCGTGTAGCCGCGACGACGTAAACCGGAAATCGTCGGCATACGCGGATCATCCCAACCATCTACGTGCTTTTCATCGACCAGAAGCTTGAGCTTACGCTTGCTGGTTACGGTTTGAGCGAGGTTCAGCCGTCCAAATTCGTATTGGTGCGGTACCTTTTCCATCTCACATTCAGCTACAACCCAATCGTACAGCGGGCGCTGATCTTCGAATTCCAGCGAACAGAGCGAGTGCGTTACTCCCTCAATCGCATCTTCCAGCGGATGAGCATAGGAGTACATTGGATAGATACACCATGTGTCGCCTGTATTGTGATGTGCTGTGTGTGAAATGCGGTAAATAACTGGATCACGTAAATTAATATTTCCTGAGGCCATATCAATTTTGGCACGCAGCACCTTTTCACCATTTTGGTATTTGCCTGCACGCATCTCTTCAAACAGCTTCAGATTGTCTTCCACACTGCGATCCCGATAAGGGCTATTTTGCCCCGGTTCGGTCAGTGTACCACGAGTTTCACGGATTTGGTCCGCGCTTTGATCATCCACGTAGGCTTTACCCTTTTGAATCAGCAGGATGGCACGCTTGTACATTTCTTCGAAATAATTGGAGGCAAAATGTTTTTCCTCCCATTCATAACCGAGCCACTTCACGTCCTCCTGAATGGAGTTCACGTATTCCGTGTCTTCCTTCGCCGGATTGGTGTCGTCAAAACGCAGATTTGTGCGTCCTCCGAATTCATCTCCCAACGAGAAATTGATCCAGATAGCTTTGGCATGTCCAATATGCAAATATCCGTTTGGTTCAGGCGGAAATCGTGTAACAACCTCCTTTACCTTACCCGTACGTAGATCCTCTTCAATAACATTTTTAATAAAATTGGGGGGAGTGATCGGCTTCTCCACGCTAATCAACCTTTCTTCCGTATAATCTGTGTAAAACCTGTTCCCTTAAATATACCCTTTCACACCGCATAACTCAATAAAATGAAAATCCTTATGCTCTCTTCAGCAAAAAAAGTGACAAGTTATGAAAAAGAGTTAACATTTTCGGCAAATAAATTCGTTATAGTGTATATATCTTTTATTTTGCCCGGAAAAGGAGACCCACCCGTGTTTAAGCTGCTCATTGTGATCCTGCTGTCTATGCTTTTGTCCTCTTCCGTCATGACTTCCGGCCATCCTTCATCGGACCCAGTGAACGAAACTGTACAATCTCGTCCGCTAGCCAGCGCTCCAGAAGACTCATCCGTCTGCTTATATGCCGTTAATCCGTCACAGGGATTATTCCAATCAGCTGTACTGGAAATCGGCCAGCAACGCCACACATTCCGATGGTCGGGCTCGGCGGATATCTCCACCGCACCACAATTATTTTACAGGGATGTGAACGGGGATGGTGTCCGTGAAGCCGTCGTGATCCTCACGCGTGCCTCGGGAACGGGTGTCGAATTGCAGGAATTGCATATTGTTAACGCACGCACGATGGAAGAATATGCGGTCGAATCGGCAGTAGATGCTGTGTCCCAGCGCGTACATAGCGCAGTAGAGCTACGTGACCACAACCGCCAGGTCCATATTGCTGTCACGATTGACGGTGTTACACACACGATAGACCCTAAAGCGTCAGTATTTTACGATGATCCAGTCCAATTTACAAAGTATCTCGATTTTAGCTCTGTCGTAATGTATGATGCTGAGCAGCTTCCTCTGCAAGCCACTGTATCTGGCAGTGTATCCCCAACCGAATTTGTAGGGGATTTGGATCTGAAATATGTATACGAGCATGAACGGTTCCGGGTGGGACCTATAGAATTTGAAGCTTCCTCTCCCTTTTGACGACTCTCGCAGAATGAGGTAGCATGGGATTAAATGCTAGACTGGCTGGTTTAGCGATTTTCCGAGTGAAAGAGGGGATCAATCATGTTTACATATGCGTTGGACGAACGCACAGTCCTTCGGCCGCTCACCAAGGAGCATGTGCAGCCTCTGTTTGAGCTGATCGAAATGTCCCGTGACCGCCTGCGTCAATGGCTTCCATGGGTAGACTCCACCACGGAAATCAGCCACACAGAGCAGTTCGTGCAGGGCGCCTTGAAACAAGCCGCAGAGAACGGTAGTCTGACCGCCGGAATTTGGATAGACAACGAGCTTGCTGGCATCATCAGCTACCATGAGATCAATTGGACTCACCGCTCCGTTAGCATCGGATACTGGCTTGGACACGGGTACGAAGGACAAGGTCTTATGACCAGCGCCTGCCGCGTATTCGTTGAATATGCTTTGATGGAGCTGGACTTGCATCGGGTCGAAATCCGTTGCGCAACGACGAACCGCCGTAGCCGCGGTATTCCGGAACGTTTGGGCTTTGTGCTCGAAGGCATTGTACGCGAAGCGGAATTGCTGCCCGACGGCTACATGAACCACGCAGTGTATGGTATGCTCCAAAATGAATGGAAGCAACTTCGGTAATATTGTATTGTACAACAACGCCGCAGACCTGATCAGGTCTGCGGCGTTGTTGGTTTAGGCCGGGCATAAAACCGAATATTGCTGTCCGTAGCCTCCCGCCTATTTTAAGAAATAGGCCATTAACACATCATCCACGAATTGGCCTGCTATGTAAAACTCCTCATGCAAACGTCCTTCAATCGCAAAACCGTTTTTTTCATAAAACATAAGGGCTTCCGTGTTGCATGAGAGTACACGCAAACTCAACTTGCGTATGCCCTCCGCAGCTGCAATGTCCTTCATGGAGTTCATGAGCGCCGTCCCAATACCTTTGCGATGATAAGCTGGATGTACAGCTATATTTATTTCGAGTACATGACAATTACTAGCCAACAGCGTTGGAGGACGAAATCCAATATACCCGCAGAGTACTTCCTGTTCGATCGCAACCAGTTGAGAGCCTGGAGGCGTATTGCGCAGAAACTCTCCGCGCGACTTCCAAGACAACGAAGCGGGAGCCGTACGTTCATTCCATACCAATTCATCCAGCGCAATCAGATCAGGAGCATCCTTCATCTCCGAATGACGTATCGTCAAGGGTTGACTTGTAAACAATTCCTTTCAATCCTTCCTGTGAAGGCTTTCCTGAAGCAATAACTGCAACCATTCGTCACTTATTGTACCATAATCGCAGCATATTACTGCACTTTTATTAGGACTTAGGAACTGGGAAGGTCGACCTTGGAAGGAGTATCAAAATTACCCATATCGTGACGGTAACGGTTCAACCAGCTATGCAGGACGAAAAATAGGATCGACAACACCGCTACGCCCGCTGCCAGCCAAAGTGTGGGCGGTAACCCACCGCCATCATACAACTTCCCCATAATATAAGGCCCCATTACCCGTCCGGCTGCGCCAATACCCCCCACAAGCCCAATGTAAAAGGGTGCACCCCGACCTCCATGATCAGACAGGAATGCTGGAACCGCAGGAGCAATCAGCATTTCTCCCAGGGTCGCTAGAACCATAGCGAATATCATTCCAGTATAGTTCTGTGTGCCCAGCATGACAATATAAGCCGCCAAATAAAATCCCCCGGCCCATGTCATTTGCGATGAAGCATGATGAGCGTACAGTCTTTTTATCCAAAAAATAATGGGTTGTGCGGCAAAAATAAGGATACCATTCAGTGTCCATAGTAACCCATACATCGTTTTAGGCAAGCCCTGCTCAATAATATGGGGAGACACTCCTGTATTCCAGATCGAATTGCCGAACCATAAAAAAAGTGAGCCTAACCCCACAAAGAGATACAGTCTGGTATCACGAAACAGCAAACGAGCTGGTACTTCCTCTCTTTTTTTCACGGACTTGCTGAGCTGTACTTCTCCCTCTTCCCGATCCACCCTGCTTAGATAAGACCAGAAGAATCCGGCAAATACCGCAGAAGTCACTCCGTTCATCACAAAGCTGAGCTGATAGGAAAGGTCAGCCAGAACGCCACTCAATCCCGTACCCACTGCAACTCCAATATTGTTAGCGACATAAATAATATTAAACAGCTCACCACGACGGTCAGCGAAACGAAAACCTACAAAGGCCTGAATCGCAGGCACAGATACGACATTAAAAAAGCCGATAAAGCCCATCATGATGACAAACGCTACCCAATGGCCACTGGTAAATGGAAGCGCGAGAAGTCCCAGCGCGTTCATCGCGAGTGAGCCAACAATCAGTTTCTTGGCTCCAATACGGTGATAGAGGGCTCCGCCCAGCACTTGACCAAAAATTCCGCCCAGAGATTGCACTAAAATCGCAATCCCTGCATCTCCCATACTACGGTTTAGCTCGTCAAACACATACATGCTAACCAACGGCCACATCAGGGAACTTCCAGCGGAATTAATCAGACTAGCAACGAGAAACACTTTCACTTCTTTCGGATAAGACTCCAACCATTTCATATCTTTTGTTTCTCCTTTTGCATCTGACGCCATAAAAGGCATTATCTCATTGACGCTTCACATTCACCACCGTTGAGAAGAAAGTAGCCCCCTGTCCCATATCCGACAGCCGATCAGAGGTTAACACATTGGCACGCTGTCTGCGTCCTTTGCCTTCCCACCATAATCCCTGGCTAATCACTGTACCGGGCAGCATCAGATCGGTGACTTTCGCTTTCAGCTCATACGTCCCCCGATCATTCCATACGGTAACCGGGTCCCCATCCGCGATGTCCCTTGTCTGAGCATCCTCCGGGTGAATTTGTAGCAAGGGCTCCCGCTCCAGTCGCTGATGCTTGGGCAAGTTAGCGAAAGTAGAATTCAGAAAATTATGGTTTGGCGGTGAAATAAACATTAATGGATACCGCTCGTCCGCTTGCGGTCGATGCTCTCCGTCGTACCCTTCAATCAGCGGCACATAAGAAGGCATCGCGGGCAGACCTGCTTGTTTCATTTTTTCCGAATACAACTCAATCTTGCCTGAAGGCGTGGTTAAACGATCCAAATAAGTAGCCTTTGGCGTCATATCGAGCTTTACAAAAGGTGACTTTTGTAAGGCTTCCAAAGTTACACCGTTGAGATAAGGGTTCGTTGGATTATCAAGCGCACCTGCGATCATGTCCTCTTCACTTTCCGTAAAGGCAGCTTCGTCAAAGCCCATAGCCCGTCCGAGCAGGCTAAACAGCTCATAATTGCTTTTGCTTTCCCCGAGTGGAGCAATGACGGGTTCCTGCATCTGAACATAGTGATGCCAGTAGGATTTATATAGGTCTGTACCTTCAAAGGAAGACGCTGCAGGCAGCACAATATCGGCATAACGGGCAGTATCCGTAAGAAACAGGTCATGAACGACTGTGAACAAATCCTCTCGTCCAAATCCTTCAGTCACCCGTTCCGAATCGGGGGCTACAACTACGGGGTTACTGCAGTATACGAATAACGCCTTAATCGGCTGTTCCTTCTGTAGCAGCGCTTCTCCGATCCGGTTCATGTTGATCACCCGGGCATCCGGATTCTGTCGCAGATCAGGACGCGCCAGATTGGCGCCGTTAAACTTGCCATAAGCGCCATTAGAGCGTGACGCTCCCCCGCCGTGCTTCAGCCATTGTCCAGTGAGCGCAGGCAAGCATGTAACCGCACGTACGTTCATACCGCCATTATCATGATGCTGAAGCCCATTGCCGATATTGATATACGCTGCTCGCGCAGTTCCGTACATTTTCGCCAAACGGATGATATCCGCTTCCGGTACGCCGGTAATCCGCGAAACTCGCTCTGGTGTATATGTCTTAACATGCTCGCGCAGTTCCTCATGGCCTACCGTGTAGCGATGTAAAAACTCGTCGTCCGTCAGTCCCTGAGCGAACAGCACATTCATAACACCCAGCGCGAGCGCCGTATCCGTGCCCGGATATAACGGAATGAACCAATCCGCCCATTGCGCCGTCCGGTTGCGATGAACGTCAATAACGACCACCTTAGCACCTTTTTTACGTGCTTTCTCAGCCAAAACGACCTGATGCATGTTGGTGCTAATGACATTTCCACCCCACACAATAATGAGGTCTGCATCCTCCGTGTCCTCCGGGCTGGTGCCGCCCTTAAAACCCATAACGGACGCCCAGCCTTCATTCCCTGCTACGCTACATATCGTCTGATCCAGTTGGCTTGAACCCAGCGCATTAAAAAATCGGCGGTCCATTCCGTCCACACTCAATACGCCCATATTGCCATAAAAGCTGTAGGGGAGAATAGATTCCGGTCCGTCCATACGTATCAGCTCCTTGAACCGACCTGTAATGGTATCGACCGCCTCCTCCCAGCTAATACGTTCAAATTTTCCTTCTCCTTTGGGGCCTATACGTTTCAACGGATAGAGCACCCGATCAGGATCATATACCCGCTCCGTCATATTGCGAACTTTGTTACAAATAGCCCCTTTGGTAATAGGATGATCCGGGTTCCCAGTCACCTTGACTATCTTTCCATTTTCCTTGTGAAGCAGGAGCCCACACGTATCCGGGCAATCTAACGGGCATACAGCCGGAAAAATACCGTCCTGCTGCTCCGTCATCCGCTGCCCCCTTTGTAAGTCTTGTTGAAGCGTGGCCTCAGGAGGCGCGCTATTACGATGATCCATAGTGTTGATGCTCCTTTCCGTTACCGTTTCCAAAAATTACACTGATCTTATCATATCCACAGCTTTGGCCTATGGCAAGAGAAGGATTTTCCCACACAGCCGCTCTCCAAAACATTAAAAAAATCCGTCTGCTGCATAGAGCAAAACGGATTTTTTTAGAATCATAATTTTTTTCAACATCCTGTTTCATCATATCTTACCGAGGGTAAAAGAGATCAAGGCATTATGGGACGAGAGCACACTCATCCTCCATGCCAAATCATGGACCACTCCCAAAAAAATCCGCCATGACAGGTTTCGTTCCCCCGGGCCTGTCATGGCGGATTTGCTTTGTTCATTGCTGTTTAAAGTACCGTAATTAAGCAGGATCACTCAACGGATTTGATGTGCAACCGAAGAAGTAGTTGGAGATTCATTCACTGGATGTGCGTTGGTTTGAGGCTTTTTCAAATAGGCCAACCAGTAGGCTCCAGCCACAAACAGGCTACCTCCTACCAAATTTCCCAGCCAGACCGGAATGAAGTTCATAACATAATCTGCCCACGAAAAGTGGCCTGCAAAAATAGCCGCCGGAATGAGAAACATATTGGCAACAACGTGCTGAAATCCAATAGCGACAAAGGCCATTGTCGGGAACCAAATCCCCATGATTTTGCTACCGATAGAGTCTGTGCTATATGCCAGCCATACAGCCAGTGCTACGAGCCAGTTACATCCTATACCCGATATAAAAGACTGCAAAAAGCTTTCATGTAGCTTATGTCCTGCCATATCCACCACTTTGTCCAGGTAAGGGCCCGTTTCTGTCAAACCCAGTACATGCCCAAAGAAAAATGCAACGAATAACGCACCTGCAAAATTACTGAGCGTAATAATCGCCAAATTACGAAGCATGGCTCCTGTCTTAATCCGTCCTGCCCATCTCGCCAAAGGGACCGCCATCATATTGCCGGTCAGCAATTCTCCGCCGGCGATCAAAACTAATACCAAACCTACGGGGAACACCGCAGCTCCAATAAAGGTGGCAATGCTTCCCCATTCTTTAGGCGCGCTTGCAATAACACGTATATCCAGCAAAAACCCGAGTGCAATAAATGCACCTGCCAAAAATCCCAGTACCACCGCCACAGTCCACGGGTTGTTCGCCTTGGCCACTCCTGTTTCCACCGTCTTTTCAGCAATTTGCCCCGGTTTATAGCTCGCCATATGTCCCCGCTCCTTTAATATCTTTTTACTAAAATATTCTTCTTTCATATTTTATTTAAAATCAGTGATTATGTTTGTGAAAAAAATCACTTTCTTAACTATAAAAAAACAGCCCTTGGAAAAAGGACTGTCTTTCTGTATTATTACATCTACTGCGCTACTACGCGCTTTACATTTAGTTGTATTCTTCCTTTTCAACTGCTCTCAAGAACCAAATAACTCCACCGAGGCCTACCAGGGCCACGACTACAAGAAAAAGGATATAAAACAAATCCATAAGCTACTTACCCCCTAATCCTTATGCTACTCTATATTGTACTATAAGGATTCGTCCGTACGTCTCAGATTGTTGACAAACTTATGAACAATGTCACAGACAAATCTAATTATACAGTAACTGGGTTCCGTTCGGATATTGTAGGCAATGCTTGTAAACCTGCTGCATTCAGGAAATTCCAAGGCTTGTTATAATGCGGCTGGAAGAAGAAATCGACAAAGGCCAACTGGTCAATGGTCATATGATTTTGAATGGCTACGGATAGTGTGTTAATGGATTGCGTCAAATCCACCTTCGACATAATTTGAGCCCCCAAAATTCTTCGTGTCTCCTGCTCATATACCACTTTCAGTAATACCTTTTCGGAGGTTGGCATAAATTCAGGCCGATAGCTGTCCTCAATGGTTACAGCTTCTACAGTCATGCCTTCGTCCGTTGCCGCCGCTTCCGTCAAGCCTGTTCCTGCGATATTGTCTTCGTAAATTTTGATACCCGAAGTTCCTTGGGTTCCCATGTAGGCAATCGTTGGTTGTACCAGATTACGTGCTACCAGTGTACCCATACGAACTGCATTGGTTGCCAAAGGGATATAAGCCGTTTTACCTGTCGGATTATAGCGGATTGCACAACTGTCACCTGCTGCAAACACGTCCGGGCAGCTACTTTGCATATAGTTATCCACAATGATCGCACCGTTAGGCAACATATCTACCTGACCTTTGAGCAGATCCGTTTGAGGTCGGAAACCGATGCAGAGA
Organism: Paenibacillus sp. MZ03-122A; assembly: GCF_024213325.1. Lineage (NCBI taxonomy): Bacteria > Bacillati > Bacillota > Bacilli > Caryophanales > Paenibacillaceae > Paenibacillus > Paenibacillus sp. MZ03-122A. The sequence goes on along the minus strand of NZ_JANAVI010000002.1, from coordinate 483,810 downwards.
ATAACAAGCTCTGTTTCATATTCTCCTTTAGAGGTCACGACTTTACTCACCTTACCGTTCGTACCCTCAAAACGACTCACCGTCTCGCCAAGTACCAGCTTAATGCCATGTTCCTTCAGGGAACTTTCAATCCGGTCTGTATACTCATGGTCCAAATACTTATTCAATATACGATCAGCACTGTCGATCAGTGTTACGTTTTTACCGTTCATTTGGAAAGCTTCTACCAGTTCAACACCAATGTATCCAGCCCCGACGACTGTAATGTTCTGTACGTGCTGGGCTTTCTCAATAATATCATTGGAATGATTATAGTTTTTACAGAGCAAAATATGATCAAGTTCAATGCCCTCCAGCTTTGGAATAATAGGCCACGAACCCGTAGTCACAATTAATTTATCAAATGTGTCTGTAAATTCTTCACTTGTTTGGAGATTACGTGCATGCAGCGTCTTGCCTGCCGTATCCACACTCGTTACCTCATGAAGCATCTTGGTCACTACACCCAAGTCAGACAGTTGATCTGGAGACGAATAAAACAGGCCGTGTGGATCTTTGACGACACCACCTACATACAGCGCAATACCACAAGATAAAAATGAAATATTATCATTACGCTCGTAAACGGTAATTTCTGCATCTGGATAACATTTAGCTGTGTTGACGATAGCTGCCGTGCCTGCGTGTGTACATCCGATAACTGCTACTTTCATGTTAAATTCCTCCTTGGTGTGTGGGCATAAAATGTATAATAATTGTGAATAGTTTCACGTAAACAGCTCGTTTGCGTTTGTGATTTATTTCACTTCATGCGCTTATTATAGTGTGATATTTTTCACATTACAATAGCTTTTCGTGATATTCACAATTTGTCCACATTTAAAAAAGAAAGGATATACAAAATCAACGGTTTGCTGAAATATTTTTTCGCTCCATTCAGTTTTCCCTGTAAGCCCCCTGATTATGCTCTTGGAATCGACTTACACATGATGCGACCACCCTTAAACAAATGCACATGTAGAGAAACAAAAAAAGGTCCGTTTCCCGGAGACACGCAGGAAATCAGACCTTTTTAAACATATACTTTGGAGTTAAGGCAAAGCTACTATAGCAATTGTTCAATGGCTGCTTTCATCGCTTCTGGTGACTCCTTCGGTTCAAAACGACCCACAGGTACACCTTCACGATTCACAATGAATTTCGTGAAATTCCACTGAATTGTTCCATCTTCCTGTTCTCCAGGCTGTTGCTTTTTCAAATATTCAAACAGAGGCGCTGTATCCGGTCCGTTGACGTCCACTTTGGCGAATACCGGGAAACTAACCCCGTAATTCAGTTGGCAAAATTCAGCCGCTTCCTCGCTGCTGCCCGGCTCCTGACCGCCAAATTGGTTGCAAGGAAAACCTAATACAACTAATCCCCGATCCTTATATTCATCATAAAGCTTTTGCAAATCCCCATACTGCGGGGTAAGTCCACATTTACTGGCGGTATTCGCAATAACCAGCACCTTACCGATGTAAGTATCCAGAGAAACCTCCTGATTGGCTGGTGTTACGGCATTATGTGAATAGACAGACATACAGCATCCTCCTTCGTGTCGCTTGGTTTAGATTACATAACCTATTTTAACCAAAAGGTGACGGACATGCCAACATCCGCAGATCCTTTACCGTGATGCCATCACTTCGAGTCTGCGTTCTTCACGTTCGGAAGCGGACATTTTTGGGCAAGCATAACAATACCGCTGGCCTCCACCTGTCTTGTAATATTGGCAACAGGACGGTTTCATGTAGGTATTTTCACCGGGGCGGTAAGGATTATCCAATTCAACGAGACGAACCGTAAACGGGTTTCTTTTACGTCCGAATACCTCTCCCTCAAGTTCACGTGTCACATAAATATAATCTTGTTCAAAGCGCTCCACATCCTGAGGATCAGTCAACAATGGCTGTACTCTATCCTTAAAATACAGCAATGTCAACGGAAACTGTCCCCACATTTGCCCAATAGATGCGCTCCCCACTGCAGCTATTGCCTCCAATATGGGCCGCATCTGCAAACTGTAAAAGTCACGTAACACTTGCTGAGCCTGTTCGGAAGAAGGGTCATCCCCATTGTTCCGCGTATTGTCCAGCTCTGTGAGGTCGATGACCTGAAGGCTAATAGAGGGATATTGACCTTCATAACAAATATGAAATCTAAGATTAGATACGGACAGATCCAAACGGCGTTCACACAGTGACACCATAAAATGCTGTGCAAACACGAGACCACGCAACTGGTTCACAAAATAAACGGCTGCGGTTAAATCGTCTTCAGCACGCAGAAGATCACCGTAATACTCCATCACAGAGCGGATCTTCTCTGGTTCAAGCCATTCAGCCACTGGCCCGGAATATACTGCATCCTCCGGCGTGACTCTCACTATTTTCGCTAGTTGCTCAAGCTGATCGTAATCCAGTGGTTTCATGGTATGTCCTCTTTAACCTCTTGCCGCTACTTGTGCTCTAGCATCACGTCGCTCAGCAACAGAACCCACGAGTTTCTTATCTTCCACATTCATTTCTTTTACTGCTTGGCTCACCGCAGGCTGTCCAGCCAAAGCATACGGAAGACAGAGCGGTACACCCGTACGAGGATCTGTTACAATATCCGCCTCGATCCCGAACACCTCACGCAGCACATCAGGGGACATAACCTCTGTTGGAGTTCCTACCGCCTCGGCCTTCCCTTTTTTGATTGCAATCATATGCTGAGCATATCGGGCGGCATGGTTTAAATCATGCACGACCATAACAATGGTGCGCTCCTCCGAAGTATTTAGATACTCTAGCAAATGCAGCACTTCCAATTGATGTGCCATATCTAAAAATGTCGTCGGCTCATCCAGAAACAAAATATCCGTATCCTGCGCAAGCGCCATAGCAATCCAGGCACGCTGACGCTGACCGCCAGAAAGCTGATCAATCGGACGATCGTGGAACTCGCTCATTCCCGTTACTTGAATGGCCCACTCCACCATTTTGCGATCTTCCGCTTTCATGGAACCAAAACCTTTTTGATAGGGAAAACGTCCGTAAGATACCAGTTCCGTCACGGTTAATCCTTCCGGTGCAGTCGGATTTTGTGGCAAAATAGCCAACTGCTTAGCTACTTCCCGGGTGGATTGCTTATGAATGGATTTACCGTCAAGCAGAACACTGCCGCCCTTAGGATTCATGATGCGAGCCATCGTCTTCAGAATGGTGGACTTACCAGAACCATTTGCGCCCACCAAGGCTGTGATTTTCCCTTGCGGTATTTCTACGTTCAGATCTTCTACAATCAATCGATCTTCATAAGCAATATCCAGATTTGCCGTTTTCAGACGAAACATTTGGAATCATCCCTTTCCCTTATCCAATATATATAGTCACGGGCTTAACGCAGACTTTCATCAAAACTTCATTCTATCTTTATATAATAAAGATATTGATAATCATTATCAAGTGTTAACTAGTTTATTTCCTATATCATACAGTGCATATCATCCAATATTCCCTTAAAAATTCAAAAAAAGATCACAGCTCCTCGAAGCTGTGATCTTTTAAATCCGGCGAATCGCATTATGACTGTACAGAAGACAGTCCAAATGCTTCAGCCATGAGACGTATAGAATTCATTTTGGCATCAAAGTCGTGAATAATGCTCGCAACCATGATCTCCTGTGCATTATAGTCCTTACTTAATCGCTCAATCTGACGCTTCACCTGTTCGGGCGAACCGACCACCATACGTTTGCGATTCTCACGAATCCGCATCCGGTCAAACGGCGTATACGGATACGCCAGTGCCTTTTCGACGGAAGGTGTTCCAGCGGAGCGCATTCCCTGCTCTAATAGAACAAGAGACAAGTCCATACTGGAAGCCAACCGATTCGCCTCCTCTTCGGTATCCGCACAGATCGCAAATACGGCAACAAGCGAACGTGGTTGGTCACTATGCTGGGAAGGCTGGAAGCTTTCCTGGTATTCCTTCATAGCCCCTGTGCCGCCTTCACCATTAATGAACTGTGCAAACGCAAAGCCCACGCCACGCTCGGCTGCCAGACCTGCGCTATCACCACTGGAGCCGAGCAACCACATTTCCGGTACAGTTTCTATAAGCGGCATCGCCTGTAGCGAACCGAAACGGTGATTATTGCCCGTGCTGTCATGTAAATAAGCTAACAGGTCATCCAACTGCTCAGGGTATAGATCTACACCACCTCGCATTTTGCCTTCTTGCAGGGCTCTGGTAGCAATGGGCATTCCTCCGGGCGCTCGTCCCAGACCTAAATCAATGCGTCCCGGATACAATCCCTCCAGCACAAGGAAGTTTTCCGCTACTTTATAAGCGCTGTAATGGGGCAGCATCACACCACCCGACCCCACTCGAATGGCCCGGGTACGTGCGGCCAGATGTGAAATCAGTACCTCCGGACTGGAGCCTGCGAGATTTGCGGCAGAATGATGCTCTGATACCCAAAAGCGATGATAACCCAAGCGTTCCGCCTCTATAGCAAGCTCAGCGGTCTTTTGTAATGCCTGCGCATGCGTCATGCCTTCCGATACCGGAGATTGGTCAAGAATGCTGAGTTTTATCATAAAAGTCTGACCTTTCTATTTGGGAATAAGGATAGGCATTAATTATAGCACGCGCAGCCACAGTTACCCAAGAGGGGCCCATATCAATTTTATAGTGGAAACGTTTATTTTTCGTAAAGACTTGCGTTCCCTTTATCCGCCTCATAGAGATGCGAACGCTTTTTAAAGAAACTGTACAGATGTGTAACGATTACTTTCAAGACAGCATACCCCGGAACCGCCAGTACAATTCCCACCACACCAAACAAATTGCCTGCGGTCAGAATAACGAAGATAATCGTGATCGGATGTACCCGAAGAGATTTGCCCATAATTTGTGGAGAAATTAATTTACCCTCAATGAGCTGTACGACTGTCCACACGATAACCATCTTCAGCAGCATAATCGGTGAGGTGACCAAAGCTACAATTAACGCAGGTGTAATGGCAATGACGGGACCTAAGTAGGGGACAACGCTCGTAAAGGATGCAATGACTGCAAGCGTCAGAGAGTAGTCTAATCCAATGATTAGGTAACCAATATACAACAGCGCCCCAATACAGAAGCTGACAATAATCTGCCCACGAATATAGGAACTGACCTGATGATTCATCTCGGTCATAATGCGATCTGTTTCTTTACGAAACATAGGCGGCAGCACTTTCAGGATAAACTGTGGCAGCTTGTGTCCATCTTTTAGCAAGTAGAACAGAATAAATGGAACCGTGGCAATCGCAAGTACCGTTTCTGTAACCACGCCCAAAAAGCTGCCCACACCCGTCCATGCATTATTAATAAAGCTAGATAACTTTTCAGAAGCTTTGGAGGCCAGCTCAGATGGATTAATTTGAATGGTGTTCTGGAATTGGTTTACAAAATCGCTGCCGATCAGTTTCTCAAATTGTCGTTGTACTTGCTCGCTATAGCCAGGAAAATTCTGGATAAGTCCCTGTATTTGATCGCGGATTACAGGTACCACCGATGTAACCACAATCGCAATAACCCCTATAATGAGCAAAAACAGTACAACAATGGAGTATACTCGTTTCACCTTGTTACGCTCCAGTACATCAACCAACGGGTTGAACAGATAGTACAACACGCCGGATAAAATGACAGGGAGAATTATCGTTTTTAACAGCACCATGACAGGTGTGAATATGTATGAAATTTTGGTAAGCACCAAGATATTCAAGCCGATCAGCAGCAGTACCAGCAGGAATAACACAAACTTATTGTTCAGAAAAAACTTCTTGAATCGGTCTTTCCATGCCGGAGTTATTTCCACACCACATTCCCCTTCTCTTTACACAAATGAGTAGACGTTCTTCATAGATACGATATATTTTTGGAACAAAATATACAAGGTTATACCCAAATAAACACAAAAGCAAACAAAGTTGTACGTCATCGTACGAACTTCGCTTGCTTTCGAGGGTTATGGAGTATCATTTATCGTGGTTGCAGCATCCACCGTCGTGGTCACAGGTTTGTTCTCCTGTTCAAAAAGATTCTGTATGAAGCGCTTGAGCTTTCTTTCGTCTACACCCAACACCTGCGCACCCTTAATGGTTTCCCCGCGCACCAATTCATTCGGCGGGATTTGCTGCTTCGCTACTGTTGTTGCATCGATATTAAAGCCCAATGAAGCCAATTGCAGCATTTCCGTAGTGCTGAGATTCGTTTCAATATAAGGAGAAATGCTATTTAGAATACTCGGCAGTTTAATTAGAGATGAAGTTGACTGAATTTTACCGCCAAGCTCGGTAATGAATTTGCGTTGCCGTTCCGTACGCGTAAAATCGGAAGTCGCATCATGACGGAAGCGTACATATTGCAAGGCTGTTTTACCGTCCATGTGCTGCATTCCCTTTTTCAAATCAATATCAAACTGGTGTTTATCTGCCTTGGAGGTATAGTGCATATCTTTTTCGACATCCAGGTCAATACCACCCACAGAATCAACCAGCGCAATAAAGCCATTAAAATCAGTATATACATAATATTGAATCGGTATGCCCAGCAGGTCGCTCACGGTCTGTCTGGTCAAATCCGGTCCACCGTAGGAAAAAGCAGCATTTAATCGACTTTGCCCATGACCTGGGATATTGACGTACGTATCACGAAGAATCGACATAAGTGTAGCCTTTTTCGTAACCGGATCAATAGAAGCAACCATAACGGAGTCAGAACGCCCTGAATCCTCTCCACGGGAGTCGCCGCCTAGCAGCAGAATATTCACTCTTTCTGTCCCATCCCATTCCGGTGGGAGAGATACCTCTACAGGTTGTACATTGGTTTGAGTTTGTGCCTGCGGTTTGAATTTCGAATCCTGTCCGGAAGCAACCGAAATTTGATTCGTAAAATGATATATAGAATACGTATAATAACCGCCCACTAAAAGAACCGCCGCAGTCACAGAAATGCCTAACCATTTTAAAAATTTTCGCATATTTTCGGGTAACCTCGCTTTTATTCATCATCGTTCGGCTTTTAAAAGCATACCCTTCCTGCAAGTTATCTGTCAATTCGTGTCGTCTGTTCTAGTGGTCGTCCGCATACCATGGATTCAAATGGACAAGCACCTCATAAACCCGCGGTTCCCGCTTCATAACAGCCCCCTTAATCAGTCGGATAATATCGTGTCCCTGCTGAATCGTCAAAGAGGCATCCACTGAAGCGCGGATGTCCACAATAATATAATGGCCGTGCTCACGGGCACGGATACGGTCAATACGTTGAACCTCGGCTACACTCAGTGCGGCTGCGGCGTAGCTTTCAATTTCCTCCGTTGCAATCGCTTTTTCCATAAGCACATCTATGGATTCACGGCCCATTTCCCACGCCAATTTCAGAACTAGCAATGCCACTACGAATCCCGCAATAGGGTCGCCGTAAGATAAGATTGAAATGCTCCAGTGCTCCCCAATTAGCCCTAAGCCGATACCCAGTACAGCAGCCCCAGAGGCGTACACATCAGCGAGATGATCTTTTGCCGTTGCAATAAGACCCTGACTATTGGCCGCTCTCCCGATACGAATCGTGTAAATATACAGCCACTGTTTCCAGAGCAAGGAAATAATAGCGGCTACCAATGCCAGTATATGCTCCTGTGGCATCGGTTCGAACAGTGCTGCAATGGAATGATAGCCGATAAATATGCCCGCTCCAAACAATATGACCGCCACCACGCTTGCCCCAATCACTTCTGCTTTGCCGTGACCATAAGGATGATCCTCATCCGGCGGCTGGCTGGATATGCGCATCGCTCCCAGTGCCGTTGCAGAGGCAATCACGTCTCCGGCATTATGCACACCATCGGCTACCAGCACCTTACTGTTGAACATGAGTCCTGTAATAATCTTAATGCCGGTTAATAGGATGTTGCTAATCAGGCTGATCCATGCTGAGACCATGGCGCGCTTGCCCATATCCTGTTCCTGCATGATGTATAATCCCTCCAAATTTATCTTTTGAAAAATGCATCCTAAACGCTAATCGTATATTTCAAGGTAGCCCCGCTACTCATGTCATCTTATGGTGCTGCTCCTTCAGCGGTATGGATGAAGATTACAATAGCCCCGGAAGATGAGCCTCCCCGGGGCTATTATGATAACCATAGTGGAGTATTCTATGAGAATACTCCTGTTTTAACTATCTAGACCGTCCGCGACGGCCTCCTTGTCCTTGACCACCACGCGGGCCGCCTTTGGCTTGTCCACCGCGGCCACCTTGACCTCCGCGTGCAGAACCGCCGCTGCTGCGGTCATACCCGCCACGCTCGCTGCTTTGTCCTGCCGAGCGACCCTGACCTCCGCGTGCGGAACCGCCGCTACTGCGATCATATCCACCGCGTTCGCTGCTTTGTCCTGCCGAGCGACCCTGACCTCCGCGTGCGGAACCGCCGCTACTGCGATCATATCCGCCGGTTTCGCTGCTTTGTCCTGCCGAGCGGCCCTGACCTCCGCGTGCGGAACCGCCGCTACTGCGATCATACCCGCCACGCTCGCTACTGCCGCGGCTAGAGCGACGTTCGCCGCCTGTGGCATCACGACGGCCCGCCTGTTCGCGGCCGCTGCCCCGGCGTCCACCGCCAGAGTCGTTGCCGCCGTAGGAACGGCGGTCGTTTCTGCCCGAGCGGCGTTCTCGACCCTGCCGATCAGCCGTATCGGAAGCAGGTCTACGCTGTCCGCCGCCCTCACTGCTGGTGAATGTGACACCAGCAACTCTTTGGATGTTCCGAAGCTCTGGAACATCCCTTGGTGTAGCGAGCGTCACCGCCACGCCTTTGCCTCCGGCACGGCCGGTACGCCCGATGCGGTGGATGTAGCTTTCGGCATCCTGCGGCATGTCATAGTTAAAGACATGCGTGACGCCTTCTACATCCAAGCCGCGTGCAGCTACATCAGTCGCTACGAGCAATTGGAGTTTCGCTTCCCGGAATGCCTTCATCACTTGCTCCCGCTTGTTCTGGGACAAATCTCCGTGAAGCTCACCGCTCTCGAAGCCCATCTCTTGCAGCTCTTCGTTCAGTTTGGCAGCCCGTCGCTTCGTACGGCAGAAAATAACAGCCAAGTACGGACGATCTGTATTCAGCATATCCACCAATGCCTGTTGCTTACCACGGTCTGTTGTTTGCACAACGACCTGACGGATTTGGCTCACCGGAACGGAAGAAGCGGATTTCACTTTGACATCTACGGGCTCATTCATATATACACGAGCCAGCTTGCGAATACCGGCTGGCATCGTAGCGGAAAACAGCATCGTCTGTCTCCGGTAAGGAACCTTCTGAAGAATCGTCTCCACATCGTTCAAAAAGCCCATGTGTAACATTTGGTCGGCTTCGTCCAGGACCAGCATTTTAATGCCACCCAGATCAAGCGTGCCACGTCTCAGGTGATCCAGCAGTCGCCCAGGTGTACCAATAATCAGTTGTGCGCCGCCTTTCAGTTTACGAAGCTGACGCTCTACGTCCTGTCCTCCATATACAGCCAGTAATGACAGGTTCGGCTCCGTAGCAGCCAAGCATTTTGCTTCCTCCGTAATCTGGAGCGCCAGTTCACGCGTAGGTGCAATCACGAGCGCCTGTGGGTGTCGCTTATCCAAATTCAGCTTTTGTAGAATCGGCAGTAAAAACGCAAGCGTCTTCCCGGTTCCCGTATGTGCCTCGGCGATAACATCCTGACCTTCCATCAACAGTGGAATCGACTCCTGCTGTACAGGAGTTGGGGATGAAATTCCCTGTTCTTTTAAGGCTTCTACCCAATGCTGCTCTACGCCTAATGCTGCAAAATTCTTCAAGTGGTATTCACTTCCCTTATCTGTATTCAATATGTGTCACGTAAAATAGGTTCATGTGCCATATGACATCTATCGTTCCATAGTTCAGAATTCCCATTTTTGTATCGGTTCTCATTCTACCCTTTTCAGGAAGGGAGCTTATCCGTTATCGTTGAATCTGTTCATGTAACCAACATACGGCCGCCATGCGGCTCAGGCCCGTTCCATGTATGACTTTCCTAGTATACGCGAAGTTGAACTGGTTTCCAAACGATTTTAATGAACAGTACCACAGTCAATGTAAAAGGTGAATTCGATCTTCATGTCATATATTATGGTATAAGAATTGGTAATTCCGTCATATACCAAAGGGACAATGCCGGAAGTGTACATTCTTTTGTCCAATGACCCCATGTGCCAATCTTCTAATCATTGCGGCATGCTCGTTTCAATCCGTCAGGACGTTTATGAAAATATCGACCAAGCAATCGTCGAAGACGTTATGATGAAGCTGAGCCAGTGGTTAAAGGCACACAAGCTGCTACACAGCCCGCGTAACTTTTATGCTGGCAGTAAAGTACGCGCTATTATGGATATTGTTCCATTTATGCTCGAACAGGATACCCCGGATATGAAGTATATTTTTTCAATCGTGGACCCCGTTCCCTTTACCACACACTTAAACAATCCGTCATACCATTAACCCTAGGAGGCTGCAATTTATGCAAATTCAAGTTCAAAAGGTTGAAAAAAAAGAGAACGAATATCTCATTCATTATCAAGCCGGGGGAGCGTTGCCGTTCGTTCCGCATGATATTGTTCTGATCCATGGCAAACAGTATTTTATAGGCACGATTTTGAAAGTAGAGCCGGAACAAGCCCTTGTACGTATCAATCCAGAATATGAAGACCAACTGGCAGGGTCCATCGGACTGGAACTGGCTTTCTCTCCAACTGTTTCTATTCAAGGTGCAGACAGCATTGTTGAAAAGCTCGGCTATTTTCCTCCCTTTCATTATGACCGAATTACGGCTGCTAATATGACGAAAGACCAGATTACACTGACGATTGAGCTATCCTACGCTAGCGTGCTTGTCCCTAAATCACCGGATCTGGAGCCTTCGGCTGAGGCACCTGTAATCCCTGAAGATCCAGCAAAAGACGTCCCACGCTATGCAGTGACTTTTACATTTATGGAAACCAAAGAACATGTATTAACTCCTGTAGAAACAGAAAACATCATCTTGCAGCTTGATTTCCGCTATGAAGAAGCAGACATGGTCGTTGATATCGATGCCTTGTCGGGACTGTCAGGTAGCTTTCTGTGCAGAGGTATCCGCGCAGAGATTAAGGAACTGAATGAATAAACAGGAGGCTGGAGGGTGGCGGACCGGAAGAAGCTTTATCTAACTACAGACATGAGAGTTGATCCGCAGTGATACATATATCTTAGTCAAGGGGGCCGCTTTTGCACTGCTTCGCGCACATAAAAGCATGCCTTTCGCACAACATGCTCTGAAGCAATTATTGCAGCATGAGGAATTCGGTGCATCTGCCAAACGGGAGCTGTCCACATCATCGACAACCAAAGGAGAATCACTCTACTTATGCGTGTAAGAATATTTATATTCATATTGATTATCGGGATTATATGTGTGCCTGCCTATTTTATTATGAGTAGCTTTGGATTATTTCAAAATGAAAAGGTGCTTGTACATTACAAGCTTGCCATTGAGGTAAAGGATAAAAAGTATGATGCCTGGCCTTTAATCAGCAGCTATACCGCTATAGATAAAAAAGGGGACAATCGTCAGCTCTACTATCAGGCGAAGGGCTCGGGCATAGAGTATCTGTTTCAACTAGCCTACGGACACTATGAACTCCGACCCTCCAAGGAAAATCCTTTTCTGGACGGGGGAGTCCACTACACCATGGACCATCCTGAGTATGTGCGTGAGGAAAAGCAGTATGAGAATGCTAACGACTACACGGAATTAACCCATTATTACAATCAGCAGGAACAGATCATTTATACCTATAATCCCGAAGCCAAGCTCGATAAAACATACGTCCGTTCCATCATCACCGCTGGGATGACTCGCACAACCGGTAGATCAAGCCGTGCGGTAAAGGATGACTATATTAATATCAGCAAGATGTTTAAGGACAAGCTGGGAGTGAATGTGAAGGTAGATGTGGATGAGAACAACAAAATCGTCACCTTATCTATGACATGATCTCACAAATGATGCACCGCTAGCGATTAATAATGATTTTCTGGATGAAAATCAATCATGTCGAGAACGCTTTGTTAATTGGTGCAGATGCGGGCGACAATTTTTACGTTCTGATATGTAATGAATACACCCCGTATGTGTACTACTGGGACCGCACACATCTTCATGCTTATGATGACAAACTGAACTATGATATTGCAGAGCAGGACGAATGTGGACATTTGTATCTGGTGGCAACAGACTTTACAACGTTTTTTAACCAGGTAATTGAACGACTCAACGAGCAGAAAGGGAGGCCTACTGATGACAGAAATACATAATCCTAAATGTGGACCGGCTTATTTGGAAGGTTGGGTTGTACCCGAAAACCCGGAGGCATGGGTCGAGCAGGAGTGGACAGGTAAGCTCCGTTCACAGGCCGGACATACGAAATTCCACATTTTTTATTATGGAGAGCTTATGGACGAGCTAATCGCTGTAACTGAATTTGCACCCCAGCTCATTATTGCAGAAGATGCAGTCACAGGTGAACAGATCGTGATTTTTGACGGAACCCGCCATGGTTACGATGCTCTGCTATGCGAAGTTTATACCAAGGAACAGCAGAACAATCGCACTCCCCTGCTGCCCTATCTGGACGAAGATGGTGAAGATACTTTCGAGGTAAGCTTGACCGCTTTTTATAATGTGGATTGGGATGACGAGTTTGCAGACGATGTGGATGAGAATGGACAGTTAGAGCTGATCAACGGCGAACGATGCAATTTTGAAGATGTGAAGCGGAACGGCTATGATGCGATCAGCATTACGATTACCAGCGCTAAAGGTCTAAAAACAGAGATCATTCAGGAAGAGCTGGCCTGACGATGGTGTTCAAAAGAATCAAGCATCGGGAAGGCGATATTTTTGTTATTCCCACGCATGATGGCCGATTTGCGGTATGTCAGGTGATTTGCGCACTGTATGGTAGATTCAAAAAAGCGTTGTTAAAAAGGCTCGAATGTATAAGGGAATGGTGTACGATCTGTGCCCAATACAGACTTTACGCGCTCTTCATCCACCAACGCTTCGACGAGGCTATACAAATCCGAGGCTGCATACCGAAAATTGCCCCATGTGCGTAGATTCAAAGCATAGATTGGGAATTCTCCCCGTTCATCAGGCGATTGAATATCCCAAATCAGCAGGTCATTCCCTTCACTGGAAGCGAAGGGAACCGCATGCTCCAAAAGTTCTGGAAAGCCATCTGGCTCCAGCGCCGCTTCTTGTAAAACCTCTTCCGATTCGAGTAAATCATCAAACCAGGCCCGCCAGTCATAATAACGATGAAGCCATGAATCCGGGTGATTGCCAAGAGGAATATGAATGTTCCATAAGCCGCATAGTCGCCCGTAACCAAGAGTTTTGACATAATCTATATAAGAAGGCGGAAAACCCATACCATTTTCAAAACGATGTTCTATTAGAAAAGCCTCATCATAATAAGCCTGAAACTGTGGACGTTGCAGCCCTGTAAAAATGCTCATGTTCGCCCTCTCCTTTTGCACGTCCTATTCACCTTTTCACCCTTCGGTGCATTGAAAAGGCCATTTTCAAGTGTTAAAATGGGAATAAGATGTATATTCTAAAAAAAGAGTGAAGATGCGCCAACATCCTCACTCTTTGGCAACAGCCGCTTTTAAGGGTGGTAGCCGTGTCAAAGGATGATCATTGAAATAGACCGCTTGCCTTTGTCGAGGGCGGTCTATTTCTTTTTATGGAAGGAAAGAATCAGGACCGTCACCTCCTTTACAGGAGACTAGCCGACCGCCCATCTAAGCCATTCTGTTGTTGAGGAATATTATAACATATGAATCATAAAATGTACGTTTTTACGCTCTTTCCGAAAAGGAGGAACGAATATGGAGCAAAAGCGCTTCAAAGATGAACATGGATATAAATATGACTTTGCCGCCGTGATCCGGAGAGGAGAACAAGTAGCTGTTCACTGTCCCCGTTGTCAGGGCCAAGCTTTTATTTCCAGATCCAAAAAAGAATGTTATTACGTTGTTCGATGCTCTCATTGTTATTACACGTATCAGCAGCCAGAATCTTATACATTCTATGCACGCGGCGTATGCAACCATTGCGAGCGGTATTTTAATATCGAAATCCATGATGACCGAACGAAACCCCATAAAAATACGAATATAAACTGTCCGCACTGTGAGACACGCAATCAGGTTCCGGTGCATCGTGTTCAATCACGCGAATGGCATACGGACGTGATCCAAAACGGAAAAGACCCTATTTTCCAGCTCCAGCTGTACTTCATTGATTACTATCGGGGTAAACCTGTCTGGGCTCTTAACCGGATACACCTGAATTACCTGCTCTCCTATATCTCTGCTGAGTTGCGGGAAAAGCCTACATCCGGTATGATGCGTACGGCTTCCCATTCCATTCCCAAGTACATTAAGGATGCGAAGAATCGCCAGGCCATCTTAAAGATATTACAAAAGCTACAGCATAAGCCAGCAGCTAAGAGAGGGGCCTCCATACATGAGCATACTAACTTTTGACAGCCTTGAAGCACTAGTTCATGCCGTTGACCAAACAGAAATCAATGAATGGGTATTTGCCAATCTGGAACGTGTTCAAAGTAATCCGCTCAATTCTACCTACTACATCATCCCCGAGGAAGAATTGTGGGAGCTGGAGGATGCGGGTCTCACCGTCACCAATCATCGTGATGAAAGTATCCCTGCATCTCTGCCAGACCATCACGTGCAATCTTGGCTGGAGGTAGCGACTGTACAGGATGTTATTGAAGTGTTACGCCACAGCGGAAGCGAGCCGGATATTGAACGCATTGCGCAGGGACTGCGATATTATCATGAATATGATGCTTTTATGGAATAAGCGTCTCCAGCAACTCTTTCACCTCAGGGACAGCCTGCTTCAGGCTGTTTTTTAGTTTCTTCGCGCCACCCCATATACGATAAACAAGCACCTCTTGTTCGTAGTCCTCCAGCTTCTCAAGCTCCTCCACCAGTACCTGTGCCTGCTCTACAGTTTCGATTCCGGATGACTTCAGTGGTTTGGCAGACTCGTTGCTTGCCAGTAGAATCCTCGTCCAAACGGGGATCGTGTCAGGTGTTAGCCCATGCGCTTCGGCAAAAGCAGCCGCGTAACCGTCCTGTACGGACTGATGTTCACTGTCCACCAGCTTCATATAACGATTCACTAATGGGAAATAGTTCGTTCCTTTCAGTCCTAATCCCATTACCGCATAGGTTCCCGGCATCGCCGACTTTTCACCGGGCTCTACATCGTTATACCATTTGAATTCTTCCATCACGGTTTCGGCATATTCAGCCAGCAACGGATGCAGCGACGGATACTCAAGTGCATTGGCGAAGAAACGATGTAGCGTAGATTTAGCCAACTTGGGTACAGGCAGGTAGTTTTTCACCTTGCTTTTGAACTTCATCCGATATTCCTTGGTAAAGCCCTTCTTTAAAATATCGCATAAATATACAAGTGCTTGTCTATAGCTTTCTTCTTCCTCTGAACGAATCTGAACCTCCAATGTTTGCAAAATATCATTGGCTTGGCAGATGACTCGCTCGCTTGTATGTAGCGCTGGGATGCTTCCTGATCCGCTCTCAAGCCACACGGAAGCCTGCTCCGAGCCTAGCTGTGCAGCAATCTCCAAATATTTCTGCCGTGCATCGGCATCGGTCGAACCCACCCGCATCGCGGTAAGCAGGAACATCTCCATGGCTGGCGCGGGAATTTCCGAAGGGAGAATATCGGGCTTCACTTTATAATCCAACCCATAGCTTTTTTCCCGATCCGCATACTTCAGCAAAAATTCATCTTCAGCCCAATGCTTTAAGCCACTGTTGAGCTGATACCTCCATGCTTCCTCACGCTTGCGGCTGACCTTCACTTTGGCATCCATTATATGGAGCAACTCATCCACCCGCTGGGCATCTATAGCGTACAAATGAGGATCAAGCAAGTGTCTCACTAAGAAGAAATCGTCCTCTTCCTTCGGGATAGCTTTACTGGAGGGGTTGAGCTTCTGCTCCACAAACTGCTGGATAGTGGCTAACAGTTGCTGCCGTTTATCTTCATTTAGGAGTGAGAATGTAAAATGATTGGCCTTATTCTCCAAGACCACTTCCAGATGAAAATCCAGCCGATAACGAAAGAACATGGAACTGAATTCTTCCGAATTAAATAGCGCCTCTATCCGTTCCCTAAACACAGGCATCCATTCGTCCTGAACCTGCTGCAGTGTTACCCCCTCCGTAAAACCAGAAATCTCCATGTCCGGTCTACGATGATCCCAATCAAACGGTTCGTAGGTATCCACCCACAGCCCATCCTTCTTACAGGTAACTTTTAAGTATTCATGAATCCCTTCGTGAAGGACACTTTTGATTTGGAATTCGGCGATGCGCTTTTGCTCAGAAGCGTACGCCTCATCAATCGCCTCAAAAATTGGATCTATGTAGGCTTGTACCCCTGATGTTGTCATAAGATGTGTTCCTCCTTCGTCCCCTCACAAATTGTAGTTCCTATGGAATTAAGATAGACTAATCTATAACTATTTTATTTCCTAATTATAGCATATCTCTCATTTACTTTTGATCTCTATCCCTATAGATAG
Organism: Paenibacillus sp. MZ03-122A; assembly: GCF_024213325.1. Classification (NCBI taxonomy): domain Bacteria; kingdom Bacillati; phylum Bacillota; class Bacilli; order Caryophanales; family Paenibacillaceae; genus Paenibacillus; species Paenibacillus sp. MZ03-122A. The sequence goes on along the minus strand of NZ_JANAVI010000002.1, from coordinate 467,022 downwards.
AGTGCCGGAAAGCAGGTGTATCCTACATGTTTTGGGTTTCCACACAACATACGACGGTGGCGCCAATGAACTGACAATTTTTGAACATACCTATGGATTAACTTTACCCCCTCCCTATGTAGCATTCCTCACCCGCTACGGGCCGGGCACCTATTGCGGCCTGCTAATGATTGAAAGGCCTGATCCTCACCTATTGCAAGCCTATGCGGATTACGAACTGTGGACGCATGATGATAATTGCCCAATTACAGCGCAGCAGCTGGGTGAGTGCGTGGTCATTGGCAGCTCCATAGATGGTGACTTCCTATCGATTCACCCTCAGGTCGAAGGCTTGCTGTGGCTGCCAACGAGCAAGCCCTGGATTTCGCTCCGGCATCCATACAAGCATTGGCTCAGCGGTTTAAACAGCATTTTGCCTCAAACCTATGGATTGAAAATGAGCATATCTGCATGGCTTTTCTTCATACTCTAGGCGGATACGTGCGTTTTAACTATGCATATGGACGCGAAGTGGCGATCATTTATGAACCGAAAGCGATAGCACTTCGTGATGAAATTCTAGCATTCTTGCAAAAAGAGCATTGTCGGGTTGTAGAGTAAGAGGAGGACGAATACGAATGACAGTACATTTTGCACAAACCTTAGAAAAACTGGAACAAGTCGTTGATCGTCTGAGACAAAGTGGGATGCCTGATGTGGTATACCAATGGACGGAGGGGATTTCTACAGGTGAACTAACTGAGCTGGAGGAACGGCTGCGGATGCCTTTGCCTGCCTCCCTGTCTGAATTAATACAGCGGTGTGGCAGCTTAAATTTACTATGGTGCCTCCCCCCACACTGTATTGTAGCTGATGGACCGGAGTGTTCATATAAAAACAGCAATGATCTTGAACAAGAGCAGAGTATCCTAGACGATATCACAGGAGAGTTTGGCTGGAATCATGAGTATATTGGCTATTTTACATCCTATGGGGAAGATACCGACTCGGTAGTGGACGAGCAACGATATCTGATCCTTAATTATAATGGTGCGGGTGATCCGATACTGCTTGATATGGCGACATCCACTACAGAGCCAGCGGTGTTCTGCTATCATCACGAGTTGGACCAGTTCACGCTGCTTGCGGAAAATCTACCTGCCTATATAGACACCATGCTCACCTTGCATGGGCTATGGCTATGGGATTGGTTTAAAGTGGCCGATGAGCATGGCATTCAGCTAAACAGCCCACCACTGCAACTCTGGCTACGCTGGTTGAACATGTTTTGCACGATGAAACTGGAGGATGCGCAGTCGTTGGAGAGGCTGATCCATTACACCACCATGCATGGCGTGGATCATCCTGCTGTGTTGCAGGCTTTTCAAGCCTATGATCCAAAGGATATTTTTCTTGCCTGGGAGCAGCACTGGCAGAACATTCAACATAGCCAGGTTCCATTCTCTACTTGGGCCGTTTTGGTAGGGGAGACCGCGGGGATGGGGGCTGCTGATTGGGTCCGCTCCTTGTGGGAACCGGAAACCGTGCAAGCATGGACATCTTTAGTTCAAAACAATACCCTACATGCTAAGGGTGCATTTGTGTCCACACGTGCCTATCTGAGCGCCCGTTGCCTACCCGAGCAGGAAGGCTTGGTATGTGTTTGCAATCACTTGCTACAGGATTCGGCTGCAGAAGACAAATTAGAAGGATACACCGCTAATGGGCAGCTACAGCATTTTCGTTCACCACAGATCATTAACTGGATGCAGGATAAAGTCAATCATCCGGTGGATGGCTGGGCAATACTTTTTGCTCACTCCCGTCCTACAGCTGAGCAGTTGATTGAATGGCTATCCGATAGCGAGCTTCATCAGAAAATTGCAACGGAGGCGCTGGATATCATGATTCATCGGGATCTCCTTCCCGCTCTGGAAGCAGACGCTTGGGCCAATATCTCAGATCTGCTTCTTGCTTCTTTGCAGCTCGTTATGCTCAAAAAAGATAAACGTCGCATTGAAGCCGTGCTTAAGCAGCTTTCAGACGCGGATTCGCATGTACAGTGATGCGAGGTAAAGAAAGTTAGCCGCTGCGTCAGCGGCTTAACCCCCTGAGGAAAGTATCTATAGTGAATGCGATCAATTCATCATTGGATTTTGCCATAGGAAGTTCAAAATTCAGGAGCAAAGAAGTCAATCCGTGCAGCATGCTCCATACGGATCTGGCGATCAGGCGCTCATCTCCTTGCATGATGCAGCCTTCCTCCATAGCGGCTTTGAGCCCAGTTTCAAGCAACTCAAAGCCTTTAAAACGCCCACTGTCTATAAGGCTGACCAAGCTTACAGATTCCAGGTTGCTGATAAACAGGATGTTGTAATATTCCGGGTTAGCCGTTCCAAAACGAACATACGCATCAGATACCGTTTTCAGTGTGTCCAGAGCGTTCAATCCCGCTGCCTGTGCTTCATCCACACGCCGCTGAAGAGCCTGCAGGAACAAGGTATTTCCTTCTACCAGCAGTTCACGGACCACGGCTTCCTTATTGGCAAAATAATGATAAATAGTTGTTGGTGAATATTCGATCTGATCCGCAATTTTGCGCATGGAGACTTCGGCATATCCTTGATTCAGGAAAAGCGACCGGGCGGCCTCAATGATTTTCCGGCGGATCTCACTGCTTTCACGTTCTCGGCGTTTGATATGTTTCATGAGTAGATGTACTTGCCCTTTCTGCCTACCCCAATTTGGCGGCGATACGATCAGCTTCCATTATACCCGAGTTCATAACCCCTTGAAACCCGCCCCCAGGCTGTGTCCAGGCCCCTACCAATGACAGACGATTCACGGCTGATTTGTGCTTCAGTCTTTTTATACCGGACTGCCGGACCGTTTGTGCGTAGCCATAAACGGCCCCGTCGGGATTAGCGGTATAACGCTGCATCGTGCGCGGTGTGCCCAACTCGGCCACCACTACCTTGCTGCGAAAACCCGGATACAGCTGTTCTAGACATCCCAGTATCTGCTGTGTCACGGCTTCTTTTTTGGCTTTATATTCGGGACGTGCGGCAGGCCAGTTCTCCAATCTGTCCAAAAATGTAATTGCAATGACACCCTTTCCCGGTTCATTGAGCTTAGGGTCCATGGCGTTATAATTCGTGAGCATCCAGTTGCCTTTGGTATACTGGCCGCTCATCATAACTTCATAATCTATTTCCGAATCCGGCTCATTGCACAGGATTAAGTCTTCTTCGGTGATGCCAAGCTCATAAGGCTCACATGATAATCCCAGATATAGCTGGGTGAGAGACGTGCCAGTCTCCAGACTGCTGACAGCTTCCAGCTCACGACGGGCAGCATCATGGTTTTCCAGTAGGCGGCCATACGTATGATGGGGACTGATACCAGACACAATCCAGTTGGCTTTATATACATCGCCTTTTTTCAGACGGACTCCAACTGCTTTACCGCGTTCGAGTATAATCTCAGATACTTGACTGCGCAGGTGAACTTCTCCTCCCGCTGACTTAATAGCGTCAACCAATGCATTGGATAAAGCCTGTGCGCCTCCCTCAATGTAGTACGTCCCCTCCAAATGATAGCCGATCCAGGGAATAAAAAAATACAAGGCCGCAAGCCGCTTTGGAGGCAATCCATAATAGGCCCACAGCGCGGTAAAGAATTCTATGAAGCGGTCAGACAAACCGAACTGGCTTACAGCTTCCCAGGTCGTCATTTGCGTCCAACGGAAGAAGGTTCCTGCTTTGAGCAGGCCAACCGCCTTGCGCCAGGAAGTGAGAGTAGAAAAAGCAGAAAAGCCTGTTTCAAAACGGCGAATGCCCGCGAATAAACTGACAATGCCCGACACCTCAGCAGGAAACATATTTTTGAGGAGCTGCACATACTCCTGAACATCGGACGGAATATCAATGGTCTGTCCTTCCCAACGAATGGAGTAAGGGTGCTTTTTGCGGAGAGGAACAATTCGCTGGTCCGCATTGCAGTCCTTTAACAGCCGACCGAAGCTGCCCTCCTCGAGTCCGCCGACACCGTGCAAGGAGACATCAAAGGTATATCCCTTTCTTGTAAATTCAGTTGCGAAACCGCCAGCTAAAGTATGGCTTTCAAAAACAGCTGTTCGGTAACCGAGCGCGGAAAGTCTTGCTGCACAGGACAAGCCACCCAGTCCTGCACCGATGACAATAACATCGTATTGGTTCATGATTTCATCCCCTTTTGTTAACATCGTTATATAAGTTAACACTGTTAAGTTAAGGAGATTATATACCACAATATTACCGTTGAAAAGCCCCTATGACTTGGTTTTCCTGCTATAGATGAATACCATGAGTTCGACATATCCACTTCTAATTGCAAGTTGCTTTAAGGATTTTTGTAGAATCATCCGTAACGAAAGTAAAACTTTTTATATAAAAAACACCCAAAAATGTAGCGCTTTCACTTGTCAGATTCCAATGAAGGTGCTATCCTTCAAGTGGGATTGTTACTGAAAAGGCAAAACCCGAGTACACACGTGTACCCGGAGTTTGCCTTTTTTTGATTTGTATGAATTCCACAGCATACAGTCAACCATCCCGAACATGTAGTAAGCGCTTTAAAAAATGACACCAAAGGAGATTAATCTCATGCAAAGAAGACGTTTTGCCCTTGTTTTATTATCTTTCGTGTTCCTGCTTACGATCTTTTTCCCATCCTCCAGCTCTGCCGCAGCAGCCGATGTCCCAGCGCCAAAGGCTACCCTGCTTACTCAGGTACAGCCTTTGGGTGAAGTCGTTTCTGCTGTCGTACTGAAATACAGCACCAATATTGACGGGGCATCCTTATCCACGTCCAGCTTTCAGGTTCAATCTGTACTCAATGATGTATATACAGACAGAACCGTAACCGGTGTATATACCAATGATACTGGAGCCATCACCAACCGCAGTACTCATGGCAAATATGTCGTGATTGAGCTGGACACGCTAGATAAAAATGCAAGTACCCTTACTTACGATGCAACAAGCGCAGTTAACCGCATCAACACGCTGAATTATACGATTAGTCAAAAGAAAGATATTGCAACTTTAAAGAAAACAGTCATCCCAGCCTCTACACAGACTGTAAAAGCAACGGATAAAATTACACCAATCGTGGACGATTTCCAAAAAAACACCTTTGAAAATAAAGAAGGCTTCAAGCTGAACTACTTTACGTTTGAGCCTAAGGTAGAGCCTGACAAAACCTATCCGTTGGTTGTATTCCTGCACGGAAACGGCGAACGCGGTGATGGAAACGGAGTCAACCTGTTAGCGAATGCTGGTGCTGTCACTTGGGCTTCTCCTGAGCAGCAAGCCAAACACCCATCCTTCGTCATCGCTCCACAAAGCCCGATTGACCTGGAGCATAAATTCATTTGGGCAGATGAGCCACGCAACAGCGCTGTAGCCGATCTGGTACGTGAAACGGCGTTAAAATACCCGATCGATACCAACCGAATCTATATTGTTGGTATTTCTCAAGGAGCCATGGGGACGTGGAGATTGTTGGAAAAAAATCTGGACTTGTTCGCCGCAGGTGTGCCGATTGCCGGTTTGACCAACTATGAAAAAGCCGTTAACATGTATGCGCCTGTTGAACCTACACACGTCGAGGCATTGAAAAACGTCCCGATTTGGGCCTTCCATGCTGCAGACGATACCACAGTAAGTCCTAAAAACTCGCAAGAAATGGTCGCTGCCATTAAAGCACAAAACGGAAACCTCATTCACTTCACTGAATACGAAGCAGGGATTATCAAACCTACAGGACACTTCTCCTGGGTTCCGGCTCTGCAAAATCAGGATATGATTGAATGGCTGTTTGCACAAAAGAAATAAAATTGTTTTCCATAGCTCTAAAAATAATGCGCCAGAACGGTTCGATACCCGCCTGACGCTTTTTTATTATTCAAAAAAAGACACCTACTTTCCTGTGTACCACCATCAGGAAGGCAGGTGCAATATCAAAACGAGGAGACTGAAAAATTTGACACTGGTATTGCCATTTGCAGTTAACTTGGAACCTGCTACTTCGCGCGTTTCGCAGCTTTGATCGTTCTCAAAGCTCGTCTGCGAGTTACCTTGTTCGGACTCCGAAGCTGTCTTCTGGCAGTTGCCACATCTGCTTTAGCCATGTGTACATCACCATCCTATTCACTTAGGCTCATATTGGGAGCATGCACCTAAAGACTGTTATAAATGATTATGATTCTCATTATCATTTAAGATTATATAATGAAATCTACTAGTATGCAAGAGCTTTTGGGGGAGTAGTACATTCATAGAATGATCAGCTGCGCCTTATATCTCTGCCCTTTGCAGGTATATTTTTTCCTTGTTAATTAGCATAATTGTTATCATAATGAATGTCCATGAGAGATATCATTTTAAACTTAGGGATATAAGACGATTACTCTTGCTGACATCATAGAATATATTATAGATGATGGAAATTGAAAACAATAATTTCTTTTGAAAAGGACCCGTAAGAAGTCACTTGGGTTCATTCCCCTTTGCACAGTGTCATCTCACAGGTCTTTCTTTATTCTTTGAACTTATCACATCATTACTTAAATAAGATCAAAGCACTTTAAAAAGTATTTTTGTAGTTAACAAACTTCACCAAACAATATACAATATTAAAAGGTGAGCGGGTTAATGTACGTGTACAAAAGGAATCATTATGCTAAATATTAAAAATGTTGTTAATCGAATCAAAGCCCAAGTGACTACTTTGAAGCCGTCTCTCAAACTGGTCTTCAACTGGGTAGTCACTTGGGGTCCGTTCTTCTATGGCTTGTTCTAGGCTATTCGATTAATAGCATTACTAATCGGCTACCCATTTTAAATAGGTAAGAGGTTTTGGCGGGTTACGCAAGCTCAACCGATATTCAGGGTCAATACTTGGCAGTCTTGCCCTGAAAGAACTCTCCAATAATACACATTCACGTTACATTGACTAGAGATGCTATCTGCCGAAATCTCTTTCCTTTAATAATGTATTCTGCTTACTATAAAGCAATACCAAAAGAAAAAAGACCCCATTCTTGGCAGTCTGGGTCTTTTTCTTTAAAGGAATTCATTATGCAAATATATACTATTCGGGATTACCCGAGTGTTACCCTAAAACATTATATAAATAGATCTACTTTACTTTAGAATTCACTTATATTTTAAAATGCTCGTATAAACGTGTCAAGCCTCTTTACCCAATTCTTGCAATCATTAATCCACTTTGCCGCCCTCTACGACCAGTTGATCTGTAAAGCCTTCTCCGTAAACAGAGGTCAATGTGTCCTTGTAGGCTTGATGCACAAAGTTTTCCTTGCCTAATGTAGCCAGCTCATTGTTGATCCAGTCTAATAACTCCTTATTTCCCTTTGCTACTGCGGGTGCAATCGTATCTTGACCACCAAAGGCCGGGATGGTTACGGTAAAGCCAGGGTTGGCCTTTGCCCAGGCGATCAACTCTGTATTATCGTTGGCAATGGCGGCGCCGCGTTTGTCTTTGAGGGCTGAGAAGATTTCTGTATATTGATCGAATTTAAGCAGCTTGATGTCAGGGTAATTTTTCGTGAAATAGGTCTCAGCCGTTGTTCCCTTTGCGACAATCAGCTTCTGATCCGAATTTTTCAATTGGTCAATCGTGGTGATTGGAGCGCTATCAGGTGACACAATGCCAAAGGATAATTTCATATACGGGTTGGCAAAATCGACTTTTTCTTTACGCTCATCCGTCACCGTAAAGTTAGCCATGATGATATCTACCTTGTTGGATTCCAAATAGGCGACCCGGCTGGCAGCATCCACCAGAACAAATTCCACCTTGGACTCGTCACCCAAGAGATCTTTGGCAAACCGCTTCGCAATATAGACGTCAAAGCCTTGATTCTTCCCTTCCGAATCCACGTAGCCAAAAGGCGGCTTATCTGCAAATACACCTATTCGAATCTTGCCATTCTTTTTAATGTCCTCAATCGAAGCAAATTTAGCCGAGCCTGAACTACCGTTGGTATTTCCGCCTCCTGCACATCCCGCCAAACCAACAATCAGCAAGCTCAAAGCCAGTAATAACGTCGTGAACTTCATTCCTTTTCTCATCTGTATTCATCCCCCTGTTTATATCGTTTCGTACTGAAATATATCCAGAAAGTGCTGGGCACGCTCTGTTTCCGGTTGGGTAAAAAATTGCTGTGGCGTAGTCATTTCGCATATCTGTCCTTGATCCATAAAAACGATACGATCTCCTACCGACTTGGCAAATCCCATTTCATGCGTCACGATAATCATGGTCATGCCCTGCTGTGCCAGCTCTCGCATGACATCCAGCACCTCTCTGACCATCTCCGGGTCCAAGGATGCGGTGACTTCATCAAAGAGCATAATTTCCGGGTTCATACACAGGGCGCGCACAATCGCAATCCGTTGCTTTTGCCCGCCTGATAATTGTCTCGGATACGCATCTTTGCGATCCAGCAGACCCACTCGCTCCAATAGCTGCTCCGCTTGCTCAAGTGCCTCCTGCTTGCTTCTCCGCTGAACTTTAAGCGGGCCGAGTAATATATTTTCTAAGACCGTCATATGTGGAAACAGCTCGTAGTTCTGGAACACCATTCCGATATGCTGCCGCACCTCACGCCAATTCACTTTCTTATCCGTCAGGTCCTGCCCTCTATAACGGATATCTCCACTCTGGACCGGCTCCAGACCATTGAGACATCGGAGGAGCGTGCTTTTTCCACATCCCGAAGGACCGAGAACGACCACGACTTCCCCTTTCGTTACGTCCAGATTAATCTGTTGCAGTACTTTTCGGTCTTCGAAGCTTTTGTGCAGCCCTCGAATTTCGAGTAAAACCTCCACAGCCTCTCCCATGACATCCACCCCATCCTGCTAATTTTGCCATCTGCGTTCAAATCTTTTGGAAAGTCTGGATAACGGATAGCATACGAGAAAATACAATATGAAAATAAAGCCGTACACCCAGAAGGATGCCGAGGGCGCCTTGATTACACCAAGCTCAATAATCTGCTGCCCGACCTTGACCACTTCCACTACACCGATCAGCACCACTAATGAAGTAGTTTTGATCATCCGTGTCGCCAGATTAATAGAACCGGGAAGCATTCGGCGCACCGCCTGGGGAATGAGCACATAGCGGTATAACTGTCCATATGTCAGTCCCAATGCTTGCCCGGATTCCACCTGATGCTTGGGCAGTGATTCCAATGCACCACGAACGATGTCACCAATCTCGGCCGCTCCCCACAGGCTGAATACGATAATTGCTGTCAATTCCCCGCTGATATTCACATTCAACAAAGGAGTAAATCCAAAATATACAACATACAACCACACCAGAATTGGAATAATGCGGAATGTCTCCAAATATAATTTCAGCACAAACCGAATCGGTCTTGATTTTAAGGTGCGCAGCAACCCCATCAAAATGCCTAATAGAGTACCGATAATAATGGAAAGTAACGCAATCTCCAGCGTAACGAGCAATCCCCCTAATAGACGCTCGAAATTGGAACCTTCAAAAAGTACATTAATCCCCGAATTCAGCATATCGCACCTTCCTTTCCACCCATGTCAGCAGTATCGACAAAGGTAAAAGCAGAACGAGATATGCCAATACCAGCAGAATTAGCGATTCTGTCGTTTTGTAGTACATGCCGATCAGGTCTTTTGCCACATTCATCAGATCTAATAAAGCAATGGCGCCAACAATGGAAGTCTCCTTGAGCAAAAATATCGCATTCGCTCCCAGAGACGGAACACTGATGGCAAAAGCCTGTGGCAAAATAACATATCTCGCCAGTTGTATCTTGGACAGTCCGAGACTCAGCCCGGATTCCGTCTGGGTTTTACTCACTGCTTCCATTCCCCCACGGAACGCCTCAGCCATATAACCCCCGCCCAAAAAGGTCATGCCCACAATGGCACACGTCATTTCGCTCATATGCAGACCTACTTTCGTAAACCCGTAATACAGAAAATATAACTGTACAAGCAGCGGCGTATTTCGGGAAAGCTCAATATAGGCAACAACGATGCCGCTAATTCCCCTTACCTTGTAATACAGTACTGTGCTGCACAGCAAACCGACGACTAATGAAAATAGAATAGCAAAAAAGGCGATCTTCAACGTCAACCACATAGCTTCTCCATATAACGGCAAGCTCTCTACAATAAACTCCCAGTCTAAGTTCATATGTGTATACCTTTCGATTTTCAATTATTCCTATGTACTTGCTCTGCTTAATAACAATGATTGTATTCCTGCCCAATTATTACGTCAATACTTGGATGAAAATTTGTCATATTTATCTATGATTCAGGAATAAAAGTGTTGTTTTATTTCAGAAATAAATAAAAAAAGCTTGAAATGAATAAATTTCATTTCAAGCTTTGATTTATGCTATACGATTCATCATACGAGCGGCTCGGTAACAAGAGGGCCGCCGAGCTTCTCTACAATTAAACGGCTCTCCTCATTTAATCCCCGCAGGGTGATGGATTTGCCGGATTTCGTATACTTTTGCAACACCTTGCCGATGGCAGTAACTGCGGAGTGATCCCAAATATGAGAATGACTGAAGTCCACCACGACACGTTCTGGATCATCCGAAGGTTCGAAATGATCGACAAAATGAGTCGTTGAAGCAAAAAACATCGGACCCCTGACATGGTACACCTTTTCGTCGTTGTTCTCCGTTGCGCTGATGCGAATTTTAGCCATTTTCCAGCCAAAATGCAGAGCACTCAACAGTACGCCTACGATCACGCCCTTAGACAAATCATGCGTAGCCACCACAATGATCACCGTGACCACCATAATAAACGTGTCCGCCTTGGGTACCTTAGCAATGTTTCGGAGCGATTTCCAGTCTACGGTTCCGATACACACCATAAACATAACTCCTACCAATGCACCCATTGGCACTTCCTTTACAACCCCGCCAAGTACGAGCAAAAGAAAGGCCAAGAATACCCCAGCCGTAAAAGTGGACAAACGCCCTCTTCCACCTGAGCTGACATTAATGACGGATTGTCCGATCATGGCACAACCACCCATACCACCAAAAAAGCCATTTACAAAGTTGGCAATCCCTTGCCCGCGGGCTTCCCGGTTTTTATTGCTTTTCGTTTCGGTCATTTCATCCAAAATACTGGCTGTCAGCAGCGATTCCAGCAGTCCAACCAGTGCCATCGTAAAGGAATACGGCAACAAAATCCGCAAAGTATGCCACGACCACTCAATTTGCGGCAAATGGAATGAAGGCAGCGAGCTGGTTAGCGTACCGATATCTCCTACCGTTTTCACATTCAATCCAAATACATACGTAATGATCGTCATGATGATGATTGCCGTCAATGGAGCAGGAATGCTTTTCACAAATCTCGGTAAAATATACACAATGAGCAGCGTCCCCGCTACCATCGCGTACATGATCCAATTAGCTCCATGAAAGTGGGTGAGTTGCGCCATAAAGACGAGGATCGCCAGCGCATTCACAAATCCGGTCATAACCGGCTGCGAAATAAAGCTGATAAAGCGACCTATTTTCAAAACACCCAGTAGCACTTGAATGATTCCTGCCAAAATGGTAGCTGCAAACAGATATTCCACGCCATGATCCTTCACCAGGCCAACGACCAGTACCGCTACCGCTCCAGTAGCTGCCGAGATCATCGCCGGACGTCCACCTGCAAAAGAGATGACAATTGCCATCGAGATGGAGGCATACAGCCCGACCATGGGATTGACCCCCGCAATGATCGAGAAGGCAATCGCCTCGGGAATTAGTGCTAGCGCCACGGTCATGCCCGCAAGTATATCGGCCCGGATATTACCGAACCATTGTTGTCTAAGATTCATACTGTCTCGTTCCAGCCTCCTATATTTACGGAAAGTAGCGTGTTGACTCGCACCCCGTGTGTTTCGGGTCTCCGTCCAGCGACCAATCGCCAAGACTCTCCTATCATTCAGTTCGTCTCTCTCAAACGAACCCGGTCCGTTACATTCAGTCCATCATTATAACGTAAGGAAATCGCAGAGACGAATGAGTTAAAAGGCTGTTTACAGAAAGAAATCATCTATTTCCTTGAAATATCGATCATTATCTTCATCTTATTTCGTTTTCTTATAATTAAAATTTTCGCAATTTCTAAGATTCTAACCTGCTAAAGTTTATCACCTTAACTTCATACTCAGACTCCGCGAACTGTAGATCTTGATCCGCCGTAACCAGTACCAATTGGTTTAAATAGCTGTCGCAAGAATCAATGCATCTGGAGCCTTGAGCTTTCTTGCAAACTTATCTTTTTGTTCTCTTCTGATACGCCCCGCTTTAACTGCGATATCTGAATTAACTGCAATAAATTCCCCGCCAAGAAAAGGTATTGAATCTAAGGCAGTATCAGTGGGCAACCCGGCTATAAACTCGGACTGAGTTATAACAGAAAAGAAAATATTCTCTTTGTCTTTCTCAGCTTGTCGTATTACTCTATCCAAAGATGAGTCAAGTCTATGAAGGGCAATAGCTGCATTCGTATCAAATAAATACCCCATCTAATCCCAATCCTCTCTGGATTGTTTAACACTCTCTTCGATCTCAAGTAATTGCTCCTTACTTAGGCTGCCTCGGGAATTTAAAACAGCTTGCAACCCTTTCGGTAACGGGGACTCTAAATCAATAACCTCAGTTTCCCCCTGTTTATTTTCTATAGTAACTTTTGATGGTTCAAACCCAATATCACGAAGGAGATTTAAGAGACGTATTCGATGTAGATCAGTTAATTTTTTTGCCACTAAAATCACTCCTTAGCAAAAGATTAGTTTCCTGTCATAGCTCATTTGATTCGTTTTCTTATGTTTAAAATTTTCGCAATTTCTGTACAAGCTCCGATAGGGATTCAGCAATCTCAGAGTCCGCATGCTGCTGGAGTAAGCCTTCAAAGTCAGGCAGTGCTTGCTTCAATAATCGATAACTATAGTCATAATAACTCCAAAAAGCTACCGGATCATAACCGCGTGCTTCTTCCTCTTCCCACTCCAGTTCATCTTCTTCTGGATCGCTGTCTGCCGGCCATAGATATTTTTCGTCCAGCAGCATGGTTAGGGAATCTACAGACTTCTGTGAATCCTCTTGTGCGTTTTCCATGTCCAATGCTCCAACAACCGCATGGTACAGTTCCAACTCACTCCGCGTGATATCATCCGAATTTCTCATATGCATATTACGCAATAAGAAAAGTAACACCCATGGCGTAACCTGCCACAGTGTGCCTTGATGCTCTATCAGATCAGCAATGGCTGCGTACTCCCCGTTGGATATCAATTGTGGCAACTTCGTGCCCCTACCATAAGGGGTAGTCAGGCGGTGCCATGGCACATCTGCAATTTGGAGATTATTCATCTTATGTGTATCCATAAGTTTTCCTTTCTGGTCAGTATCTAGAATCTTCCCGATTTAAAAATGGAATATAGTAAAAAGGCAACCATTAAGAGAGCGACAACAAAGCCGATTTCAATGGCAGGTACATTCCACAGCATGGTCACCTGATGATTCAGCGATGAACCGATAATAAGTCCGACCATAATAATGCTGAACGCTAACAGCACGATACTGAATGACAGACGGTTGCTGATCTGATCCAGCCTGCGCAGAAGCATTTCCAGCTCCGGCACAGTAACCTCCAGCTTAAGCTTGCCCTTGCTGATAATCGAGGCCAAATGCCTCGCATGTCCTGGTAGTTCCATCAGCGTCTCCACCAGCTCAGTCGCACCACCCAGCAGCTTGCCTCGGATACGACGACCGCTGAAGCGTTCCTTCAACAGCTTGTTACCAAAGGGCTCAGCCAAAGCAATAATACTGAGATCGGGGTCCAGGTGCTCCACGACCCCCTCCAGTGTCAGCAACGCCTTGCCTAGCAACAGGACGTCCGACGGCAAACCAATCCGATGGCGCTGCGCTGCGCCAAATAGGTCGTTCAAAGCATCACCAATACTGACCTGTGAGAAAGGAACGTCTGAGTAATCTTCGCGTATCTTGTCCAGATCGGCACGCAGCGCATTCAGGTCGGTGTCCGGTTCGACCAGACCCAAACGTTCGATAGACCGAACCATGGCATCGGTATTTTTGCGCATCAGGGCAATAATGAGGGAAGCGAGATGATTCTTCATCTCTTCGCTCAACCTTCCCGTCATGCCAAAGTCCAAATAAGCAAGACTGCCATTTTTCAAAACGAGTAAATTCCCCGGATGGGGATCGGCATGAAAAAATCCCTCTATAAAAATTTGATGCAGCATGCTGTTCACCAGCCGCTGCGCCAGTTCTTTCAAGTTATATCCACGGCGTAATAGCTCTTCACGACTACCCAAGTGAGTTCCGTCTAGAAACTCCATAGTCAGTATACGGGAAGAGGTATGATCCCAGTATATTTTCGGAATATAGATATGTGGGTCCTGCTCAAATTGGAGCGCAATCTTCTCTGTATTACGGGCTTCATGGTTGTAATCCAGCTCCTGAATGAGCGATCTCCCCAGCTCCTCCACCATCTGGCGAAGCTGATATCGCTCTACCCACTCCCAGCGCTTGGCTGCCATAGCGGTCAGTTCCCGCAAAATGTCCAAATCTCGCCGAATAATGCGATTAACGCCAGGACGCTGGATTTTAATGGCGACCATTTCGCCGCTGTGCAGCTTGCCCAGATGCACTTGCCCGATCGAAGCAGCGGCCAGCGGAACATCGTCAAAACGAACCAGTATGTCCTCTAATGACGTGTCCAGCTCTTGCTCCAGAATGCCACGCGCCGTTTCAGATGAAAACGGTGGTACCTGATCCTGAAGCTTAACCAGCTCACGGATAATAGGCTCCGGCAGCAGGTCAGCACGTGTGCTTGCCAACTGTCCAAGCTTGATGAATGCAGGCCCCAGATCCTCCAGCACAAGTCGAATCCGTTCACCTAGCGTTTTGGACTCGGGAGTTTCTCTCGTCAGCCACTTGCGAGGCAATGACAGCAGCTGGAACAGTCCCATTTCTTCCACCATATAGCCAAAGCCATGACGCGCCAGCGCCATGGCAATTTCCCGGTAACGACCGGCGTGCTTCATACGAACCGCCATTTTAATCCAGCCGGTTCGCTTCTTCAGCGTCGCTCGAACCCGTAAGCGCCGCCTTTTCTTTTTCCAGCTCCGCTACCTGTTTTTCCAACAATGCCACACGCTGCTCCAAACTTGTAACATCATTTTCGGTAGGTACTTCCAGCTCCTGCAAAATGCGGCTAACCTGTTCGCGGATCACTGTTTTGAATTGTCCCTGTTCCTCTGCCCCTCGTTCGATCAGACGATCGACCAGCGCTTTGGATTCCGAGGGCGCAAGTTCTCCCCGGTTTACAAGATCCTCGACGGCTTTCTCCACCTTTTCTTTGCTGACAACGGTGAGGCCCCACCCCAATGAGATGGCTTTTTTGAACAAATCGCTCATAATATATCCTCCCCTACCTGTGATTACCTATAGTATAACCTGAAAAGGGGAGCCGCATAAAGTTCGCAGCTCCCCTTCCTCAATGAATGGAATGATCTATGTTTAACCCGGAAAGCGTCCAGCCCACTTGGCAGCCTGAAGCAGCAGCTTGCGGTATCCCTCGTGCTGGAAGCTTGGCTGATTATGTCCAGGCATCAAATAGACGACCCGACCCAAGCCATAGGACAGTGACCATGCAGCCGGCCACCACTGGCCTTCGTGTTCATATTCCATCAGTAGTGTTTTTTCAGTGAATGGATCAAAATCAAAACGATACGGCTCCTCTTGCATTTCGAACGGCTCGATTCCTTCCATAATCGGATGATCCGGCTCCGTTACTTTGAAGGAAAGTGGACCCGCAGCCGGGTGTCGCAAGAAACGTGCACCCATTAACTGTGCAATTTCATACCGTCCTTGCAATGTGATTCCGTTATGCAGCACAAGCAATCCACCCCCGCCGCTAACATAAGACAGCAATCCTGCTGTTTGTTGAGGTGACAGAACCTCCTTGCGGCTATCGCAGTACGAGATACATAGATCAAATGAGGTTAGATTTTCCTTGAGCAGCATTTTACGATTCTCACTGCACTGTACCGTCATCCAATCCTGTAAAATATGGCTAATCTCTTCGTCCACCCCTTGCAGCGGGTGAAACTCCGGATACGAATAATCTCCTAACAACAATGCTTTTCTTTTTTCCATGATAAATCCTCCTTGCCTGACTTGTATATAAGGACTTTAAAGGCGGGGCCCGTGTCATTTATTCTTGTTTGTGGGGTCAAAACGCTCAGAAAATTCCGTTTGGCCCTTATCCATTTCCCATAACACCGCCATCATTGTCCGAGCTACGGCATATATAAATAATTCTACAGACGACCTATTAAATCCTTTAGCAGACGATTATAGCATATATGTTCGCTCGCAATAAACTTATTAAAACTTATTCAAAATTTATAAATCTGAACGATGGCGATTCGGCCTGTTTATGGTATACTCGTAAGAAAAAAAGTGCGTCCATGCTTGATTAACAATGAAGGGCCGCTTTTTGTAAGAATTTATGCTTGCGGTTATAGAATTGATAAGAATTGCCTCAAACCTTATACATTCTATAAATCTTAAAAAACCGGGGAGGTTGCATGAATGAAAAGGACTGGAATGACCCGGCCCTTGGACAGCTTGGGGCGAATTGTGCTTCCTAAAGAGTTGCGCATGACGATGGAGATTGACATCGGCGATCCATTAGAGTTTTTTATTGAAGACCAGACACTCATGCTCCGTAAGTACAAATCAACCAACTGTATATTTTGCGGTGCGGTTGATACCAACACCTACTTTAAAGATCAGTTTATCTGCGATGAATGTGCAGCCTCGATGAAAACGGAAGATTTAGTTCCGGTCACAGCGACTGAAACCCATTCACCCCCACTTAAGCAAAATATGCATATGAAAAAAATTTATCAGCGCACAGACGTTATTTTGGAAAAAATGAGAGAGCTTATGGAAGAACATCCAGCATCTTCACAAAAACAACTCGCCTCCATGCTTGGCGTGAGTCAGGGAAGGATTTCCCAACTGAAAAAACTCATGTAAGCGAATCACCAAAAAAGTAATGTATACGCTTCCATACTATGTAAGGTTTAAATCTATTGAATTTAGAAAAGCCGGGCCCTTTAGGGGACTCGGCTTTTTTCATTTATATGAAGTAGTGGACTCGTTTGCAAACCTATTGACCGTAAGCCCGGCATTGTTCTACCCAGCGTGCTGCCGCCTTGGGAAGAGATGCAAGATGAACATGCGTGTAGGCTGCCAAAAGGTTCCCTTTCGCATAACCCTCGCTCTGGAGACCACGCATCCCCTTGGTTTGATAGGCGTAGGAGTAGGGGGCGGATGATTCATCATAGTGCATGACAGAATAATGAAATTCATGTCCCCGAATGGTCTCTCCAGCCTCCAGCAGCAAGCAATCCTGCAAAGCGGTTGCTTCCCGGTATCCCAGTGCAGCCCGTTTCTCCTGCATGCGGACGTCCGACGGAATAACCCCGGCCATGTGATAGGCATTCCCCATACGATCCGTAAGTGTCCGTGCCAGTACCATATAACCGCCGCATTCGGCGAATACTGGCGCATCCCGGCTTACCGCGTTGCGGATATCTTCCAAAAAGCCCTTGTTTGCAGCGATATCTGCGGCAAACTCTTCGGGGAAACCGCCGCCCAGATATAGGCCGCTTGCCTGCTCAGGTACGCGTTCTCCCGCCAGCGGACTGAAATAGACAATCTCTGCTCCCGCCTGACGTAGCAAATCCATATTTTCCGGGTAGTAAAAATTGAACGCCGCATCTCTGGCGACGGCGATGACGGGACGTTCCCCGGTATCAGCTTCATGCCCTGCTGATGGAAGCCAATCCGGGGGAAACAACGGTTGTGCGGGCAGAGACAACGGCGGAGCCGAATCCGCCAATGCCCGCAGTGCATCCAGATCCGTACCCGCGCGGATCAGTTCTGCCGCCCGTTGGAAAAGCGGCTCCAGCTCGCCGCGTTCCACAGCGGGTACTAAACCCAGATGACGCTCAGGAATATCCAGCCCGTCATCACGCTTTAACCAGCCGAGCACGGGGATGCCGCACTCCTGCTCAATCGCCTTTTTGACGATGCCATAGTGCCCTTGGCTACCGCAGCGATTCACAATTACGCCCACAATGCGCAGCTTGGGCTCCAAGCGCTGAAAGCCGAGCACAATAGCGGCGGCGCTTCGTGCCATACTGCGCACGTCGACCACCAGCAATACAGGGCTATCTGTCAGCATGGCGATCTCAGCGGTCGAGCCGGTGTTGCTGAGCGGGTCCTTGCCGTCATACAGCCCCATGACGCCTTCAATCACGGAAATATCCGCGCCTTCGGAAGCATGGATAAAGATTTCACGCACCGTATCCGGTGAGGTCATCCATGAATCCAGATTACGGGAAGAGGTCCCGGTCGCAGCAGTATGATAGGTCGGATCGATATAATCCGGCCCGCATTTAAAACCCTGCACTCGCAGGCCGCTGTCGGCGAACGCCTTCATCAGCCCGAGGGTAACAGTCGTTTTGCCTGCGCCGCTGCCTGTTCCGGCAACAACAATACGGCTTCTACGCGTAGCAGCAGACGGATCAGACTGTACAGCCTGCTTCATGATGTCAGTCATAGGAAACCCGCGCTACAGACAGCGTCATATTGCCGCTTTTTTTCTTCTCCAGCAGCCAATGGTCTGCACCAGAAGACAACAAGGCTGAAGGTTCACTGACCCCATATGCGCCAGTGTATTTAAAGACGGTTTCCGATGGATTGGGAAGCTGCACCGTATTCAGCTCTGACGGAGTATACGTCACCAGTTCCCAACCGTATTTGGCGCAAAGGGCAAGTAAGCCCTCTTCATCCTTTTTCAGATCAATGGTGGCAATATTCCGTACGCTTTTCACGGACAAACGCAGCTCTTGCAAGGTGTTCAGCACACCCGCCTCCAGTTCCTCTAATGCAGTCCCACGGTTGCAGCCGATGCCGAGCACCAAGCTTTTCGGACGGTACAGCACGCCATTAGAAAGAAGCTGCTCCTCTTCCTCCGGCTCCAATAAACGGTCACTCACGACCAATGCGGCGTTAAACGGTTCTTGCAATGCTTCTGCCGTCGAAGCATATACCTTGATATGTCCAGGTACAGGCTTGTCATAACGCCACCAGTTCCGTTCGCCTGTCTCTTGTATGAGCGCAACAGGCTCCTCGTTCACAACAGCGGCGCTCACAGGAGTGGCCTTGTCGAAGCTATCGACCACCCAACCCAATTCCCGACCAAACATGTCCACCGGGATCGTGCCCTGCACGTCCGATGCAGTCGTGATTACAGCACGTGCGCCTAGTACAGCCGCTACATGGCGGGTCAATTCATTGGCGCCACCCAAATGGCCAGACAATACGCTAATGACATGCTCGCCACGATCATCAATGACAACTACCGCTGGGTCTACCTTTTTATCCACCAAAATTGGTGCAATCATACGAACCACTGCACCGAGAGATATAAACAAAATAATACCGTTATATTGTTTAAATAAATCCGGCAAAATCAGCTTGACCGAGCCTTCGAACAATTGAATGCCACGCTGCTGCTCGTCGCCACGCTCAAACTTGGACATGTAATACACATCCGTGCCCGGAAAGCTGGCTCCCAAATTGCGGACCATCTCCACTCCATGCTTCGTGATCGCCACAGCGGCAAATGGATTACTCACCGGGCTTCACTCCCTTCCGGTAGCCATGGGTGAACGACTTGTCATACAGCTTGGAACGATGCGCGTCCTTGTCCACCAGCTCCGGGTCGAGCGCCCAGCCTGCCAAAATCATGGCATGCATCGTTATGCCTGCTGCACGCAAATCGGCGGGTAATTGAGCAAGCGTCGTGCGTACGATCTTTTGATCCGGCCAGGTCGCGCGCTGCACAACCGCTACAGGCGTGTCCTCACTCCAGCCTGCTGCCAGAAACTCAACGACCACCTTCTTTGCCAGCGTTGCGCTGAGGAACAGTGCCACTGTACAGTGATGGGACGCCAAGTCCCGCAGCTTTTCCCGATCCGGTACAGGTGTACGGCCTTCGGCACGCGTCAGAATGACCGTCTGCGTCAGGTCAGGCACAGTTAGCTCTGCACCCAGCACCGCCGCAGAAGCAAAGACCGAGCTGACGCCTGGTACGATTTCGTATGCTACTCCGCGCTGCTTCAGCAACACCATTTGCTCCAAAATCGCACCGTACACTGCCGGATCACCTGTATGTACGCGAGCTACACTGCGTCCAGCCTGCACAGCCTCGCTCATAATCTCGACCTGCCGCTCCAAATCCATGCCTGAGCTTTGCAATACCTGCGCCTCTGGCTTGGCCGTGGCAATCAGCTCGTCGTTCACGAGTGAATCCGTGTACAATACCACATCGGCCGTGCGTAGAATCCGGGAGCCTTTGACAGTAATCAGCTCCGGGTCGCCGGGACCTGCTCCTACGATATATACTTTGGGCTCCAACGTCATTTGCTCACCACCATTAAACTCAAATATTCAAGCTCCTGTCCGCGCAGCTCACGTGCGTCGCGCCATACCATTTCATAAGGGGAAGTGACCTTGGTAATGACTGATGCACGGTCCCCAAGATGGAGTTCATCCAGCACATCCAAAATCAAATCCAGTACCTTGGCAACCTTGATAAACACGACCGTATCGTGATTCTCAATCGCCTGCTTCATCGCTTCCCGATCATCCGTAGCCGGAATAATACCGACCTGCTGATCTCCGTCTGCCAAAGGCAATTCCAGCGCTGCCGCCGCTCCCAACACAGACGAAATGCCCGGAATAGATACAATCGGCACCTCAGGATGGAGATCCTTCATGAGCCGTGCCAAATGAATAAAGGTACTGTACAGATTAGGGTCTCCCTCTGTGACAAAGGCTACATCCTTGCCTTGGCTCAGTGCCTCCCAGCAAGCAACCACCGTTTTGTTCCACTCCCGCTCCAGTACAACCGGGTCCTTGGTCATTGGAAAAATGAGTCCCAGCATCTCCTTTTCCTCCGGGTTGACGTACAATTCCACGATTTCGTGAGCATACGACTTACCTCCCCGGCGTTTCTTCGGATAAGCCACAACTGCACATTCCTGAATCATGCGATACGCCTTGACTGTAATCAGCTCGGGATCACCCGGCCCCACGCCTACGCCGTAAAGTGTTCCTGTTGCCGCCGTATTCATGCTGTCTCTCTCCCCCTCTTGAATTACCAGCTTACTCCCCTGCTACTTCGTCAGCCACGTCCACCGACGGCTGTCCTGTAATGACATATATCGGATTGAGTCCGTCAAAACGAGTCATATTCAAAATCGGCTTGCTGCGCGCTGTTTGCAATAACGTCACCGAAGTATCGAGACCTGCTGCTTGCATCGCCTTCATCCCGTCATGCAGCGTCTCAATCGTTGCAGCATTCACTACAATTCGTCCATCCTTCCGCAGACGGGAAGCACACAGACGAATCAGTTCGGCCAATTCTCCCCCGCTCCCACCGATAAACACCGCATCCGGGTCTGGCAGATCTTCCAGTCCGGCAGGCGCTTTGGCATGAATAACCGGGAAATCGGTACGGAATTTGATTTTGTTCGCTTCCACATTAGCCAGATCGCCTTCGTTCTTCTCAATGGCAAATACTTGCCCATACTTGGCCAGCCGCGCACATTCCACCGCTACAGAGCCGGAACCTGCGCCGATATCCCATACGATGCTTCGTTCGGTCAGACGCAGCTCGGACAAGCTGAATACGCGTACTTCACGCTTCGTGATCAGTCCCTTTTCCGGCTTACGCTGGTGAAATTCCTCATCCTCGAAGCCAAATCCCCGACGAATTGCAGGCACGTCTTCACCCTTACGGCGGCGCAAAATAACCACATTCAGTGGTTGGAACGTTCCCTGCGCCATCTCATCCAACGTATAATGCTGATACGCCTCATCCGGTCCGCCCAAATGCTCGCCGACAAAGGCATCATATTCCGTCATGCCATAATGCAGCAGATAGGCAGCGAGTGCGGCGGGATGATTGCGGTCGTCCGTCAGCAGCGCGACCTTGTTCTGTCCATCGATCCGCTGCGCCAATCCAGTCATCGGACGGCCATGTACGCTTTCCAGCACCGCATCCTGCCAGCTTTCACCGAGACGCGCAAACGCCAGTTGAACCGAGCTGAGATGCGGCAAAATATCCAGATGTTTCGACCCCAGCTTGGCAGACAAATAACCTGCAATTCCAAAAAAAAGCGGATCGCCTGACGCAAGCACGACAATATCCTTGTCCTTGCGCAACCGTCCCAATTCTTCTACCACGGTAGATAAGCCGCTCTTTAATGTTCGTTTTTCCCCTACGAATGCCTTGAAAAAGGCTAGCTGGCGTTCTCCACCAACCAGCAGGTCGGCACGCTCAATGTGCTCCAGCGTCTCCTGCGACAGACCTGCCGCTCCATTTTCACCGATACCAATGACACGAATCACTCTACTCACCGACTCTCGCCCTCCCCAGCACGTTCCCTTTCATCGTTACCAGTACCATTTCCACGACAATTCCACCACCTGCATGGTCCAGACAATGCTGACATCCGTAGGTACACAGCTTTTCAAAAAAGCTAAGCGCATTCGCTTCGGTCATCATATCCGCCACCTGCGTAGCTGTATTGGCCTCTGCCACTGTCGCTGCAAGTGACTCATCCACACCTGCTTCACGTGCAACCTGGGCCAAAAATCCAAAATCCACCGGAGCGCTCTTGGAGTGTACCATCATGACACCTTGAGCTACCTTTGACAGCTTGCCAGGCATACCGACGAGAATAATCTTTTTCATTCCCAGCCGCTTCCCATGCTTAATGGCAAAGCCGACAAAATCCCCCATCTGAATAAAGGCCTCTTCCGTCAGCTGATCGTACATTTGCATGGCATATTTTTCACTGCTGCCGCCTGTAGTCAGGACTATTTCCTGGCAGTTCATCGCTTGTGCAACCGATATGGCCTGCACGACGCTGGCTTTATAAGCTGACGTGGAAAACGGAACGACCACACCACGCGTGCCTAGTATGGAAATACCGCCTAGAATGCCAAGTCGCCCGTTCAGCGTTTTCTTGGCGATTTCTTCGCCGTCCGGTACGCTGATGACGACACGGACACCTTTGGCCGATCCGTGTTCTTCAAGCACGCCTGTCACAGCCTCCGTAATCATCCGTCGCGGCACCGGATTAATCGCTGCTTCCCCGACAGGCACAGGCAGACCAGGCTTCGTTACACGTCCCACGCCGATGCCGCCGTCCAGCTCAATACCCGGCTCCTCGCGCCAGCTAACGGAGGCGATAATTTTCGCCTGATGCGTGGCATCTGGGTCATCGCCACCGTCCTTGATCGTCGTGCAGGAAGCTTCGTCCGCGTCCAACACAGGCTCGATCAGCTCAAACGCATGATCGAAGCCCGCGGGCAGCGATATCACTGCTTCCTTCGGTGGAATGCCCGTGATGAGCAGTTGTACCGCTCCTTTGGCCACTGCAGCCGCACAAGCCCCCGTCGTAAAGCCTGACCGCATCGGCTTGTCCGGCGCGGGAGCTTCACCACTTTTCATCCGTTTGGGCCTGTTGGCGGACGCCGCTTCCTTTTCCATGCCAATTCCTCCTTAACCTCTTCTGCTGATCATGTTCTAATTCATTTCATGATACAGCAAACGGACAACCGCATCTAGCGGACAGCCATTAAGGAGATCGCATTCAATGCTGCTACGACAATTGTACTGCCGCCCTTGCGTCCAATATTCGTAATGAACGGAATATCCAGCTTGCGCAGCTCGTCCTTGGATTCTGCTGCCGATACGAAACCGACGGGCATGCCAATCACCAGTCCGGGTTTAGCCGCTCCTTCTTTTACCAGACGGATCAACTCCAGCAACGCTGTCGGCGCATTACCAATGGCATAAATGCCACCTTCGCCCGCCTGAATCGCTTTGCGCATCGAAATAATGGCGCGTGTCGTATTCAGTCTTTTCGCTTCTTCCATGACGTCAGGGTCAGATATGTACACATGCACATCCCCGCCAAATTGACGGATACGATCCTTGCTCAGCCCCGCTTGAATCATCTGCACATCCGCCACTACCTGCTGTCCTGCACGAATAGCTGCAATCCCAGCTTCAATCGCCTTTGGATGAAACACCATGCTGCGGCCCAGCTCAAAATCAGCAGATGCATGAATGACACGCTGTACAACGGGATATTGCTCTGCTGTAAAAGGATGCTCTCCCAATTCTTCTGTGATCATCTCGAAGCTTTTACCCTCAATTTCCTGCGGCTGTACCGTTAGCGGTTTGAAATCTGTTTTAAAATCCATCGTATCGACCACTCCCTTATGGAAAATTAGAAAATAGTTTAGGAAAATGACAATTCATTGCTACAAAATCATAGATACCTTTTAAAAACACCTGTTTTAAGATGACTATATTTTAAATACATGCCAGAAGTCGTTCCTGATGGACTGGACTCGCAGGGGTAAGGCTCAACTCAAATTGAAGTTTT
This sequence comes from Paenibacillus sp. MZ03-122A, assembly GCF_024213325.1. NCBI lineage: Bacteria > Bacillati > Bacillota > Bacilli > Caryophanales > Paenibacillaceae > Paenibacillus > Paenibacillus sp. MZ03-122A. Next base: position 442,380 of record NZ_JANAVI010000002.1, on the reverse strand, counting down.
CTCTTTTGCTATGCGCAGTGCGTCGATGACTCCGTCGAAATGATCAAATACTGTGCCAAATTCCACTTCCGGCCTGGAAATCAAAAGTACGTGAATCCCCAGCTCCAATGCAGATTGAACCTTTTCATCCACTGCTCCCGTGCGTCCGCTTTCCTTGGTGACCATCACGGTCGTGCCATAGTGCTTGTACAATGCTTCGTTCATCTCGCGGGAAAAGGGTCCCTGCATGGCAATAATATTCTTTTGCTCCATGCCCAGTTCGCCGCATTTCTCCATATTGTCCAAGCGCGGCAGCATGCGTGCAACCAGACGAATCTCCGGGTCTCCGAGTAAATGCTTGGTGAACGTGCCGAGCGTCTTACTGCCTGTCGTAAGCATGACAGAGCCTTTGAGTTGCTTCGCTTCTAATGCGGCCTCTTCATAGGAAGAAACGATGTGGAGCAATGGATGATTGTCATACACCAGTCCCGCCCGCTCGTAGCGAATATAAGGAACTCCGGACTCGCGAGCGGCTGTCATCGCATTCGCATGTGCTTCTTCTGCAAAAGGATGACTGGCATCAACAACCGCCTGTATTCCCTGCTCCCGAATCATTGCACTCATTTCATCGGCTGTCATTCGGCCTGTACGTACGTCCAGTCCTGCTTCGGCCAAGCTGGCTGCCGCGCTTTCGGTTACGACCGAGGTCAATACGTTGTAGCCATTGTCACGGATTTGCAGCGCCAATTCCCGAGCATCGCTCGTTCCACATAGCATGAATATCATGAGCCCTTCACCTGCCCGCTTCCATTCACTACAGATGGCGTATGTGAATGCTCGTGATGGTGATCATGGTCATCATGGCTGTGAGCATCGACATGCTCATGAGTGTGATCGTGGCTGTGTGTATGGTGATCATGATGATCGTGATCATGTGCATGGTGATGGTGATGATGCTCATGATCGTGATGGTGGTCATGGTCATGGTCATGGTCATGGTCGTGGTGATGATGGTGGTGCTCCTGCGCCTCCAGACGGAACTGGCAGTTATCACAATTGGCCGTAACCTTGCCGAACAAGCCTTCCTTAGCTCGCTCCAGCACCAGTTCAATCAATTGAGGATGAAAACCAAAATATCCTCCCATTTCCACTTGTAATGTAGGGTGAGCCTCGGCAAATTCCTGGGTCATTTCTCCGATGCGCTTAATCAGCACACCCGTGAACAGAAAATAGGGAAGCACGATAATCTTTTTGGCCCCCAGTCGTACACAACGCTCCAATCCATCGGGAAAAGAAGGCTGCGTCACACCGATAAAGCTGCTCTCTACCCACGTATAAGAAAGCTGTTCCCATAGCATACGGGTGATTTTGAAAAAGTCACTGTTCGCATCTGGATCGCTACTTCCGCGTCCTAACACAAGTACCGCCGTTTCTTCGTCGGATACCTCGGCAAATGCCCCTACAGCGCTATTCATTCCCGCTGGAACTGCAACCGGACGGGCCTCTTTCAAGCGGCTTTGCAGAATGCTGACGATTTTCTCGTGAACGCCAATCGGGCGTCCATATACAAATTCCACCTGTGGATATTTTGCTTTTGCCCGATCAATAGCCATCGGAATATCAATTTTGGCATGTACCGCTGCGAACAAGATAATCGGAATGAGAACGACACGCGTCGCACCTTTCTCCACACATGTTTGCATCCCATCAGCAATGCTGGGACGTGCCAACTCCAAGAAACAGGTTTCCACGCACATATCCGGTACCCGGTCTGCCACTGCCTGTGCAAATTCCAGCAGTTCCTGGTTCCCCTCCGGGTCCCGACTTCCATGTCCAACTAACAATATTGCATCCACTGCTGTTTTTTCCTCCTCTTTAATAGGGATAGCCTGCATGACGCCCTATTTTATATATATGCTTGTATCCAGTTCATCAGGCCTTCAGTCCATTAATCACCACAAACCGCATTCACTTCTACCGTTGCTGGTGCATCTTCATGCCGGAAACCCGCAACGACGCCTACACGTTTAAAAAATTTATGAAAACGCTCGTTCGGATGCCCTTTTTCCTTATATTCAGCGATGACGTTCTCCACAATGTCAGTAATTTGATCACCCGGAATCCCTTCCGCTACGGGCTGAGCGGCATGAGCATTGCGCCCGAATTTTTTGCCACCAAGGAAGAGGTCGTATCCTCCCTTGCGATAGACGATGCCAATATCCTCCAGCACCGCTCCATAGCAGGCCATACCGCATCCGTTCAAAGCAATGCTCGTTTCCTTGGGTGCCTGTAATCCGCCAAGTACAACCTGTAGATGTTCAGCCACAGGCACAGCGTCATCCTTCTCCATATTGCAGAAGTCGCACGCCTTCACCTTAAACACATCGCCGATCGGCATGACAATGAATCGTTCATCCCGCAGTCGTCCGACCAGTTCCTCGGGGTCTGCGCACGGCACACGCAGCACGATCTGATGATCCGGCGTGTACTCCAGCTCGCCGTCATCACCCGCTACCTCGGCGAGCATTGCCATCTGGCGAGCGGTGAACTTCTTGTTTCCCACACCCGGGGAAACGCCCACCTCAAACAGCGCAGGCTTGCCAAAGCCGCCTGTCGCCATCCCGGCCGTAGCCCCCGCTCCGGCCACCGCTGACGTTCTTGCGGTGCTCTCGGCGGTAGGCGCTTGCCCGCTCCAGCGAGCGTTGGCTGCGTCAGGCAGCTTGCCGCCAACAGCGAGGCGGCTTAGTGCCTCTGCCGCCAGCGATGCCGGGGTTGCTGCGCCGGTTTGCACAGCGGTCGTTGCCTGCACGGCAGCCATCGCTTGCGGGCGTGCCTGCGTCGCAATCGCAGCGCCGCTCGCGGAGGGACCAGCGAGCGTAGTCGGGGCTGCACCCGCCTGCGGTGCGGCCTCTTGCGCGCCCAGCGACCACGGCTCCGCTTCCGTACGGAGACGCTGATGCGGCTTGAGCGCTTGCTCGGTCGCATCCAGCGTGTATTTGCGCTGATATCCGCGCGGAGTCACGATCAAGCCGTCATACACCGTTGTCGAGGAATTACCGATGATTACAGTTGTCAGCATCCCGATGTCATGATTCAGCATATCTTCCAGCGTCGTGACAATAACTTGCTGACGTTCACGATAAGCACTTTTCACCAACCCAACTGGAGTTTGCGGATCGCGGTAACGCAGCAAAATGGACTGCGTCTCCACAATCTGGCGGGTACGTCGGCCACTGCGCGGATTATATAATGCAATCACAAAATCGGCAGAAGCCGCTGCTTCTACGCGCTTCACAATCGTTTCCCATGGGGTCAGATGATCACTCAGACTGATCGTGCAAGCATCATGCATAACTGGCGCGCCCAACAGTGAAGCACAGGACTGAATAGCAGAGATCCCTGGCACGACTTCTACCTCAACCCCGTCCTCGCGTCGCCAGCCTTTTTGCATCAGCACTTCGTACACCAGCCCTGCCATACCATAGACTCCTGCATCTCCACTGGAAATGACAGCTACCTTCTTGCCCATCTCTGCTTGGCGAACCGCCTCCTGCGCACGGCTCACTTCCTCTGTCATCCCTGTGCGTACAATCTCCTGTCCGTTCAACAACGGACGGATCAAATCAACGTAGGTATTGTAGCCGATAATGACCTCACTTTCGGCCAGCGCATCCAGCGCCCGTTTTGTGATATGTTCCATATCTCCTGGTCCAAATCCAATAACCAACAATTTTCCTAATGGGCTCATCGTGCTCCTCCTATTCATCCTTTTCAGGGCAGCTATCCTATCTATTTCAATGATTTATGGACATCCTGTAACTCAAAAAACCCCATCCTGCCCGGATGGGGTTTCTATGTACGTATCTCTCATCAGACGAACAAACAGCGTAAGAAGACACTATTTGTCTTCCTCCAGCCTGCCGTTGTTTTCCACCTGTCTGTTTACGCTTCAAACGCTGCTGCACGTTCATATCCACGCAAACCTCTAACCAACATGGAAAAAGCAACGTGTGCCTGATTTCCTGATTTCGTACACCCATCCTCTCCACGAAGGTTAACGGTGCATACAGATCAAGGTAGGTCTCCTGGCTTGGCATCAACAGATTCTTTCGTCTTCCCCGTTTTTCACGAGTGACCATTTAAAAAAATCCTCTTCCTTACAGTGGCGGGACCGCTCGGGATTTGCACCCGATTCCCTGTTACCCTTTGCTCAACCGCAAAGGCACCTTGTCTGTCCGCTATTTGATTATGGGTCTTATCATAACCTTGCCTCAATCAGTTGTGCAAGCACGAAAAACGCTTTATTTCAAGTTCTCTGCTTTATTTTTTAACATATGTAGCAATTCATCCGGGTCCGCAGAGATACTTAATAACGCTGGATGCTCAGCCCCGGTAAACCCCTCTTGCACGCTATGGCGCACCATTTCTACTAACGGGTCAAAATATCCATTCACATTCAGCAGCCCAATCGGCTTGCGATGAATGCCGATTTGAGCCCAGCACAATACCTCGAACAGCTCCTCAAAGGTTCCCAAGCCACCCGGAAGGGCTATAAACGCATCGGCCATCTCGCTCATTGCCGCTTTACGCTCATGCATGCTCGCTACTTCAATAAATTCGGTAACTCCCCGATGAATGATCTCTGCATCAAATAACAGGGTGGGCATAATGCCAGTGACCTGACCGTCACCCGCCAGCATGCCATCCGCAACCTGACCCATCAGCCCCCTACTGGAGCCACCGTAGATCAGACGGATATGATGGCGAGCCATGGCTTCTCCCAGCTTGCCTGCCGCTTCAACATATACCGATGAATGTCCAGGTCTGGACCCGGCAAATACACAAATAGAATTCATTAACGTCTCAGCTCCTGTCCTAAGTATCATGCATCGAAACTTATTCATTATATTAGCTAAATATTTTCGCTATAACAAAAATCTTTGTCGATGCATGTCCAATAAAAAAAAGATAAAGACCTCGCAGGCCCTTATCTTTATTTTACGCTTTATCCAAAAATATAAGTTCATTTTTAGCATACTATATTTATAATTTCTATCTCATTTCTATCTCATTTCAATGACCATTCACGATCTTCAGACCACAGCCATGCACCGAATCGTTATGCTCAAAATATTTGCCAAGCTCCACCATCATCGCGCCCATGCGCTCTTCGGTTGGAAACACGACTCGTTCAATCCCCTCTTCCACAATGGACTGCGCAGTCACCTTCCCTACTGATACAGCAATCACATCCTCGCGGAAAGCTTCCAGTAAATCCTCGATTCGATTTTGCTCTCTCGCATATTGGGCTAAAAATCGGATTTGCGGACCACTCGTGAACGTAACAGCATCAACATTACGATGGATAACATCCTCCAGTAACGCCTGCAATTTTGCTTCCTCAGGTGGGATATGCTTATAAGGAAGTACCTGGCGGGTCACTGCCCCCTGCTCGTCCAGCCATTTTACCAACCGTGGGGCTGGATCGCCATGCAGTTGCAACAATACTTCTTTCCCCTTCAGATCGTATGGGGCGAAAGCTCCTGTCAATCCGATCAAACTTCCGTCCTCGTCTCGTACTACTGGCGTAAAGCCACGCTTTTTGAGTCCATTGACCGTCTTGTAGCCCCGCGCTGCAATGTTGGAAGATTGTAGAAGCTCCATAATCTGCTCAGCCACGCCCATATCCTCTGCCATATCGAACAGGGCATCCAGCCCCATACCTGTCGTGAAGATGTACCAGTCCGGAGGGTTCTTCACCCACGATACAACAGCGTTGCGCAGCTCGATATCATCCAGAAAAACCGTGCCCTGAGCCGGACGTTGTACTGGCTCACCCCCCATCTTCACAACTAGCAGCGCCATTTCTTCTGCTTTACGGGGACCCGCAAGAGCGACTCTCTTACCTGCCATGCGTTGTGCCATTCTGTTGCCTCCCTTGTAGAAGTCGTATTTCTTTCTACCAAGTATACAATCAGAGGGGTAAAAGACAAATAAGAATTACTTTTCCGATGAATACAGTAATCTTATAAGCGGCCGTGTTCTGTTCTGCCTCCATGCTGGCTTTCTTTCTGACTACTACTATCCCGCTCCCCGCTAGATGAATGCTCACCGTCGTCTTTTTCTTTAGATTTGGGTCGGAGCAACATCCATAGCACCAAGGGCATAAGTACAAAAAAAATGATTATTACCGCGGTCCACTCCCGGCTGAACTCATAAATTTGCACAATGTTGGAGAACAGCATAAACGAACAGACATAGCCTAACAAACCTACGGGCCAAACCATCAGGCTCCCCCAGGCTTGGGCAAACATCCGTTTTACCGCCAAACTGGTAACGTACAGATCAACCCCAATCTTCGTAAGAAAGGTCGGTACGGTCAGTACTGCCACGAACAAATCGAACCGATCCAGAAAGTCTGTTAGCTGCAATTGACGCACCAGTTCATACGATGGATAAAATAGCCGTGACAAGATAGGAACACCAATAACCAACTCGGATAGCAGCACCAGCATGGTCAGAAAAGCGGTTCCGAGCAAATGCCCAAACCACGCACTACGCCCATTATAGCTCTTCCCAGAAATCACAAAGGGGACTATCATAATATCGGCCATATAACCCAGCATGCGCCAACTCCCCTTGATTACTCCCTCTACTTCTGGATGTAAGTAGGGTCTCAGCATCGAAAAATCCATATTACGCCCAAAAAAAAGAGGCATAGTCAACAGCGTCACAATCAACAGCGGTATAAAATTCTCGGTCATATTCACGATGGTGCTTATTCCACCTTTAGCCATAAATACCAGAGTCAACAGCACAATAAGAGAAGTGACCACAATCGGAGTCAGCGGCAAAAGCACCACCTCCACCAGATCCGTAATAATCCTCAAATCCCGTGCAAAGATGATCAGGAATAAAATAAGGTAGATTGCAAGCAGCACACGGCCCAGCACAGGGTGAGAGCTCACCATCGCCTGCATCAGATCCTGATCAGGGAACCGGCGTTTAAGTTTCAACATCGCCCAGATCGGCAAGCATAGCACGATAGCCGCAATTATACAGGTCCAGTAAGCATGCTGATTCGCGTGATCCGCTGCCTGCGCCGGAGCATGTATAAGGGTAATACCGACCTCCATCAATACACCAAGCAGCACAATTTGTCTGGTTGTGAACTGTTTCATGCAGGTACATCCTCCTTTTGCCCGCAGGCATCCATTACACGATTTACAACGTAGGGGGGAGCCACAAGTCAATAAAACGGGTCAGCCATGTAGCCACATAAACGGTGCTCTTCGTTGATGTTCCGTAAATCCAGATACCAATGCTAATAACATACAGTACGCGGGAGACCCAGCGATTGATGGCTGGTGCATTGTGAATATTTTTACGGTCCATCAGATACATGAAGAGCATAACCAGCACCAAAGGTAACAGAAATACTTTATTCATTCTGGATTTGCTCCTTTTTGACCCCGAATGGTTTGGTGACCGCACCGATATTCTCAATATGCACGACCGGATTTATGGTGACCTTCACCTTGGGATACAGTTGTTCCCATTGAGGTTTGATCCGTTTCCATTCATCCGGTTGACTCGTAATAATAGCCCGGCCCAAACCAAGTACGTCTGAACGATACTTTTGCTGAATCACCTGAACAGCCTCTCCCAGCTCCCTCTTAATTTCCTCGGCTGTCTGCTGCTCCAGCCACTTCAAATTTTTCTCGTTGGAAATATCGAAACTCGTCTCATTTTCCTTCACATTCCCATTGCAGTTCATATGAATGGTCATTCGAATCTCATCCCCTTGGATATGGGGCTTAATTTGGACTTTATTTTCGATGAGGTGTACAGATATGTAACCTCTACCTTTGGGAGGGGGAATAAATATTTCTGTCTCCTTGGCCTGCTCCATACCCAAAAGCAGAAACCGACTGAGGTGGTTATCAATAATTCCTGTTAACCTGTCTTTGCGAAACACAGCCAGTCCATCGACCTGAATATTCGTCTTCTGTTCTTTAAGGTTAGGGGGCCCATTCTTCACCAGAGACATTACTGGTACCACCGGGTCAACGCCTTCCAGCAGGACGGAATTCATCAACAGCTTAACGGAACGAGGTTTTTTCATATAGGAAATATTGAGCTCACGCACCATTTCTGCTGGATATTGCTCTATCGGAGCATCTGCCTGAAGCAATTCCATCGTTGAACCCTTCGTAATAACAACCAGGGACGACAGACGGTTCTGCGGAACACGTGCCAGTACATCCATCATTTTGCTAATCCCTTCTCGTGCCAGCGCCTCGCCGAACAGCAGCACCCGTCGATGGGAGTAATTCAGCGTTCGCGAAACCGCACGCTGTTCCTCGGTGCTTGCTCCTCGAAAGCTTGGGCCTATTTTGGACTCCAGATAGTAGGATTTCGTACCACTGGTACCTCCCCCTCCTCCTGTACTGCCCGAAGATCCGAGTTGTCCGGGTAGAGCGATTTGCATCGTTACCCGGTATTGATCGCCTTCTTTATCCAGACCCGTACCCATCACAAAGGCCACATCATTCACTTCACGGCGATCCCAACATCCTCCCAAGAGAACAGAGCATAGCAGCAGACAACAGAGCACAGCGACTTTACGTATTTGTTGTGTATTCGATTTGGGCTTCATCACCATCCCTCCTCGCTTTTAGGCGTTCCATTCATCTTTTCCTTCGCTCGTTTGTTGTTGTCTTTACCAATCCAGGAAGGACGTTTGGTCATTTTCCACCAAGGCGCACGGACGACGATATCCTTTTGATCCATATGGTTGTATGGGCTATATCCACTCATATAAGGGACACCAAACGAGGTTAGCTTGGTTAGATGCGTAGCAATCAGCGTTGTCGCAATAATGATCCCAAACAATCCGAATAAACCCGCCATCAGCATGATGGGAAATCGCAGCAGACGAACCGTGATGGCAAAGTTAAAACGCGGTATGGTAAACGACGCAATACCTGTGAGCGACACAACAATGACTATGGGCGCCGATACGATTCCTGCCTGTACTGCGGCCTGCCCAATGACGAGCGCACCAAGAATACTGACGGCCTGACCGACCGTTTTGGGGAGGCGAATCCCTGCTTCCCGTAATGCCTCAAAGGAAATCTCCATCATCAATGCTTCCACCAGTGCTGGAAAAGGGATGGATTCGCGAGCCGCCGCAATACTCAGGATGAGCGTCGTCGGCAGCATATCATGATGATAGGTCGTCACCGCTACATATAATGCGGGTAGAAAGAGAGCCATTACGAGAAAAAGAAAACGAATCCAGCGCACCATATTACTGATGAAAAAGCGCTCGTAATAATCCTCGCTCGCTTGCATCATCTGCCACATGGTGACTGGCCCAATCAGAGCAAAAGGCGTTCCGTCCACAAAAATGGCAAAACGTCCTTCCAGTAACTGCGCAGTGACGGTATCCGGACGTTCAGTGTATTCCATTTGCGGAAACGGTGAAAACGGATGATCCTCAATCAGTTCCTCAATATACCCCGTCTCCAGAACACCATCAATTTTAATATCGCTGAGCCGTTTTTTTACATCCTCCACCAGCTTCGAATCTATGATCCCTTCAATATAAGTAAGGACGACGCTCGTTTGAGTTTCTGTTCCGATGGTCATGCTGTACATCTTGAGCTTGGAGGTCTTCAGCTTGAAGCGTAACAGTGCCGTATTAACGCGAAGAGTCTCAGTGAAGCCCTCACGCGGACCTCGAATAACCGCTTCTGTCTGTGGTTCCTCTACGCCACGACGAACGCCCCCCTTGGCGCTAAAAATATACGCACGAGGCGTGCCATCTACGAATAAGGCGGCATTGCCGTCCAGTATCGCTGCCGATACCATCTTCCATTCGTCCATCGTTTTGGTCTGGGACATGGAGATACGAGTTTCATCCAGCGGCTCCAATTTGCCGTTCACTTCAGGGTCCTTGAGCATCATGCCCAGAATGACAGGCCGCAGGATATGATCCTGCAAATCCTCCGATTTTACCGTACCTTCAAAATAAGCCAACACCCCTTTGCGTTCAGGGGAAATCATGAGCTCTCGATAGACGATATCAGAGCAATCCTTGAAAATATCACGCAAAGCAATCAAATTGTCTTCCACACTGCTACATAGCGGCTGTTCCAGCCACGATGACTCAGGCAGTCCTTTAGGCACATTGGAATTTCGTGTCTTGCGGTCTGCGGCTGGAATCGCTCTCCGGCTCCACGGTGGCTTCGGCAACTTGGGAAAGCGCCCTTTCTTCATCGTTATTCCCCCTTTACGAATGAGCCGAACAGATAATATGACATATAGGATGTACCAGCCTGCAAAGGATTATGTATCCAATGAACTCAACATATTGAACGGATAACAAAAAGACCCTGCAATGATGCAGAGCCTTCGAAAATCCATCATATATCTGAAAATTTATGATAAAGGAATGATTAATCTCCCCAATACTCCTCGGGAAGGTATTCAATCTCAGAACCAGCTTCGAACGTAAGCTTATCTGTCTGATCATGATATTCCACACTTTCCGGGGTGACGTAATACCAATGCTTCACCACGGGTCCGTCGTCTACCGGGGTTACAAAACGAAATACGTTCAACTCCCCGCTATAACGCACAATCGCCTCCGCCGTCTCACGCGGCAACTCTTGAAGCGTAAAGCGAAACACACCGTCCACCGATTCAAGATGACAATCGAAACTCTGCTTGCGGCTGTCAGCAAAGCTACGTCCCGTGACAGCATGCTTGATCAGCCATGTTTCCTGCTGCGCCATTGTGCGCACCTCCTTTTAGGGCAAATCAATCAACATATAAAAAACAGAATCTTCTGCTTTCAGTGAGAGCTTCGGCTCCTGCTCAATACGAGCGGAATCGCGTCCTTGCAGAATATGTTCACCGTTCACACGCAGCGAGCCTTCGATGACGAACAGGAACACGCGCCGACCCTCGGCCTGTGTGAATTCTACTTGTTCTCCAGGCTGAAGCTTGCTTAAATAAATCGTTAAATCCTGGTTGATTGCAGCTATTTCACCCTCCGTGCTTGGTACGCGCTTTCCGGCAACGACAGGCAGAAGCTGACCGTGAAGACGCTCAGGATTGAATGCTGTAGCCTCATATGACGGTTTCAGTCCTCTCGTATGCGGGCTAAACCACAATTGCAGCAGACTGACATCCTCCGTTTGTGAAGCGTTGTGCTCCGTATGAATGATGCCGTGCCCCGCTGACATTCGCTGAATGCCCCCAAAACGGGTTACCGCTACATGTCCATGGTTGTCTTCATGACGCAGTTCCCCATACAGCACAATCGAAACAATCTCCATATCACTGTGCGGATGCGCCCCAAATCCCCGTCCCGGTGCGATGACATCGTCATTACAGACACGCATAGGGCCAAACGCTGTATTGTTCTCATCCTGATACTCCGCGAATGAAAAGCTGTGACTTCCCCGCAACCAGCCCTTATCGAAGCTGAATCGGGAAGCCGCCGGATATATTGTAAACATAATAGCCCTCCTTCAGGAAGAAAAATGAGATCAAATCCCTCTCATTGTAACCGAGCCCAAGCGATAAAGCTACGCCTCTGTCTGAGTGATAATCTCATCTATAAAAGACTGCAAAGTACTGGTAACAAAGGCTTCCTTACGCCGGATAAACACCGTTGTTACTTCATTGTACGGCTCAGGCATCGCATGACCGCATACAAGGCCTTGAGACACCAGCCCGCTGATCGACGATTCTGGAAAAACAGTCATTCCAATACCGGCCGCCACACTGCCGATAATTGTCTCAAATGTCCCAAACTCCATAATCTGCTTGGGAATAATCCCCTCCATCTTGAGCCAAGTTTCCAGCCGTCCCCGGTAGCCGCAACCTTTTTTATACAGCAGGAGTGGACGGATTGTAAGATCCTCAACAGAAAAGTCATCTCCTTGGGATACGAGGACCAGTTTTTCCTGAAACACATCAAACTGTTCAATCAGCGGATGCTTGACCGGCCCGGTCACAAAAGCTCCATCCAGCCGCATTTCTGCAACCTCCTGCACCAGAGACTCTGTAACCCCGGCCTTGAGGGACAACTCGACATCCGGGTACTTGCTATAGTAAGCATGTAAAATGGCCGGGAGGGCAATGACAGTCTCCACAATGCCAATCTCCAGTACCCCCGAAGGTGCAGAGGTATTCTGAAACGCATGTTTCATTTCCTCAAATTGCGATAAAATGCTTTTCGTATATTGCAGCAGACGCTTGCCCTCTGCATTGAGGATCATTCCCCGCTTATGTCTATTAAATAAAGGCGTTTGCAGTTCCTTTTCGAGCAGCTTGATTCTGGCCGTTACATTGGACTGGACATAGCTAAGCTCGGCTGCAGCCTTGCTGACACTGCCATGCGCAGCCACCGTCTGGAAAATGTTTAAATCGTTCAGATCCACTACTGCTCCTCCTTATTGTGAAGGGCAAGGGGCCATCAAAATTGACGCGCCTTGTCACTTATTATCATTTTAAATGATCATAATGTTTATTTTCAATCATTTTACCAACAGCTTCCTATCCTTTATGATGTGTCCATAAGATATGTCCGCTGAGACCGGCAAGGAGGAGCTTTTGTACATCATGAACAGACAAATCATGAACAGACAAATCATGACCGGATCTTTATTATGCCTAATCGCCAGTATGTCCTGGGGGGCGATGTTTCCGGTTTCGCACATTGCATTACAACATATCAATCCACTGTACTTTTCATTTTTGCGCTATTTATCGGTTACACTCATTTTAGTCGTGCTATTGTGGCTCAAAGAGGGACGGACGGCATTTCGCTTTGAGGGCAAGGGCAAGACGTTGTTATTCTTTGGGACCATGGGATTCACCATTTATAATATGGCCGTTTTCCAGGGACAGCACGCGATGGGGGCAGCAGGTACTCTGGTAGCTTCTATAATGGAAGTGCTAATGCCGATGATTTCCATTGCGATGGTATGGATCATGACTCGTAAAATGCCTCCAAAATATACACTAATCAGCATGGTGATTGCGCTGGCTGGGGCTTTACTTGTGATCACGAACGGAAAATGGACCTTTTTCACGCTTGCCGGACAACATTTACTGCCGCTGCTGCTTATTTTCGTAGGCGTCGTCGGATGGGTCGTATATTCCATGGGAGGCAGCCATTTTGCAGGATGGTCTACTCTTCGGTATTCAACCCTAACCTGCCTGTTGGGAACTCTCGTCTCCTTCGTAGTCGTCACATTTGCCTCTGCTTTCAACTGGATTGTGGTGCCGGACTGGCAGGCTGTGTGGTCAGTTAAATACGAAATGAGCTTTATGATCCTGCTTCCAGGACTAGCTGCCCTGCTTAGCTGGAATGCAGGAATCCGAAAGCTGTCTCCACTGAACGGAATTCTATTTATTAACTTTGTACCAATTACCACGCTGGTACTCATGTACTTCCAAGGTTATGCCATTAGCCGTTTTGAACTATATGGGACAGTGCTAGTCATTTTCGCACTGATTCTGAACAATATGTTTCAGAGAAGTTCGCTGCGTCCTTCCGACAGCTCACGGGATGTCCGTTTCCGTCTGGATCGCCGCAAGTCCTTCCAACGTTAACTTCTAACCCTGCAAACCAGAAATTATGCTAAAACATTAAAAAAAGCGCCTGGATACAGAGTATAATCTCCTGTATCCGGGCGCTTTTTATCATTTTAGGATTTTCCTTCAACCTGAAAACGTCCAACCAGTTCGCGCAATTCCTCTGCCATTTGGCTCAGGTCCGCTGTAGATGAAGCAATCTCCTCGATAGAAGCGAGCTGTTGCTCAGCTGCCGCTGAGATCGACTCGGTGTTGCTCGCTGCCTCGTCCGAAATGTGGGCAATATCGCTCATAATATCTACGACGCCTACAGTCCCTCGTGCCATTTCCTGAGTCACTCCGGTAATGTCATTGATATGTACCATAGCTCGTTCCACGGCCTGGCTGATTTCCGCAAAGGATTGCTCAGACGTGGTTACCGAATCAATGCCTTCCGTCACCCGTGTCCGCGCTTGATGCATAGCACCCAGAGCATGATTCATATCCACCTGCATCGCTTCAATACGCTCCGAGATCAAGGTAGCCGAGTTCGCTGATTCCTCAGCTAGCTTACGTACCTCCGTAGCGACCACGGCAAATCCCTTACCATGATCCCCAGCACGTGCGGCCTCAATGGACGCATTCAGAGCTAACAGATTCGTCTGTTTGGCAATACCGGATATAACGCTGATAATATTCACGATTTCACCGGAGCGCTCATTGAGGGAGTCCATGGCCTGTCCGAGATCATTAACGGTCTCATCGATGTCATGCATCTTCTGGACAGCCTGCGTAGCAGCCTTGCTGCCCTCCTGAGCCGACTCGGCGTTCATCTTCACATGTTCAGATACGCCCACCATACGCTCGGATACATTCGCTGCTTGCTGAGCAAGCTCCTCCATATTTACGGAGCCGTGCTTGACGCTCTCCACCTGACGTTCGCTGCCCACAGCTACTTCCTGGATAGCAATGGTGACATGCTCAATCGCTTGAGTTGTCTGATCTGCACCTGCAGCCAGCTCCTCCGCTGAAGAACTTACCCGATCTGTCGTTTCGTGTACGCTTCGAATCATCGTGCGCAAACTATCCACCATGGTTTGAAAGTGAGCAGACAATTCGCCCACCTCATCCGTTTTTCCAGTCTCCAAATCGCCCGTCAAATCTCCTTCACTGATTCGTTCTGCTGATTTTTGCAGCTTACGAATCGGTACCAAAACAGAACGGGTAATCAGGAAAATCGCGATAAGAGCAATCACTAGTGAGGCAGCCAACACGAAAATGGTTACATAACGCATGGCAGCGGTGGCATCGCTAATCTCAGATTGATAGAAGGTACCTGCAATTTTCCAGCCGGTATCCGGATTCGTTACAAAGGTCAAATATTTCTCACGACCTTCATGCATATAGTTGAAGTTCCCGCTCGGCGCAGTATACAACGTATCAAGCGAACTCTCCTGAGGAGATGAGCCCGCTTTAGCCGTAGGATGAACTACGAATTTCTTCGTATGATCTAAAATGATGATGTACCCCTCCTGGCCCACTTTGATGGAGGCCAGTTTACGTACACTTTCCAGATTCAGAGAGATCCCAATAACCCCGGACTTGTCGGAAAGCGTCTGAGATACTACGACTACAGGAATACCCGATGAATTGATGATCACAGGCGTAATTGCAACCTTACCGGGCTGCTTCATCGCTTCGATGTACCATGGACGTTTGCGAGGGTCAAATGTCCCTTCATCCTCCTTGGGCACCCCCCGGATCATCAGCCCCTCCGGTGTACCAACAAAAATATCCGTCGCATCTTCGTGCAAACCCTTGTATTGGATCAGCTTGGGCTGAATCAAAGGGCTGTTTCGACCATTTATCATCGAGCCGTCCAGACGCTCCGCCAAATAACTCGCATCTTTAATTTTACTGGCGATTGCGTATTCAATAATCGAGTTAGCTGTCGCTACCCCCTGATTCGCACTCCCGTGAAGCTGTTTCTCCATAGCATTATATGATGATTTATAGGTCGCAATGGAAATACTTAAGCTCGGAATCAGCAAAACAAGTAAAAAGCCTAAACTTAGCTTGTTCCTGAGTGTCCATATAGTTTTTCTCTTTCGCGTTGTTCCCATGTTTTTTCCCCTTTGCTCATAAAACGATATATTTGAATTACATTCCGTGTTAGTTATATCGGTTGAAAGTAGCAAATGATTTACAATGAAATTTCACAAAGGGGAAAAACAAAAAACGCGCCCTATAAGACTAAGGACGCGGTTATATGAACATTTAGACCTGTACGTTACTGTTTTCAGCTTTTTTGCGGCCAAATAACTGATCCACTGCCAGAAAACGTCCACCGACAAGCGCTTGCTGAAGGCTTGTGAACAGAATCAGCAGATCAAATTCAATCGAGCCAAAAGGCTGTCCTTTTTTAGCGGTTAGCAATACACCAATCATAACAATGGTCAATGCCGCTCCAGCCAGTCGTGTTCCGATACCCAGAACCAGTGCAATTCCTCCAACCAGCTCAACCGTAGCGACCACAGGGGCCATCCAACTAGGGAGTCCGATACTTTGGAAGAAGCCGGAGGTTCCGTCTAATCCCTGAAACTTTTGTGCACCGTGAACGATAAAAATAACCCCTGTAAAGATTCGTACCAACAATAATCCAATATTCATAAGCGTTTGATTCATTTGCTCATCTCCTTTTAAATTGTATAAAAATCCTGCAACAAACTACATAGTGTAGTGTATTGCACATTGAGAAACGGGAGCGCGAAAAGCGCCACCCGTAAGAAACATCTTGTCCAACTAGATTAGCGCCAGTGCGAACATAAGTGTCAGCATCACTAGCACATAGCTGGAAAACATAATCGAACGCCAAGGCATTTGAATGACAGGTTCTTGCTGAGGGTCTAAAATACGTGAGATACGATAATTAATGGACGTTTCTGCAAACGAGGAACAAGCGGCGGAGTTTACCAGGCGAGTATTGGCAGGCGTCATACTCAAAAGCTTGAGCAATGCGCTCCCAATCCCAACGGGTGAACCAGCTCGATGGATCGCTTCGTTATCAGCCAAAATTTCACGGGCCGTCTTATAATGATTGGTAATGTGACGCAGCACCGGCAAGTAAAACAGCTGTTTAGCACACACTTGCAGCAACCAGGTCTTCAACGGATCATAATGTTTCATATGATAGGCTTCGTGGTATATGACAGCCTCTTCCTCGTACTTGTCCAGTACGGACAATAGTGCAGAGGACAATACAATGCGTGGCTTCCATAATCCCATGGTAAAGGCGGCTGGCTTGGCATAATCAATGACCCATATCCGATCGGTCCCGAGTTCACGATATCGCTCACCCAGTGCTTCGGTCAGCGCAAGATCTCGCATTCGGTGCAGTCTGCGAAAAGCTGCCCTGGTAGCCATACACTGTCTGACTGCTTCTCCTCCGGCAATAGCGAAAGTAACGAAAACCAGCCCGCTGAGCGCATCCACCATGTAGCCAATTCCGTAGTGCTGCAACAAACTTCTGCAAATTTGAAACACGTTATAATTCAATTTCCAGCCGAAAACATGCTGCCCGGCGTACATACCCATCTGTATAAGGGCGAAACCCGATATCAAGGCGCCTGCTGTAAACAGTAATTTAGAACGTGTTTTCCACATCGCTACATATCCTTTTTCCATTGTTTAATTTTTTGTTCCAGACGTTCGATCAACTTCGGATCGGCCACCTCCAGAGCATCAATCATATGATTGACAGCAAGCGGGCCAAATTCATCCACCAATTCGTGACTGAGTCCCTTGGATTGCTCATCCATGAACTCTTCCCTACTTAAAACTGGACGATATAAAGACGTTCTCCCACGTATACTCTTACTCAGTATTCCCTTGTCCACTAAACGGTTCATCACGGTCATTACCGTATTGAAGTTAAAGTCCCGATCCCCCTCCAACGCGGTCTGCACTTCTTTGATACTCCGATCCGAAGTGGACCATAAAATATCCATAATCTTGGCTTCCAGAGGCCCGAAAAATCGGTTAAGCCCGGTTTCGCCAGCTTTAAAATTCAGTCGTTTCATAAGAAGCACCTCACACTACCGATTGTAGTGTATATATCCGGCTAAAGTCAACCGTCACACCTAATGTCAGTTTCTTCATGGAATCATATACAAACCGCCGAATGTCTCCATCCGGCGGAAATTCATCGGTATTCATAACTTTCAGGTCAATCTGCCAATCTGTAACCTACACCTCTTACGGTTGCAATATATTCAGGTTCCGCAGGTCGATCATCTAGCTTCTTGCGCAAACTTTTGACATGCACATCTACAACGTTACTGCCGCCTACAAAATCCGTCTCCCAGATATCGTGCATCATTTGCTCGCGAGAGATCACTTTGCCTTGAGCATCAATCAGCTTGAGCAGCAAATCGTATTCTGTTTTAGTCAGATTCAGTTGACTCTCTTCTTTATATACCAGCATTTTATCTCGGTCAATCCAGAGGTCCTTGAACACCGTACGACGGCTGGCTTGCGCTGCCTGACGGGAAGCGGCAGGATGGCGTACAATCATCCGTTCAATGTCATGCACCATATGATTGGAAGCCAGCGGCCACACCAGCACCTCTTCTGAAGGAAGCAGCTCATTCGCATGTACAGACACCCGATCCTGAACCACGTACATAACCGGTGTGTCTTTCATGTGTTCTACCTCCAGACGATTGCGGATATCCAGTAATTCACTCTGTGGTTCGGTGGCGGTCAAATCGTAAATCAATAGATCGCTTCCCAGATGACGCTGCACTTCAGGCTCCCAGCGATGAAATACCATCACATCAAAACACGCATCTGACAACGTACGCACCAACCCGTGAACTACACCCGGTACCGAACTGATTAGAATGATACGACGTGTGGTCGGACAATACAAAGGCTCATTGGAGGGAACGGTCTGCACCGTAGGTGTAGAGGGAGCTGCTAACATCGATGTCCAACTACCCTTCACCCTTCTAGGCATGTCAGCCACTTTGAAACGATTCGTTATCTGATTCGCTTGCTTTGACATTCCTTACACACTCCTCCGAATACGACATGGGCATGGGCAATATTATACCCCGTTTCATGCGCAACCGTGTCAATCCAATCATGTGGGACTTCACTCATCACTTCATCTACCCGGCCGCATACCTGACAAATAATATGCTGATGATCGTCCATCCGTCCGTCATAACGACTAGCAGCTTCCCCCAGCTTCAATTCACGGATTAATTCCTTATCCGTCAAATAACGCAGTGAATTATATACCGTTCCATAGGCCAGATTATATCCGCGCTCCATCAACCGATTCATAACATCGGCCGCAGTAGGATGATCGTGGGCTTCACGAACCACATCATATACCGCTTGGCGCTGCGAAGTTAAATTTAAAGTTCTCATACCGCATCTCCCTTAACCAACGCAGATTATATTAATTACAAACTTACAATCATAATAAAAATCAATTTAGAATAAGTATAAATCTTAATTTATTTCAAGTCAATGGGATCGGATAAATTGAACAGCTTTGCAACACAATGTATACATGGTACATCTCAGCTCATACACATAGGAGGAATATTTTATGAAAATACTGTGGATATTCACACTCTTTATGATGCTTATGCTCGGCACCAATCTGCTAGTGAACTGGCTATTCAGTACTCATACCCCGTGGGAGCCGATGGCATTGGCTTTTAGCACTATGCGTCCATCCGAATATATCGTCTTGGCAGGAATGCTGCTCGTATTCTTTGTGACCGTGGCAAAAAAACAAATTAAATACGGATTTCACTTCCTCTTTTCACGATGGTCCCGTTTTCTGAAAGTTTCCGCTTCTTCCTCGGGTTCTAACTCTGCTTCGATGCAAAAGAGCGGCCAAAAAGAGCAGCAAGGGAAAGATGTAAACAAATAACGGATGAATATAAATAAACGATAATCGTGCAAGAGAAAGATGCTCAATCATGCTGGGTGTTTGTACCTGTGACCACAGTAAGACAATGATCCCGACAAAAAGTAGTGTTTTCCGGTAGGGGAGGTTAAAAATATCGGAGATCCCGAGCACCGCAGCATAGAAGAACAGGGCAATTTTAAAAAAATCGCCCACAATCATCGTCATCAGAACAATCACATCCAGACGCTGTAAATATTCTGAAAACTGTACATTCCCAAATGTGCTGAGTAAAGGAAAGATGGAGCGCTGTGCAATGTCAGTGCCCATAACAGCCACATTTAGTATTGCGGATTCAGCTAAAACGAAACCACCTACGATAATGCCCGCATAGCCTGTTCTGGCCATCTGCGACGTTTTTTCCAAATGGGGCACGAACATCATAAAACAAATCATTTCTGCGTATGGAAATGCCAAATGTTCCCGAATGGCTGAATGAAGCACAGATTTAAAGCCATGCTCCATCACCGGCGTCAGCTCATGCAAATGAATGCTGTCCGATAAAATCAACAGTACATTTCCCACAAAAATGACGGTCACCACTGCAATAAGCATGATTTGTCCTGTTCGAGCTAATACTTCAAATCCTAACCAAAGGACATACATTACGCACAAAACCATAAGGAAGGCAACGACCAGGTTGGGCGTTTGCTCCAGTACGGAAATACGAATTAGCTCTGTCTCATCGCGCAAATTCCCGCCTGTTAGAAATAAAAAAAACAAAATATATAATACTCCCATGACTGTTCCACATGTATGACCGACCAATTCGCTAGCATAGGTTGTGAGAGGCTTACCAGGGAACGTTTCAGCTGTGTAGCAGTACATTCGGAACAATACCATACCCAGAATCATAGCAACGAGTTGGATAATCCAGGTGTCCCGCTGCATATAACTATCCATATTAATGGTAATTGCGTTGCCTGTAAGAAAATGAAACATAAGAATGAGCAATTGCCCCGTGCTGATGTATGTTTTGTTTTCAAGACGATGACTCACGAGGCATACTCCTTTCTTTTTTTGTTGCGAAACTTTTTCAGCCATGACACCATAAGCAACAAGAAAGGAAAGAACACAGCAAATATCGGAAACACCCATTTCAGTACAAACTTGCCTGTTGTAAGATGTTCTTGATAGCCCTGAGCCATCAACACGCAAGAAACAAGCATGATAAGCCCAAACGGCAGAATCAGTTTATGGTATGAAACACGTAATACATCTTCAGCAGCCTTAACCGCTGCATAATAGAAAATAAAAATTTTGAAAAAATCAAAAATAATGACAGTCATGACCCCAATTACATCCACTCTATCGACGAAATCTGATATTTCCACCTTGCTGATCATAGAAAGCAGCGGGTAAGTGGCCCGTTTGAATACGTCCTCCCCAAGCACAACCACATTTGACAGTGTAACAAAAGACAGGATTGCGCCTCCCAACAATACAGCGGTGACCCCAACCCCGTTGGCACGGTAGCCTTTCTTTAATGTGGGAAGGATCATCGCAAACGTGACCATCTCACCGTAAGGCAACATCAAGGCTTGTGAATAGACAACCTCCCATATCGGCTGCCAGCCATGCTGGGCAATAGGCAATATATTGCTCATATGAACAATGCCTGACAATAAAATCATGATATTCGTAGCGAAGCCCAGCATCAGCAGCAAAAATAACAGCATAAGTCCCGTCCGGCCTGCGACCTCAATTCCCAAATGCATCACATACATCACAAGACCAATCATCAGGACACAGACGATAGTTAACGGCGTATGCTGTAATGTCCGGTCGGCAATCAGTATTCCAGTATCTCGAAGATCGCGTGCTCCGCCGTAAAGAAAAAACACAATATATAAAAAGGCAAGCACGCTCCCAGCAGTTTTGCCCAGAAGCACCTTGCAGTACTGTGTCATGAGTAGGTCGGGAAAGTGGCGGTGAAGGCTGCCGTAGCATAGAAAAAGTAGGGCTCCCAAACCTGCGGCGATAAGAATAGCAATCCACGCATCCTTGCCCGCATCTCTTCCGGGAATAGACATCATGGACGTCCCCAACTCAAACAGCATCATCAGGGAAATCATCTCTTTTGCGTCGATTTGTATCTTTTTCAATGCCTTCCCTCCTTTCCCGATTTCACTAATTGGACTCTCCCTTTGAATAAGGGCTAGTCCGTGACTGTGTATGCTTCAGCACCGAAGTCACCTGAACACGGACGGTGCTTTCTGCAAAATAGCGGCTCCATTCAGGTGAGAGTTTTTTCCACTGTTCAGGATGGCTTTTCTCCAGTGCATGGCCTAGGCCGAGTACATCACTACGGCTACGCTGAACCTCCTTAACCGTTGAAGTAATCACTTTTTTTGTTTCTTCTCCCCACTGTTTCTGCAAGCTATACATAACCTCTGGACTTTTTAAGTCAATCGAGCACTCGGCTTCCTGAATCGTCCCGGTCTGCTCCAAATTAATAACAAATACCGGCTTCCCTTGCTCGATCAGACTGTGTACATGTGTTTTAGAATACAAGGTTTCGATTCCAATGATTTCACCTTTTTTGCCGCAGCTCAACGCGGTTTCAGCACTTTTCACTTTATTGTTTACTATAGATAATCCAATAGCTCGGTTATCGTCCAGCCAATGGACGAGACGATCCTTACGGAACACACCCATACCGTTAATGCGAACAACCGCTTCGGGCAAAATAGTATCCACGTTAGCCTTAAGGGGAGCCTGCTCCAAATTACCTTCTACTTCTACACCAGTAAGGACAGGCCCACTACCTTTATTGGACATACTCCGGATAACATCGTCTAGACTCACTGCGTAATCCCCGGCGTACATACGCTGGGACGCTTCTAGCTTACCCGAGATATCATTAGCAGGAATACGACCGATTGCAGTCATGGATGCCAGTACGTTCTTGGCCGTTTCACCACGTGCTACCAGCATTTTCATCGTTAGTCGGGGCTCCGCAGCCCTTTCCAAATAATCCAACGTATCCCCGATACCACGTCGAGCCAGCTTTTCTCCAAAAACGACAATCCTCGCATGGGCCAGAGAAACTACCCGCGGAATCTTCTGTGAAGCTTTGCGAATCACTTGAAAAAGGTTGCTTCCCTTTTGCTGATACAGCACAACTGGGGTATTTCCTCGGGCTTTAGCCCCGGCAATTTCATCCGCTACGATAATCTGTAGTGAAACCACATAATCGGATTCACCATCCGCATCAATGCCTATAGCCGCGACTACTGCCCGCTGGTTCAACTCCACTGAATCCCAGCAGCCAGAGAGAAGCGGCATGACTAGTAGCCCCACCAAACTCAGCATCCATATTCTCCATTTAAAGGTTACTGTGCTTCGTTCACTCTCCTTCTCCAGATGCACCCTGAGCGCCCCCCTCCCGCATTGGTGAAGTTTTATCGGAAGGGGAAATCCCGCTTCCATCCTTCATTCGTGTCTGATTTGTTGATGTAATACTTTTAGGACGTTTCCGCATCATCCAAAACGGCATTCGCAATACCGCATCCTTTTGACTCTCCAGCACAAAAGGACTGAAAGGGGCCATGTAGGGCACCCCAAAAGAGCGAAGACTGTTCATATGGGCGATCAGCGCAATGAGCCCCAATGTAATGCCATACAGCCCCATAAATGCAGCCAGCACCATAAAAACAAACCGGAACAGTCTCCCGGCTACCGCCATGTTATATGTCGGAATCGCGTAGCTGGCAATTCCCGTCAGCGCTACTACAATCGTGAGTAGCGGGGTGACAATTCCAGCCTCCACAGCCGCTTGTCCCAATACAAGCGCACCGATAACGGATACCGTTTGTCCGCCCACACGGGGCATTCGAATACCTGCTTCTCGCAAGATTTCAAAGGTGATTTCCAAAATAAACGCCTCCAGAAATGCCGGAAAAGGAACGGATTCTCGCTGCGCTAGTATGCTGATCAGCAGTGGGGTTGGTATCATTTCATAATGATAAGTGGTTAAGGCGATGTAGAGAGAAGGCCCCAAAATCAGAATAATAAAGCTGATATAACGGATGACTCGGATGACAGTTGCCATGTCATAACGTTCCGAATAATCGGAAGAACTTTGAAAAAATTGAGCAAATACAGTGGGCATCACCAGTACAAATGGATTTCCATCGACGATGAGTGCCACCCGCCCCTCCATAATGTTGCTGCTAATCGTATCCGGTCTTTCCGAGTTATAGATCGTTGGAAATGGTGTGAGATTTTGGTCCTGTATCATCTCTTCTACCATGCCAGATTCAAATATGGCGTCAATATTGATGGCTTTTACCCGTTTGCGAACTTCATCTACGACACTAGAATCTGCAATATTTTTCATATACAGTATGGCCACATTCGTGAGGGACGTACTTCCTACTTTGAACATCTCCATCGTAAGATCGGAGCTTTTAATCCGCCGACGTACAAGAGAGACGTTCGTGAACAGGGATTCCACAAATCCATCCTTCGGCCCCTGGACGACAGACTGTGTGGAGGGCTCGTTAACCGCCCGCGTCTCTCCTCCGCGTGTGCCGCATGCGATGGTTTTTTTACAGCCTTCCAGCAGAATGATCGTATCTCCCATCAAGAGTTGTTCCATCATGGAATTCCAATCATCGCAATCCTTTACTTCACCCAGTTCCAGCGCATGAGCCTGTATCCGATTGTAAAGCTCTTCTGCACTTTCTACCTCAGCAGCCACCTCGGCAGATGGGCGGCTAAGCAATGATTTCATGACGAGCTCATTCACTGTATCCGTCTTGACCATACTATCTAGAAATACAATGGCGGCAGGGACATCCGCCTTTAGTCCGACATTAAAACGGCGAATCAAGAAGTCTGGGCTGTTTGACGTCGATTCCTTAATTTGCTGTAAGTTGGTATCCAAATGAGCCTCGATCTTTAAAGAACGTGAAGAATTTTCTTTATTCTTGACCGCACCCGACTTTTTATTATGTTTGCGATAGGGATAGCGAATCATGAGCAAACCTCATCTCCAGTAAGGCAGCAATAGATACCGCCCATTTTTCCTTATTCTTGTATCTTTGGAGTATGCTCAATCTATTCCCAGTTATGCACCAAACACGTGGACGAAACGTTATATGCGCACCCGCGTAATAAATTTCAATAAATTCTTCATTTGCAAGCTTAATGTCAGTTTTTTTGATAAAATGAAGAAATATGCCTCTCGGGAGGGTTAGCATCTTGTTCAGTACGTTTTTTGTAAATACCTGTATCCTTGTCACCTTTTTGTACATAACCGGCCTTATATCACAAAGATATAAAATCCGGCTGCACACCTTGAAGCGTAAGATACATTGGATTGGAGGTGCCCTTTTTGGGTGCTACGGCATTGTTATGATGTACTATTCAATTCCAGTAGGATTTAATACGATTGCCGATCTTCGTCATCTGGCCATCGTAGCTACCGCCACTTACATCGGCGGCCCAGCAGCGCTCATGGCTACCCTGTATGTATGTGTAGGTAGATTACTGCTGTTTGGTATCAACACTCAAGCCATTGTAGGCGCTATTTTTATGATGCTCGTTGGCCTGGGGTGCGCTTTATTGTCACATCTGTCCTGGTCACGTTTACCCAAGCTGATGATTATGAACGTTTTTGCTTTGGGCATTATATTCTGTCCCCTTATGATTAATTTGAAAAATCTTGATGATGTTCTGCACGTGTATCCGCTCCAATTCTTCATTTCCATGGTCGGCGGATGTCTTCTGTACCTCATTGCTGAATCTATCAACACATCCAATGAGCTGTTACTTCGACTGGAGCATACCTCCTACACAGACCATCTCACTAATTTAAGCAACAGAAGACAGCTTGAGTTTTCATTGGAAGAGGAGCTCCCTCAAGCTCGCCAACGTCACGAGCACTTATCTGTACTGGTGTTGGATATTGATCACTTCAAGGAAGTCAACGATACCTACGGACATGCGGCAGGAGATGCAGTGCTGCGCCAGCTTGGGCAGATTTTAATGGAAAAATGTCGTCCTAATGATGTAGTCACCCGCAGCGGGGGGGAAGAATTCACCGTGCTTTTGCCGAATTGTGCTTTTCGACAAGCGCTGCGCATAGCTAATCAGATTCTTAGTGGAGTAAATCAGCACGAGTTTATTTTAGCGGACGATCTTGTTCTTAAAGTCACGGTGTCCATCGGCGTGACGACCTTTCCTGGTACCGGTGAAGATATGTCCGGGGCAGCCCTGCTGGAGCAGGCAGATAAAGCACTATACGAAGCTAAAAATGCAGGACGTAACCGGGTTTGCTCATATGAAATATAATTTGAGGCATGACCATTTCATAGAAATAGCCGATACAACCCTCTCTTGAGAGTCGTATCGGCTATTATCATTTTGAATCTTCATTATGATTGCATTTCTCCACCACGAGTGATGTACGATTGGCAAGCGAAGCCAGCGTATGGGACCCCCATACTTCTAGCATACGTTGTTCGCTCTCGGCTAAAATTTCGGATACGGCTATCGCCAACTCCTCACAAAAAGGATTGGTTTCCGGTTCATGCATCATACCCGGGAAAATCGGATCACATATTTCAATGGCGTGATATATATCGGCAAGTGTAATATGGTCGGCCGAGCGGGTAAGCACATAGCCTCCCTCACGACCTTCGCGTGCTGCAATCAAATCTGCCTGTACAAGTCGCGTCAGCACCCTGCGCACCAAAGTGACTTCGCAGTCAATGGAACGGGCAATTGAACCGCTGGCACAGAGTTCTCCGTGCTTTTCCAAATAGACAAGCGCCTTTACCGCCACCCCAAGCCATTTGGGCGTTGCGGTGCGTAGTCGTTTTTCACTATTCAAATGAGATGACACCCCTAAGCTGTAGAAACTTCGTTGAATGCATTGTACGTGATGTCAGAAGTAAGTTCAAGCCTGAAAGCCGGAATCCTCTGTAGCATTAGCGCCCAAAGTAAAATGAGCTAGCCGCACTTCTCCGCTCAACAACAGGTATACATCACGTGTGCCAAAGACTGAATGTACCGCTTCCGCGAGCGAAGTCCATGCTTGCGCCCCTCCTGTATTGCCCACGTTCACACGTGCCACAGCTTCGTTGTCCGGCGCATCCAAACGCAGCTCAATTGTGGCATAAGCTTAATTAATATGATAAAAAGTTTATTTATGAAAGCGTTTTAATATATCGTAGCTAAAAAGGGATACCCCGGCAACAATACCGAAAACATCCTATACTGGTTGAAAGAGAGACCGCAGCATAAAGACAAAAAAAGTTGTATTTTACCTTCAATATACAAAGCTAAAAATAATATTTTTTGGTATAATCAGGATATATCATGGAAGGAGGAAGCTCTAATGAAAAATACTGGAATGACACGGCCTCTAGATCAATTGGGCCGGATTGTACTTCCTAAGGAAATGCGGACCACAATGGATATCAATATCGGTGATTCACTTGAATTTTTCGTAGATGAAGAAGGGTTTGTACTAAGAAAATACACCGGTGTCTCCTGCAAATTTTGCGGCGCGGTGGATCATTTAACTTATTTTCGCGACAGCTTTATTTGCGCAGAGTGCATCCAGGTATTAAAGACCGATGAAAATGTGCATGCCACAAGCACCGATGCTATCCAGGCTCAAGAAGATTCTAAGCCGACCCGAACCAACACAACCTGGCAACCCAAGCAATCTAGAGTGCAGCAAGGTGAAATGGTAAAAAAGCTACGCAAGCTGATTCAGGAACACCCGAACCTGCCACAAAAAGTATATGCCGAAATGCTAGATATTTCCCAAGGCCGGGTGTCCCAGTTGAAAAAGCTACTCTAAACCTTCTCAAAACAATATCCCAAGATCATATACTATGTACTCGCAAGCCTATCATTTTCCTCGCAACTACGATGGCCAGATATAGAGTAAGGTGCATATTCGTGGATGTGTCCCTTACTCTGTATCTGGCTTTTTTATGCTGCCCGCTCCTACCAATGTGACAATAGTCACATACTCTCAATGTATACGTATATACAATATATAGATCGAAACAATTGGTTAACACAAGATATCATCAATATGTTGTTTTTGTGAAAAATATATATATTTTACTATATGGAGGGTTTTACGATGAAGGTGCTGGAGGAACATCAATTATACGACATCGGCGAGCGGGTCATTGGGGCACAAGATCTGGACATGCTGCGGGAGAATGCAAATTTGAATGGAGAATCGTTCAGCGGCAAAATGAGCAAGCTTGGGTCCGAGTATGCCAAATGGTATGCACGCCTGCGGGTACTTCCGCCTGAACTGACGAACGCGATTGACCACGGGTATGTATATGTTCACGATTTGGACCAATATGCACTCGGAACTACAAATTGTATCTTTATCCCTTTTGGTCGTTTACTGCGAGACGGCTTCAATACAGGCAACGGCTCTGTGCGCACACCGCAAACGATTATGTCTGCTATGGCACTAGTCGCCATCATATTCCAGTCTCAGCAAAACAGCCAATTCGGAGGTGTCTCTGCCAATAAAATCGATTGGGACCTTGCCCCATACGTTGCCCGGTCCTTCCGCAAGCATCTGCGCAAGGGACTCCGGTTGTTCGAGGAAGAGATAGAATCCAGTCTGTCTGAAGACGAACTACATATGGCCAATCCCCATTTGCAAGAAGTCTGCCCTCGTTCCTACGCATTCGCACGCGAAGAAACGGAAACGGAAACCCGGCAGGCTGCTGAATCGCTCATTCATAACCTGAACACCATGAGCAGTCGGGCGGGGGGACAGATTCCATTTACTTCACTGAATTACGGAATGTGCACGTCTGCTGAGGGACGGCTTGTTACTCAATCGCTGCTGGAGGCCACTATTCGCGGCTTGGGCAGCGGGGAAACTCCTATTTTTCCACAACATATTTTCCAATGTAAAGAGGGAATCAACCAGGCAGAAGGCGACATCAATTATGATTTGTTCTTACGGGCGGTAGAATGCTCTAGCAGACGGATGTATCCCAATTTTGTGAATGTGGATGCCACCTTCAACCTGCCTTTTTACCGTGCTGATGATCCAGATACCATTATAGCGACAATGGGTTGCCGTACCCGCACCATTTCTGACCGTTTCGGTAGAAACCGGCAGAGTGGCAAGGGAAATCTCTCCTTCAATACCATTAATCTGGTGCGACTTGGCATTGAGTATGGTATTTGCACAGGCAAACGCCTGACACCTGACCGTGATCGCTTTGATGCGAGACTAGAAGAAGTTATGCGCATTGCGGTAGATGGCCTAATTCATCGTTATCAAATCCAGACCAGCCAACCGGCCAAAGCCTCGGACTTTATGATGCGCGAAGGGGTATGGGAAGGTGGAGAACAACTGGCACCAGATGATAAGGTGGGAAGCGTACTAAAGCACGGTACGCTTTCGATCGGGTTCATCGGGCTGGCTGAGTGCATGAAGGCACTATACGGGAAACACCACGGGGAGGATGATTTCGTATACCGCGAGGCACAGCGAATCATCACTTCCATGCGCGTGTATTGCGATCGAATGAGTGAGTACCACAATTTAAATATTACATTGTTCGCTACGCCTGCCGAAGGTCTGTCGGGCAAGTTCACATTGCTGGATCAACGTGATTTCGGGATTATTCCTGAGGTAAATGATCGAGAATATTACACGAATTCTTTTCATATTCCCGTGTATTACACGCTCCCGGCTGCTCGTAAAATCAGCTTGGAAGCTCCGTTCCATAACCTATGCAACGCTGGTGCGATTTCATACATTGAGCTGGACGGTAATGCGCGGAATAACCCGGATGCGTTTCTTAAAATTGTTCAGTATGCGCTGCATCAGAACATCGGCTACTTCTCCATCAACCATCCGGTGGATCGTTGTACGGAATGTGGTTATGAAGGGATTATCGGGACAAGCTGCCCCCAATGTGGCACAGATGAGGAGCACACACACTTTCAGCGCTTACGTCGGGTAACCGGATATCTGACAGGAGATTATACCGTTCGCTTTAATGCCGCAAAACAGGCAGAAGTTCGAGACCGGGTGAAACATAAGTGAATTTGTGTGGCTACATTCCGGAATCTCTGAACGAAGGATACGGCCTGCGCACCGTTGTGTTCATTAGCGGTTGCCGTCATGCCTGTCCTGGATGCTTTAATCCAGAGTCGTGGAGCTTCCGTGCAGGCGAGCCATTCACCCCCCAACGACAACAGGAGGTCATTCGTGACATCATGGAAAATCCGTTGTTGGACGGACTGACTCTCTGCGGGGGAGACCCGTTTTTCTCAGCAGCAGAATGCTCGCAATTTGTGCGTGACTTCCGCGAGGCCTGTCCCGACCGAACCGTGTGGGCTTACACTGGCTTTGTCTATGAAGATCTACTCACAGATCCGGAGCGACAGGAACTGGCGCTTTTGTGCGATGTGATTGTGGATGGTCGTTTTGTAGAACAGCAAAAGGACCTGACCCTTCCCTTCCGGGGCAGTCGCAACCAGCGTCTGGTAGATGTAAAAGCCAGCATTCAGGCAGACTATACCGTTTCATTGACATAAGGCGATGCTTACCCAGCAAGCAAGATGCTATATCTAATCTAAGACAAGCCCCCATCATGGGTAAGGCTTGTCTTTTTTTCATATAGCTAACAGATTCCATTGGAGTTTCTATTGCGCATCCTGTAAGTTTCACTTATGATGGTGAACAAGTATACGAGTGCATAATTATTCGTCATACCTTAACCGCATAGCTTGGAGATAGGTGTCTGTTCTATTCAGATCAGGCTTAAAAGGGAAGCCGGTGCAAATCCGGCACGGTCCCGCCACTGTAAACGGGGAACTTTCAGCTGTTCATATATCCACTGGTCCACAGACCGGGAAGGAATGCTGAGCGTCATGATCCGTAAGTCAGGAGACCTGCCTATTTTAACAACATCGCAAGTACCTACGGAAGATAGGGAGGTGTTAAGAGCAGTCGCCGTATTTTTGATTTTTTAATCACGGAGGCATTCTTTCCCCTACTTATTTTTAACCTTGGGGGGAAGAATGCCTTTTTTGGTACGTAAAAATAAAACAGCTACCCGCTAGGAGGAAAAGTACATGTCCATTATTGAATGGCCTGAATTGTCCGGCTTAATCAGCAGTAATCTGGGATATCCGCGTATCGGCGAAAATCGGGAATGGAAGAAAGCACTGGAACGCTTCTGGAACGGCAGCATTAACGAAAGCGAACTGCAGACGGAAATGAAAAAATTACGGTTGGAGCATCTGAGCAAGCAGCGCGATAAGGGGATTGATCGCATTCCTGTCGGAGACTTCTCCTATTACGATCACATGCTGGATACATCTGTGATGTTCGGTCTAGTACCTGAACGGTTCAACTATCGTCCCGCAGGTCCGGTTCCTCTGTCCGTGTACTTCGGGATCGCTCGCGGTCAGAAGGGAGCAACCGCCAGTGAAATGACCAAATGGATGAATACCAATTATCACTACATCGTTCCCGAATTGGCAAATGCAGTCCCGGTATTCACTGAAAATAAACCCTTACAAGCTTATCGTGAAGCAAAACAGGAACTAGGCATTGAGGGTAAACCGGTTCTCATCGGCCCTTATTCATTCGTTACCCTTTCCAAAGGCTATGATCGTAAGGAGCTTGCCTCTATTATAAGAACCTTCCTGCCTTTATACACCCATGTCCTATCTGAACTAGCAGCAGAAGGTGTTCAGTGGGTCCAAATCGATGAACCTGTCCTGACCACCTCATTCCCAGTAGAGGATCTGGACATTATTCAGGAAGTCTATGAAGCTTTGAACCAAGCTGCGCCCTCCTCAAATATAATGCTGCAAACCTACTTTGGCAGCCTAGATCATTATGAGCGTCTGTCCGCACTTCCGGTACAGGGGCTAGGTCTTGATTTTGTGTATGATGATGGCGAAAATCTTCAGCATATATTGCAGCATGGCTTCCCTAAAGGAAAAACGCTGGGCGCTGGTGTCATTGACGGACGCAATATATGGCGAAGCGACCTGAACGCTGTAGCTGCTCTGCTGGGTCAGTTAGCAGAACAGACCACTGCCGAGCAGCTTATCGTACAGCCATCATGCAGTCTGCTGCATGTGCCAGTCAGCCTGGAGGCAGAGCACAAGCTGGACAAGGAGCTGGTGCAAGCGCTGGCCTTTGCTGATGAAAAGCTAGAGGAAATCGCCATCCTGACGGCTGCACTTAGCAAACACGATCCATCCGCACTCACCAAGCTTGGACAAAGTGCAGATGCGGTAGCCCGTTTCAACAGTTCAGCGGCACGCGTACAGACAACTGCCGATCTGGCCGACCTGTTGGCCAAAGAGCCTCTGTCACGCAGCGTTCCTTTCGCCGAGCGTCGTGAGATTCAGCAAAATAAGCTGAAGTTGCCTCCACTGCCTACGACGACCATTGGTAGCTTCCCGCAAACCGCCGAGATCCGCAAGGCCCGCCTGCACTATCGCAAAGGAGAATGGTCTGCCGAGCAATATCGAACGTTCATCCAACAGCAAATTAAGGAATGGATTGATATCCAAGAGGACATTGGCATTGACGTGCTTGTACATGGGGAATTTGAGCGGACCGACATGGTTGAATTTTTTGGCGAAAAGCTGAACGGCTTTGCTTTTACGCAAAACGGATGGGTGCAGTCCTACGGCTCCCGCTGTGTCAAACCGCCGATTATATACGGAGACGTTTCCTTCGATCAGCCCATGACCGTGGAAGAAACGGCATTCGCCCAATCGTTAACTTCCAAACCTGTTAAGGGTATGCTTACGGGTCCTGTGACCATTTTGAACTGGTCTTTCGAACGTAATGACATTCCACGCAGTCAAGTTGCTTTACAGTTGGCTCTGGCATTACGGGCAGAGGTAGAGGCACTGGAACAAGCGGGCATCGGCATGATTCAGGTCGATGAGCCTGCAATTCGTGAAGGGCTTCCGCTGAAAAAAGAACAGCAGCAAGCCTATCTGGATTGGGCGGTTCAAGCCTTCCTTGTGACCACGGCCACCGTAGAGCCAGCGACCCAAATCCATACGCATATGTGCTATTCCGAATTTCAGCATATGATTCAGTCCATCTCCGATATGGATGCCGACGTTATATCTATTGAAACCTCGCGAAGCCACGGAGAACTGATTGTCAGCTTTGAAGATCAGGTATACGACAAAGGCATTGGTCTGGGCGTGTACGATATCCACAGTCCGCGCATCCCCGATGTATCTGAAATGCTAAGCATGATCCAGCGTGCCCTGCGCGTACTGCCATCAGATTTGTTCTGGGTTAATCCGGATTGTGGTCTGAAAACCCGCACCAAAGAGGAATCTGTCGCCGCCTTGCGGCAAATGGTACAAGCAGCTCAAGCAGCCCGGGCTGCTTTGGCTGTATCCAACTAATTTTTTTATCGTATCCAATCGCGCCATCATTTTCGCCTTATCCTATTCCCCTTTCCGGCCCTTATTGCTAAAAGCCAGGAAGGGGGATTTATTCTAGATCATATAATGTATATACGCCTTGAATATGCTCCATTTTCATCTGCTTCATATGTACGCCTAAGCCATGTTCTCGATCCCAGGAGCAACTAAAATTCAAATACAGTTCATCCTTTGCCGATGAGTCGGAAATCAGTATAGACATAAGCTGTATTCGATCCAACAATTGTTCCGGTCGCTCCACATAAGGCGCATATTCATCTGGGTCCTCTCCCCATGTACTGTAAGCATTCCGGTACTTTTCCACTATGCCAGCATAATGATGGTGTATGGACTCCAACACTTGAGGATGAATAGTTGACGAATATTCCATATACTGCTCCCATGTCTTTTTTTGCAACTGTGTAGGTTCTTCTATAGTCTGTGCCTGTTCTTCGGAGTCGGCTCCCACGATAAATTCGACTTCTACTTCCGAGGGCTGCCCGCAAAAATCAACATGTACTACACCACGCAGAACAATCTCCTCAGATACATCCCAAGACTCATCATCCTGTTCCAGTTCCATATACCAGTGTTTCCAATCCACCCTTTACCACCTCTTCATAAAAAGTAATCTTTAAACCTATTGAATACTTTACAATCTATCATTTTAATGAATGAAATTAAAGCGGCATCTTATTTGGGCTTCCAGCCAGATTTCGAGGAATTTCCAAATGAAACTACTTTTTTCTACAACATTCGCTATTCAATAAAGCCTTCAAGAAAGAAAATCTGCCCATTTCGGCACAAATATTTTATTATTAAAAATTTAGTACCTTGCATTAATCAGTACATGATGTTAAATTATACCTGACTACTGTTCTATAATTAGTACCCGTGACAAATTATGCACAAACACACGTTTCTTCCCCTTATTCCGAACGACACCTATGAATCATTGATAACATCCAGGAAGGGAGCACCGCTCGTGAATGTGAACATCCAATTCAAAAAAGGGGTACTGGAACTGTGCGTTCTAGTTCTAATTGGACGCAGAGACCGTTATGGCTACGAGTTGGCTCAAGCCGTCTCCCGTCATATTGAAGTAGCTGAGGGAGCCCTATATCCACTGCTTCGCCGTCTGGTATCAGAAGGATACTGCACAACGTATTTACAGGAATCGACCGAGGGGCCTCCCCGTAAATATTATCGGCTGACTGATACTGGAAGCCATTATACAAAAATACTTACGCGGGAATGGAATGATTTTGTCCATCATGTCGCAAGCCTACTGGAGGAAGGAAATTCCGATGAATAGAAAACAGTTTCTTACAGAGGTGGAGCAGCGTCTTTCTCCTCTCCCTGCAGAGGTACGCAATGAGCTGCTTAGTGATTTGAGCCAGCATTTTGACTACGGGTTGGTCAATGGAAAAAGCGAAAGTGAGATTGCCAATGAGCTGGGTAACCCAGAGGATATTGCCCGAGAAGCGTTGGATGATCCCAATGCAGCCTGGAACGCTTCTCCTCCGCTTCGCCAGGGAAGCTTCGCACGCAATCTTTTTACTTTCTTAGGACTGCTGTTTCTCAACTTGCTGATCTCCATCCCGATTATGGCTACCCTATGGGTAGTATGGGTTTCATTGACCGTAGTAGCGGTCATCTTCATTGCAGCCCCCCTTCTCGCCGTTACTGATTATGCGCTGAACAGCACCTTTTACCCGGCCAAATTCTTTTTCTCTATCACGTTGACGGGTATAGGTCTATTGCTGCTGCCTGGAGTACGTTATCTCTTACTCCTTATGGTCAAAGGCACAGTACGATACTGGAAATGGAATCAGACTACCCTGAGGGGAGCTTACTAACAACATGAATAAAAAGTGGTTTATTGCTGCAGGTCTGTGCATTGTGATCGGTGTAGCCGGAATGGTGGCTTACGGTGCCCCATGGAGTCAACAAGTCATGAAGGAAACAACTGCGATTAACAAAAAATGGACGTTCACACGTGGTCAGCTACAGAAGCTGAAAGTGGACAGTTCTGATGATGTCTCTATTTTGTTTACTCCCGGCTCTGGCGACCAAGGTACGATACGCATTAGTGGAGAAGTTCAGACAAAGGTAGCCGACCAAATTCATAATGCCCGAATTGAGAACGGTAAGCTTACGATTCAATCGGAGCCGGCCGCTTCCTTGTCATTTCTTTCGATCACCCCTGATTTAGATCAAACGATTACCGTAGAGATGCCCTCCGGCGAAACACTAACTGACCTACAGGTAGATGCACATTCAGGGAATGTAAAACTTCAAGATGCCTCCGTGCAGAATACTTCCATCACCGCTACTTCAGGCACTGCCGAGATTACAAACCTCCAAAGTACCCACCTGATCGCAAATTTAACATCCGGCAATTTTACAGCCAGTCAGCTTGCAGCAGATATGGAGTTGAAGCTTACTTCAGGCGATGTTACCATCCGCGATTATAGCGGTAATGGCCTTATTTCCCTAACCTCAGGGGAGACAAATATTACGCAACGTGCCGTAGCCAACTTGGAAGTAAATGCTGATTCTGGTGACGTGAAGATTAAACAAGCTCCCGATTTTAAAGGTGTTTATAATGTCCACTCTGACTCTGGGAGTATAGATACTCCCGAATCTGTTCTCGGTAGTGTGAACGTGATAAAGGTAGAAACCACCTCAGGGGATATTAATATTTCCAAATAGGAGACCTCTAGATGAATACCTCATCAGAGGCGAAGTTTGGTTCAATGAGTTTAACCTTGTATAATGTAACCATGTGCTCACATGCACAATCACGTTATGGAGTGAAAAGGAGGAGACTGGATGGAACTTAAGAATAAAACAGCCATTATTACAGGAGCCAGCAAAGGAATCGGTAAAGCAATTGCCGAAACTTTAGCCAAGGAAGGCGTTAACCTGGGATTA
Source organism: Paenibacillus sp. MZ03-122A (assembly GCF_024213325.1). Lineage (NCBI taxonomy): Bacteria > Bacillati > Bacillota > Bacilli > Caryophanales > Paenibacillaceae > Paenibacillus > Paenibacillus sp. MZ03-122A. The sequence continues at coordinate 406,451 of NZ_JANAVI010000002.1, read as the reverse complement.
ATCTCACGAACATTGACTGACCTGCAAAAGCTGCAGGATTCGCTGGGGAGTACATACGGTGTGAAAGTGGTGAGTGCTGTTGCAGATATATCTGATCGCGCACAGGCCGCTGCCGCTGTAGCTTCACTGGAACACGAGTTGGGCGCTGTCGATATTTTGATCAATAATGCAGGCATTGCTACCTTTGGCACAGTCGCAGATATGGACCCCGAAGAGTGGGAACGTATTATTCGCGTAAACCTGATGGGAACCTATTATGTTACACATGCTGCTCTTCCAAGCATGCTGGCACAAAAGAGCGGAAACATTATTAATATTTCCTCGACGGCAGGAGAACGAGGTTTTGCAACAGGCTCGGCATATTGCGCATCCAAATTTGCTTTGATGGGCTTCACGGAAGCACTGATGCAGGAAGTTCGCAAATCCAATATTCGCGTCACCGCGCTGACTCCAAGTACTGTCAATACAGAACTGGCGGCAAACGCAGGACTGCCTATTGGTGATGAGGATCGCATGCTTCAACCGCAGGATTTGGCCGATCTGACATTAGCCGCATTGAAACTGCCTCCACGGGTTCAATTAAAAGTAGCCGGTATTTGGACAACCAACCCACAGTAATTCGACATGACATCTTAGATTCATTGGCTGTACAATGCTCCGGCAGACGTAATTGTTCGTCATGCCGGAGCTTTTTTTCAGCATAGCTATACCAAAACAAACTGTAATATAAGCGCTTTGTACTTCCAGCATATATACATACAATTCCTACAACTATAAGCGCATTTCAGGAAAGGGGAAAAATGATGAAGAACACAGGAATGACACGGCCATTAGACCATTTGGGCCGCATTGTGCTGCCCAAGGAGCTGCGCAATTCTATGAATATTAATATTGGAGATGCCCTCGATTTTTTTATTACCCCAGAGGGACTGATGATTCGCAAGTATACGGGGGTTTCTTGCTATTTTTGTGGTGCCGTAGATCATTTGAGCTATTTTAGGGATCATCTGATATGTAAAAGTTGTATTGAAAATCTGAAGAGCGATAATCCTTCCAGTCATTTGAATGAATCCCGTCCTGTCCAGCCCAAGAAAAGAAGGAGTTACAGAAATCAGAATGATCTCCTGAATAAACTAAAACAGCTCATGCAGGAGCATCCTAATGTATCTCAAAAAGAATTAGCCGAAATGCTCGAACTATCCCAAGGACGCGTGTCGCAGCTTAAAAAGCTACTTCTTTAAATCATCCGACCCGATCTCGTATGTTCTAATTAACAAAAAAAGAGCCTGACGGCTCTTGGATCATCATCGTTACGCAATGTCGGACTGCTCTATAACCGGGACCCGATAGGCCAGCAAGGACTCGTCTATTACGGCAGAAATAAACGTTGCTTCTATTTCAGGCACCAATCTAAGCGCATAATTCCATGCGTTTTCTTCAATTTGCAGCGCAAGTCGTTGCCGGGTCCCTATCCCGTTCTCTTGCTCCAACGCATCGGAGAGGTCCACTAATTCCGTATCGGCGGCGTGCCCGATCTCATGTGCAAGCACAACCGTAAAATACTCCTCAACTCGATCAACGCTGCCGAACATCTGTACACACTGTGTTTCGATAACGTCCGTATACATGGTAATGGCGTGAGCATTCATGGCATACTTGCCCCCAATCAGCCTTCCACCAGGAAAACGTTTCTCCAGCTTGACTGTCACACCTATAGCAGCCCGTTCCAACAGCTCAGCGACAATGCGCTCTGCCTGATTTCTTTCCAACTTAGCTTCGCTCCTCAAACCAGGATATATAAAGTTATATTTACTTTAAACTTATGAAATCATGGATGTGTTCATACCATATACAGTACGATATTATACCTTTTTACAAAGGAGAATACCATGTCAGAAGATTATTATATAGGTTGGGGAACGCTTGCCCTGATTAATGCCGGTTTGGCACAGTCCAAAAATCGGAGCGGGCTAAATTGGTTTCTGCTCTCCCTATTAATAGGGCCACTGGCTACCCTATTTATCGTTGCATGGGATAAGCTGGAGTCCTAATCCAGCCATTAGGTCATTCCCATCGTTATCCGGAATGAAAAGGGCAGCCTTGGCGCTTCTGCTGAAGCACTGTGTCTGTTGCTGTACTAGTAGCCTGTCTCGACGTATACGGCTTCTCTTGAACTCCGAAATTCGGCTTCACAAGCCGATTATCATAGGAGCTATGAAAAATATGCGTTGTCGCCGGGGATAGCGGGGGGATCAGCCATGTCCAATTGCCTGTCAGCGCGCGCCCAGCCTTGGCTTCTCGTTCCTCAAACAGCTTGAATTGTGCCGCTGCGGTATGGTGGTCGACAATGCTGACTCCCGCTTTTTTAAAAGAATGCAGCACAGCAATATTCAATTCCACCAGCGCCCGATCACGCCAAAGCGTTGTTTCACTCGTCGTATCGAGTCCCATCAGCTTAGCCACCTGTGGCAACATATTATAGCGGAAGGTATCCGCAAAATTACGGGCGCCGATTTCTGTTCCCATATACCAGCCGTTAAAGGGAGCCGCTGTATAGATGATACCGCCAATCTCCAGCGTCATGTCCGAAATCATAGGCACGGCATACCAACGTAGTCCAAGGGAGGCTATACTTGAGAGTTCTGGATGCTCAATGGGCACCTCCATTACCAAATGTTTGGGAATATCAAAGAGCTGGGGAGGCTGCCCACCGGCTTCCACAACCAGTGGCAATATATCAAAAGGAGTCATCGCCCCTTGCCAGCCCATGTCTTTACAAGCATTGGTAAAATCCACCGAGATCGGGTCCCCGATGATCCCTTGATCGGTTTCATATCCAGCGTAACGAATGAGTTGATGGTTCCAGATGCGAATATTCGGTTCCCCCGGCTTGGAGGCGCGAAATACAGTAAGCGTTGGCTTAATTTTACCGCCATTCGTTCCTATGCGTATATGCTCCAGTAGCTCGCTGACCACCTCCGTCGCATCTGATGCGCCCCGCGCATCCCTGACCAAAAGCTTGTCCCAAAATAAGCGCCCGATGCAACGATTGCTATTGCGCCAAGCCATGAGCGCTCCGTGCTCCAGCTCTTCGTAAGTATGATCATACGTTCCCGTAGCCTCTATGTCGTAACGAATATTAAGAAGCCGGGCTTCCGCTTCATCGCGGCTTCGGCCCAGCTCCTCATAACATGTATATATAAACTGCTCCGCTTCATGCAAAAGCTGTTGTTTTACTTCCATAACATACACCCCATCCCGGCAGCTCCATGACTCAAGAGCCCGTGGTCTTCCACGCCTTCTCGTCATTATACTCCAGTGGCAGACTGGAACCAACGGGATGTGTATCTTGTTCACCTGATCTCCATATACATGGAAATATACACCAATTAATTATCCCAAATACGCACTCAGCATCCAGATATGTTTATCCATTGCTTCTCTCAAGCCGTTAAGAAGATCCTCTGTCGCTTTATCCTGTGCTGCTTCCGCTGCTTCCATCCCATTAGCCAGTTCAACAGTGATGGTTTTAAAATCAGCAACAACGGACTTCACCATATCGTCAGCTGTCTGCTCACCTGCAGACTCCTGAATAGCTGAAAGTTGCAAATGCTCCTTCAAGGTCGCAGCTGGACGGCCACCAATAGCCAACAAACGTTCAGCAATCGTATCTAAATTAGCTGTTGCTTCATTGTAAAGCTCTTCAAATTTAGCATGCAGTGTGAAGAATTTAGGTCCTTTCACATACCAGTGGAAATAATGCAGTTTCGTATACAATACAGACCAGGTAGCTACCTGACGATTCAATGCCTTGTGCAATTCTTGAATAGCCTCTTGTGTAGGTGCGTTCGTATGATTTAATGTACTCATGTTAAAATCCCCTCTCGTTTTCATTCAAAATATAGTTGGTGTAAAGCTTGGATACTCGTTAACAGTAGTGTCTGATTTTCTTCAAATTCCCATGCGTGAATCCAATAAATATTTATTAATTAATTTAGACTTAATCTAAATCCTGTTTTAATTATAACACTGTGTCGATGTTTTTCAAGTCTTAATTCGGTTTAAATCATGAAGATTACGTGAATTGATTGTAAATCAAACTCTATAGGCAATAGGATATCCAGAATCAAGACTTATTTATCTTTTATACATAGGTTACATCAATAGGAGTAAAGAAGATGTTAATTTTGTCTGCTAAAGTATCTGTATTGTAGGCAAAGTCCATAACCTACTACCTCATACCTAGCCACAACAAAAAAAGAGCCGGCCCGTACGAGGGTCGGCTCTTTTTTTTATTCTTGCATCTCTGAAGGTTGCACGATTAAGGATACAACCTTGCCAGCATTTACATCAATCAGGCCGTGATCGGTAATCTTCAAGGCTGGGCTGACCGGCAAAGAATGCGTACTCAGTGACATGATTGGATTGTAATGACGGTAGCCCAGCGACAGCAAGGCTGAACGAAGCTCCTTCACATGGGCTGCAACCATTTCCAGCGGTCCTTCTGTTAAAATCCCGCCTACGGTTAACGGCAAATGGGACAGCACCTTGCCATTTTCAACTACGCAAAAGCCACCTTGGCTGGATAGAACCGTATTCGCAGCCAGTATCATATCTTGCTTGTTATGCCCTACGACCAGCAAGTTATGGTTATCGTGCGAATAGGTGGTTGCCACTGCCCCACGTTTAATCGTATCTCCCCCGATCAAACCGTAAGCACGGTTGCCATTCTTTCCATACCGTTCAAACGTAGCGATGAGTCCATGTTCACCATGTTCCCATACCAGTTCACCCTGCTCCACATGTGCAGGTGCAATCCGTTCGCTCGTAAAAGTAGAGCCATCCTTGACCATCATAATACGACATTGATGTGTGCCATCAGCTACATCCATCTTTACCGTAAAATCCTGTTCCGTGAGCGGATTGAGCTTCACACTTTGATAAAAATGGGCGGGGAAGCGGCTTTTTATCGGTGCTTGATGGTATTCCTCGAACTTATCGAATACCTTGAATCCGTCCTTATAGACTTGCTCCACATCAAATTGACCAAGATCGGACAGCAGTACAAAGTCAGCTATTTTTCCCGGTGCAATTGTTCCGCGGTCATGCATTCGCATCCGTGCAGCAGGAGTAAACGTAGCTGCATAAATAGCATCCTCAGGCTTCATGCCCATTCCGATTGCTTTACTTACAATATGGTTCAGATGCCCTCGCTCTACGAAAGAGTCTGGCATGACATCATCCGTTACGAAGCAAAAATGCTGTGCCACATCTTCCTGAATAAGATAGTCCATCACTTCAGGGGTCATCGATTTTTCCTGGATTTCAATAAACATTCCGGCAGCCATCCGCGCCTTCATACCTTCAATACTTTGGTGAGTATGGTCCGAGCCTATTCCCGCATAGATCAACTGATGCAGATCCAGATCAAGCAGCTGCGGCGTATGGCCTTCAATGATCAGCTCCGGGTAGTGCTCACGAACATGGCGTAAGATGCGATTCGTCTTGCTCTCCGGATCACGAATGACATCCACATAGTTCATAATTTCACCCAGGCAGATCATTTCGCCGGTTTGCAGTAGCGCATCAATCTCGGGAATACCAATCTCGCCCCCTGAGGTTTCGAGCGGCGTTGCCGGGACAGAGCTTGGAATGCCGTAGAACATATCAGCCACGCAATCTTTGCTGGCTTCCATCATTTCCTGGATGCCTTCCAATCCGAAAACATTCGCCATTTCGTGCGGTTCCGGTACAATCGTCGTTACCCCATTGCGAATCAGCCCATAGGAAAAGGTTGCCGGTGTCACCATGGTACTTTCGATATGCAAATGGATGTCAATCAGGCCGGGAATCATATATTTCCCGTGCCCTTCGACAATTTCAGCAGCCTCGAAAGACTCCAGACCACGCTGACCGATATACATAAACTTACCGCCAAGTATAGCTACATTACCTTCTTCGAACGTCTTGTAGTAACTGTTATACACCTTAACTTGTAAAATCATTTTGTCTGCACGCATGATGTATCTCCTTCATCGAACCCGCTGATTATTGGACCAGCACCATTTTATCTGCCGGAAAATGTAGGGTAACCCGCTGACCACTCAGGTAAGGAGTATCCATTTCCTGATTAGCCGTAAAGTTGCCTTTCGCCGTTTCTACCACATACTGATAGCTACGCCCCAGGTAAGTACTTACTTTAATAATACCGGGAAGCTCATTTTCCCCTGTCTCGTTGCCTTCTGTTCGAATGACCAAATCATCCGGGCGAATAGCGCCCTGACGAGCACCCGGTTGGGCGGTACCCTGATTACGCGCTACGCCGAACGAAAGATCGTCTGTATTCAGTCGAATACGATCCCCTTCTTCAGTACGCTCGTCAAAGCTTAGAAAATTATTAAACCCAATAAAACGGGCGACAAATTCGGTCGTCGGATATTTAAAAATGGTCGATGGAGCATCTAATTGTTCGATGTTCCCCTTATTCATAATCGCAACCTGGTCAGAAATCGAAAAACATTCCTCCTGATCATGCGATACATACACAGTAGTGATGCCCAGTTCCTGTTGAATACGGCGGATTTCCACACGCATATTTACACGCAGGTTAGCATCCAAGTTACTCAGAGGTTCATCAAACAACAGCAGATCGGGTTCAATCACAAGCGCTCGCGCAATCGCAACACGTTGACGCTGTCCGCCTGACAATTCACCGGGGAAACGTTTTTCAAATCCCCCTAGGCTAACCGTATCCAGCATGGTCATAACGCGGCGTTTCACATCATCTTCCTTTACCTTACGTAACCGCAGACCAAAGGCAACATTATCAAAAACGGACAAATGCGGGAAGAGTGCATAACTTTGGAATACAAAGCCGAAGTTCCGTTTATTCACCGGAACCCGAGTATAATCCTTATCGCCAAACAAAAATGTTCCTTGTTTAGCTTCGAGAAATCCTGCAATGAGACGAAGTGTGGTCGTTTTGCCACAACCACTCGGTCCCAGCAACGAGAGCAATTGCCCCCGTTCGAGCTGCAAATCGAAATCCTGCAAGATCAGTTGGTTGTCATAAGCGACCGATACGCGATCCAGAGTAAGCAGTGCCATAAGGTTGAAGCCTCCATTACCTTTTAGTGAAGTAAGACAATCCCATCAGTCGTTCAATCAAGAACATCAGGATACCGGTCAAAATCATCAGCATAACCGAAATCGCTGCAATCGTCGGGTCAAAATAATTTTCGACGTAAGTCAGCATTTGAATGGGCAGGGTGCTGAAGCCCGGTCCTGTCATGAAGACGGAGATGTCGACATTGTTGAATGATTCCAGAAAGGCAATCAGGATAGCCGCAATAATACCTGAGCGGATGTTGGGCAGAACCACCTTGAAAAAAGTTTCCAGCCGTCCAGCCCCCAAACTAAGCGCTGCTTCCTCAATCGCAAAATCAAAGTTAGACAAACTGGATGCAATGACTCTAATAATGAACGGCAACATAATCACCGTATGTCCGATTAATAGTCCAGCATATACTGGTAAATGATAAACAATGATCAAATAGCGCAGCAGTGTAAAACCAAGAACGATACCCGGTATAAGCAACGGGGAAAGGAACAAAGCATTCAGTGCATCCTTCCCGCGAAACGAAAAACGACTAAGTGCATAGGCGGCAGGCATACCGATCAGCAGTGCCAAGATGTTGCCTAGCAGAGAGACGACAATGGACGTTTTGAATGTGGACATAAACAAATCCACTTCAAAAATATTTTCATACCAGCGCAAAGAAAAGCCCTGCGGAGGAAATTTTAATACCGTGCCCGGCTCGAAAGAAGTGACCGATATGATCAACAGCGGACCGAGCAGAAAGATGAAGACCAGCAGGCTAAAGAAGCCTAGTCCGTAATGTTTCTCCCGCATATCCACCTACCCCTTCGGATTGAGTTTATGGGCCGCCTTATTTAAGAGACCGACCACGATAAATGTAATAACAATCATAATTGTTGCAATAACAGAAGCTAAAAACCAGTCGTTTAGCGTCATCGCGTTCTGATACAAAAATGTAGCGATAACCCGCTGTTTTCCTCCAAGTAGTGCTGGTGTCGTATATGCAGTCAGGCTACCTACGAAAACGAGAATGCTTCCAATGATCAGACCCGGCACAGACAGCGGAAATACGATTTTACGAAATGCGCTGAATCTGGAAGCCCCGAGGCTCTGAGCAGCATGAACAAGATCACCGTCGATATTTTCGAGCACACCAATCAGTGAAATAATCATCAGTGGTAAAAACAAATGAACCAGACCAATAATCATCGCTGCCGGGGTGTACAAAATATTCAGCGGTTCATCTACAAGTCCTAAACCGATGAGCACGTTATTTAACAGCCCCTTGCGACCCAGAATGACCATCCAGCTGAATGACCGCACCACTGGACTCGTCAATAAGGGAAAGATAGCCAGCGCAAGCAAAATACCTTTACGACGCGGGGCCTTTTGCGAAATATAATAAGCCGTCGGGAAGCCGAGTAATACGCACACGAGTGTCGTTACGACACTGACTTCCAGCGTAGTCAGCAATATTTTCAGAAAATAAGGGTCCTTGAAGAAATGGAGATAGCCTTCTAGGGTGAATGAGCTGTTCTGTACGAAGGTCGAACCGATCGTCAACACAATCGGAATGACCATGAACACCGCCAGAAAGAGCAGACCTGGCAGCAGCAGCCAATACAAGTATGTTTTCTTCATGGGTAGCTCCTTGCGGTTATCGAAATGTTATTCCTTATTCAGCACCTGGATGAACAGCTCCAAAAAAGCTTCGCTGTCCACCTGTTCGCACACATTCATATTGGGGCTATGATTGAGGCGGTTCTGCACATCGCCCACCGTTTGTCCGTCACATATGCGACTGGAGGTTTCCACGTCGACATACAACGACGAGGTATCTACTAACCTCGAATTCAATGCGACACCCACGGCAAGCGGGTCATGAAGCGCACACGCTTTTACCCCGTTGCGTTCTTCATAACGCTTGGTATAAACAGCCGTACTTTCAGCTACATAATTACGAATTGCAGGATGGGACAGACGAGCAATATGATCGGCAGTCAGCAGAGCCTTCCGTGTTACATCCAGTCCCACCTGTATCAACCGACCAAATCCTGCATGAAATACGATCCGTGCGGCTTCAGGGTCAGCATACATGTTGTACTCCGCTACAGGTGTAATATTGCCGCACCCGTGAATAACACCGCCCATAAAAATGACCTCATCGACGTGATCCGTCAGTTCGGGACACTTCAGCAGCGCCAGTGCCAAATTGGTGAGCGGACCGGTGCAAATGAGCGTCACTTCCCCCCGGTGAGCCATCACGGTATCAATGATGATATCCGGCGCAAAACCTTCGGATGCAGACATCGCTGGGACTACTCCACTCAATGCACCTCCAATGCCGTCTTCTCCATGGACACGGTGCTCGTGCAGACCTTTACGTATTAAGGGAGCCTCCGCCCCCCGATAAACCGGAATATCCGGTCTATCCAAAAGGTCGAGGATTTTGCATGTGTTCAATGTTGCTTGTTTAAGTGAAACATTACCGCATACTGTAGTAATCGCTTGGATATCCAACTGACCACTTTTGGCGGCCAGTAAAATACCCAACGCATCATCAATGCCCGTATCTACATCTAATATAACCTTTTTCATTACTGTGCTACTTCCCGGTTCCAGCGATCTGTCCATGCCTTGATATGATCGTTAACGAACTTCATATCCAGCTTGGTCAACTTATTCACTATATCTGTACCGTACGTAATTCCTTCTGTATCCGCACCGGACAGTACCACCTGCGTGTTCACCGGAGAATCAACCTTCGCCTTGGCGGATTTTTCTTGAACTTCCTTGCTCAGCTGCCAGTTGATAAATTCCTCAGCCAGCTCCTTCTGGTCGGAGCCTTTCACTACATTAATCGTGTTCATGACTGCGTAAGCACCTTCACTAGGAGCTACAAATTTCGCTCCTGGCACAGCCGCCTGCAAATCTTTGAAGTACATTTCCATGATCGGACCGCCCGCAATTTCTTGTTGACTAAACATGTTCACGAACTCGGACGTTTTGCTATAAAACTTAACGATATTCGGACTCAGCTCTTTCAGTTTTCCGAAGGCTTGTTCTTCATTAAACTCCTTACTACCCGCTACCTTGGAGGCTGCATCTACCATCATCGGTCCGGCAGTCGCCGTGATATTCGGCAAAGTCACGTTTCCTTTGAACTCAGTTCCCCACAGGTCAGCCCAAGAGGTCACATTCTTTTTCACCAGCTCCGGATTATAGGCAATACCGAGACGCCCGACCGTATAAGCAGGACCATACTCCTCACCCAGCGGCGCTTTGGCAATATCATAAATTTGGTTCAGGTTCGGCACCTTGCTGCGATCCAGCTTCTCAAACAATCCCTGTTGGATTCCCTGTTGAGCATAATAATCAGACAGATAAATCAGATCGACATCTGTGCTGCCTTGACTGATTTTGTTCAACCGTTCCGCGTTATTTCCAATTTCGACTACAATGTCAACGTTATGTTCTTTTTCAAAAGGCTCGTACACTTCTTTGTTAAAAAAATCCTCGGAAAAGCCCCATGTGGAAATAACTAGTTTCTTTTTCCCATCAGCTGAACCATCTTTTCCATCTGTCTGACCGCCAGTAGCATTGCTGCCGCAACCTGCCAGTACCACGGATGCCAAGGTCACAGCCATAAACCCTTTAAACCATTTTTTCATATGAAACTCCCCCTATTTTTTTATTATGCACACCTTATGACACAAAAAAGAAAAGTACTCTTGTAATACAAGAATACTTTTCTTCGTAAACAAAGAATAAGTTGATCCCGCTGCGCGTTATAACAGGTTCTCCCCTCAGATAGATCCGAAGCGAAAAGCCGAATATCCAATTTTATTAGGATTCTTTCAGTATGATGTTCGTAATTGCCCACTGCGTTGCTGAATCATAATCACGCAGTAAAGCTTCTATATCGAGCTCCATATCCTCAATCAGCTTCTCGCGAAGTCTCTTCTTGTACAGCATGGACATTCGGAAATCCACTTCCAGCTTCAAGCCGGGGGCTTCCACTTCCAATGCCGCCGAGCGTGGAGAACGCCGGTGCTTCGCCACAAAGGTAACAATGTTGTTCTCAACGGTGGCCCGCAGTAGCGTGGTCCCGAAGCCGAACAGTTCCTTTGAAACTTCATTGTAAATCTGGCACATCCGCTTCTTGCTTTCGTTACTGTCGAGCAGCGTCATGAACCCACCCTCATCAGCATATTACGTACAATCAATCTTTCAACACGATAGATTATACATAAATATACGATAAATAGCAAACAAAAATCCCTAATCTAATAACATATGATGCGAAAAAGCGAACAATATGTCGAACTTTGTAGCTTTTCAACATTTTTACACTTTTTCGTCTACCCCTTAAGTTTTCGAACACTGCTATATTCCCCGCAGGAAAATTAAAGTAGACTACAAAGTCGTTATCGTCACCACTCTGGGAGAATATTTTTTTCTACTACTATATATGTAGTTTTTATTTAAAAGCATTTAACCGTACCCCGCGGGAGTCCCCTAGCGATTGTACGTTTTTTTTATGTTATGTAGCTGACTGGCAGATGGGAACCCCTTCAAGAAAAAGCCGATTGAATCCACGAGGACACTACAAGAGTAGCTGGCCACAGCAGCATAAAGTTAGCTATGATATACGCCTTCTTAAAAGCATAACGATGATAAAAATACCAACAGCTCCATGAAATAAATACTCCTATCGGGTAGCTCATTATGACATAGGCAAAAATATAACTGATGAGATAATCTCCAGCTGTTGGTGCATCGAAAGAAAATACGACCACCATCAGCATGGCCGGATAGGCAAATAGAGTTAAGCCATAAACGATATTCAATATAAGTAAAATGACAAATGCATTTTGATCTTTCATGATGTTCTCCTAACTATTGCAGTCTGCCTGTATCACCATTGTGCAGCCCGTTTACGTCTCTCCTCACGCCGATCAGCTTCTTCCATTTTGCGAATATAACGTTTCAACTGCTCTTTATGATCGTCCAATTCTTGTATTCGTACCGTGGTTCCTTGGAGAAATACCTCCATTTTACGTGTTAATTCAGCAGCCGATTCGCCCCTCCAGTCTTGCAGACGACCATATATATTTCTCATCTGCTGCTCCTGATGCTGAAGTCTTTGCTTTAGCTGCTCGCATTGCTGTACAGCCCTACGCAGATCCCCCAGGCTCAAAGATATTCTACTCATCTCTTTTGCCTCCCGTTGTGTTCTTCCAGCTGCTCTTTTTATTGATCCACCATCGTAAATTCCTGGCCCTTGCGATCTATATACTCTGCTATCTCTGTAATCGATTCCTGATACCAGCGATTGATCCGATCCAGTGTTGCCGTTGCACTATGCGCAATTGGGGTCAAAGACTGACTTTCACTTGTCCCGATATGAGCCTGAAATAACTGGATGGATGCTCGGGTATCGCTAGAAAATCCATGCAGGCTGGAACGCATCTGGTTAGCCGCATGCTTTAGCTCCTCAGGTGTTAATTGAATTGTGCCCCCATTTTTGTTGCCTACAAAATATGCACCGCCATTGGAGCGACCATTCTGTTCTCCTACTTCCAGGATATTCACTCCCAGTGCATTAGCAGCAAACTGCCCGAAGGCCCCCATTTGTCCACCGTAACGTTCAACCAGATCGCCCATGACTTCCTTGAGCTCTGCTCGCGCGGCCAGCATCTGCTCGTATGCCTGCACCCGTGGGTTACCTTCCACCAATTGACCGTCCATGGTGTACAGTGGATTGCTGATATTGCCGTTTTCATCAAATGTAAAGTTTTCCATGCTATGAGTGTGCTCTCCACCTAATACAGAATTATAGAATTTGGTGAATGCATCTTGCTGTATCATAGGCAATGTAATCGGAACATAAACAATAGGAGTCCACTTGGGGCCAAGAAAAAGTCTTTCCAATTCGGTTTTTCTTTCCAAGGGAATTGAAACAGGAATAGTAAACTTGGCTACATTGGCAGTCTTATAATCACTCCCAATATGATACGTTTCCCCCACATGTTGGTTAGCCTTAGTGGCTCCCCCACCAACGCTATCTCCGGGATGGGCAAAAGCCACATTAGTCTTCTTGAATTCTCCTGCTTTTACCCTCTTTTGAAGATCTTCAGGCAATAAATGTACAATGCTCGGAGCAGCAAAACTCACAGATGATAAACCATTCTTCACTGCAACATATTCTGCTTCTGCACCGCCTAAAGAATGACCTGTCGTAGATATTTCGGCAGCGGGATACTTCTTCTTCACTTCGTCGTACAGTGTTTGAGCTTTTGTAAATTGATTATCCTGATACTGGGCCTCATACTGATGAAATGAACTTTGTACCTGTGGGAGGGAATTTTTTATCTCTTCTTGATTATTTACATAATAATCGTGAACTTGATTTAAATTTTTTGCTCGTCCGCCCACGACATCGCTAATATCCGTTCCTATGTCCATCGCTCTACTCCATATTGGTCTTCCTCCTGGTTCAGTTCCCCTATATCCTATAATCACCTGATTGCTATTCTCATTGTGAAAAACGGTCGCATCAAATCCAGAACCATTCGTGTCATGTAATAGTTTCTCGTCCAACTTAACAGCTTTCCAACCAGGTATGCTTTCACTCTCATAAGCCTTTACATCATTACTTCGCAAATATACTCTTTCTGCTATGTGCCAATAAGTCTCATCTGTGATATATTGCACCTTTTCCCCACCTTGTTTAATTGACCTATATATTATAAAGTTATAAAAAGCTATTACTACCAAAAAAGGAGAAACATAATATGAAAAAGAAAATCGGGGTTTATACCCTTATCCTGGTTTCCATCCTTGTAGGAGTTTTCTATTACATACAGTACACATCAAATGCAGAAAAAAAAGAACTTGTCCAAACTGTCGCTCTACCTCTTGGGAAAGAATATATTAAACAATACTATAGCGCAGACTTCATATTGAAAGATTATGAATTCAATGGCCCTTATGTTCACTCTACGGTTTTTCTTTATGGATATATAAAGGGACATGAGGGTCAAACAGTCTCCATCACCTATGACTATAAAAAAAAGGAAATCATAGATGTGAGTGGACCCGGTTGGTTCATCGATAGTCGGAATCCCAAAAAGAATAATCCCTAATTTTGAAAATTAAAATAATTACACAAAAAAAAGCGCCCGTGATCAATCTCTATAAGGAAATACATTTTTCCAATCTAAGGAAGTAAAATCATTATAATACTTCCTATTTACTTGGGGTATAGTTGAAAGTAAAAATAAGTATAAAGTCGTTGGTTACTGCATTTCTGGTCGCGGTTCATACCTAATAACGATTAGGACTTTGTAACTGTATGTTAGAAGAGATTTGCGTATATGAACACAATTTTTAAACGTTGTACCGAGCTAATCCTTTTATTAAATAAATGAGCTATCCTACTATTATTATAAAAAGCAGTAATGTTATGAGTTTATAGTCAGGAGATACTAAGGAGAAGAATTCAACTTGAAGAAGAAAAAGGATTGGGGAAGCATCTTTATAGTAGTTTCAATCCTTGTAGGAATCTTTTATTACATGCAATATACGGAGGATGTACAAAAAGAAGAGTACGTCCAATCCGGCATACCTATCGGGCAAGACTATATTAGGAAATACTATAATGCTGAATTTATATACCAAAATAACGACTTTATTGGTAGTTACGTTAACTCTACCGTATATCTCCGTGGCTACATAAAAGGACATGAAGGCCAGATAATCTCAATAAATTACGACTATAAGAAAAAAGAGGTGCTCTACGTGACTGGACCGGATTGGTTCATCGACAGTAGGAATCCTAATAAGATTGTTCCGCCATTCTAAAATCAAGTCTGTATTCAAATAATTAGTCCCATTACAGATGATTTTTTCCTAAATATGAGGAAATAGTATCATTATAATACTTCCTGTTACTGAGAGATATTTGCAACAAAAATAAGAACCAATTCATTGTTCACTGCATTCTGGTTGTAGTTCACATTAAATTATAAATAGCATGTTAGGGGAATGTTGCGTAAATGAACACAATCCTTAAATGTTGCACAGTTCTCATCATAATATTAACCATTCTGGACGGTTGTGGTTTTTCTACCGCTCAAGAGGAAGAGATAGTGGAGTCTGCTACTACTGTCAGTATCAAATATATTAAAACTCACTATAATACGGATTTCGTATTAAAAAATTACAATATTGAAGAAAACAGTGTCTTTGCAAGAGTACATCTTTACGGCTATATAAAAGGAAACGATACAGACTTAATTAGGATATCCTATGACTTGGACTCAAAAGAAATCGTCAATGTTACGGGACCGGATTGGTTTATTGATAGTAAGGTTATAGATAAGAATGCACCTTATTCCTAAGAAAGCGTATAGCATATTTAGCTCAATTTTAAGGAGAATACTTCAACTTGAAAAAGAAACAACTATGGCTTTTTGTCTTTATATCACTTGTCATTCTGGTAGGAGTTTTCTATTACATGCAGTACGCATCGAATGCCAAAAAAGAAGAAATCGTTCGGACAGGCATACCTATTGGAAAAGAGTACATTAAGGAATACTATAGGGCCGATTTTGTTTACCAAAATAACGAGTTTATTGGCAGTTACGTTAACTCTACCGTATATCTCCGTGGCTATATAAAAGGGCATGAAGGCCAAATCATATCTATTGCTTATGATTATAAAAAGAAAGCAGTGCTTAGTGTGAGCGGACCTGCTTGGTTCATCGATAGTAGAAATCCTAAAAAGAACTAGAATATTGAACCATGATTGCAGAAAAGGCTCCCTAGGAGCCTTTTTCAGTCGTCGTTAGTCATATTTAACGCTATTCACCTTAGGTGCTATGCTTAGTTACATGAATAAAAGGATATTCGCCTTTGCTTATTTTACGTTTCCATTCTTGAATCATATCTTCTTGGGTAGGTGGTTTCTCATTCACAATTGCTCCTGTAGTTACTTTAGCCATGGTTTACCCTCTCTTGGTGGTTTTAGTTATTGCGTCTTTATCTTTTCTCCAGTCATTTTAATGTTACCATCCATTTCTACCAAACTCGTTTTACATTTTAACCCGATGGCATCTTTCGCGGTGACTTGTATTGTGTTACCCGCATTGAATACCAGGTTCCCGTCGGCTTTTACACGAATATCCTTTTTGCTTCGCAGTTCAATTCCATGGTCATCCAGTAGTCGAATCACCACTTCATCGTCGTTCCCCGTAATTAAAATTTCATTTTTCTCAAATATAATGGATTTGCGGTACTTGGTCATAAAGATCTTCGTCGACGGGTCCTGAATAAAGTCACCGCCTTTGGATCTCTTTCGGATCGAGTGGGTCACAATAGCGTCTTTTTCTGTAGAGGTCGGAAAGTAGATATCTACAAAATCAAACAGCTCCGGCATGCAGTACCATCCCGTATTCCCTTCCGATGTATAAAATGTAGCCGTTGGAAAAGCGAAGGTTTCCTTGACGTTAGGCTTGACCTTATCCATTTCATAAAAGAAAACCTTCACATGATCCTGCTCAATTCCAATGACCTTAGATTTCAATGACATGCCCCGAATGTCCTCATTTACAATCAAATCCTGTTTCATTCCATCCGCTGTAGTCAGCACATATTCATGCCACAAAGCACTATGTCGTATAAACGCAACAGACTGCAGGACGTATAAGGCTTTCCCTTTGAACTTGACTTCTGCACCAATATGCAGCAGGACATCTTTGGCCCCAGTCGTCTGCACTTTATAATACAAAAGATTGTCGTCCTTGCTGGCCCCCGGCTTGGTTTTTCTGGTCATCGAGTAGTTATACTGTTTGAGCTCACCTTGATTGACACCATCCGGTAATCCAAAATAAAACTGAGGTTTTTCACCAATCGGATCAGGTATTAGTCCCCAACCAAGCCGAGACGCTATACGTTTTAGAAATGACCAGTCCGTTTCGTCGAATTGCATCGTAAATTCCTGTAGAAGCTGATCTTTTAAGCGGCTCGTACAATTGGCTTTGGGATAGGATTTGAGCACATGTTCAAGTAATGCCTGCACCTTCATCTTTACATTTTGAAAAGATTGTCTATGAGGTATTTCATCCATCTGGCATGTATAAGATAGAGCTTCGACAACTAAATGAGCTACATTGGATACCATCTTGATTCTGAACTGCGTGACTGGCCCTCGAAATAGCACAATCTGTTTATGATCGTCATTCATATAAGAAACAACTAACTTCGCCCCTGCTTCCATATGATCTGTATACTCTTCCATTTGAGCACCCGTTAACACACCTGTCAAAAAGACTTTCACATGCTCATTCATTTTCTGTACAACTTTAACTTTCGGATTTTTAAGAGATAAAACCGTTCCGTTATACTTTATGATTGGATATCCCATGTTACCGCTCCTCTATGTCGGTTAGTTTACGTTTATCCGTTGTTTGCTAACGTATTGAACGACATCTTTAATGGTTTGATTATGTGCCTGATCGTTAAGAGCCTCATCTAATGTAGGAATCGTGGTAAAAGTTTTATTTTTTTTCTGAAAATATATGTCCGCTATAGAGAATTCATCAACTCTACCAGATCCATGAATCCCGTTGTCAACATCGGCAATGATGATAACATCCTTCAATCCATCCTTATTCACATCCTTGAAGGCCACTGCTTCTACTCCTCCGTAACGTGCAACCCACTCACGGTTCCCGTAGAAATCGGGGAATGGATACAGAATATGTCCTTGGTCATCCAATAGGAAGAAAAAGAATTTACGAAAACCTTCCGTATACCCATATGTCGATACAAACCGTACTTTCCCAAAGCCTTCGAAAGTAGTTTGAAAAGACTGCGACTCTTCAATTTCATATTGGTCAGTATTCAACTTTTCACCGCCAACTGTGGAAACAGACTGATCCTCAACAGAACTTAACTCACTCCATAGTTCCTCATTTTGCCTAATATTCTCTGGAATTTGTGCAAAACGAATTTCATACTCCGCATGGTCCCCTACCACATGTGCCATAGGTACACTCATCCCCAACGAATCATTTGTGAGATAACTAAACGATTCCATTTCTGCTTCCGCAGGCGAACCTTTGGTTACATCCGCATTTGTTAACAATTGAATCAAATCATCTTTTGTGAAATCACCAATTAACCCTTGTTGCTCCGGCTGAACAGCTGTAATCTTCCCGCTTTTTATAAGCTCAATAAAAGATTTCTCGACCTTTACCAGATCCCTCAATTTTATTCTTGAAGCCTGCTTCATATCCAGGTTCGTCGTATAAAACATATGACTAGGATAGGCTGCGTCCTTCACATAACGAATACCCGTATATTGAACGCTCAAGAATCGTTCACTCTGTCGTTTGATCTCATAATCAATTTCGACATGGACTCCAGAATTGGAATCCGCATAGTTTTGTAATCCTTCTAAAGCATCAGCCTTAAGAATTTTGTTTAAAGATTTCTGCTTTGCAATATCCTTGAGTTTTATAATTTGAGGGTATTTAATCACGATCCCATTTTTTGAATATTCCTCTTGAATGAGTTCATAGCTTTGCCGTTCACTATGAGTATTCAAGGCGTTGCTATATTCGGAATCAATACGGACTTCTCCACTTTTGGAGAACTCAATGATAAGGTTCTGTTCAGAATCATCACTGTTTATGAAGAAACCATCGCCGTGGTCTAAAACCTCGATACCTATGCTATTATGTTGTCGACTCTCTAAAATAATGGGCTCATTCATATCCTTGTTCAATTCCCACGCATCCGGGAGCTTCATCTTACCTACATTTATGCCTTTCTCCGTCCACTTTTGTCCAGACAACTCCCACAAATCAACAAATACGGGGTCTGGATGATATATGGAGACATATCCCCCTAACCACAGCTGTATTCCCTTGTCTGAATCCCGAACCACGAAGTCTGTAGTCAATTCTGGCCCGCCATCCTCAATCATCTGGGCATGTACAAGTCGTTTCGTACTCCACCACTGAATAAATGTGTATTTATCTCCGATCGTACCTGTCACCGTTTTAGGTGCTCTATAATTCATAACCCTAACGTTTAGCTGCCCGCTTTTTAACGGAAACGATTTTGTTAAGATAATGAGATTATTCTCGAACTTTTCTACTAATTCTTCATCCTTCATCTCTACACTTTCAGGCTCGTTTAACAACGAATTAAGTTCCTGTATGAACTCCTCAAGCTTATTTTGTCTGGTATCAGAATCCTTATTTTCATCGTTGACTATATGGAGTTTTTTCACTAACGTGTCCAGCTTTTTCGAATAGGTAATCGTTTTATCGTCATTTTGGAGAGAAAGTGCATGAGTTGTTTCAGTTGCTGGAGAATCCTGTCCCTTCATGCACCCATTCAGCACTACACAGGAAATGAGTAATAACAGGACGCAAGAAGCTCGCCCGTACTTCAAGTAATTCATGCTGGATATCACACTTTCTACAATTTATCATTCATCTCTATACTCATAATCTTCCACTTGCCTGATTGCTTTTCTAATGTAAATAGAAGTCCTTGGTTTGATTCCTCTTCTTCTGAGCTACTCTTTACCAAAAACACCCGCTGATTAGCCTCATAAGCAATCTCTTTTACATTCAAGTCTAATCCTGTATAGTCCATAGCGGAAAAATCTATGATATCTTCAAAATGATTTTTCGGACTTGCTGACAACGCAGTGAATTCCGCCATTTCAGGCAAGTGTATCAAGAAGCGATTCATAAGATAATAATCTTCCAAATAATTTTGGATAATATCTTTAGGAACCGTGGGATATACAAATTTTTTATTCTTATTTTCATATAGGACTTTTGTTTTTTCGGGTCCGGTGCTGTCGAATTTATGATATGTTATTATCGTATGTTGTTGAGTATCCTGAAAACTGTAATAACTCACATCCTCAAAAACACCATCTTTATTAATATCCTCTAGCTTCCTGCTTCCTTGCCCTGTTGCTTCTGGATAATTGTAATTCAGATTGTTAATTCGATTATGATCCAAAGCAAAAATAGAGAAACCTTCTGTCTCATTCACTTCGCTAGTGGAATATACTACGATAAACTTTTGTTCTGTTTGACCCAGCTTCATGATCTTCATGTCTGTATTAAGATGTGCAACTATAATTGGGTCCTCTAATTTACCAATGATGTGATAGCCAGCTTCCTCCCGGACTACAAATACGTTGTCAATCACCCCTTTTTCTAACCCAAAAGCAAGCACGTATTCCGGCTTTCCATCATGGTCCAAATCTTCTTTTAATATTTTCTGAAGCTGCTCATTTTGAGGTTGGATTTTCTTTATAAACTGATCTAATGTGTCAGAATCTGCGTCGGAATTTCCATTTCTTTTATTTATCGGATTCACAGTATTGCTATTTCGACCTTGTTCTTGAGCAGCAGACCCTGGTTCAGTCACAACTTTTTGCTCTATCACTTGAGTGCTAGGTTTGGTGGAATCAACTGCTTGCTGCTTCTCATTCGTAGGCTTTTCAGAACATCCATTCAATAGCAGACTAAATAACAATATTAAAAATAGTATTTTATTTTGTTTTATAAAGTTGATTTCAAAAAACTCCTCTCTTACATTATTCATTACATGTTTATACGTTGTTTGCTTACGTATTGAATGACATTTTGAAGTGTTCGGTTATGTCCAGTTTGATTGATACTCTTATCCAACTCAGGCAGGGTAGTGTACGTTTTGTCCTTTTTCTGAAAGTAAATTCCCGCGACAGGTAGAGTCTCTATTCCGTGTGCATTAACTCCGGTGATATAATCAGCAATAATAACAATATCTGTACGTCCATCCTGATTCAAATCCTTAAAACTTACTGCTTTGATCCTGTCGATCATTCTACCTTTGTTACCATAAAATTCGGGGAATTCGTACAAGATCTTGTTTTCCACATTTTTGTCATTGTTAACTTCCAAAAAAAACTTTGCGTGTATCAGATCATTCGTATCCTCATCTTTTAAAGTGGATATAAACTTTACATCTCCCCATCCATTAAGAGTGGTGGTAAATGATTGTTCCCTTTGAATAGTATATGGTTCTAGATCAGGGTCGGGCTGAGCATCCTCTTCTACATAATCAGCACTACGTTGCTGCTTTACGGATTTCTCCATGTTATATTCGATAAAAATATTATCTACTTTCTCTGTTTTAGTATCCCACTGAATCCTCAAATGTAAGCCATTCTTGGAATAAAGCAGACTCCCATTTGTTACAGTACTCGGTTTGCCATAGAGCTGTAGTACTTTGCCAAGGGTATCACCGATCTTCAAGCCTCTTTTTGTTTTAAACTTGGGATTCTCCAAACTCACGGCTACTAAATAGCTTTCACCATCCACCAGTTCCTCCCCTTCAAATTCGATCTTAGATAGAACTACAAATCGAATTTCTGAATCTTCATAGTTAGGATAAGATAAGTTCCATCTTCGGTAGGTTCCATTCCCACTAATATATCCTCGATTGAAGCTATCGTATCCCTCACTGTAACCCCACTTATGGATAAGTTCTTTAATATCCGTATTCCTATCAATTTTGTGCGACCGATATGATATTGTGAAGTCCTCATCCTGAAGGGGCTTTGGATCGGCAGATACAACATTTTTGGCTTTGTCTGTTCCTTTCTCTGGATAGTAGCTAGAGCTTTCTTGCTTAGCTTTAGCAGTAGCTGTTTTCCCATTGTCATAAGTATTGATATCTGAAAGACTACATGCGGTTACTCCTAAAGCCAAAAAAATCAATATAATAAAATAACCGTAACTTGGCTTGTACACTTCTTTTCCTCTTTTCGAATTTTAGCTTATCGTTCGCCCGTTACCGTCCACTTTTTAATCTCATTACCACCACTATCTTGAGCATTTCGGAGTGCCTTGAAGGTAATAGCAGGAAGTTTTATACCTTCTGAGCTAGCAATATTTTGAGCTGTGTCTTTACTAATATTTGATAGATATAAGTCATAATTATCGGCCTCTTTATTACTTAGTTTGTTATAAATGGATTTTACATCTTCACCCCATGTACCATGACCAGCATACGGCCCACAATCTACTCTCTTCGAATTCATTCTTACAATCGGAGTTATCCAATTGCAGTATTGATATATATCACCTTTACCTTTAATCCCCTCCAAGTTGTTGTTTTTAACTACAACTTGTCTAAATTCCTCACCATAGTAAATGTATCCCAACATTTTACCAAATATTAAATTATGTGCCTTCACCAAATCCTTTGCATAATTAGTCTCGACACCATGCTGACCATCGGCTGCTCGATTTGTACTACTCGTATTAAAGCTTCCCGTCCCTTCCTGAATAATAATAGCTAACAAAAGACGTGGATCAATCTGAATATGATACGTTTCTTGTATGCTTTTTGTAGCTTCCCACAAACTGTGCAGCTTTTCCTGATTCCATTTTTGTTTAATAAATTTTTTTGAACGCTTTTTGAAATATTTCTCAGCTTCAGAACTACCGTTATACTGGAATTCAGCAGGTATCCATTTTCCAGCCGGAGTCTTTACGTTCGTTTTTGTAGGTTCATCTTTCGATTCGGTGGTAACGGGTACTTCCGGTGGTACTTTAGTACTCGTATCGATCAAACCTAGCTTCTCGCGAATAGCTCGTCCCGCTTTCTCAGCAGCCAGTCTTTCCCTGATATCTCCGCTTGCCTCCGCAGTCATCCAACGAACGGTTTCTTTTTGCATTTGCTCTTGAGCCCATTTGGGGAACTTAGCCATTTCACGTAATTTGCTTCGCAGCCCCTCTGCCAGCTTTTGCGCTTTACGCATACCAACCTCGTCACCATTGGCTTGAGCAATATACCAATCTTCTTTGTATTTACGCATCCAGGTCTGGGCCCAGTCGGGGTAATTTAGTTTTTGCTTTTTCTGTTCTGCTGCAAGATCAAATGCCTGTGCCTTCCTGTGTGCATTAGCAGTTGTTAAAGCTTTCAACATAGGTGTTGCACCAAACGTTGGCTCTTTCCATTTCATATGTCTTCTCCTTTGTTAGAAATGCTAGAAGAATCGTATCTCCGACATACAGGTATCGTGATATTTAGTTCCTCGCTCTACGGCCTCAATCGTTATTTTCACGAAAGAGGTATGAATGGGGTTATCAAGAAATTCGTTTCTTATAAAATCATTATCTATCACCCTGGTCTGCCCGTTTGAAAACTCCAGTTTCATTCGTTTAACTCTATTATTTGCTTGGAAAGCTTTGGATGACTTGGCTAAACCATTAAAAAGTTCAAACCCCTTCAGTTCTTGCATAGAGCCGAAATCAATTTTGATCCACTCCCCGATCCCGTCTCCTTTAACTCCTTCACACCAGGCTGTACTCGCATCTCCGTCCATGATGTTTTGGGCAGCATAGGAATTTCCTGCTTGGTCTGGAAGTGTAGAAGAGGCAATGATTTTCCGTGCCGGGATACTTTTTCGATATTTCATTAAATCCGTTGTTGTTTGTATCCATTGTGTAGGGGACACGTTATAGCCTATCCTGTGAAATAGATTGGAGTATTTTATAGGCAAACCTGTTTGGATGTTTCGTTGTTGCATTTCACCCTTCGAATTCACATAAGCAACCCTGTGGTTATCTAAAGTTAAAACAGGGTTCTCAGAGAATTCTGCCAACATCCTCTTCTTTCCGTCATCTAAATTCAACATGTACCACTTTTCGTCATCATAGGAACGGTAAACTATCTTATTATTATAAAGCCACTGATAAACCTGCATTGCCTTGGTCACTGTGATTCGTTGAACCTCTTTATTCGCCATCAGATCAAAAATATATAGAGTACCATTATCTTCAATACATAATTTTGAACTATCAGGAGAAAACACACTATATCCAATAGATTCTTCCGAACCAGTATAGTTGGAAATAGATAGTTTTTGAGTGACTCGTCCCTGAATATTGTATTGAAAAAAATCTCCATTATTGGTGTACACACATTTACTTAAATCCGGTGATATTACGACGTATTCCCTATCAGGTATATTAAATTCATACAACTTTTTATATGTGGATAAGTCATAAATAAAAATGGCACTGTAATCTATCATATGTGTATATCTGCTCAGTGCTATAGTCCTGCCGTCACTAGAAAATCGCATTATTTCCAGCTCACTTCTAGGGAAATCCTCTTTCTCACTTGCGTACAACCGATCAATAATATCAGTTGTATCAATAAACGTATTGCCTGTAGGATCATCCATATCAACGAGATAGTCCACAGGCATGTTTTCATTTTCCGCTTCAAAGAGCAACCAATTTACAGCCCTTTTTGTTGGAGGAGGTTTCTTGGACTGAGAGACAGAAGCATAAGTTTCATTCCGCTCCTGTCCTACTTTTTGCCCCTCATTCGATTGTATACACCCGCATAGCATGGAAAAGATCATGACCAATAACGTAATTTTACTTATCCATACTGCAGTTTTTTTCCGTTTTCTACTGTTCATCACAATAACTTCAGCTCACCTATACATGTATTTGGGAAGTCCGCGCCTTTTTTCACTTCCAGGATGGTAATCTTGACGAAAGATGTTTGTAAGGGTTCATCAAATTTGAAACGTACGTCACTGCCCTCAAGCACCACAGATTGTCCATCCGAAAAATCAAGTTTCATTTTTTTGATTTTACTTACGTCTAAATACTTATTATTAACCCACATGAAGTTATCGGTTATATCTATACCTCTCACCTCTTGAGTTGAACCCAAATCTATAGTTACCGTTTCCCCTACTCCGCCCCCCTTGGTTCCTTCACACCAAGAGGTTGAATAATTTCCATCCGTTAAATTGTCCACATTAAAAGAACGAATACCCTGATCAGGTAGCGTAGAAGAGGCAGTAATTCTTTTCACTTTAACCTTGTTGCTATACTTCATATAATTGGTTTTTGCTTCGATCCACTGTATTGGAGCCGTGCGTATTCCTTGGTTTTTAGTAAAAGAGGATATATCCTCCTTTCTTCCATCGCTCAGATGAACCAGATACATTTTTGATGCTTCGTATTCTGCGGACAGCGCCAATTTTTGATCAGGGGATAGTATAAATGGTGCCGTACTTTTAGTTATCCACCTTTTTTCTCCGCTCTCTATATCAAATGAATAGACATCTTTTGTGTAATTGTCGTCCTCTTCAGAAATTGTATAAATTAATTTATCTTCTTGATCCCATTGCAAAAGCGAAACCATAGACCCTGTAAGTAAACGTTTTACTCCACTAATACCGGACAGATTCAGCATAATGATGCCTGGTTGGTCATTTTCCTCAAAACAGAATCTAGTGCCATCTGGAGAAAATAATCCTGAACTAATGATACCTAAATCTATTTTACGTTTCCCAAGGTCTATTTTTGTCGATTTCCTCTTTACTGCATCATATAAATACACTTGCCCATTCAACTCATAAAGATATTTACTTAAATCAGGAGAGACTACAGGGTAAGACGTTGAAGGCAGTTCAAACTCGGACTCTTTTTTTCCTGAGTTCAGATCATATACCTCAAGAATGTGTTTTTCGTCCCCTTCTTCCACATCAGAGATTGTCCTTACGATCGCCATTCGACTTCCATCATTTGATACTCTACTGACAGTTACTTGGGAGCCGCGATATTTTATTCGCTCTTCTTTAGTTTGCATCGCATCTACCAAGTCATCGATTCGTATATAGGTCTTCCCTGTAGGATCATCTAAATTGGTCAAAATTGAGTCGGATATGGGTCTTCTTCTCCATTTAAAAGCCACCGTGCTTCTTTTTCAGTAACATTTCTATTATCTTGTGTGACCCTGTGTGATGATATTTCTTGGGGGTGAGGAGACGGGAAAGCTTCCTCTCCTTTAAACCCACTACATGCCGATATAATGGCTACAAAAGTAACAATCAATATGATTTTTATAAAATTCACTTTCCCTCTTCCGTTCTCAATAAAGCCTACCCATTAATCGAGTTAGTGCTATTTCCTCTTGAGAAAACAGCTTGGAATTAATACGAAGAACTATCGTCTCAGGTAATGATGTATCTGTATCTTCAAGAACAATCAAGTGCCACCTATGATCAGGTATGAGATTAGTATCATTTACTTGCCGATTATGCTGCAATACTGTCGATTGTAATTCTTGGTTTAATACAACCATCATCTTATCTTTTGTATCGTTAGTATCAAAATTTATTGAAGTAATACTAGCGTCTTCATATACTCCAAAATAATCTTCAACATAAAGATCTAAAACGTATTTATTGTATTTATCGCCTAAAGTTTGAAGCAGATCTGCTTCATTCTCATCCCCTCTAATACTGTTTAATACTTTTTTATATCGAGAGTCACTTTCATCAATTGGTCTCACTAGTACTAAAATTCTTAAGCCACCAAGGACAGAAGTATCCGCATAAATTGGTAAAGGAGATTTAAACTTTTTTTTAATCTTTAATAATTCTCTATCTATTTCATCATTCGTGCTCTCATCTGTTTGATAGGTTTGCTTAATATAAGTACCTTTAAGATAGGTCAATATTAGGTTGTAGTCAGATTCATCCTTTTTAGTTTCTTGTACAAGCCGTTTAAATTCTTTTATTTCTTTTTCCATCGAAGGAACAATATATTTGTATTGCAATTCATAAAATTGTTTAAGTGTCTTAGGCTTAGGATGTTTAATACTAGAATCATTTTTACTTGTCAACTTCAACTCCTGCTCATTTACAAGACTAGGCCCAGGCTTTGCTTGCACACTTTTCTCTGTACTCTCTGATTGTTGGGAAACATGCCCCTTCTCAAATGACTCCAAACTTGTGCAACCTGTTAACGACCATACCAGAATAAACACAATAGATATTTTTGTGATATTCAAATCACTACCTACTTTCTTATTTATAATTGATTGAGCCATCATCTTGTATAATACGCTTAACTGCTATTACGTTCTTATATATAAGACCGTAAGACCCCTTCCAATCTTTGCTCAATTTATCTATTGTTACATTGTGAGATGGCTTGTTATCCTTCTTCATTTGGTTACGAGTCTGTGCACGACCATGCTCGTGAATGAACTCTCCATCTCCAATATATATTCCCACATGGTCTGGTATAAATTCGGTCTCTCCCCTATTCCCCCAATCAAATAAGATCAAGTCACCTAATTTGAGGTTCTTATAGTCCCCGCTTTTTCGTAAATTCTCGTGACTCACTTTCGTCCCCCGATTGATTTGGTCTCTTGTAGTACCGCCTATATGCACATTTAATATGGTCAAGTACACTGAGGAACTAAAATCAGAGCAGTCCATATATTCAGGAGGGTTGTTGGGATTAAGCTTCATCGTTCTGATTTTAGTATCCATACAGTAAGGAATCTTGCCTAAAAACTTCTTAGCGAATTCCACAATTGCTTTCCTTTTCTCCTCGGCAGAACTGTTGGATGGTGTAGGCTTTGGTTCCTCCTTCGTTGGCTTTTCAGGAGTAGTCGGCGGCTTCTTGCCCGGTTCCGTTTTCGTTGTTGTCGTCGTTGTTGGAACAGTCGGCGTTGTAGCCTTGCTAACCTTAGGCCATGGAAGAATGCCATTGGATACTTGATGCAGGTACACTGCGAGCACATCACGACCATAGCCCTTATTCTCCAAGCCGTATTTTTTCGCAAAATCATGCAGTGCAGCGTTAAGCTCCTTATCCCAATCGCCTGTAGTTGGAAGCTTGTACGAGAAGCTATCTGGATACTTCTTGGCAAGCTTGTTCAAATTCTCCCTGGCAAGCTGGCTGTTCACGCCATACTTACTCCGCAGAGCAGCTGCTTCCTTGGCTAGAGCCTTTTGATCAGCAACGGTCAGCTTATGGGCTGCATCTGAATATTGCCCGGACAGCTCCTCCAGCTGATTCGCATCCAGATAGGATTTGGCTGAATGCCCACGAATCAGCTCGTTGATTAGCACATTGTCACGCAGTTGGTTGGCGAGAAGATGCATCTGCTTTTGCTTGGCCTTGTCGTTTGCATCGTACGCTTCCCACCACTGGGACGTGTATTCATGCATTTGCGCTCTAGCCCAGGCAGGCATACGATCTATTTCTGCCACCTGCTGACGCAATTTCTTGGCCTTGGCTACTGCTTCCTTGGCCCCCTTTTTGTCCCCAGCTGCCACAGCTTTGTAGTAGTCCGTTTTATATTGCAAAAGCAAATTCTGCACCCATTGCGGATACCCTTTTCCCTTCAATTCTTGAATCAGGGATTTATAGGCTTTCAGTTCGGCATCAGGCACCTGATTTTTCATGAACTTATTAGCCTTGATATGAAGCGTTCCATCAGTTCGGATATAACTGCTTTTGCACGTCAGAGATATTTCGCGAGTAGCGGTCATTTGTACCTTTTTGCCATGCAGCACCAAGTCTGTATCGGCGTGAAATGTAAGATCGTGATGACTATAGACGTGAATACCGGAAGCTGGATTCAAGCGCACAAGTATCTTTTCTTTTTGGGTGGAAAGTGCCACTTCTTTGTCGTCGAATCTCGCCACTTTTTGAGTTTTGGTATGAAATAGCTTTCTTGACGGCTTGCTGATTTCATCTCCTTTGTAGTCTCTCTTACGCAGAGATTGGACTACACGAGCTTCCTTTTCTTTGTTAGATGGAAAATACAAATGGACATGATCCCCAAGCTCAGGCATGCAATGCCAACCAATTCCATCCCCGGTATACATGGTGGGGTATGAAAACCAGCAACCCTCAACTTTGGACTGCATAGAATCCACGGACAAGTGAAGTTTAACGGATTCGTTTTCACCATCTAAATCAATGACTTTCCCTTCAATAGAGGTACCTTTGATTAACGGGTTATGTATAACCTCCCTCGGAATGCCTGCTCCCGGAACGAGAACGTAGCCATATGTCATAATGCCTTGCTTCATCTCTGCATGAATCCGATCAATAACCCAATGCTTTCGTTGAAACATGACGACATCTCCAAGTTCAAACCGTTTCGTATCCTCCACTTCAGCATATGTATACTGGGGACCTGACTTTGTTTTTTGGAGGAAAAAGTTAATGCTATGCAATTCACCTTTCACCTGTTCTTTTGAGGTACCTAACCATAATCTCGGAAATACGGATGTAATCTCGGCAATGAGTCCAGTTTGCAGATGAGAGGCCATTCTTTTTAGAAACTCCCAATCACTCTCCTCATACTGAATAGTAAAGCCGCCCAGCTTTTGATCGCTGTCCGCCAGGTCAATAAAATCCCCATGTGGATAGGCATCTATAAGTTCGCGGAATAGTTGATAATACGTCAAGTTGCTATTTTGAAACGAACGGTTTTTCCGTTGTTGATCCAATAAATATGTAAAAGACGCAGCCTCAAGGTACATGTGATATACGCCATTTTTGAATGCAATTCTAATATTGGTGACTATTCCTTTAAAGATGCTAACTGTCCCTCGGTCTTCATCCATCTCATATACCTCTAGCACATCTTCATCGTAAGCTAATCCATCATACTTTGCATGATCCTCATCCGGTATGAGAGCAGTAATGTACACCTTGCCGTGCTCATTTATCTTCTGTGTCAATTCAAAATCAAGTAGCCGGATAATTTCATACGGTGCATTCACTCTAATATTTCCATAAGTCAGCATAGTTCCTGCCAGTCCCATCTTACTCCCCCCGGTTGCTTTTCATATGATGCAATTCCTACAATCTGTTAGCTATTCCTGCCCATCTGTCGTGAATGAAATTTTGCCGCACCACATGCATAAGTTCGTGGAGCAGCTCATAAGAGCCGGAGATTGATCTACGTATACATCCTTTTTTCCATTCAACCAAGGCATAGAAACGCTCGGTTTACAGGGCTGCGGAATGATTCCCCCGGAATTTCCTTTGTTAGCAGAAGAGACTGCAGGATTATGCATACTACGGCACTTTCCGAAAGAAGGGATATGCGTCTGCGGGTGAAAATCCTGAATATTCCCTTGCAGTTTGTCGCCAATACTAATCCCCCTGTTAGCTGAAACACTAAACCTTCCCGTATGACTTCCATAGCTACAATGTATCTGTGCCCCATCCACTACATAGCTCTCACTCATTCTTGGACTCTCCTTTGTATAGATGGCCCCTCTGTATCGACCTTTTGTAATTTCAAGCCTACCAGATTGAACTTCAAAATACATTCAGCCACATCAAGATCTACAATGATATGATGATTGGCATCCTGAACCCTGAATATTTTATGATTCTCGACTGCATATTCATCTAGAATGATTTTCTTCAGTGTACCGTCCCTATGATATTCACTACGTGGTGATAAACACATCAGGCTAGGCGGATTTGCCAGCCAATACCTTGTTTGCTGCATTCGCTGCATATCGGCAAAAACAACCAACTTCCAGCTTAATCCGGCTTGATATATATCAAAGATTTCCTTTAGTTGTTCCGAAATGATGGATACCGGATGCTCTATAAAATCAATATAGTCCGCATCACCTGATACATAAAATTGTAAAATAGATTCTTCATCGGCACATGATGGGCTTTCTGCCCATTCTAACAACTGCCTGCGATTTGTCTCTACTGGATACATATACTCCGTAATACGATTATCCTGTTGAATCATGTAGTACTCCATAAGCTGTTGAATACACCACCTCACTGATTCCTTTATACTCCCCTATTCTTACTTCCAAATCATTCTCACATTTCAACGCCTTGAATTCAGGTAAGTGTACAGCCTGCTGAATAGCATCTTTCGCTAATTTCAGAATATATTGATGAAATTCCCCTGTAGCCTGGAGTACAAATCGCTCCACATCAGGCTGAAAAATCTTATTCATATAGGGTTTTCGAAGCTGATTCAATTCATCCTCCAATTCTGCTAAAAAGCTGAATGCCCAGCCTGCACCATAGGTTCCATAACAAGGTTGAGGATCAAAGAACCAATTTTTATCATAGGCTTCGACGACATAGTTATAGTTACGATCCATCAGATACGTGCGCCTCATAGAATAAGTAATGTATCCGATCCTTGTCTTGGCCACTTCTGCAGAATGGGCTTGCAGGCAGATTGATTGAAAGGATTGAATAAAAGAAAAAATGAGTTCCTCTTTTCTATGCTCATATAAAGACGCTGCCTGATGTAATTTCTCATTCAGTACATCTTCCGCATAGGTCTTATGGAAGTGTTGTAGGGCTTCCTGTCTATTCATAATTCCACCTCTGAACCTATTATATAGAATATTTACATGATATTACTGGTTCTATCCTCCTATTTTATTACACAATTTTCATATCATGAGATTACATATGAATGTATGAAAATAGAATGAAAATAATCATATTTTTTCGTGAATGTGTAATAATATATGCAAAAATTCTCCAAGAAAGGCCAGCATTAGACCTAAAAAATGAAGGTTTGTGCAAGCGAATAGGTAAATCGAAGTAGAAGACTCAGGTTTATAACGAAATAATCATGTATAATTAATAATACGCTCCAGCAATACTTTCAGAGGACTAGGAATGGGATACACAAACTATTAGAGTTTTGTTAACCACCACTTTGCATCAAGATTGGAGACATATGACTACTTCACCTACAGGTTTTTATAATAGTATTCAAGAGGCTACCGCGCATGTCATTGATGTGTTGAGTGATATTTTACATGTTAATACCATTTTTATTGCCGCTAATGATGGGGTTACAAATGTAATTGTAGATTCATTTAACCGGGAAGAGGTGCTGGTTCGTAATGGAGAGGAGCTTCCTTTTGAGCTTAGCTATTGCAGTCTGGTGCTGAACCATTCTGCGGATTACCTCACCATTTCGGAAACGTCTACTCATCCACAAACACGTGATTTATATGCGACTAAAACCATGGGAAACCACTCATTTACAGGAGTCCCTATTCGCATGAAAAATGGTCAGGCTTATGGAACCATTTGTATCTTGGACGCGCCATCTGTACATTTGACAGAATCAGAACTGAAGGCACTACAGGCTATGGCCGTATTTCTGGGGTATGTAGTTGAACTGGAGAAAGGCAAGATCGATGCTGAAATCTCTTCCATGAGCAAGCTGGATTTGATATCTTCCCTGAGTAATAAAATTCGGTTTTCGCTGACCGAAATATGGGGAGCCACCGATCTCATGCTGACGACGGAGTTAACCGAGGAACAACAGCAATATATGGGCATCATGGAGTCGAGCAGTCGCTCGCTTATGACGTTGTTGAGTAATATTTTGGATTACAGCAATATAGAGTCCAGGCAGATCGATGATATTGAAGATCCGTTTGATCTGAGAACGATGATGGAAAATGTGTTGAGTCTGTATACAGAGGTAGCTGCGCGACGGAATCTAGAGTTGAAGCTCGACTGGAATCTCACCAGCTCGCCTATTTTTATCGGGGATGAGGCTAAAATTCGCCGTATGCTGATTAATTTGGTAGATAATGCAGTGAAGTTTACAAGCACAGGAGCCGTCACTTTATCTGCAACCGCCCAATCCGTGACCGATGCACCTGAGGTTGAACTGGAATTAAAGGTGAAGGATACTGGGATCGGTATATCTCCTAACAAACTGAAATTGTGGCTTGAGCATGACCGTGGGAACTCTCCCTCATATGGCAATCCAGGATTGGGTTGGCTGATTACCAAACATCTATTAAAACGAATGAATGGTAAAATGACTGGGATCAGTGAACCTGGTAGCGGGACAGAAATAACGCTCCAGTTCACTCTGAAAACATACCAGGAGTCAGCATGAAATAGAAACTAGCTTGTGATAATTATAGGACACATCATGTAATAGAAGCCCGTGACGCATAACGTCACGGGCTTTATGTTATGAGTACGTGTCACTAGGCAATATTATCACCCTATGCCGCACGTTTGTGCATAGTCAGACTTAGTAACGTTTGGGAGCAGCCAGCTTGGCCAAATCCGCCATATACGTAAAAAAGGCTTCTGGATCTGTATCGTATACCAGGTTCACAGGGCGTCCCTCTGCCTGTTCCACCGTTCTGCCCTGACTCGGGCCTTCTGCGATAACGCTGCAATGCACCGTCTTTTTCTTGACAATGTCCGGGCGTCCTACGGATGCAGTGGTCAGTACATCCCACAAGTAGTAGGTTGAGTTCGTTTCGCTATAGACGAGCGGCGGACATCCTGCATAGCAATTACCCAAGAAATCCACGCCTTCATATCGGCGCTCGGCAGCCCAACGATTGCGTACTGCTGGAGTTAATGGCACTTTGCTTGTGCTTTCCAGCGCTACCAGATCAATCGTGATGCCGCTTTGCCACACCCGATATGCCGCTTCTGGGTCCCAGAACACATTCCACTCTGCTGTGCCGTCATGCTCCGGCTCCTCCACATTCCCTTTTTCAAAGGTGCCGCCCATCCATACCAGCTTTTCAATCTTTGCTTCAATATCCGGTGCTTCATCCAGCGCACGGGCCAGATCGGTTAACGGTCCAGTGAATAGCAACAGCGTCTTACCTTCAGCTCCGCGTACCTTTTCGATCAGATGCTGATGAGCTGGCAGGGATGAAAGCGGTGCTTCCATTCGCCCCGATTCATTCAGTACCGGTAATGCATCCACATAGAAGGAATGTAAACGCCAAGCAGCAGGAAACGGATTTTTACCGCGTGAATTAGACTTTGCGACTTCCACAGGCCCTTTATTTTGTCCAAAACGATCAATAATTTTACGGCTGGCATCCGTTGCAGGCTCCAGATAACCATCTGCTGGAATCACCGATACTCCGGTCAAATGAATCTGTTCCATCTGAAGCAACATAAACAGGGATACTAGATCATCCACTCCACCATCATGATTAAAATAAACGTTTGTCTGACTCATCTGTCTCTTCCTTCCTTTATCCCCGTAAAACAGGCTTGTTCTTATCGGCAACCACCCTTCATTATGCCTGATCGCTTCACAGGAGTAAATGTGCGATAGTGTGTGGATCAGGGATTTTTTGCTTACTCCATGCTTAAGATAGGTAGAAATGTGTGTAATAACAGGGTAGAATCATGGGTCCTAATCGGAAGCGTATGAAGGAGAGATGCATATGACAGCCCGAACAATAGAAGAGTTGGAGCAGATCCGTAGAGAGTGTAAATCCATGGTGACGAAAAGGGCTGCGGCTTCTGGTGGAGCGGTATTAGTTCCAGTTCCAGGGGCTGACGTTCTTGCTGATGTTGGCATTTTGATGCAGCTACTGCCAGCCATTAATGGAAAATTCGGATTATCTGAGAAGCAGCTGGAAGGTCTGGACGCAGAAACAAAATCCATGGTGTATGGTTTTATCACCTCAATTGGCAGCAAGCTGATCGGGCGACTCATCACCCGTGAAGTTATCGTGCAGATTTTGCAAAAAATGGGCATTCGTATCGCTACCAAGCAGGTTAGCAAGTTTGTCCCCCTTCTGGGGCAAGGGCTAGCCGCGGCAATTGGCTTTACTGCCATGCGAACCATTGGTAATCGGCATGTCGATCAATGTTATGAAGTAGCCAAACGCTTGCTGGAGCAGCGAACTGCCGCAGATACCGCGCGCAACTGGACGGTTCCACAGCAGCCTCTAGAGCCTGTGGGAGTGGATCATTTGCCAAACCGGGAGCCGGGAGCAGCGATTCCACTACTGCCGGCACCCCCTAAAGATTAAGTTCTTCACATTCGAGTCAACCATCCATTTCACACGCACGGGGTACCGCAGATCGAGACGGGTCCTGTATCCCGTGCTTTTTAGCCTTCCACCTTGGCTCCATAGGAGCGGGCCACCGCTACTGCCTGCTCGATATCCAACTTGGCTCCGGTGATGTCCAGATCTTTAAAATTCACGCCATCCATCTTCGCACCGCGCAGGTCTGTTCCTTGAAGATGGGCTTTGTGCAGTCTTACCCGGGTAAGATCCGCCTCCCGCAAATCTGCTTTTTCCAAATTGCATTCGGATAAGTCGGCTTCCTTGAATCGTATTTTTCGCAAATCTTGTTTTCTTAAATCTGCATGACGCAAATTCGTATAAGACCAGTCTCCGCCCGTAATTGTGATACCATCCATATTCGCCCCCGCAAAATCTGAACCTACCAGCTTGCAGTTATCAAACCGGACTACAAACAAATTGGCGCTGGTGAACAAACAATTCGTAAAAGCCGACTCCTTGTAGTGAGATGCATTCAGAATGGCTCCGGTAAAATCACAGTCCACAAAAGTACAGCCTTCCACGAGGGACTCATTCATCTCCACCCCCCGAAAGCGACATCGGGTAAACTCACAATTTCTCCACTCGCCTTCTCTGGCATCCATTGAGCCAAAATCACGGGCTTCATAGACCTCGTCTGTATAAAAGAACATGTTCTCTCTCCTATTCCTTATTCCCTATATTAGGAACTCAGCATTTCGGCAAAGACCGCTCAAAACCGCCCTTCATTTTTCCCAGTAAACCCTTCATCATCTTATGGTCCTGTGGCGTAAACTCAGACATACACGACCGAATCAACTTCGTATAATAAGGGACTATCTTACTCAACAGCTCTCGTCCTGCCTCTTTTAATCCGACAGTCACCATCCGTCCGTCACTCTCATGAGCCACACGTTCAATCATGCCATCTCGCTCTAATCCGTCGATCAGCCCCGTCATGGTTCCACGCGTCACATCAGCTTTTTCCGCCAACTCTGATGGTGTCATGCGATGCGGCGAATGGCAATGCAACAGGCTAAGAACAATAATCCGACCCTGAGAAGCCCCCAACTTGCTAAAATCCGTATCCATTTCTCTGAAAATACCATTAGCCAAGCGCGCAAATGTCACAAAAGTCTCTATATTATCCACTTCGGCATCTTCATGTCCAAAGCTACGCAGCACCCCGCGTATGGAGTCATTATGAAAATTAAAGTTCATAGTCTATCCATTCCTTCCTTAATCCCGCTTGTTCCGTCAGACGGTAGCTTTTCCATTCATCTGGCAGCAAAGAAGCATACGGTTCCTTGGCAAAACGATCATCTACCAGGACCAGCAATCCTTCGTCGTGCTCTGTGCGAATCAGTCTGCCACCTGCCTGAAGAACCTTGTTCATTCCCGGATATACATACGCATAGTTGAAACCATTCCGTCCCTGTTCCGAAAAATAATTCCGCAGCACATCCCGCTCTGCTCCAATTTGCGGCAAGCCGACGCCGACGACCACTACCCCATTTAAGCGATCCCCAGGTAAATCGACACCTTCAGCAAACACACCACCCAATACGGCAAAGCCAAGCAAGGTGTGCTCTTGCCCAGGCTGGAAGGCCTCTAGGAATTGATCCCGCTCTGGTTCGGTCATCCCCGGACTTTGTACCAACGTATTTGCGGACACGTCCCGAAGCATGAATTCCTCATACACCTCACGCAGATATGGATAGGACGGGAAAAACACAAGGATATTTCCTTTCCGTTCCACAACCAATGCAGCCAGCATATCCGCAATCGCCCCTTTGGAACGCTCACGATCCCGATAACGGATGGAGAGCGGCAGCAGACGTACATCCCACTGCTCCTGATGGAAGGGCGAAGGAACCTGTAACGTATAATCTTCCTCGTTTGCTCCGAGCATGTCCCGGTAATAAGCAAGCGGTGTCAACGTCGCGGAAAAATAAATGGCTGAGCGGTAGCCCTTAATAGCTTGTCCCAGCAAGTGAGAAGGATCAAGGCAGAACAGCTTGACCCTCACTTCACTGCGTCCTGCTTCCACATAAGTAACGTACCGTTCATCATATAAAGCTGCAATTCGCAGCATATTCTGAGCGGTAAAATACGTATCTAGAAGCAATGCATAAGCTGTACCCTCACCGCTTGCATGGCTTGTGCTGCCCCCCGTTACCAGTTCACGTTCAGCTGCTTCCACAAAAGGCACCAACAGCTCCAGCACCTCTTGCGGTGCTGCTGTCTCTACTGCTTTTCCTGTATCTGCATATTGCTTGCGCAGCGTAATCATATGTGCGTTCACTGCACTCGCAGCCGCAGCAATCTCTGGGCTTAGCAACTTAAATTCTCGTTTCAGTTCCAAAAAAGAAGATTTCAAAATTTCCGCCGAAAACATGTCCCGGCCGCGTTCTACCAGATTATGCGCCTCATCCACCAGTACAACACCTTTTCGCTTGTGCTCCTCCAGCAATCTTTTCAAAGAAATCCGCGGATCGAAAACATAATTATAATCACTGATTATACCATCCGAGGCATACGCCACATCCAGAGAAAATTCAAAGGGACATACCTTATGCTTGCGCGCATAATGCTCAATCACTGCCCGGGTCATTAACGTCTCATTCGCCAAAATATCGGAAACCGCACCGTTGATTCGGTCGTAATAGCCCTCGCACATGCTGCATGATCCAGCATCACAATCATTTTCATCCTTGAAGCAAATTTTATCCTTCGCAGTCAAAGTCACCACATGCATGTGCAGCCCTTGAGTCTGCATCTTGGCGCAAGCCTCTTCGGCTGCTGCCCGAGTGGTGGTACGAGCCGTCACATAATATACTCGTCTCACCAATCCTTCGCCGATCGCCTTAATCGCAGGAAACAAGGTGGATACCGTTTTACCAATACCTGTAGGTGCTTTGGCAAAGAGGTTAACCCCTTCGGTAATCGTCTTGTACACCGAACCCGCGAGCGTTCGCTGACCCGAACGATACGTGTCAAAGGGAAAGTTCAACATAGCAATGCTGGCATCCCGCTTTTCCGCATGTGCTCTCAGCAGGAATGCATACGGTGCATAACCAGCAATCATCTCCTGTGCGAAAGCTTCTAGCTCAGTAAAGGATAGTTCTCGTCTGAATCGGCGAATGTCTTCACTGTGTGCCTGTACGTAAGTAAGCTGGACCTGCAACGAATGATGTTGTTCCTCACGAGCAATCATATAGGCATACAGAAATGCTTGTGCCCAGTGTACAGGTTGGCCGTCACCCTGAATATCTTCGAGTGGCAAAGAGGTCGATTTAATTTCATCGACCGTCCATATGCCATCCAGCTCAATCAGTCCGTCACAGCGTCCTTCAATGATAAACAATTCGTCCTTATACGGAATTTCTGTACGTAAATGTACTTCTTTGCGGTCATGCTCCTTGTAACCTTTCTGGATAACCTGATGCACGCGAGTTCCTTCGAGCATACTGCTATTCGATCGAAAGCCGCTATGAATGCTGCCGCTCCGATGCACATATTCCACAAGTGGACGCACCGATATGTGAATTGGTTCCTTCATACGATCACCCGTTCCGGTCATAGTCCTTTCACTGTACCACGTAGATAGACGAAACGTAAGGGACATAAGAATCGTTTGTATTCAATTGGTATTCACTCATGCCTACTTTTTACCGAAATATAGAAACGAGGCCTTTTGCTTTATTCCCCACGATACTACAACTCTCATTACAGCATAAAGGATAGGGATATGTTAAAAGAATTAATTAACAATTTTGCGTTATTAACAAGCTTCTTATTCTTTGGAAATTTATTTTTCCGGAAATATGAACGTTACCTAAAAAAACATATATTCATTTATCGGGTAATGAACGGTTTAATGCTGGGTCTGTTTGGCATTCTGTTAATGATGACCGGTTTATGGGTCCGTGGGCACTTTGTGGTCGATCTGCGCCAATTGGCGATTATCATATCTGTTTATATGGGAGGATCGGTATCCGGTCTGCTGACCACCTTGATCATAAGCCTGTACCGTATTTACATCACAGGTGGTTGGACAGATGTTTCTCTGACTGCTACCGTCAATTGTTTCATGACACTGGGCATTTCACTTATCTTTATTCGAGAAAAAAGCCTAACACTCCGCAAGTGGATGTCGGCCGTACTTGGAGCTGCTGTAGTGTCGCTGTTATCTACTTTCTTTGTAGTTAACCCTCCTGATAATGAATCTATTATAATAATCACAACTGTTAAGTTGCTTGGCGGCCTGTTCACTTATTTTATGATGTCCTATATCAAAAAAACAGAACGGGCTGTTCATCTGCTGGAAGAAGCTGCAAATCGGGATCATTTAACCGGACTCTACAGTCCACGTGCTTTCGATGCGCTATTTGAAGAGGTCTTTCATACTTCCAAGACTACAAAACAACCCTTCGGACTCGTGATGCTGGATATTGACCACTTTAAGAATATTAATGATACGTATGGTCATTTGAACGGAGATACCGTCTTAAGCCAATTGGGAATGCTGTTAACCCGGGAATCTACAACGAGGGCGTACCCCTCCCGTAAGGGCGGAGAGGAATTTGCCATTCTGATTGGAAATTGTGATAGTCAGAAAGCAGCAAGCTTTGCCGAAAAAATTCGGAAAGCTGTGGAAAATGAACGTTTCCTTTTGAATGACGGAACCTCGATCTCTCTAACCGTATCCATCGGAGCAGGCAGTTCACCTGTCATTGCATCGAGGCACTTACTGGAAAAGTCAGATGAGGCATTATATGAAGCTAAGCGTTCAGGACGCAATCAGGTGAAACTGGCAAAACCATAGATATTAG
Organism: Paenibacillus sp. MZ03-122A; assembly: GCF_024213325.1. NCBI lineage: Bacteria > Bacillati > Bacillota > Bacilli > Caryophanales > Paenibacillaceae > Paenibacillus > Paenibacillus sp. MZ03-122A. The sequence continues at coordinate 366,805 of NZ_JANAVI010000002.1, read as the reverse complement.
TCGCTAAATGTCAGGAAAGCTGGATTATTGTTAATAAAAAGTGGTAAAATGGAAATAACATCGTTATCAAAAAAAACTTCTGCCGCTAGTGGAGACATGCCTTACAATCGACATGGGGGGTGGGCTTTGTGAACCTCGAACAATTGGAAAAACTCATGGAAAAAGAACGCCGTGAACTGAATCGCATGGCTGACTTACACGGATTAAAAGATGAACGTGTATTGGACAAATCCTCCAGACTTGACCGTATTATGGACAAGTACCTTCACACCAAGCGTGCAATAAACCAAACACACTCATAGAAGCAAGCTACATCGCTGCCCCTCAGGGCAGCTTTTTTATGATGTAAGCAGTATTCGTCCTCCTTCGGTACACATCTGCATCGTACTCACCTTCTCGCGGACTGACTACTTCCCGCCATATTCCGTCCGCAACAATTGCTGTGTGAACGATATCCATTCTCTGGCGGCAAAGGACAGATAACGATCGTTCCGCCAGATCATCCCCAAATGCCAAGGAATGACGGGGTCCACCAATGGAAGAACACGCAAGCGCTCAGAATCCAGATCTCGGCATATAGCCTCCGGCAACAGAGCTACCCCCAGGTTTGCAGCAACCATTTCGCTAATCAGATCCCATTGTGAGCTTTCGTAGACTACACGCGGCTGAAAGCCAGCACGGACACATTCGGCAATGATACGGTCATGCAGCGTAAAATCCTCACGAAACAGTACAAACGCCTCCTCCGCTAACGCAGATAACGGTACCTCCTTGCACTCTGCCAATGCATGCGTAGGATGAACGAGCAAATTCAGCTTTTCCTCCACAAACAGAAATGTCTCAAACATATCTCCAACCGCAGGCAGCACAATCACCCCGATATCCAACGCTCCGGCTTCTACGTCCTGTTCCACTTTCTTCGCCCCGTCCTCAAATAATTGAATGGTCACATCAGGATATGCCTTATGAAATTCTCCAATGACACGCGGAAAAAAGCTCGATCCGACCATAGGGGGCAAGCCAATACGGATATGTCCTTTTTTCAGGTTCATCAAATCACTCAGCTCCGAGGACAGGCTCTGAAAGGACTTTACAATCGCTTGTGCTTGAAGCTCAATTACCTTGCCCGCGTCCGTCAGTTCGATTCTTTTGCCAATTCGGTCGAACAAAGCGACCCCCAGTTCATCTTCCAGACTTTTAATCGTCTTACTGATCGTCGGCTGGGTAATAAACATGCTCTGGGCTGCCTTTGTAAAGCTACGCAACCGCGCGACTTCCAAAAAATATTGTAAATGTCGGATATCCAAACCTACACCTTCTCTCATAGACAAACGGAATAGATCACATTCTTTATATGCATTTTACTCATGAAAGCTTGTGATGTAAAATTTCATTACAGTTTGAAAATAACCGATCTCAAAGATAGGAGCCATTATATATGAAAAGCTTCATACGCGGTGTCCTCCAGATCGCCGTCCTGATGGCCTTTTCGCTCATCCTGAACGCGGTAGTCTCCTGGCTCCACCTGCCTGTACCCGGTAGTATCATTGGTATGCTGCTCCTTTTTATTCTGCTGCAAACCGGCTTGGTCCGGCTAAGCTGGATTGAAGTTGGCGCAAACTGGTTGCTGGCCGAGCTGCTATTATTCTTTATCCCCTCCGCTGTCGGCGTTATGAATTATTGGCCGATGCTGGAACACGATGGTATGAGCATCATGCTGGTCGTGTTGCTCGGCACCTTTCTGGTGATGGCCTGCACAGGTATGGTCGCCAGTCTGCTTGGTAAACGAAAGGAGCATAAATCATCATGACCGGTCTTCTATGTATTGTATTGACACTCGCTATTTACTGGATGGCCAAACGCATGTACCGCACACTGCCCAAGGTGTATTTGTCTCCATTGCTCATTACACCTATTGTTATCATTTTGATTTTGACGCTGACGGGTGTGAACTACCGTTCTTATAATTCGGGCGCCCACTTGCTGTCCATGCTGCTACAGCCAGCTACGATTGCATTTGCTGTCCCTTTGTACCGATATTTCCCTGTGTTAAAAAAACACGCGACTCAAATCGTGCTTAGCGTGCTGTCTGGGTCCGTTGTAGCCGTGTTGTCCTCCATGGCGCTTGCCAAGTGGATGCATCTGAATTCTTCGCTGCTGAGCAGCCTGATTCCTCGCTCCATTACGACACCCATTGCGATGAATGTATCGCAAACGATTGGCGGGAATCCGACGGTCACAGCTGTATTCGTTATTCTGACCGGTTTGAGCGGTCTTATTATCGGTCCGATGATTGTAAAACTGTTCCGTATTGAAAATGAAGTCTCACGTGGGGTGCTGCTCGGTACCGGTGCTCATGGTACTGGCACTTCCAAAGCCTTCGAGTTCAGTTCGCTGACGGGGACGATATCCAGCATCTCGATGGTGCTCGCCGCTCTCTTTACCTTGGCAGCCGCCCCGTTCCTGTTCCACTTGATGCTGTAAGCAATATGTATACAAAGAAGCAGCGATTCTCTTGTTATTGGAGAATCGCTGCTTCTTTGCTTTCGGTCTATGCCGCGAAGCGGGCGCAACAGCTATTGGAACAACGGTCCGTTCGCGGAGCGTCCATCTGAAGTACCGACGAATATCCTTCTCTAAAGCAAGGAGACGCTCAAGAAAACGCACCCTTCACTGCAATCAGATTGCCTTAACGACGCCAGATTTCTTCTCTGCCTCTGCCTCTACAGGCGTTACAGCTTCATACAGGCAAGCATCCAGCTCAGCCGTATATTGTCGTGCTTGCGCGGCACTCCAGCCTGCATGTTCGGACATTAATGCAATGGCGGGCTGTTTCCAGCGCTTCACCTCGTCAATTTGGAAGAACAGCGCCCCGGTTCGGCGTATGAAAAAATCAGACGGTGTCACCGTCATTTCCTGTTCCATCGCATACAGGAGCGGGACACGCACTTCCACAGGGAGCGCCGCTTCCTGCTCGGTAGCCTCCTTCATGCTCCGTACCGCTATGGCAAACAGCCGCTCTGTGTTGGAGCCATAGCGGGTTGCCCATGCTCTAGCCGTTTCCGGCGACAGGCCGAGCGCAATACCCGCTGCGGTTTGCTTGCTCACGAAGGCGTCCCAGCCCACCGAGCCGCCTACACTGCCGCCCGAAATCGGGATATGTCTGGTGCGGCATGCCCGGAAGCTTTGCCCGCGCAAGCGTCCCAGCTCCCGTACCGCACGATCCACGACGAGTTCGGACATTTTCCGGTAGCCCGTCAGCTTGCCGCCTGCAATCGTGATCAGACCTGAACGGGATTCCCAAATTTCGTCCTTGCGTGAAATTTCCGAAGGACTTTTACCGTCTTCATAAATGAGCGGCCGTACCCCAGCCCAACTGGATTCTACATCCGTAACAGTCAATTTCACATCTGGGAACATTCCGTTGATCGCTTGAAGCACATAGGCCCGATCTTCGGCGGTCATCCGAGGGTGCGCCGTATCCCCTTCATACACCGTGTCGGTCGTACCTGCATAGGTTTTTCCATCACGTGGGATGGCAAATACCATGCGTCCATCCGGTGTATCGAAGTACACTGCCTGTTTGAGTGGAAAGCGCTCAGAATCGAACACCAGGTGAATACCTTTCGTCAGGCGTAGCACCTTGCCCTCTTTGGAGCGATCCATTTCCCGCAACGTATCTACCCATGGTCCGGCCGCATTAATAACCAGTGAAGCTCGAATTTCGTATGGCTTTCCCGTTACCCGATCCGTTACGCTTGCGCCGCTTATTCGTCCGCCGTCATACAGCAGCTTGTCAGCCTTGGCATAGTTCACCGCCAGCGCTCCTCGTGTAACAGCTTCCTTCATGACCTCAATCGTCAGGCGAGCGTCATCTGTGCGGTACTCCACGTAGCTGCCGCTCCCCTTCAGTCCATCACGCTTCAGCAAAGGCTCGCGCTCTAGCGTAGCCTGGATGTCCAGCATACGACGGCGCTCACTACGCTTAACACCAGCAAGGAAATCATATACTAGCAGCCCAACAGAGGTGGTGAATGCGTTAAACGTGCCACCCTTGTGAAAAGGAAGCAGCATTCGCTCCGGTATGGTCACATGTGGACCATTTTCGAATACAATTGCCCGCTCCTTCCCGACCTCGGCTACCATCTTAACTTCAAACTGCTTCAAATAACGAAGACCACCATGCACTAGCTTGGTCGAGCGGCTGGACGTACCTGCTGCAAAATCCTGCATCTCCACCAGTGCTGTCTTCAAACCACGATCCGCCGCATCCAGCGCAATCCCCGCCCCTGTAATGCCGCCACCAATAATTAAAATATCAAAATGCTCATCTCCCATACGTTCCAAAACAGCGGTTCTCTCCTGCGCAGCAAATCCCTGTTCTCCCATCATGTATCCCTCCAGCTTTGTATATATTCACGATGCAATCTGCCAACCGAATCATCATAAGGTACAAAAAAAGACCACGAACATCGCTGCGGCGGATGCCGAGCGGTTCATGGTCTCTCCAAGTCTCCTGACGAGTATTAACTTATCTATATCGTAGCACACACGATACGCTATGAAAAGGGAAATCTGCCTGTTGCCACATGGCTGCCTTCTATCGTAAAACCATCCCTACTTGAACGCCATTGCGGCATGAACTGCCTTTTTCCAGCCACCATAAAGCCTAGCCCGCGCGTCTTCACTCATGGACGGAGTAAAGGTTTGATCACTCTGAGCATATCCCCGGACTTCATCCAGACTGCTCCAAAACCCAACTGCCAGTCCCGCTAAATACGCCGCACCGAGTGCTGTTGTCTCGTTCACAGCAGGTCGTTCTACAGGCAGATCGAGAATATCGCTCTGGAACTGCATCAGGAACTCGTTCATCACTGCACCCCCATCTACACGCAATGAACGCACAGGTACACCCGAGTCGCTCGCCATGGCAGTTAGTACATCTTTAGTCTGATAGGCCAGCGATTCCAGTACCGCTCGGATAAAATGCTCCTTGGTCGTTCCCCGCGTCAAGCCGAATGTCGCGCCGCGCACGTCACTGTCCCAATACGGGCTGCCCAGACCCACAAAGGCCGGGACAAAATATACCCCTTCCGTCGAGTTCACACGCGCCGCATACGCTTCACTATCTTTGGCTTCGCGGAACATACGCAACCCATCACGCAGCCACTGAATAGCAGATCCGGCTACAAAAATGCTGCCCTCCAGCGCATACTTCACCTGACCGTTCAGCCCCCATGCAATGGTTGTAATCAGTCCATGCTCCGATTCACAGGGTTCATCTCCGGTATTCATCAACATAAAGCATCCCGTACCGTAAGTATTTTTAATCATGCCCTTGTCAAAGCAACCCTGACCGAACAGAGCTGCTTGCTGATCACCCGCCGCTCCGGCAATAGGGATTTCCTGTCCAAAAAAGTGATAATCCACCGTATGCGCATATATCTCAGAGGATGATTTCACCTCTGGCAACATAGACGCGGGAACGCCGAGAATATCCAGCAGCTCCTCATCCCATTGTAGCTCATAAATGTTGTACATGAGTGTACGGGCCGCATTGGAGTAGTCCGTTACATGTGCTTTACCACCGGACAATCTCCAGATTAGCCAGGTATCAATCGTACCCAACAGCAAATCCCCGCGCTCTGCTTGAGCTCGTGCCCCTTCGACGTTGTCGAGTATCCATTTGACCTTGGTGCCAGAAAAGTAGGGATCAATGAGTAGTCCCGTTTTGCTATGAAAAATATGATCAAATCCACGGCTTTTCAATTCCTCGCAGATCCCGGCTGTTTGCCGTGACTGCCATACCAGCGCATGATATACAGGCAGACCCGTATGTTTATCCCACACCACTACGGTTTCCCGTTGATTGGTAATACCAATCCCGGCAATTTGGCTGGCTTTCACACCTGATTCCGACAAGCAGGAGGCGATGACGGCCAAAATAGAGCTCCATATCTCATTTGCGTTTTGCTCTACCCACCCCGGCTGGGGAAAATACTGTGGGAACTCCCGTTGTGCCTTGTATACCACTTTTCCCTGCCGATCAAACAAGATGGCCCGCGAACTGGTTGTGCCCTGATCCAAGGCAAGAATGTATTGCTCCATCACTTCCCAGCCTCCTTGCATATTTATGTATTGTTGCCCACTTGATTCAAATAAAGGCTATTGCTTATAATGCTCGAACAGTTGTTTATTGGAGGTCGTAACTGCTGTAGCTCCCGCAGCCAACGCCGCTTCCACATCCTCTGGGGTGCGAATAAGTCCGCCCGCCAAAATAGGAATGCCCGTGCGTTCGCTGACCTCCTTAATCATCGGCGGAACAACACCGGGCAGTACCTCAATATAATCAGGTCGTGTTTTTTCCACCAGCGCGTAGCTTTTTTCCAGCGCAATCGTATCGAGCAGGAACACCCGCTGTACAGCAAGAATCCCCTTCTTTTTAGCGGTTGCGATCACCCCGGACCGGGTCGAAATGATCCCAAATGGCTTAATTTCCTGACACAAATATTCAGCCGCATATTCGTCATTCTTCAAACCTTGCACCAGGTCGGCATGTAGGAGCATTTGCTTGCTGCGACTTCTAGCCATCTGGTACAGGTTGCGCAGCTGCGCTACATGCGTATCCAGAAAAACAGCATACTCATAAGAACTATCCAAAATACCCTCCAGCTGCTTCATATGCTTAGCTGCAGGTAAAATGCGTTGTCCCTGAAATGGCATGGATATCCCCCTTAGGCTGAATGTCGGTCAAACTCGTTCAAATTTTATATTATCACTCTGTTCGACGAACGTGAAGCGGTTTCATTGTAGATATGTATAAAGGCTGCCTTCCCTGCAATAGATGTCAGCAGGAAGAAGACAGCCTAATCGTTCAAAGGAACTGGATCAAATCACACGACGGCACCCTTAAAATGCTCTATAGTGTACTAGCCCTCAAACCCTTGGCGCAGCCATGAGGTAGCGAGCGTGATCGCACCGCGCTTGGCCGCGGTTTCCGACAATGGGTTCAGCATCACAAAGTCGTGGATGATGCCCTGAAAGCGTGCAGCGGTTACCTCTACCCCTGCTTCACGCAGCTTATTCGCATAGGCCTCACCTTCATCACGTAGCACATCGGCCTCGCCTGTAATGACCAGCGCACGCGGTAGCCCGTTGAGCTGTTCTATGGTGGCACGTAACGGGGACGCCGTAATCTGCGCTCGTTCATTGGGATCTGTCGTATATTGATCCCAAAACCATTGCATTCCTTCGCGGCTCAGGAAATATCCTGTGGCGAACTCCTGATAGGATTCCGTGTCAAAGGAAGCGTCCGTCACCGGATAAAATAACAACTGCTGCCGGATGGCAGGACCACTGCGTTCTTTGGCCAGCAGCGTTACGGCCGCGGTCATGTTACCGCCGACACTGTCTCCGGCTATCGTCAGCGTATCGGGCTTCAGTCCATGCTCGCGCCCATGCTGTGCCACCCATTGAACGACCGCGTAAATTTCCTCAATCGCCGTCGGATATTTAGCTTCAGGTGACAAGCTGTATTCCGGGAATACAACGGCTGCCTGTGAGCCGACTGCCAATTCACGAATCAGACGATCATGCGTGTGGGCATTACCGAATACCCAGCCTGCTCCGTGAATATATACAATGACCGGCAGATCGCTTGTCACTTGTTGTGGACGAACAATTCTGACCTTTACCTCACCGCCAGGCCCACCTGGAATAGTTAGATCTTCTACATCTGCGGCAGGTTTGTCTGCTGGACCGGATTGAACCTCATTGACCGTTTCACGTCCTTTTTCAGGACCCAAATCATATAGAAACGGAGGTTTGGCATTATCGTCTGCAAATTTCTGTGCTGCGGGTTCAAGCTGTACTTTTTTACTCATATCGATTCACTCTTCCCTTCTTATCTGTGGTCTACATATATCCAATATGGCTTAAGTTTGCTCATTCAGTTTCACCTTATATATTTAAACGAGTTCCTCTCTTTCCAATCGGAGGACTTTAGTTTGCCCAATAGAAGAGCTTGACTTTTATTTTGTATTGTAACTATAATAGTTACATATTAAAGTTCGTAAATGCACTGGGTACACTTACGATCAAACGAATGAATCATCCACATCATATTTATAGGAGGCTATCTATTATGAAAATTGCAGTTATTGGTGCAACCGGTAAAGCAGGAAGTAACATCGTAAAAGAAGCATTAGACAGAGGGCATGAAGTAACCGCCATCGTCCGTGACTCGGCTAAAGTAACAGAAAGTCGTGCTACTGTAGTACAAAAAGACGTTTTTGATCTGAAAACAGATAATTTGAAAGGTTTTGACGTAGTTGTTAATGCATTTGCCGCACCACTCGGACAAGAGCATCTGCATGTCGATGCAGGTAACGGACTGATTGAAGCCCTGCGTAATGTATCCGGTACTCGCCTGATTGTCGTAGGTGGTGCAGGCAGCTTGTTCACTGACGAATCCCAAACACTTTTGGTAAAAGATGCTCCCGGCTTCCCTGATTTCGTATATCCAACAGCAAATAACCAAGGAAAAAACCTGGAAATTTTGCGTGGTACCAGCGACCTGAACTGGACTTTCATTAGTCCTTCTGCGGAATTTGCTCTGGGTAAACGCACAGGCTCTTACCAAGTGGGAAAAGACACACTGTTGGTTAATTCCAAAGGTGCAAGCTATGTCAGCTACGAAGATTATGCAGTTGCCCTAGTGGACGAAATCGAAAAACCACAACATCTGAACCAACGTTTCACTGTCGTATCCGAGTCCTAATTACTGTGTTCTCGCAGCACATTTAGCATAAAAAAGACCCTTCGCCCATTCTCTCATGCAGCACGCTATGAGAAATTGAACCCGGAGGGTCTTTTTGTTATGACCTGTTGATACCCTCGTTATGACTTGTCCGTACTGACCTTTTTTTCTGTATCGTGAGCGGAAGTCTCCCTCTTATCGCTAAAACACAGCTTGAGAATCGAAGGCGAAGCCAAGGTCGTCAGAATGATGGCAATGATCACCGATGTAAAATATTGCTGTGCCAACAGACCCGACTGTAGACCGGTAGCTGCGATAATAAGTGCGACCTCGCCGCGAGATATCATCCCTGAGCCGATTGCAAGGGCAGAACGGTTATCGAAGCCCGTCAGCCGCGCCCCGAGTCCTCCCCAGAATAGCTACGACGAAGAAAGCTAGCTTTTTGCCAACAAGAAGTCCCAACGAAGTTTCTCCACCCATACCGAATATACTCATTACTACCGCTAGCAGCACGCCGATTTTAGACATATCATGAATCAGCGAATCATTCTGAACCCATCCTAATACGGCTGAACCCAGGACAATTACTGCGATCAGCTTTCCCAACACCGCTGGTTGACCGAGTTTGACAGACACATGACCCGCAACTTTTGTGAACAGTAGAATCAGCAGAAGATATAGTATAAATTGCATAAAATAAAAAGGGAAACCTGAAATAAAGCACAGGTTCCCCTAAAAAAGACATGAAGGAGCCTTGGTGACAGGCTCCTCCGGTAAATTCATATATTCTTTTAATGTTGTCGGTCAAACTTGCGCAAACGAGCAATTTTATCTCTTCTGCAAACCCGTGTAAACGTGTTGAATCAATTTTCTGCTTTTTTCACATAGCGGTCGCGGTATTCGTGGTCCAGCATACTCATCAGAATCGAATCATGGTATTCATAATTGTAGAATAAAGCATCCCGCTGCACACCTTCACGCTGAAAGCCTACTTTTTCATAGCAACGAATGGCACGTTCATTAAAATCAAACACATTCAGCTCAATCCGATGCAGATTACAGATACCGAATCCGTAACCCAGCATGAGTACAAGCGCTTCGGTGCCGTAGCCTTTCCCCTGATTTCCCTGCTCATTGATCGCAATACGGATGTTGGCACTGCGGTTCAGGCTGTCCATATCCTGCAGGGCTATATCCCCAATGACACGATCATCTTCGCGAAGCGCAATCAACAGCAACAGGCTTGAGGTGTCCTGTCCTTTAGCTTCAATATAACGGGCAATTTGATCCTTGGTAAAGCTGCGTTGTGTGCCTGTCAGCCTCCGCACATCCTGATGGAACAATGTATTATAGTATAGCTCGGTGTCCTCTACGTTAACGGGACGCAAGTACACCCGTGATCCTTCAAGTAACCGTGCCACAGGCTCTGAGGCTGAAGTTTGTTGAGTCATCATGATCTCTCCCATGCTAAAAATATAAATGACGAAAATCAAAGCAATTATTGCACAAGTTCGACTACGCAAGGTCTGCATTTTGCTCCGTAGTCAGGCTAGAATCAGCGAGGGACTCGCGCCAAATTACGGATTGAAGCAGCAGGCCTGCCAAACCCAAGATTCCAACAGTCATCCCGATCCAGACAAAAGCCGTTCCCGCCCCTGCTATTCGGATCAATACTCCCCCCGCAAGCGGGGAAACGACCATGATTGCTCCAATCACGGTACTTTGGATACCAAAGACGCGCCCCACCATATCAGCAGGGGTTTTGGCTTGTAATATATAATTCTGGGTGATAATGTACAGGCCGTTGCCCACGCCCAGCACGGCCCCGATCATAAGCAGTACGGGCAATCCTGTTCCGGGTTGTGCCCAGCCTAAAGCAGCAATAGCTCCGCCAACCAGCACATATCCACCACCGAGCCCCCAGCCTGCGCTTATGCGATTCAAGCGATTAAGCACAAGCATGCAGCCGACGGCGCCAGCACCAATGGCTGAAACCAGCCAGCCAAGCAGTGATTCATTACCCGGAGCGAGCACTCGCAGCAATGTAGGGAACTGGTAGTCGATCATGAGAATGGCGATTAAGCCGAAAAGTCCGAATATAAGCGTATGCAAAAGCATTCGACTGCGCCATAAGAACGCCCAGCCCTCGCGCCATTGGTTGAAAAACCGAGATGCGCGGACATGCTCCTCCCGCATTTTGGCTTCATCGGCCTTAGGCGCTGTATGGGCAGCCGCCTTTCCTTGCTGCCCGGCTGCAACAGCTTGTTGGTCTGCGCTGGCCAGCGCCGGACCGATTCCGCGGAGCGGCCACAGCAACAGGCCGGAACAGAGACGCAGCAATGCATTGAGAATAATGCATGCCTGAGGGGACAACACAGTCAAGGTCATAGCGCCCAGTAATGGCCCAGCCACTTTGGAGGCCTGATTGACCAACCCATTCAGCGAGGTCGCCCGAAACAGGTCGTCGCTGGCGACTACCGTGCGGGTCAAGCCTTGCTGTGAAGGCATTTGGAATACGCCAGCCGCCGCGCGCAGACCGAGCAAAGGCAGCAGCCACGCCGGGCCCGGGACGGCGAGGATCGCCAGCGTCAATAAGGCAATAGCTGCATCGCAGACGATCATCAGCCGGGCCTTGTGTACCCGGTCGGCTAACGTGCCCGCGATGGAACCCAGCAGCAGACCCGGTAGGGCCATCACTACCGGAATCAGCGCAATCATCATAGGGTCGGCTTCCCAGCGATAGGCAACAAGCACCTGAATGGCGATAGCATCAAACCAATCGCCAAAGGAGGCAGCCGTGTGCGCCGCAAACATCCGCCGAAAACGGCCATTGCGCCAAATGCTAGGCGTGGATTGCAGTTCTTTCTTTTCCTTCATTATCTACTCACCCTGCTCTCATTTTCAGCTTCTTTAGCAATAAGAACATTCTAACGGGCCTATATCAGAGGAAAATCAGACAGCTAAAAACATCAGACCACAGAAAGTGTTTGCTCCAACCAGCGCCTTAGCGCCTGACGATGCAGTGTTAAACTGTTGTCCCGGTCAAGCCGATCATATTGAGCCGCATATTTCTCTTCCAGCGTGGGATAAGAACCGCAGAGCTTCAAAAAACCGCGGATTTGGCAGACCGCTTTGATTTTTAGCAATTCCTGTTTAGCCATATCAAGGGTATCCAGCCCTTCATCCATAAGCCGCTCGGCGTTGTTCACATCTCCAGTACGCAAAAGCATAAGTCCGCGCATCATGCGATAACGGCCCAGTTCGCGTAAATACGGAGCCTCCGACAGCATGCCTTCCAGACGATCAGACAGTTCCGCAGCCTTTTCCATATGATTGGAAACCAGATGCATGTACATCTCCATCAGTGCAACAGGCATCACAAATTTATCGAGATTATCCCGTTCCATTACCCTCAAGGTTAGTGGTAGACCTTCCTGTGCGCGTTCAGGTTCTCCATTTTCCACATAAGCCTCCAAGATGTTGAGAATGCGTAATTCCCGTTCCTGTTCACTGGACAGGAGCCTGCTGGAAAGCGCACACTCACATAGAGCAATCCCATCATTCGTTACCCCTGCTGTGCCCGTAAATAGCAGCAACATCCAATACAATCGGTCTACAGGGGCAAAATCCTCCCGCTCCAAGAACCAGGACACATCCGCCTGTACAAAACGGGTATACATTTGATAAAAGGCGGACATTTGAAAACCCATCTGTTCCTGCTGGGCAGCCAGCGCTACGATGGAATTCCCCTGTCCCAGCAGCTGGTATTTCCGGAATAGTCCATGTACAGCGTCCTGCACTTCCTGATCGAGCAAGGACGGATGATTCTGTGACTGCACTTCAGTCAAGGTCAAGCTGTAGCCATACCCTCTAACCGTATGAATACGGAGCCCATCCCATGACTTAAGTTTTTTGCGCAATCTATAGATATGATCATCCACCGTACGCTCCACCGGATACTCCAGCGGCCACACACGATCCAGCAGTTGTTCCCGGGTGAACACCTGATTCCGGTTATCGTACAGAAAGCGCAACAGCGCAAATTCTTTAGCCAACAACATAACACGATCTGCATTACAGACCACACTGTAGCCATCTGCATCAAATTGCAGCCTGATCATCCACCTCGCCTCCGACATATCGTTTCTTAGCTGCACCCAGCCCTATAAACATAAGCAACACACTCAGACACAAGAGCAGCAGTAGCGGGATTGTCCAGCCTTGCGTCGCATCATGCAGATAACCGAACAACGTCGGTCCTGTTGCTGCTAGCAAATAACCAAAGGATTGTGCCATACCAGACAGCTCTGCTGCCTGCTGCGGTGTCCGCGTCCGCAAATTAAAGAACATCATCACTAACGGGAAAGCAAAACCACCCGCTATACCGATACAAATGACCCAAATCACACTCCACTGTGTAGCCCCAAGCAGAAATCCACCCAAACCGATAAAATACAGCGCAGCCATAATAACAACCAATACCCGCTGATCCTTTACCCGCGCTGCCCAAATAGGCACAATAAAAGTAAATGGCATTTGTGAAAACTGCAGCACGGACAGCATCCATCCCGCAGTCTCTGAATCCATCCCCTGTCCGCTCATCATTTCGGGAAACCAAGCGGCAGGAACATAGAACAGGGCAGATTGCAGCCCCATAAACAGCGTCACCTTCCAAGCCAAAGACGATGTATACACATTCACAGTTCGGGCAGACACTGCCGCTTTATTGGCTGTTTTGCGGGCCTTAAGGAGTTGGGGTACCCATAGTAAGATTCCTACGACACCTACAATCGCCCATATTCCCAAAGCACCGCGCCAGCCCATACCTCCGTTCAGAGCCAGCGGTATACTCAGCCCGGATGCGGTTGCAGCAACCACATTCATGGATACTGAGTATACGCCGGTCATCAGTCCGCTGTTGCGAGGAAACTCTTCTTTGATCAGACTGGGCAGCAACACATTACACACGGCAATAGCCAGTCCCAGCATGGCGGTCCCGACAAATAATGCGGTCACCCCCAGCGTTGAGCGCACCACAATACCTGCGGTCAACAGCAGCAAGGCTGCAAAAATAATAAGAGATGACCCGAAGCGGCGCGACAGTTTGGCTACAAAAGGCGACAACAGGGCAAAAGCCAGCAACGGCAATGTCGTTAATAGGCCACTCAGTGTATTCGAAATATGCAAAGAATCCTTAATCAAACCGATAAGAGGTCCTACCGAGGTAATCGAGGCGCGCAGATTGGCACCTACCAGAATGATCCCTATGGCAAGCACCCAAGGACCGGCATGCCACAAAGATTTGTATACCAAAGCTCGTTGGTGTTGCTGTGAACTCATCTCTCCATTCTCCTATCTATCTGTGTTATGCTCAAAGGCTCCAACCAAGTGTACGGCTGGAGCCTAGCAATTTTTATCTCATTAAATTATAAAGGCATTCGTGCCATATGCATAGGACGGATCGAAACAGCGCTCCAAGTCTTCAAGTTCAGCATATAGCTTCATTAAAAAATAAAAGCTGCCTGAAAGGATAGTTTCCTTTTGAGGCAGCTTTCAGTTCATAAACTTCGATGCGACCAGCGCTGCTTAACGTACCAGCCAGCCGCCGTCCACCGCCAAGATATGACCGTTCATGTAGTCGGAACCCTGACTGGCGAGGAAAACCACAACTCCCATCAAATCAGACGGATCGCCCCAACGACCCGCAGGAATACGCGACAGGATTTCTTGATTGCGACTTTCATCCGCACGGATTGGAGCTGTATTTGCCGTAGCAATATAACCCGGCGCAATCGCATTGATCTGAACGTTATGAACTGCCAGCTCGTTCGCAAATGCCTTGGTCAAACCAGCTACCGCATGCTTGCTCGCTGTATACGGTGGAACGAACTTGCCACCCTGAAAAGCAAGCATAGAAGCGACATTGATAATCTTCCCGCTTTTTTGCTCTACCATCACTTTTGCCACTTCCTGGCTCAGGTGATATACGGCATTCAGGTTAATCTCCATGACAGCGTCCCAATCCTCATCTTTATACTCCAGCAGAGGGGCGCGACGAATCGTACCTGCATTGTTTACAAGGATATCAATTTTACCGAATTCATTGACGCATTCTTCTACAATTTTCTTAATGGATTCTTTCTCTGTCAGATCAGCCTGATAAAAGGCAACCTTCACACCCGTTGGCTCCAGCAAACGTCTTGTTTCTTCATATTCATCATTGTTAGCTACAATGAACAGATTTGCACCTGCTTTAGCCAAAGCTACGGAATATCCTTGACCCAAACCAGTGTTGCCTCCTGTTACAATCGCCGTTTTACCTTTTAGACTGAAAAAATCCAGTGAAAAATTGTCCAGACCCATGCCTACGCCTCCATCACAAATTAGTATAAAACCTATAATTCCTGAAGCCTACAGCGCTGCGCGTACTTCCTTATATTTAGCTACATAACGTGCTGCATTTTCTGTGATCAAGTCGTAGCGACCTTCCTTGGCTGGAGCCGTCAAATTACCCCCAATTCCCACGGCTACACATCCGTTACGCAGCCAGGTTTCCATATTGTCCAGATCAACGCCACCAGTTGGCATAATCTGTACATGAGGCATTGGACCTCTGACAGCCTTCACAAAGTCCGCCCCCATCGCACTGCCTGGGAACAACTTCACGACATCGCTACCCAATTTCATGGCTTCCTTGATCTCATTCAGCGTCATACAGCCGGGCATATAAGGAATCGCGTACAAATTGCATAGCTTCGCTGTTTCTTCTTCAAAAGAAGGACTCACGACAAACTCTGCTCCGGCTAGAATAGCAATTCTTGCCGTCAGTGACTCCAGTACCGTTCCTGCACCAATCACTGCCCGATCCTTAAATTCGTCTCTCAATCTTCGAATGACCTGATCTGCATCCGGCGTCGTAAACGTAAGTTCAATATTATCCAAGCCGCCTTCAATGCAGGCTTTAGACATTAGATATGCTTCCTCCGCCGTATTTCCCCGAATGACTGCGACGACACCTACTGAAGTGATATGTTCCAAAACTTTCTTTTTCGTCATGTTCCTGATCCTTTCCACGAATGGGATGACCATGTACCCTCAGCCACTTGCAGGTTCACGCTCCAATACACTGATTGGATTAACGCAACTCGCTCATGGCAACCTGATCCATGTCTTTGTATGTTTTATTTTCACCGGCCATGCCCCAAATGAAGGTATAGCTGCCCGTAGCCGCACCGCAGTGGATAGACCAAGGTGGAGAAATAACGGCTTCATCATTTTTCATCACCAGATGGCGCGTTTCGTTCGGTTCACCCATCAGGTGGAACATTCTCGCATTCTCATCCAGTTCAAAGTAGAAATACACTTCCATCCGCCGGTCATGAACATGTGTCGGCATGGAGTTCCACACACTGCCGTTCTCCAACGTCGTCATCCCCATAACCAATTGGCAACTTTGAATGCCTTCATCATGGATAAAGCGACGCAACGTACGGTTGTTAGCTGTTTCCTGCGAACCCAGACTTTCAGACGGTACATCGGCAAAAGACTGCTTCGTCGTCGGATACGTGGTATGAGCCAGAGCCGAAACGATATAAAATTTCGCAGGCTTTTCACTGGAATCGCTTTCAAAGATCAACTCCTTGCCCCCTCTGCCTACATAGAGACAGTCTTTTGTGGCCAGCTCGTAAGTTTCACCGTCCACCTTGACCGTACCGCTGCCGCCGACATTAAAAATGCCCAGTTCGCGGCGCTCCAGGAAAGTTTCTGCTTTGATTTGATCGTTACCTTCCAGCGCAACAGATTTATTCACGGGATAAATGCCCCCGATAATGACACGATCTTCATGCGTATAGACCAGCTTTACCTCCTCAGGTACAAACAGTTCCTGGATCAAATAGTGCTGACGCAACTCTTCAGTCGTAAAATGCTTGGCATGTTCGGGATGAGTTGAATAACGCATTTCCATAAAAACATTCCTCCTGTTTAGATAAACTTTTTTATCAACGGAATTGTTATAAAAGCGGTTTCTAACTCTACTTCTTAGCTAGAATTGTAATAATTATCTAAGAGGGTGTCAACCCAAAACTTCATTATTCCTAAAAAAACCCTTAGTACATTCGAAGTTTTACACGCTTTTTACCTTTTGATAAACAAAACCACATTTTTTTATCTATATTACCTAAAAAGTTTTTAGCCAATATATCAACTTCATCATTGTGAAAAACCGATTTATGTGATAATTTCAATTTATTCAGTTGGTGCATGCGCTTACAGATTAAGTTTACTAAACATAAGGAGGAATACAAATGACCGCAACATTGGATGCTGTTACCTTCGGAGAACCGATGGCCATGTTTTATGCCAATGAAGCAGGCTCTCTGGATGAGGTGCGTTCATTCACCAAAGCGTTGGCCGGGGCAGAGACGAATGTTTCAGCCGGTTTGGCGCGTTTGGGTCTACGGGCGGGACTCGTGACCAAACTCGGCGAGGATACGTTCGGCAAGTTCATTGCCAGTGCGCTACGTGAGGAAGGGATCAACACACAGAACGTCATGTTTACCAAAGACCACTCTACCGGAATGCTGATTAAATCCAAAGTTACAAGTGGGGACCCCGAGGTGGAATATTTCCGCAAACATTCGGCCGCTTCTACATTAAGCATCGCTGATTTTAACGAGGCTTATTTTTCCGGAGCTCGCCATCTGCATTTTACAGGTATTTCTGTCGCCCTCTCTCCTGAGTGCCGTGATTTCGCACGTCATGCGCGGCAATTTATGAAAAAGGCTGGTAAAACCGTATCCTTTGATCCGAACCTTAGACCTAAGTTATGGCCTGACACGAAAACGATGGTGGAGGCGATTAATGAGGCATCTGAGGGGTGCGACTGGCTTCTACCCGGCATTCATGAAGGTAAAATATTAACAGGCTACACCTCACCGGAGGATATTGCTTCGTTCTACCTCGATCGCGGCACCTCGCTGGTCATTATCAAGCTGGGAACCGAAGGCGCCTATTACAAATCCGCAGATGCGGAGGGATATGTCAAACGTTTCCGCGTAGATCATGTCGTGGATACCGTCGGTGCCGGTGACGGATTTGCCGCAGGCGTTATCAGCGCGCTGCTGGAGGGCTTGCCCCTGGCAGAAGCAGTCAAACGCGGGAATGCCCTCGGCGCACTGGCCGTCATGTCAGCCGGAGATATGGACGGCTATCCGACACGAGCCGAGCTGGAATCCTTTTTGCTCAGCGCCAGCACAAATTAGTCGGGGTTTATTCCCCGCATAACCTTCACCGCTATAAGCGCAAGCTCAACAAGGCCGAATCCAAAGTCAGCCTTAACTTCCAATAGCCCGTATTCGCGTTTGTACGATCTGAGCAGCATACGCATACTCAGATCGTACAAAGGAATACGGGCTATTTTTATAATATATGACACATTGCTCGTCTACAGCGTTTTGACGGATTCTCCCCGATTGATATCCGGCACAAATCGGTAAATAATCGGGACTGATTCGCCGCCTTCCTCAATGCTGGACAGCAGTGTTTTTGCTGCCTGCTTCCCCATATCCGCAATGGGTTGTGTAATGGTCGTAATCGGCGGATTGTAAATATGGGCAAACTCCGCATCGTCAATCCCGATAATGGACAGCTCTGCCGGAATACGTATACGGCGGGCATTCACATACTTTAACACCTCAGCCAACACGATATCATTCCCGGCCAACAGCGCAGTCGGCGGCTCCGGCAGTTGGAACAGCTCCTTCAGCGTCCGCTGGATTTCTTCTCTCGGCACACTGTGCATATATTCTTCACGAGATGGCAAGCCATGCTCCTCCAGCGCCTTTTTGTATCCGCTAAGCCGCTCCACTCGTGGAGTAATCCGATTCAGGCCAAGGGGCAAGGTAATCAGCGCAATTCGCTCATGCTTGTGAGCCACAAGTTCCTGAATCGCCAACTTAACCGCCATTTCGTTATCCAGCAGCAGACTGCGCGTATTGACACCGTCCACCAAGCGGTCTAAAAACACCAATGGATATTTCTCACGAATGAGCTGGTTGTAAATGTCTGCATGCTTGCCTGTCGGGAAGATGATCAGGCCATCCACCTGCCGAGCCTTGAGCATCTCAATATACTGACCCTCCTTGTCCGGGTTTTCATCGGCGTTGCAAATGATCACCTGAATGCCAAAACGTTGCAATTCCTCCTCAATCGCACGGATAGACTGGATCGAAAGGGTATAGTCAATGTTGGCTACAATGACCCCCACCATAAACGTCCGGTTTTGCTTCAAGCTGCGGGCCAGCCCGTTAGGCTGATAGTTCAGCTCTTGAATAACCTCGGCAATCCGGTCTCTGGTCTGGTCGCTCATATATTTATATCGTTTGTTCAGAAATTGCGAGACAGTGCTTTTAGACACTCCTGCCTTCTGGGCAACATCTTCAATCGTCGGCTTCTTCATCGGTACACTCCTTGTCTTTCATGTACTGCGTTAGTGCAACAAAAGTATATCTTTTTTTTAGTAAATTTACCACACTTCAATTTATGAATGCCATTATGATATAAGTCGAACTTCAAAGTTGCCTATCGTGCCACCGTGTAGAAGTATGGTTCTCCAGCAGCAAAAAGGAGGCAGTTCAAGATGTTCTCTTGAACTGCCTCCGCGTACACAACTTTATCGAAAAGCTAGGTTCCAGCTGGCCCTAAATGCTGCTCGACATCAATGTGCCGGAACGGGCGTTGCAGACTGATCTGGTGTATCGTGCTCGACCAGCGCATGCTTTTCCCATAAACGGCTTTTCCAGCGGGCATACATGATGACAGCACGAGTCCATTCATCAGCAGCAATGGCCAGCCACACACCGGCGAGCCCCATGTCCAGCTTGAACACAAGCAGATAACCAAGCGGCAAGCTCATACAGACCATGGAGATCAGACCCATAAAGACCGGGAACTTCGCATCTCCAGCAGCACGTAACGAGTTAATAATGACGATATTCGTGGTCCGGCCAGTTTCTAGCAGAATGCTAAGTAAAATGACCTGTGCTCCCAAACGAATAATTTCAGGGTTTTCCGTGAACAAACCAAGCAAGGGAACACGGAAAAAGATGACCACCGCATCAATAATCACGGTCACGAGTAGCGCCCATTTCACACTGGTCAGTACACGTTTATAAGCCGTATCCTTCTGTCTGGCTCCCACGAGCCTTCCTACCACAATAGCCGTACCCATACCAACTGCCATACTGAATAAGTAAATATAGCTCGAAATATTATTCGCATATTGACGTGTCGCCATTGCTTCTGCGCCCAGATAAGTCACGTACAGTGTGAAGATGAGCTGACACGACTGATACATAATGGACTCCAGCGCGGATGGTACACCAATGCGCAATATTTTAGAGATGAACTTTTTGGACAATTGGACGTAATATTTCCACTCAACACGAACCTCAGTGACCCGGTACATCAGCCAGAAGAAGATCAGGAGACAAATAAAGCGGCTACCTACTGTAGAAATAGCAGCACCTTCTACTCCAAGTGCAGGCATTCCCCAATGCCCAAAAATCAAAACATAGTTGCCGACCACGTGGATCACGTTCATAAAAACCGATACATACATTGTTTCTTTGGTAAAACCATGTGTACGAATAGTCGCCGCCAGCGCATTAATCAATGCTTGAAGAAAAATGGCACCCCCGACGATGCTCATATAAGACTCCGCGTAAGCCAGAATCTCACCCTGGACATTCAGCCATTGCAACATGTGCGTACCAAATACGAGAAAAATTACGCTAAGCAAAAGACCTACCATCAAATTCAACGTAATGGCCGTACCTGTAACCTGGGCCGCTTCGACTAGTTTCTTAGAACCGATATATTGAGCTACGACGATAGCAGCGCCGTTGCCGATAACCTCCAGTACAAGGATAGCAATTGAAATAATTTGATTGGACGCGCCCACACCCGACACCGCATTATCAGATACAGAACTGATCATGAATGTGTCGACGCTCCCCATTAGCATAAACAGAAACAATTCAAGGAAAATAGGCCATGTTAAACGGAACAAATTCAGTTCCCTAGCTTCGGACAATACCGAACCTTTTTTTAGTGCTCTGGTTGTCATTCATTCACCTTTCTTCATAGATTTATTTAACGATCAAAAGGTATGTTAGCACAGTCATTCTGAAAATACATCCCGTTTACGTAAAATGATTTGCAAAATGCGTAAGAATTCATTTATCACCCTCTTTATAATTGATTATCGAACTTTATTGAAACAGGATATTGCAAGAATATATCAGTAGTCTGGTCTTTTCGACGCAATTATGAGCTAAAGAGTATAATAGAATACGAGCCTGTGAGCATTGCCGCTGACAGGTTGTGAAGATTGTTGTATGCTTCCTAAGCATAATTTGTGAATTAAAGATGGAATATATAGGATATCCATAGGGTTAAAAGGTAATAAAGGAGGCTTTTACAGATGACTCAATCATTTCAAGCTCTTGTCGTCGATCAGACACAGGACGGTGAAGTTCAAGCAGAGGTACGTTCTCTGGAAGCTAGCAGTTTACCTGCTGGAGAAGTATTGATTCGTGTCGCTTATTCCAGCATCAATTATAAAGATGGACTTGCTGCCCGCAAGGATGGAAATATTGTCAAATCTTATCCGTTCGTACCAGGCATAGATTGCTCGGGAACCGTCGTCTCTTCGGAGGATAGCCGCTTTAGCGAAGGACAAGCGGTGCTCGTTACCGGATACGGGCTGGGTGTGTCTCAATTCGGAGGATTCAGCCAATATGCACGCGTGCACGCGGACTGGGTGGTTCCACTTCCGAACGGACTCACGCCGAGAGAGGCGATGATTTTCGGGACAGCTGGATTCACCGCAGCCCTGTCGTTATATCGGCTGGAACAAAACGGCGTTACTCCGGAGCAGGGCAAGGTACTCGTCACCGGAGCGACAGGCGGGGTAGGCGGGGCAGCCATTGCCTTGCTGAGCAAGAGGGGCTATCATGTCGTAGCCAGCAGTGGCAAGGCCGATGCGCACGATTACCTCAAGGCGCTTGGAGCAGCCGAGGTTATTTCGCGCGAGGAGGTCTACGACGGTGCGGAGAGCATCCGCCCGCTAAGCAAGCAGCTTTGGCAAGCGGCTGTTGATCCTGTAGGCGGAAAGCCGCTCGCTTCGCTGCTCAGCCAGATCGCCTACAACGGCTCCGTTGCCGTGAGCGGCCTGACGGCAGGCACCAAGCTACCTACGACGGTGCTGCCGTTTATTTTGCGCGGCGTAAGTCTGCTGGGCATAGACTCTGTCTTCTGCCCATACGACACCCGCGTAGCGATCTGGGAGCGGCTCGGCAGCGAATGGAAGCCGGAACAGCTGGAGCAGCTCGTTGAGCGCGAAGTCGGATTGGCCGACCTGCCAAGCGCGCTCGAAGACATCCTTGCAGCCCGCTCGCAAGGAAGAACGCTAGTACGGCTGGTTGACTAAGCGGAGTAGTCCGCAAGCTATCCATTAGCGTGTTTTCGCGTGAAGAAGTGTCATCCCTTAGGGTCTAGCATAGGAACATGTAAGAAGCCTGTAAATCTGCAATTTTGAGATTTACAGGCTTCTTTTTTTCGTGTGGTACATTTGAAGCAGACGGTTTACTTTTTGCAACCAAATGAACCTTTTGAGAACCTCAGTTGTTATATAGATAAACTGCACGAGAAAGGAGAGCACATCATTGGAGAGCAATCGAGAGTTGTTTGATTTGTATCAACGAGATGTATACCGAACCTGCTACTACATGGTACATAATGCATCGGATGCAGAGGATTTAACGCAGGAAGTGTTTATCATCCTGTTTCGCAGCAAACGTGAACAGATCGAACGACTAAAAGCCTGGATTATGAAGATTACGGTCAATCATTGTCTGAATTACCTTAAACGCCAGAAAAGCCTGCATTTGAAGGTATCGGCTAATCCCTATCTATTTAGCGGGGCGGAAGGTAAACCTGTAGACAGGCTGGTGGAAGAACGCGAATCGGCAGAGGAATGGGCCGTTTATATGAATCGCCTTCCGGCCAAAATCCGCGCTGTGCTGACACTCCGCTATATGCATGATTTCACGCTGGCGGAAATATCAAAACTGCTGGAAATTCCGCTGGGAACCGTCAAATCGAGGACTCACAAAGGACTAAAGTTATTGGAGCAAATATTGTGGGATGCAGGGGTACAAATTCCCGAGATGGAAGGAGAGAACTATGAACAACATAGAAAAGGCATTGAAGCGCAAGTTAAATGATGATTCGGAAATGGCCTATCCTGACTTCGATGAGATGTGGAACCGGATGGAACAGACAGGGCATACTGCCCCTACGCTAACCGACACTTCCGATTCATTCACTCCCCACCGACACAGAAACTGGCGCAAAATAGCTATTGCCGCCTCTCTAAGCGCACTTCTGGTTGCAGTTCCTGTCTATGCCGCCATCCACTACAACTGGGACAATCTGCTACGCGGAAGAAGTGGCATCCAGACAGCATTAAAGCAAAACCTCGGGCAACCGCTGGAGCAGTCCGTGACCAGAGACGGAGTGAAGCTAACGCTGCATACAGCTATTGTCGATGAGAACCGGACCGTGATCCTGTACAGCTTGGAGGTCGGAAAACGAGCAGAGAACGAGTTTTGGAATGTCAAAGGCGTATCGCTAAAAAGTGCTGCGGGGGAAAGCAGTGCAGGGGAATATAACTTCCAGCAATGGGACCCGAAAAATCAACGGTACAACGGGTACTTTGAAAGTGATTGGACACCGCAGCAAGAAACAGAGAACGTGCAGCTGACCATAGATCATATAGAGCTCACCAGCGTTCAGGAACTGGATTTGCCGCTCGATATTCGGTCGCCTCAAATACAGACGTTCAAGCTGGATCGTAGCGGCTTACAAGATATGAAGGTACAGGTATTCGAACAAGGTAAGGACAAACTGATGCTGTCCTCAGCGATTACCTTCGATTCGTCCATACCCAAGAGATGGGACAATCCACAAATTATTGCCTACAAAGGCGACGAGCCTGTGATGTCGCAGCCTGGAGGGGCTTTTGGCAAACCCGGTGATAACGGGGAGTATACAGCACAGCAATATTTTTTCAAAGCGGATATGCCGGAAGGACGGACTACCTTCAAACTTCAATATGCGCAAACCGAGAAAAGTATACATGAACCTATAAAATTTGACCTGCAGCTAAGCAAGAAGAAGATGGAAAGCGGGACGATTAAAAGTGCGCTGAATATCCCACTGGAGAAAGGCAATCCAAATGTTTTGCTAGAACAAATGATTGTCACACCTACGCAAATCCGTGTCACGATCAGAAGCAAGGAGAAGTTCGCCATGTTACCTTATCAAAAGTACTTTCTTTCTGTGAACGGCACAACATTAGAAGGTAGTCGTTGGTCTTCACCTGATCAGGAACACGATCTGAACACGATCCGTTTTGAACGACCTTCCAATCTTGTGATTACCAAGGACACTCCTGTTACTTTTACAGGCAAATACAAGGTTACGACCCATTCGGATGACAAAACGCCACAGCGTTTAACTGATATTTCTGAGCAAAAGCAGACGCTAACGACGCAAATCGGTGGCTATCCTGTGAAGTGGACCTACTACAAACAGGGATCAGACTTATTCGTAGAAACCGAAAGCGGGGATGCTCACTTTGGAGGGATTAACCAGACGCATATTGGCCTGGGTAAAGAACGGATTATCGGCAAGCCGATCACTGCCAATTTTGCCGGAGACGGCAATAACAAGGCAGTGGATGTCTACAAGAACTTCAAAAAGAAGGAAGCTTTTATCTATATGTTCTACTATACAACGGACGACCCGGAAGCAGAGACAACCGTATCCTTACAGCCTCTGACAAGCAACAGCGAAGCATCTAAATAGCAATGCTATAAAAAGAGGGTCCTCTATACCTGTGTGAACCGTGGTATAGGGGACCCCTTTTTATTTTCCTAGGAAAGCACAGTCTGCCTGGAACGGTTGACTCCCGTCCTACTTTACAGAACCTTGCGTAACGCCGTTGATGATCCATTTTTGTGCAATCAGATAGACAATAATCATCGGCAGCAAGGCCATCAGATACGAGGCAAAGGCCAGATTGAAGTCGGTATTGAACTGCCCCTGAAACACATACTGGACGAGCGGTAGCGTATATTGCTCCGCATCGCTAATAATAATGAGCGGCAGCAGGAAGTCGTTATATGTGGACAGACAAGTGAGAATTCCCACCGTAGCACTAATCGGCGCCATCAGCGGGAATATAATGCGCCAAAAAGTACCCCATGTCGTCGCACCATCTACCGTGGCCGCCTCTTCCAATGCCACCGGAATGGAGCGAATATAACCGACATACACGAAAACATTAAACGCCAAACCATACACCGTATGCAGCATAATGAGACCCAACAGATTAGTCATATGAAGGCCCGAGGCCAGTTTTACAATCGGCAGCATGATGATCGGGAACGGTATAAACATGGCGCTCACAAAGTAAAAATATAATCCCTTAAAAAAGCGTCGCTGCATATTACGGGCAATCGCATAAGCGACCATCGAATTGGTTAGCAAAGTCAATATGACCGTCGATGTCGTGACCATCACACTGTTCTGAAAAGCGCTGAAGAAGTTGGTCATTTCTACTGCACGACTAAAATTTTCCCAATGCAGCTCGGTCGGAAAGGCAAAGGCGGAGTGCGCCATCTGTTCGGGATTTTTAAGTGCTATCGTTACCGTCATATAGAGGGGAAACAGGATAAATATTGTCCCCAACGCTACCAGAAACAGCACAGGCCAGTTGGTACGTCTGCTTGTTTTCATCAGTTATCCATCTCCCTTCTCTGGAGGAATCGCAGCTGTAAGATGGAAATGATCGCGATCACAATAAAGTAAATAACAGAGTTAGCCGACTGATAAGCAAATTCTCCGCCTTTAAATCCCCCGGTGTATATCAGGTGGGAAATCGACTGGGTGGCTCGTCCCGGCCCGCCATTCGTCAAAGCCACGATCTGATCGAACACCATCAGGGAATTTTTCATCGCCAATACCATATTAATCGTGAAGAACGGAGCAATTAACGGAAAGGTAATACTCCAGAATTCGCGCCATTTCCCCGCACCATCCAGATTGGACGCCTCATACAGACTTGTCGGAATGGTTTGCAGCCCGGCCAGATAAAGAATCGTATTAAAGGCAATGCCTTGCCATACGGCTACGATGACAACCCCCACCCAAGCCAGTTGTTCGCTGCCCAAAATGTTCGTCGACAATGAGGTAATACCTAAATTTTGCCCCCAAATCGTAAATACGTTCGAGAACAAGTAATTGAATATGTAACCCACGATCAGCACGCTCAAAATATTAGGCAGAAAATAAATACCGCGGAAAAAGTTACGAAACCGTATTTTAGCATTCAGCCCTATCGCAATCAGCAAACTAAGGATATTAGTTGCAATGGTAACCACAATCGCAAATTTGAAAGTAAACCAGTATGCGTTCCCCACATTATCATCCTGAAACAAATTAATATAGTTCTTAAACCCGACAAAGTGATACTGATGACCAAAGCCGTTCCAGTTCGTAAGCGAATAATAAAAGCCCTGCAAGGCAGGCAAGGTCAAAAATACAAAAAACAATAGCACCGCCGGTACCGTCATCCAGTAAAAAGTCGTTAGTCGCTTATTCATGTCTCCTCCTCCTCTCCTATCGGCGGTTAGCTACCTTATCCCATTCTCGGTCCAGCTTGGCCAGATAAGAGTCGATGTCTCTGTTTTGCAGGAAGGCCTGCACAATCGAATTCAATTGGACCGCTTTGGGAATATAGTGATCGGCAAAATCAACAACGCGGCCCGATTTAAAATACGGCAACAGCTCTGCCACACTCGGATCATCCTGCGTGACTCCCTTCACCGCCGAAAACAGCGTTTGCTCTGTAATGTATTGCTTGCTGTTCTCCGGCTTCAACAAGAAGGCAATGAACTCCTCGGCTTCCTTTTTATGCGGAGTGCTCTCCGATACGGCTAATAGCGTATCTATACCGGACACCAGTTTGACCGCCTTTTCGTCATTCCCTGTTGGTAATGGGAAAAAACCAAGCTCCACTTTCGGGTTAGCTTTGCGAATTTCAGATATGGCCCACGAGCCCTGAATGTACATCAATCCCTGCCCGTTAGCGAAGGCACGGTTACCGTCGGCATAGTTTTTGCCAAAATTATCGCCATGTCCGTATTTCAATAGCTCCAGCTGCTTTTCAGCAACCTCGCGGTACTTGTCCTGAAAAGTGACCTGATTTTCACGCCGTTGCAGGAAAAAATCAATGCCCACCAGATTCGGGCCCAGCGCATTAAAGGGGAGGTTCGTTTGCCAATCATCTTTATATGTAAAATAGAACGGGATTTTTCCGGCTGCCTTGATCTTTTGCGCCGTTGCAATCAGCTCATCCCACGTTTTGGGCACCCGTAATCCCATTTCCTTAAAAAGCGTTTTGTTATACATCACACCATTCGCATTCGCAGCATAAGGAATTCCATACACGGGATCGACCCCGGTTACATCCTTAAGCATTTTGAGGTAAATCGGATCAATCGTACGTGGCAATTCTGTATTCGCCAGGTCCGTAAAAATACCACTTTGCGCCAAAATGGAGTAGGTATCGGTGGCCCCAAGCCCTACAATGTCAGGTACATCGTTTTTGACAACCCGGGTCAATAACACAGTCTCTGCCTCTGGCGGATTGACCTGTGTCACTTCAATACCGGGATGTTCCTGATTGAATTGAGAGATTAGCTTATCGAATGAACCCTTGGCCTCCGGCTTGTTTTGAAAAAACTCAATTTTCACCTTACCCGAAGCATCGTCCTTGTTGCATGCGCTTACAAAAAAAGCCAATAAAAGGATCGCCGCCAGTGTAGACAGCTTTTTGACCCAACACCACATACTCATACCTCCTCTTCCCCTATGTCAATCTATGCGGGACTAGACAATTAATACCCGTCCCTTATGGAAAAGAAACGATACTGCTACAACAATCTGATAACAGGAGGAACCAATGTTAAAAAAGATCCAATTGACCCTCAAATGGTCGGTTGGATCTTTCTTTTACTTTTATGATGTTCAGGTTACAAGTCTTATTTCTAAACAATCTTTTTTTCCCATCGTGTAAAACTAATAATGATACTTACCAGAATCAATCCACCTGCACACATCCAAAAATTAAAAGAACTGTCTACTCTTAAAGCAAGCATTATTTGCTGAAATGGGTCCATTAACATAATGAGGGGCCTAAACAACTCAAAGAGAAATACGGATAAGATAAGAATCACTATATAAGCAAACAGTGGCCGTGACATGAACAAACATACAGCGCTACTCAACATGAGCTTTACCAAGCAAACCAGCGTTAATACCAAATAAAACGAAAGTATGTAGGGTACGGCATCTGATGGGGAAGAGGCGACGGATGAACCATATTTAAAAAAAGTAGAGCTGTGCGGGAAAAACAACCATCCAGCGAATACACCTATAAGCAAGCTTGTCCCCATAAAAATGGCCGTTGAGGCTGATAGTGCGAGCAACTTGGCAAGCCAAAACTGAAAACGTCGATACGGTCGTAGCATATATAGCCTATATGCTCCAGAATAGAGATCGCCGCTTAACTGATCCACGTACAGAATGGGCAGGATTGCTGTAACTAGAAATAAGGCAACCTCACTCATCATCAGCCACGGCAGGTTCAGATTATTTACGACCACAGTTCCTTCACCAAAACGTAAGACCTTCGTACCCGTTACTTTATGGCTCCATATAATTGCAACCACGATGAATATATAGGCTATATATAATAAGAGAGTGGCTTTGCGATTCCAAATTCGTTCCATTTCACTTCGCCAGATTGCCAGCATGAGGAAATCCCCCTAATACAGATAATCATCAGTCACAAAACGGCGGTATGCGCCCCAAGTAAACAAGATAAGATATAGACTAACAACGGTGATAATCGCCCCATTCACAGACAAATTCCCCATTAAGGACCTATCTAATCCTGTATGCTGCATATATGGAATAATCATAAATGCGATCACATTGTATAGGTATGGGATATGGGAAACAAAAGAAGCCAGTTTTAAATATAATGAATCAAACAACAGAGAACCCAGATTGTATACCATACAAACACCGATGGCATACGTTACACTTTTGCTATACATAGCGACGAAACAATAGAAGGAGCTTATTGCCAATAATGAGGCAAGCGCCCAACCATAGTATTTAAGCATCTGCAGTCCTTGAGATCCGGACAACCCCGCATCACTTACATCATATGAAAGAGTCCATACTTCAACGATCACCTGCGAAGATACTGCAAATACAATGAGAAGAAACAAAATAGTAGCATTTAAAACCAGCAGTTTACTCCAGAAAATCTGCCCGCGGGTAAATCGGCGCATAAATAACAACCGCAGTTGCCCGCTTCGAAATTCCTCTGTGTATACAGCAGCAGCTAAAGCAGCTACAGCTATGTTGCATACTAAAAACAAATTCTCACGCAGACCAGTAACGACAAAGTTTAAAGATAATACCTCAACAGGAACCTTCATCGTGCGCAAAAAATATACTCCTGTCGAACAAGCAAGCAGCGGCGTACATAACACCATGAGCCAGAACCACTTTCGTCTCCATAATCGCTCGAACTCACTGTATATTAATGATTTCATAGTCCCATCAATCCCATGAAAGCATCCTCTAGCCGTTGGCCGTCCTCTACTAGTTGATCAGCAGGTCCCTGCCAAACTAGCCTGCCCTCTTTGATAACAATGAGTTCGTCACACATCTGTTGCAGTTCATCCAACAGATGACTGGAGATAAAAAAGGCATAATTTGCTGAATCACGTAGCTGAAGCACGATATCTCTCAGCTCCCGCATTCCCATAGGATCAAGCCCATTAGACGGTTCATCCAGCAATAAAAGCTCAGGAGCACCCAGCATGGACTGCGCAATACCTAGCCTTTGCTTCATTCCCAGCGAATAGGTTTTCACCTTGTCATCTCCCCGTGTTTCCAGTCTCACCTTTGTAAGCAACTCTTCAATATGCATCTCCCGATCTGAGGGCACAATCTCAGAGTGTAACCGTGACAAATTGCGCAAAACCTGTCTGCCTGTCATATAATCAAAAAAGACCGGAGATTCAATAATAGCCCCCACCTTGGACAGCGCCTTTTCCCGATCTGTCTGTACATCATATGAAGCTATCTTTACAGAGCCGCTGGTTGGCTGCATTAATCCGGTCATGATTCGCATCATTGTAGTTTTACCAGCTCCATTAGGTCCGATGAATCCATATATCTTCCCTTTCTGAAGCTTAAAGGAAACACGGTCTAACAAATGTCTTTTCCCCATTCTTTTCGTTACCTGACTGACCTCCAGTAAGGAGTCTGACATACTATTCCCTCCATCCATAACAAATCACAACAAAGTTCCAACGCGTGCATTTGATATGTAAGATCATGATGGACAACACATACTTCACTTAACAATGAAACATATTATTTATTCAATTTAAAAAATATCACATGTTGCGAAATGCAAACAACTTTCTTTATATGTAAAATATAATAATAATGATACATCAATTCCATTTATCTTAATTAATGGTCATTAATTTTCGTGATGATCTCTTTGTCTTTACACTGCAAAAAAGGTAGCCCTTCGGTAAACGTTCTACCTCAGGGCTACCCTCTATATAAAATAAACTGTTTTCTATCCAGTAACTACTAACCTGTCACCTACTCCAGTTCAACCCACTCGCCAAGCAATACATCCAGCTCCGCTTGCAGTCGCTCACGCGCGTCCCACAGCTCCGCCATGTATATCGTGTCGTCGCTTGTGCCGAGCAGCTCCAGCTCGGCATCCGCCGCCGCCAATTCTGCTTCTTTGGCGGCGATGGCCCGCTCCAACCGCTCGCTGGATGCAGCGGGCGTGCGTGATGGCTTCGCGGCCTTCGCTTCGCGTGCCCCAGACCCGGCAGCGGGCGAGCCCAAGCGACCTGAGCGTGCACGGCTCGCATCGTCTTCCGTAGTCGCTCCCGTATGCGCAGCCGCCCCCATGCCATTGCTCGCTACACTGGAATGTACAGCTGAGCCCGAGCCAGAGCCGCCACCCGATGCGGCTCTGCTTGCAGATGTCGGGCGTCTCCCGGTATCCCCCTCGCTCTGTAGACGAGCGTTCTCCAGCTCACGCTTCTTCGCTCGGTACTCATCAAAGCTGCCTAGATAAAAGGTCAGCTTTCCAGCCTCCAGCTCCCACACGCGCCCTGCCAGCTTGTTCACAAAGTAGCGGTCATGTGAAATCGCCAGCACCGTTCCCGTGTAGGTATCCAGCGCTTCCTCCAGTGCCTCGCGTGAGTCAATATCCAGGTGGTTCGTCGGCTCATCCAGCACCAACAAATTTGGCTTTTTCATGACCAGCAACGCCAGCCGCAAGCGGGACCATTCGCCACCGGACAGCATGCTCACGGGCTTAAACACATCGGCACCGTAAAATAAATACTTCGCTAGCAACCCGCGTGCCTCGCCTTCTTCCACCCCTGCTTCCTCCTTGAAGTAGGCAAGCACAGTTGCCCGGCTATTTCGTTCTCTTTCTTGCTGCGCCAAATATCCGTACTCCACGCGCGCACCCCACTGGACTGTGCCTGCATCTGCGCTTTCCTGACCAAGCAGCAGCTTGAGCAACGTCGTTTTGCCTGACCCATTATCACCCAGCAAGGCCACCTTTTCGCCGAATTCCAGACTGCCCGTTGCCCCGTTTAATATCTGGCGCTCTCCATAGGCTTTAACAATTTCTTCAAACTGCAGTACCCGGCGACCGGAACGATCCTCCAGCTTTAAGTGAAATTCCGCCCCCTGCGGGTCCAATACAGGCCGCTTCACCAGTTCCAAGCGCTCCAACGCCTTACGAATGGAGGCCGCTTTTTTGAAAAACTTTTCGTTATCGCCATTGCGACCCCACTCTTCAAAACGCCGAATGGCCTCTTTCATCTTTTTGATCCGCTTTTGCTGTTCTTTATAATCTTCAAATTGCAGTAGCAATCGTTCTTCCTTTTCCTTCACATAGCCGCTGTAGTTCGTATAATACGTAAACGCCTCGCCATCCTCAAGCTCAATCATTTTAACGGCGACCCGATCCAGAAAATAACGATCATGAGATACAACCACACACGCACCTGTATAGCCCTGCAGAAATTGCTCCAGCCATTCCAGCCCTTTCAAATCCAGATGGTTGGTCGGCTCATCCAGCAGCAGCAAATCCGGTCGTCCGATGAGCTGTGATGCCAGCGCTATTTTTGTTTTCTCTCCACCCGACAGCGAGCCGAAGCTGCGCGTATACATGCCTTTGGGAATACGCAGCCCATCCGCTACCTGGTCAATGTTTGCATCCATTTCATAGCCGCCATTGCGTTCAAACCGTTCCTGCAAGGCAGCATACGATTGCAGTAGCTTCTCCAGAAGGCTCGCATCCGCTGCCACAACCGGATCTGACATTTCCCGTTCCAGTGTGGTCATCTGATTGCGGCAATCCTTCAGCTCACGATAGGCGTAAGCCAGCGTTTCGTACACGGTGAAGCTCTCAAACTCCGCCGGAATTTGCGGTAAATAGCCGATTTTCGTATCCTTGGCGATGACGAGCTGCCCTTCATCTGGGCGGGACAAACGTGCAATTAGGCGTAATAGGGTGGTTTTACCGCTTCCGTTACGGCCGATGAGCCCCACCTTTTCTCCCGTATGAATATCAAACGATGCACCATCCAAAATCAGATTGGCAGCGTGGTATTTTTTCAATTGTTGACCGTTTACTATATACATGTTCAGGCTCTCCTTTATTTAGGAAGACCCTTACCCGGGTAACACAAAAAGAGCCGCAGGAGCAACCCCGCGACTCTTCGGAAGATACAGAAATCCGTTCGAGTTAAGGTAGGCGTCTTCTCGCGATGTTTACAACCGTATGATTAAAATTGGACAGACTTCTCCCGTTGTATGGAAAAGCATGAACAATGCCAGCCATAGCAATCGGCAGCTGGCTAATACGGTTGTTCAGCATCTCGTGATTCACCTACCTCACCTCCTTCTTCATAATTGTGTGTAGTATAACATGTTTGCTCGTATTATGAAAGAGGACGATGGTCCATCGAGCTATGAAACAGAGTGGTGTCCTCTGACAGCCTGCGAAGTCCCGGCTCTGGTAATCGAAAATACGCCGCAGACGAAAGCAACAATCACAAATGCCCCACCTACCCAAGCGTTAGTGGCAACAGATTCACTATTCTCAATCACTACTCCTCCCAAGGCAGAACCGAGAGCGATCCCGACCTGGAGCGCGGAGAAATTAAAGCTTTGCTGAATACTACCCGATTCGGGTGCATTTTCAATAAGATAACTTTGCATCGGGGGCGACAAGGCCCAACTCAGTATGCCCCAGATAATCAGTAGCGGCGCAAATACATAAATCGAGTGAATTGAGAATGGCAGCAAGAACATCACGGCGATAAACACGCCTACGACGACTAGAATACTTTTCGCTGTGCCGAACCGATCTGCCAAAGAGCCGCCAATAAAACCACCGCTCACTGCCGCCAGCCCAAAGACAAAATAGGCCACACTAACCCATGAAGCGTTCAAGCCCATCATATTTTCTAAAAACGGAGTGAAATACGCATATAACGTGTAATGGCCCGCCAGTGTCAGCGTGGTCACCAAATGAGCACTGATGACTTTAACATTTTTTAAAGATTTCAACTGATCACGCATAGGTACAACATGTTCTGTCGGAATCCGCTCCATAAACAAGTTGATAACGATCATAGCAACGACCGTCAATAAAGCAATGATCAGGAAAAGCACCCGCCAGCCAAATGCATTTCCAATCAGCACCCCGGCTGGAATACCTAGAACGATGGAGGAGCTAACCCCCATGGAGATGACACCGAGGACACGGGCCTGATAAGCCTTGGACACCACTTTGACTGCAATGGTCAGTGACAATGTAACGATCAGCGACCCGCTTGCAGCGGTAATGATACGGGATACAAACAAGACTGCATAATTCGGACTCCAGAAGGCCAGCAGACTTCCCAGAATAAAAATAAACATCGACCACAGGTACAGTCGTTTTCGTTCAATTTTGGCTGTCAACGCCAACAGAGTTGGCCCAGCAATAGCATACACGAGCGCATAGATCATGATAAGCTGTCCTGCCGTGCTTACGGAGACATTCAAATCCTGTGCAATTTGGGGTAGCACGCCACCGATAATCAGCTCCACCAACCCCACCGTAAAGGTCGCAATCGTTAAAATAACTACTTTGAAGTTCATTACATTAGCTCCTTTGCTGTCATGTAAATTCCCTCGTATTACGCAAAAAAATCCTGACCACAAGAAATGTACAAGACGTACACTTTTTGTAATCAGGATTTATCGGTTCCTGGTAGAGACCCTCAAACCATATTATTGAGGTTATACAAATGGGGCATTCATTTATTACGCATTCACGAAGGTTATAGCTATTACTATAAAGGAGCCTGTGGCTAAGTTCAACCCCCTACAGCCGCAAAAATTCGCTCATAGCATGATCTGACAGATAAGGTAGGTACTCATGACCGTATTCGTGATACAGGAGTATTTCCTTGTCTGATACGATTTTATTGTACACCGCAAACTGCGTGGAAGGCGGACAGATGATGTCCGACAGTCCTGTCACAAACAACACACGACCACGAATACGATCTGCCAAATGTTGAATATCAATGTAGCCTAGTCGGTGAAAGAGCTCCTCCTCGCGCAGATGGTTCGGATCAAACCAACGAAAATAATAAACCAGTTCTTCATATGCAGATGTAGTGGCATCCAGCATCCAGGCTCTTTTATAGTCCGACAGAAACGGATATACCGGAACTGCCATACGGACACGCGGCTCCAATGCAGCGCAGGCAACCGTCAAGGCCCCTCCCTGGGAGCAGCCAAATGCGCCGATCCGTTCAGGGTCGACCTGCTCCATAGACATCAGAATGCGCACCGTCTGTACCGTATCCAAAAATACATTGCGGTAATACAACCGATCCGGGTCCGGGTCGTCAATCCCTCGGATGATATGGCCGCGTACCGTCGTTCCCTGAACCTGCAAATTGTCCTCGGACAGCCCACCTTGTCCCCGGCAATCCATGGCCAGCACAGTGAATCCGTGTGCCGCATAGCTTACCTTGTCGAACCAGTCGCCACTGTCGCAGGAATATCCATGAAACATGGCCAAAGCTGGCCCTTGTTCCGTAAGGTGCTTGGGACGAGCCAGCTTCCCATGAACCTTTGCTCCGCCCACTCCAGTAAAATATAGATGGTAACACTCCACCATCGGAGAGACAAAATTAGCAGGCTCCAGTGTATAATCAAGCGGCTGCCGCTCCAGCTCCTGTAATGCCCGTTCCCAGTATGCGTCAAAATCCGGTGGCTTCGGGTTACTCCCCATATATGACTGCAATTGCTGTAAAGACATATCCTCCGGCATTCAAGTTCCTCCTACATCCGGCCTGACTCACGGTCGTCTGCGACCACTTCATCCGTTGCGATGACATACTTCATAATGTCGGACACTGTCGTGTATGCAATACCTACATACGTGTCAGCAGCTCCATAATAAATCGCAATCCGCCCGGTGTCCGCATCATGCAGCGTAGCACACGGGAACACCACATTCGGCACAAAACCCCGTTCTTCGTACCATTCCTCCGGAGTCAGCACGAAATTAGAGGAACGATATTTAACTTTAGACGGATCATCCAGGTCAAGAACGGCTACGCCCATACTGTAAACCAGCCCATTGCACGTGCCTGTCACCCCGTGGTAGAACATCAGCCAGCCCTCTGTCGTCTCAATCGGAGCCGGTCCGCCGCCAATCTTTACCGATTGCCACCAGCCCTGTCCGCCCTTGCTCATGACATGACGGTGCTTGCCCCAATAGACCAAGTCAGGACTTTCACTCAGAAAAATGTCGCCAAACGGTGTATGTCCGCTGTCGCTCGGACGGGATAGCAACATAAAGTTTCCGTTTAGCTTGCGGGGCAACAGCACACCATTACGATTAAACGGCAGGAACGGATTTTCCAATCGTACAAAGCTTTTAAAATCCTTCGTTTGTGCTATCCCCAATGCTGCACCGTAAAAATCTGTACACCAGATGATATAATACGTGTCCTCCACGCGAACCAGACGCGGATCGTAAGCATAATTTGGCTGATAATCTTTCCCTTCCTCATCAACCAAATGCAAACGTTCTGTCTCAATGTCCCAAGCCAAGCCGTCGTCACTCCAGCCTAGGTGCAAATGCGGACGTCCATTAATCGTTTCAGCCCGAAATACCCCTACAAACCGTCCCTCATACGGAGCTACTGCACTGTTGAAAATACGGGCAATGCCCGGTACCGGATTCCGTCCAATGACCGGATTCTCACTATGTCTCCATACCGGAGCCTCACTGCCTTCAGGCTTATCCTGCCACGGCATTTCCGGCAGACTACCTCCCACAATTCGTACGCTATCTACTCCCAAATCCACATTCAATTTATTCATACGTGTATTCCCCTCTCACCGAGATATTTGATTCACCAAATTTTCCATTTCGCCATTGTTCTATTTCACCGAACCCTGCGCGAAACCGTTATAGATATATTTTTGTAATGATAAAAACGCAATCAGCGTCGGAATAATGGCAATGATTATGCCCGCGCTAATGACTTCCCATTGCGAGCCATATGGCCCTTTAAACTTGAACAGCGCCGTCGATATGACCTGAAGGCTTGTTTTGGGCATATACAGGAACGGGGTGTAAAAGTCGTTGTAAATATTAACGCCCTTGATAATGATCACCGTCACAATGGCAGGCTTCAGCAGGGGCAAGATAATGCGCCAGTAGATCGTCAGATAGGAGGCCCCATCCAGCATGGCCGATTCATCCAGCGCCACCGCGATGGAATCCAGAAATTGCAGAAAAATATACACCGCAATAATATCCGTTCCCAAATACAGCAAGATCGCCGCCCAAGGCGTGTTAAACAGCTCCAGCTTGTTGATTATTTGGAATGTCGACACCTGTGTCGTCACCCCCGGAATGAGCGTGGCGAGCAAGAACGCACCCAGCATGAGACTTTTGCCCTTAAATTTAAAACGGTTCAAAATATACGCGATCATGGAACCGGTCAACGTAGCTCCGATGATCGAAATCAACAGGATAAAAGCTGTGTTTACAAATCCGGTCAGCATATTTCCGTTGATAAAGGCTTTGGTATAGTTAGCCCAATTCAGCCAGTTTACGGGGGGAGTCAGAGGACTGGTTGCCGCATATTCAGCCTTCGTCTTCAAAGATGCAAACAAAATTACGACAATCGGTAGCAGTGCAATGAACGCACCTAGTAGTAGCGCGGCATACTTGATGCTGCTACCCAGTATTCTTTTCAGCTTATACATGATTAGTCCTCCTCTCCCCGAATTAGCAACCGTTGAAGCAGCGTAACAGCAATCACGATCAGCAGCAGAACGACCGCCATCGCTGAGGCCAAACCGACCTTGCTGTATTTGAATGCCACATCAAGCGTCTGAATGACGAATGTTTCACTGCCGTTGGAGCCACCGGTCATAATATACGGGATGTCGAACGCACTGATCGCCCCGCTAATCGCCAAGATGAGATTCAACTGCAAAATCCGCTTGATACTCGGCAAAATAATAGAGCGGAATTGATGCCAGCGGTTAGCCCCGTCTATATCAGACGCTTCATACAGATCACTGGATATGGAGGAAATCGCACCGAGAAACACGATAAAGTTAAAGCCCATGTATCTCCAGATCGACGTGCCAGCCAGTGAAATATTGATAATCTCCGGATTGCCCAGCCACAGCTTGACATACGAACCCAGCCCCATCGCCTGAAGCAGTGTATCAAGGGTACCGTCTGGCTTAAAAAAGAATAGAAAAATAAAACCAATAGCTACCCCGTTCATCAGGGAAGGAAAAAACAAAACGCCTTTAAAGAAATTTTTAAACCAGGTTTGAAAGCTAAGAATGGTTGCAAAATAAAGGGCCAGCCCCATCTGTACAAAGGTGGCTACAAAGTAATACAGACTGACTTTAAACACCGAGAAATACTCGGGGTCGGTAAAGATTTTGATATAGTTTTCAAAGCCCACATATTCCAGACGCTTACTATAACCGTTCCAGTCCGAAAAGCTGTACTTAAACATATTGATCACTGGCAAGTACGCAAAAGTGATCAGCAGCGCTAGCGGAATAAACGAAAAGGCAACAATAATCGCCAATCTTTGTTTGGAGTAGCTGAGATTCGAAAATTTTAACATGCTGCACCTCCTGGCTGTCCGTCCATCTACTATTACGTCGATCCTTTCTTTTCGTCAGTTCAGATGGCTATTTTGCTTCCTTTGCAGCCACTTCAGCACGCGCCTTCACCCATGCGTCGTTCAGATCCTTCATAATGGTGTCATACGATTCCGGGCGGTTACCGACTGCTGCCTCAATAATGCGTTTTTTGAAGTCAGGCTGCCACAAGCCGATTTCTCCCTTTTTGTCGATTTTATCGACAATCCCTTCCTGTCCTTTTGGAGATGGAGTAAGCGTTTCAAAAACGACTCCCTGATCTTCGTATTGCTTCAAAATGCTAGGCATTGGGGCACCCTTCAGCGGACTAATGCTACCTGCCTGCTCTACGGCATAGTTGGACTTTTCGGTAAACCAATCCACCCAGGCACGGGCCGCCGGTTTATTTTCACTGTTTACGTTAATACCGAGGTTAAAATCACCAGCCAGAGGCACAAGCACCTTGGAGGCATTCGTCGGGAAAGGCATAAAACCGATATCATCCTTGTTAGAAGCTGTGCTTTTGATCTGGTCAATCGCCCAAGAGCCAAGCACCATCGTACCGATTTTGCCTTGAGCGAGATCCGCCTTGGAGGTCTCCCAATCTGTAGTCGTTGGATCTTTTTCAATCAGGCCTTTTTTAGCCGCATCGTACAGTACCTTATACAGTTCATAGTGGGGCTGGCCCTTCGTGAAATTGTCATCTGTATTCGGTTGTGTGACATTCACATATTCCTTTGTACCCGCCAATGTTGCCAGACTAGACTCCCACTGGGTCAGTGCCCAACCAGAGGCATAGTTCGTAAACAGCGGCACTGCCTTGGTTTTGTCCTTAATCTGCTGTAACGCTGTCAGGAATTGGTCCGGTGTTTTGGGAAGCTGCGTGATTCCTGCGTCCTTGAACACCTTTTTGTTATAAATCACACCAGAGTAAACCATCGCAATTGGAATACCGTAGCTGTTATGATCCACCGTACGTTCTTCAAGGCCGGTATACTTGTTTTTCATCTCCTCATAAGTACCCAGCGGCTCGAAAAAGTTGGGCAGCTCTTCAACTGGAATACTGCCAGGAATCAGCAAAACATCTCCATAATCCCTGGTCCCCATCCGGATTTTAATTTGACCCTCATAATCGGCCAATGCCTGAAAATTGACCTTCACGTTCGGATAAAGTTTGTTAAATTCCTTGGCGTAATCCTGAAATACGGTATCCACAATATCAGTCCGCTGTGTGATAACCGTAATTTCACCTTCCACACCCTTCGGATCAGAGCTGGCAGCTGGCTCATCCTTCTTTGAGGTACAGCCAGTAAACAGCCCCGCTAACAAAACCACGGATAGTAATGACATCAAAACCTTGGACAACTTCATGAGACGACTCCTCCTGTTGTTTTCAAATAAGGTTATCGTTAAAGTAACAAAATCATTTTATTATGTTAGCGCTTACTGTGTCAATTACAATATTCTTTTTGTAAAGTGGAATGGGTCACATCTTATGAAAAAACACCAATTTAGCATGGTTGACAGTTTACAAACAGCTAGATATGATACTACTGTAAAGTTAACGATAACTTAATAATTTATTTTCCGAAGGAGGCTTTGTCTCTTGGAAACATTACTGGACGAAATTAGACAGGAATGGAAGGAACACATACTCCCATTCTGGCTTGGACTGAAGGATGAGACACACGGTGGGTTTTACGGCGAGGTGGACGTGGATCTGCACATTCATAACCAAGCCGACAAAGGAGGGATTGCCACTGCACGGCTACTCTGGTCATTCTCGGCGGCTGCCCGTGTAACAGGGGAAGATACCTATGCAGAAGCCGCACGACATTCATTCACATTCCTGCGAGATCACCTGCTTGATCCATTACATGGAGGAATGTACTGGATGGTGGACTACACCGGGCAACCCGTGGACACGTGCAAGCATGTATACGCGCAGGCATTCGCGATCTATGCGATAGCAGAGTATGCACGTGCCACAGACGACCCGAATGCATTACCACTAGCTATGGAGCTGTTCCACCTACTGGAGCAAAAAGGATATGATCCCACCCGGCAGGCATACGGCGAACAATATGACCGCTCGTGGAACATGCAGCCTAATGAGCTACTCAGCGAAAATGGGGTTACCGCGCATATCACCATGAATACGCATATTCATGTTTTGGAGGCGTACACCCAATTGCTGCGCGTCTGGCCAAATGAAGAGGTTCGAGATGCACTGACGAACGTACTGGATATTTTATATCATCGTGTTTACGATGCTTCTGCTCGACGACTGGGGGTATTTTTCGATCGTGAATGGCGCTCTCTGCTTGACCTGACCTCATATGGTCACGACATCGAAGCCAGCTGGTTGATTGAGGACGCTATGAGTGTGCTGGGTTTTTACCCGTCAGAATACGTGGATATGGTGATGGATATTGCCGATGCGGTAGCAGAGCGCGCTGTTCAGCCAGACGGCTCGCTCATCAATGAGCGGGAAGGAGAGCGGGTA
Organism: Paenibacillus sp. MZ03-122A; assembly: GCF_024213325.1. Lineage (NCBI taxonomy): Bacteria > Bacillati > Bacillota > Bacilli > Caryophanales > Paenibacillaceae > Paenibacillus > Paenibacillus sp. MZ03-122A. Next base: position 326,087 of record NZ_JANAVI010000002.1, on the reverse strand, counting down.
GACACCTCACGTATCTGGTGGGTACAGGCCGAGGGAATGGTTGGTTTTTATAATGCGTTTCAGCGTACAAAAGACGAACGTTTTTTGCAAATTGTGAAAAATCTATGGTCCTATACCCGGCAACATATCATCGATCCGCGCCCCGGAGGCGAATGGTTCTGGTCAGTTCAAGCGGATGGTAAGCCTGATGCGAGAGAGATTGCAGGACCTTGGAAGTGCCCTTATCACAACAGCCGATTTTGCATAGAAATGCTAGAAAGGATGGAAAACCAATGATCCATAGCAAATATAATGAGCTGCGGTTGCAGCAAGAGGAACTGATTACACGCCCCAATGAGGTTAAAACTACCTTTTATAATGGTATCTACGAACGCTACATCTACCCAGTGCTCACACGCCATCATGTTCCACTTCACTGGCGGTTCGATCTGGATGCGCAAACCAATCCCTTTTTCATGGAGCGGCTGGGTGTAAATGCGGCATTGAATCCAGGGGCGATCTATCATGAAGGAAAATACATTCTTGTTTCGCGTACCGAGGGACTGGATCGAAAGTCATTTTTTGCTTTGGCAGAGAGCGATAACGGCATTGATCAATTTCGGTTCATTGACGCTCCCCTCGTATGGGAGGATATCGACCCGGAAGAAACAAATATGTACGATATGCGATTGGTAAAGCATGAGGACGGCTGGATTTACGGTATTTATTGCTCAGAGAAAAAAGACCCTGACGCGCCACCCCACGATACCTCCAGTGCTGTCGCTCAGGCCGGACTGGTCCGCACTCGTGATCTTCGTACATGGACCCGGCTTCCCAACATCACTACCCAGTCCCCCCAGCAGCGCAACGTTGTCCTGCACCCTGAATTTGTGGACGGTCAATATGCCTTCTATACTCGTCCCCAGGACGGGTTTATTTCCACCGGTTCAGGCGGAGGCATCGCCTTCGGCCTGTGCAAAGATATTACACAACCCGTGATTGAACACGAAACCGTCATTGATGAGCGTTGTTATCATACGGTGTACGAAGCCAAGAACGGACAGGGGCCTGCCCCGATCAAAACCAGTCGCGGCTGGATTCATATCGCTCACGGGGTACGCAATACAGCCGCCGGACTACGGTATGTGCTGTATACCTTTGCCACCAGTCTGGAAGACCCTACGCGCGTCATCGCCAAGCCCGGTGGACACTTTCTGGCTCCTTATGATGAGGAACGCGTGGGCGACGTTTCGAATGTTATTTTTTGCAACGGGGCTGTTGTTAACGAGCAAGATGAAGTCTTTATTTACTACGCATCCAGTGATACCCGTATCCACGTAGCGACGACCACCATCGCTCGACTGGAGGACTACACCTTCAATACACCATCCGATCCCTTGCGCTCTCTCGGCAGCGCCGCTGTTCGCCGCGAGCTAATTCATCACAATGAAGCGCTATTGCAAGCACACTCCCGTCCTTCCCAGCGGACATAAGCCGCAGGCTTTATCCTGCTTGCGGAACCATGTATACTATCCATAGAACAACTGTTATCCGCAGGCTAATAGTTGTTCTATGGGCAGCTACGCTGCTAAGTTTTTTGGATTTTACAGGCGGCTAAGCTACTGATATATTCCCCAGCATTTTGCATCCATTCTCTGGATTAGGCAAAATGCTTATCTTTTTAAAATTGGAAGGCGGAACAGGAATGAAGAGCAACGTTACGATGCGGGATATTGCAGATAAGCTGGGAGTAAGCAGCGTGACCGTGTCGAAGGCGCTCAATGACAAGGATGGGGTTAGCGAGGAGCTAAAAGAGCGTATTAAGACGCTCGCGGGCGAAATGGGTTATCGTTTCAATACCGTTGCCAAGTCCATGAAGGAGGGCCTCACCTATAACATAGGTGTTGTCATTCCTGAACGTTTTACTGGCCCCGGCCAATCGTTTTATCTGCACATCTACCAGCAAATTTCACGGGCACTGGAGCCATACGGCTACTATGGCATCCTTCACATCCTTCATCGCGAAGACGAAGAACAGCTTAATCTGCCACGTATCTATTACGACCGCAAGGTGGACGGCTTCATTCTCCTGGGTCAAGTGAGCAAGCCATATATCGAGCTGGTACAAACCATGGATCTACCCAAAATGTTTCTCGATTTTTATGATGAACATGCCGATATCGACTCCGTGGTGACGGATAATTTCTACGGAGCCTATGAGCTGACCAACTATTTGATCGCCCAGGGGCATCGTGATATTGCATATGTAGGCAATATCTATTCCACCAGTAGTATTCAGGATCGTTTCCTCGGCTACTATAAATCCTTGCTGGAGCACAGACTGCCCCTCCGTAACGAGTGGGTGCTCAGTGACCGGGACGACGAAGGTGCTTTTGTTGAAATGGAGCTGCCTCAGCCGCTACCGACTGCCTTTGTATGTAACTGCGATCAGGTCGCTCACAATCTGGTACACAAGCTCATTGCTCTGGGATACCGCGTGCCTGAGGACTGCTCTGTAGTCGGATTTGACAACGATGTATATGCCACTCTTATTGTTCCGCAACTGACCACAGTCGGCGTAGACATCGAGCAGATGGCACGTACCGCGATTGATTCGATGATGAAAAAAATAAGCCATCCCGGCGGCCGCTTTGGTCGAGTCCTCGTGCAGGGTCATATTGTATATCGTGATTCCGTACAGCCCATCCAGAGACCATGATCAACACACACTTTACTTGGGGAAAGGTCACCCCTACCCCAATATTCACAACCAAAAGCCGCTCAGCATGTCGCTGGAGCGGCTTTTGACGTTCATAAATTCTGCAGTATGATCTCGTACTCACTTTCAATGGTGGATTTTGCAAAATCCTGGATTAGGAGCGCTGGGCGACAAAGGAATTGCCCGCCCGATTGAGAATCGGTAGCATCCGCATTTCCTGCCCCATTGAGGCTTGGCAAAATGGACAAGCTGGCTCGTTCAAAAAGGTGAAATCCGTTCGCATCCAACCGTTGCAACCCTCGTTTGTACACGACCAAATAGCCGTATTTTCCTCTGGAATGATTTCCGGGGCCTGGCGTCTGTACATCTATATCCCCCCTCGGTTTTTATAGGGTAATATCCCCTGTCGGCTTACTGTTAATTTCTATCCACGCCAGTATTTTGCAAAATTCGATTCCAGTCGCTCCGAAGTGCAAGATATAGACGAACTAAACCATTTCGATCTATATCTTGTTCATTGGAATTCGCTTATTGAATTTTTGCAAAATCCTCACCTGTGCGGGTATTAATATGCTCCAACCTCCAAAAAATATGCGCAATTTACCAAAATGTTTATTTACGGATAGCCTTAGTCCAGAAGCCGCCATGAAACTGCTTCGGCTCTACCGTAATGACAAAAGCCTTAGGGTCCAGCTCCAGAATGGACTGATACAGCTTATTCTGATTTTTTCGTTTAGCCAAAATTTCCATTACCAGGCGCTCTCCATCACGTCCACTGCCCAGCCAGGCTGTAACGCCGTATCCTTTGTCCCGCAGCGCATTGGCAATTCCTCCATTGATCTCATTGCTGATCACCTTAACGGTGACATAACCGAGCGCTATTTTTTCCTCAATCCATGCTCCAATAAGAATGCCCAATGCATAGCCAATGGCGTATACTGCAAGACTTGCCACTTGATCCAGGTACTTAAGCACAACATTCAAGCCCAATACATAGACCGTAACTTCCACGGTGCTAATGAGCGCAGCAATGTACTTCTGTCCTTTCAGCGTCAGAATCATGCGCAGTGTATACGCCGATACGTAAATAATTTGAATAACGAGAATAAACAATAAAATTTTGAGCATGCGCTCACTCCCCACTTCACGTTCTGATTTAATCCGTATCCAACATTATACCCCCGTCTGTGATATACAGCCTCTGGTTTCGTATTACCCTCGCTCGGGTAATGACTAACTACAGCATGCTGAATGAAAGTTCGATCACATAAGGAGGGCTATAACATGAAGGATAACGGAACTAGCGATAAAATCAAAGGTAATGTGAACAAAGCCAAAGGTGAAATCAAGGACCAAATCGGGAACGCTACCGATAATAAGTCCCTTCAAGCCGAAGGCAAACTGGATAAGGTCAAAGGCCATCTTCAGGAAACAGCAGGCAAACTGAAGGACGGCAAATAATCCTGAATGGATAACCTCGACGCACTGTTTTACCAACAAGTCTCGCTGTCTTGTGCAGCGGGCTTGTTTTGTGTTGTTCGGATACTTTTGGAAAAACTTTTGCGCAAACAGGGCAACTTTTACGGTTGCTGTTGCGTCTAACCAATATAAGCACAACCCATAATGACTCTCCAAGCTGTTGGATTTTGTAGGCATTAATGTTACTCTAGTCTATGAACCAGGCTATAATTCTTAAATAAAGGGGTAGACCAACGAATGAAATCACTGAAATCTATCAAAAAACCTGTCATCATCACTGCCGTATCCGCCTTGGCCATATCCGGGGCTCTTTTCAGCCAATCCACATATGCCGCACAAGTGACTAAGCCGATCCAAGCAGTATATAACAATATCAAAATCATCTACAACGGAACCGAGGTTCCTTATGATGCCAAAACAGAACCATTCCTGCTGGATGGCGTAACGTATATCCCACTGAAGCTGGCAGGTACAGCTTTGGATAAAAAGGTAACATGGGATGGCACAAACAAACGCGTAGTCATTGCCGACAACGGCGTCCCGATTGATCAATCTACAGTGACGGCGTTGAACAACCAGATTACGACGCTGACTCAAGAGCTCAACACAGCGAAAGCAGCGAACACAACGAAGGACGCTACCATTGCTCAATTGCAAAAAGACAACCAGACGCTAAAAGATGAAGCAAGCAAAAATAGCTCTAGCTCCTTGAAAGATCTTCAAAAGAAGCTGAACGATGATCACAGGGATGACTACAACACCAACTCGGATATCACTCTGGATGGTAACAAAAACGATATTACGGTGACCATCGAAATGACAAAATCCAGATGGACTGAGTTATCTGACAGCAGAAAGGAAAGCTTCCTGGAGGACATCGTGGAAGATATTTTGAAAGAGTATAAAGATGCCGATGTAGAGGGTACGGTTAAAAACTCCAGTAATAGAGATAAAATGGCGACCTTCACAACCAACAGCAGAGGAGATGTTACTTTGAAGGATGTAGCTTCTTCCTTGGATGCAAGTACGATTCAACGTGATTTGGTTAATAGATATGGCAATTACGCTGGCGTTGGCTTTGATTTCACAGTAAGAGGCGACAGCAGTGAAGCTAGCGTGGATGTATATGTAAAGACTGACGCTTGGAACAATACACTTACTAATGCGCAAAGAAACTCTCTTATAGAGAATGTTCTTTATGAGCTTAAAAACAGAAACTCGGTATCTCGAGTAGTGGGTAAAATTAAGTCTAGCGAAAACAGCAACACGATAACTTCGTTCTAAATCGCACTTTTTTCAAAAAAGCGACAAAGGCCCTTAAGCCTTTGTCGCTTTTTTATGATGTACAAGCAACATACATTCCACTACTTAATTAATCTGCCAACAGAAGTAATATATTTTATATAATCTTCATCCGCATTGGTTGTATCGATATTCATTGTATAAACCAAATTACCAGGACTGGTTATTTTAACTTTGTAAAACATACTGGGTTTAGAATAAGGATATACACTATAGGTCCCTTTGCTATAAACAATCATAGGATTAAAGTCAATTTGCTTGAAGGCGGGCGATAAGTCGCTCTTATACGTAGCATGAATATTCAATACACCTTGCCTTTGATCCCAGCCAAAGGAAAAAAGATCAAATGCATTCGCGTCAATGACTTGGGCCAAGTCTTGTCCCTTGAACCTCATAAGAACTGGACTTTCTGTAAAGCTATCATGCCTTAGCTTCAATAAGCCACGCTTGGAATCCCACTCCATCTGCGCATCTGTATCTTTCAACAAAATGGAAACTGGTAAAAACATCGCGTTGCTTTTCATGATGGGGACTGTGTCCATTGTCACTGGCTTACCGTTAACCGATATTTCGGGTGATCCGATCGTAGTCGTTACATTACGGCCTAGCAAATCAACAGAAGCCGTTTTGTTCGCTGCATTATAAGTTACTTTGCCGCCCAGTATATCTTCAGCCGCTTGGAGTGGTATAAACAGTCTGCCCTTCGGATCCACAAAGGGAGGGGCAGGATAAGTGTATAAAACGTAATGATCATTGACCTTTAGGTGTATAGGGGTCTGAGCTTGAGCTGATGTTGAATTGGAGAATGCGGTAACAAAACTTAGTACAATCATAACACTGATTAATTGCCTGATTTTCATAATGCCCTCCTAGTGATTTTGTTTAGATTCAAAACTAAATTACGGAGAAGAGGTACAGTTGAGCAATCATAAAACGGAAAAACATCTGCCAAACCACATTGTTGTAAGTTTCACCCAACAAAAAGGGAATGACAGATGCTATTCAGTATATTTTAGCTTGAGCCATCGTTTAACTATTGTTCTTAACGGTTTGGATTTCTGATCCACACACTTGTATCAAAATGAGTAATATAATCAATAGGCCAATCAATCGTACCGAACCACTGACTTCCATCCCAAAAAGAGTAATCCCGATAGTTATCCCATGGATAATAATTATCCGAATTGAATTTCGAGACTACCAAATCTGAAAATTCTCCACCGATAGCACTTCCATAGATATTGCTGCCATCAAAGTTATCTTTCGCTATTGCTGTCACTCTCTTAACAGACATAGACGATAGGTCCCAGGAATTAAAAGAGGTTTGCATAACGACGATTTGATTGTAGTAGGCTAACAGATAAGCGTTATAGGTACTATTATCAATATAAAATTTAACTGAATTATATCCCTCCCCATTTACCCACGAATCTGTAGAATATTCATAAAATCCATTTTTAATGTATCCTAAGTATCTTTTTTGGCCCGTTTGGAATGAAAATCCCCCCTCAACTTTCTTCCCGTTCTTCGAATCAAAACCGTAATACACCCATGGCTGTTCGTTTGCTCCTAGATCCCTAACGGTTGGTAAAATCACACGTGCATTGACCCCATCAAAGCCATCATAATCCAATTGAACCCTTGAGAAAGTTCCCGTTGTCCCTCCACTCACTTGCGATGGAGTGGGATTATTTTTACTTGATATGGAAACATCATGATTGTTGCTTGGTTCACTCAAAGAGTTTGTTTTCATATAAGTAGCATCCGTTACACTATCTTCTTTTGATTCAACTTTATCCGCCATACCTACATAACCTTTTTCTGAGCTGTATACTTCTCCATCGAGCGTAAGATATATGTATTCCGATTTGTTAAGCTTCTCCAGATTTTGTTGTAGATCACTATTACTTTTACTCTTTAGTGATGTACTATCCGCTGTATTCAGCAGTTCAGCAATAGATGCTTTCGGATTAACAGCGATCTTGTGTTCTTGAAGCTCATGGACTATGGCCCGCTGTTTAAGATTTTCAAAAAATGAAGCATCGTACGTACTAGGCTTCGATTCCGCATAGGCGAGACTTCCCGAAAGTGAGGAGCACATGAGAATGGTTGCTAACCCCATGCCTAAAAACTTTTTTTTCCTAAACATACACAAACCTCCTAGTTATTTTTCGAAACTAGCATACCTCCATAAATACATAACGTCAACCATAATTTATAAATTTTACCTAAAAAGAGAGCATAGTATTTTACATATCATAGTGTATAGAAGGGTCAACTACGTATCAAAAAAGAAAGTGTGGAGCTGTGCCGTCAAAGGCGCTTAGATGCTGAGATCTTCCTTATAGCTATATAATTCATAAATACATTAATAATATTCATAAATATAAAGGTATTTAGCATTGAAAGTAGAATATATCACTGTATTCCAATTTAGAAAAGGGGATAATGTATATGATGAGAAGCTTCGTTAAACGTAGAGTCAGGTCGAGCATTGCATTAACATTGACATTTTTATTGGCAATCGCAGGTGCACCATTAGGTACAATAGACGCGGCGGCAACGGTGCCAGACCAGAACAATAAGCAGGATGCGCCAACCTTCTCTAATGTATCGGTTCATGACCCTTCCATTGTCAAAGACGGTGACACTTATTATGTATTTGGGTCACACATCTCTGCGGCGAAGTCAAAAGATCTTACAAACTGGACTTCTTTTGCAAACGGTTACACTACGCCTGGAAACACACTTTACGGGGACTTATCGAAGAATCTAGCTGGATCTTTCGCTTGGGCGGGTGAGAATGATGCGGACAGTAAGGGAGGATTCTCGGTATGGGCGCCCGATGTATTTTGGAATGAGCATTATGTCAATGAGGATGGGACAAAAGGGGCATATATGATTTATTATAGCGCATCTTCCACCTACATTCGTTCCGCGATCGGCATTGCAGTTGCACCCAAAATCGAGGGTCCATATCAATATGTGGATACCATTATACACACTGGTTTTACGAAGGAGACTGCATTCGATAAAGATAGCAAGGTAGATAAAAAATGGACAAATACGCCGATTCAACAACTCATTAAGGAAGGCAAGCTTGAGGGCCCCAGACCGGGATGGTTTAATACCGATGGTTCTTATGCGAACCGGATGTTCCCAAATGCAATCGATGCAAGCGTTTTTTACGATGCAAACGGGCGCTTGTGGATGACGTATGGTTCATGGTCCGGGGGAATATTTTTACTCGAGCTGGATAAGGCAACTGGCAAACCCATGTATCCAGGTAAAGATGGAACTACGGAGGACGGCCGTCTGATTGATCGTTATTTTGGCACCAAGATCGCAGGTGGATACGGTGAGTCCGGGGAAGGTCCGTATATTGAATACAACCCAAAAACGGGTTATTACTATTTGTATGTAACCTACGGCGGTCTTGCAGCGGACGGAGGGTATAACATGAGGTTATTCCGTTCCAAAAAACCGACAGGACCTTATAAAGATGCCAAAGGACAGAATGCTGTTTTCCGGCAAACACCAAAAATACAACTTATGGCAACAAGTTGATAGGTAATTTCTTGTTCGATAGTAAAATAGGCGACCCCGGTACAGGCAATGGCTACGGCTATGTTTCCCCTGGACACAATTCTGTATACACCGATCCTGCTACTGGACAAATGTTTGTCGTCTTTCATACCCGATTCCCTCAGCAGGGGGAGACACATGAGCTGCGTGTACACCAAATGTTCATGAATCAGGATGACTGGCCTGTCGTAGCTCCTTACCGTTACGGTGGCGAGACGCTAACAAAGCTGGATGAGAAACAATTCATTGGCGATTATCAATATATTAATCATGGCAGTGATTCTTCGGCTACGATCAAGAATACACAATTCATTCAGCTTAGAGCAGATCATACCATTCAAGGCGATGTACAAGGAACATGGCGCAAGTCGGGGGATGCGAATATCCAATTAACACTGGATGGTGCTGTGTTGGATGGGGTGTTTTTAAGACAATGGGATCAGGTTACGAATCAATACATCGTGGCGTTTACAGTTTTATCGAATAAAGGTGAGATGGCTTGGGGCAGTAAGCTCCCTGATATGACCGATACGACAGTAGTGGATAGTGTGTATCGTGATTTAGATCTTGCCGATACAAGTCGGGTGACCGCTAGCCTGGATCTTCCGAAGGAAGGCAGTCGGCAATCCCGGATTACCTGGAAAACTTCAGACCAAAGCGTCATTACGGATACAGGTGAAATCAAGCGTCCAGGAATCGGAGAAAAGGCTGCATCTGCCACTTTGACGGCTACCATTACCAAAGGAGAACGTAGTCGGGACAAAGTTTTTAACATCACGGTATCCCCTTATGAGAAAGCAACATTGACTGCGTCATACACATTTGAAAATAATCTGGAGGATCAGCAGGATGCTCTTGCTAATGGCAAAGTTATCGGTGACCGAATCGATCGCCAGGGAGGAAGTGTATCCTACGCTGAAGGCGTAAAGGGCCAAGCTATAGTCCTTGATGGAAAGTCAGGCATTGCTCTACCCGAAGGACTCATATCCAGCTCAGCATATTCCGTGTCACTGTGGGTAAAACCAAGCGATTTGACGCTGCATACACCAACTTTCTTTGGAGCTATGGATAGTAACCACTGGATTAGCCTTCTGCCCAGAGGACCCGAGAAGGATAATACAATGGTCTGGTCCGGCAGCTCACTTTGGTATACCGGCAGTACTGGCCTAAAGATCAAAACAAATGAATGGACCCATCTCGCCTTCACTGTAGATCGTGGGGTGTTAGCCGTGTATGTGAATGGCGAGCTTCAATTTACCGGCTCAGGATTCCCAGATGTCTTTACCTCCAAATCTGGAACATTCAGCTTAGGTGTCAACTGGTGGGACCCTGCGTTCAAAGGATGTATTGATGAGCTGAGTATATTTGAAGGTGCGCTCCCCCCTGTACAAGTGGCAGAGTTAGCGAAGATGAAGTGAATTAAGACTAATGAATCGTAAGCACTCTAGTGTCGTAAAGAAAAGCTACAAAAAAAGAGAGCGCTGAATAGCGCTCTCTTCCAAAGAAACATATAAAATATAAAGAATATTAATAGGCCAATGCAAAAAGTCCTTTGATGTGGGACAAGTAACGGATGTTACTGCCTTCCTTCATCAAAGTAGCTACAGCGCCTTTCAGTTGGGTGCCATTCGCGCCTACAGTACCGATCGCGTCTGTTCTGCCCAAGCTGCCCAGTGTACCGGAGAATACTGGTGTAAAGCGTTCCATTTTCGCTCCGTTGAAATAAGCGAAGATGTTGTAACCAACTAATTCGCCCATTTGCCAAGCCAACTGTGCAGTTGGAGGGTATGGACGCTCGCCTTCACCCGGGAACACCACTGCGCTGTCGCCAGCGAGGAAGATGTCTTCGTGAGAAGTCGATTGCAGTGCACCATTCACAGTTGCGCGACCACGGTTTACTTCGATACCAGATGCGCCAACCAGTGCATTACCTTGTACGCCGCCTGTCCAGATCAGTGTGTTCGTTTTGATCGAACGTCCGTCTTTCAAGAGAACCTCGTCAGCTTTCATTTCTGTAATCGGAACACCCGCTACGATTTGAACGCCACGTTTTTCAAGGCTTGTTACTGCACGATCAACCAGTGGTTGAGGGAAGCCTGCCAAAATAGATGGTCCAGCTTCTACGCAATACAAGTTGATATCTTCGTAGTTAATACCTTTTTCGCGACAAATTACAGGCAATTTGTCAGCATATTCACCCACCAGCTCCACGCCTGTCAGACCGCCACCACCGATAACGATTGTAGCGTCTGCTTGGTTACCGGATTGCTTGTAAGCATCCAGACGAGCTTCCACATGTGCGCGAATGCGATTGGCTTCTGCCACTGATTTCAGCGTGAAGCTATGCTCTTGCAGTCCTGGAATACCAAAGTAAGCCGTTTCGCTGCCCAGGGAAATAACGAGAGCGTCATAGCTCAACGTAGCGCCACTGGCCAAGGTTACTTTTTTATCGTCAGGCTTGATTTCGGAAACAGTATCCACTTTCAGGATAATTTCTTTGTTACGCAGCAGCTTTTCCAAAGGAAGCGCAACAGCTTTTTCGGCAATTGTACCTGCCGCCAAACGGTGCAGTTCTGTAATAATTTGATGCGACGCAAAGCGGTTAACCACTGTAATGGTTGCTTGGCTAGCGTCCATATGCTGGCGTGCTGTAAGAGCGGCTAACAATCCGCCGTACCCGCCGCCCAAGATCAAAATTTGCTTCGACATGTCCATCCTCCGTTCTCGATCAGGTAATTATTTGCTTTCGCGTTGGCGCTCATTCAGAATATCCAGGAAAGCCTGGCTGAAACGCAGCGTTTTTTGTACATTCGGATCTTTAAGCATTTTGAGCAGGCCAAACAGACCTACACTGCCGTCCGTAGTTTGTACACGGTCATTTGCTTCAATTGCAGCAGAAGCCAATCCTTTAGCCGAATCTGTAACAGGCTTCACAAACTCTCCCATGGAGCTTTTCATATCTCCGATAAAGACAGGGTCAGTCGCCAGACTGCGAGCTACATCATAAGCGTCGGTCATCAAAGTAACCATCTCAGTCAACTTGGGCAGATTTTCTACCAGCACGGTCAGCGATTGCTGAACCTCCGGTTTCATCAATTGGTCCAATACATCCCGAGACTCTTTGGTAGCTTCCTGTGTTACTGCCACCTCTTGTTGGTTTTCAGACATGCGTGAACGTCCTCCTTTACTGTGAAAATAGAAGTCCATTCCTTTCTCGTAACCTGTATCCATAAACTCTAGCAATAAAACGTTCATCGAATTCACGCCCTTAAACATGCAAGAAGCACAGCTAAAACCGGCCTATACCCTAAAGGGCAAGACTGATTTATCGCAGATGCCAATTGTATATTGCTCAGACGGTATTCTGTTGTTACTGCTGCGGAATATTCCACGAAGCGCTCCTTCGTGACTACAACAGGCCGAAACGGAACCCTATACCTCTATATTACACCTTTCACGACACAATCGTCGAAGAAATTTTAAATTTGCACAAATTTCTGCAAAATTTTTATTGTTATTTTAGATAAAAATTAGAATAAGCTCGATTTTTGTCCAAGTTTCCCTTAAAAGAAGGGTCATCTTATGCTAGAGGAGGGTAATAAAGAGAGTGCGTTTTAGTTCGATAATATGGAAATAACACAAAATATATTCATACGGAGGTTTTAAATGATGGCTAAAACATTTGGAGATATGGTTCAAGAAGCGAGGCAGCACGTTCAGGGCATTGATTCACAGGAGGCACGTCAGCGAATAGAGGCAAATCCAGATACATTCGTTATCGATGTACAGGACTCCCATGATGCAGGCGCTTGCGGTCTGATTCGCGGAAGCGCCAATATTTCATTGGGCATGCTGCCCATCCGCGCTGACTTGGAGGTTCCACAGGATTTGCGTGACGAACGTCTACGTGACCGCAACCGCCCGATTATCACCACTTGTGGGGCAGGCGGACAAGCTGCATTGGCAGCTTATACACTCCAGCAGATGGGCTTTACCAATGTAGCTTTTATCGAAGGCGGAACAACAGCCTGGAAAGAATCCGGCTTTGAAGTAGAACTGTACTAAGGGACCTACGCTCCAAAGAGTCGCCCTACGTATGTAGGGTGCCTTCAGAAGCGTCAGGATTATCAGGTGCCTCGAAATCATCAGGAGACGGCTGCGGTACACCAGACTCAATGAACTCATCTACATCACGGGCAGCCTTAACTTGATTGCATTCATTGCAAGCACATACACAATTGACCGGCGTCGTGTGCCCTCCTTTTGCCCGAGGCAGTAAATGATCAATCGTGTCACCGTAGCCCCCGCAAAAAAAGCAAGTATAACGGTCACGCTTAAGCACATATTGACGAAATTCCTTGTTGCTATACAGCCTGCGCACGGTGTATGGATTAACAATCACCGCCATACGCTCTCTGACCAGGGTCATGGCCAGATCAAGCTCAATCTCTTGATGCCAGCGTCTCCCCTGGTCGGTTTTGCCTCTTAGCCGAATCATGCCATTGCGATTGAGCCGCAACGCCCGGGTATCCGCAGGCTTCAGCCTGCTAAGCAGATGCCGAACCCGTTGCCGGTGGCACTCACGCGCTTTGTCCGTGACCGGCTTCCTGCGGGGGCGTTGTGCCTCCATAGGTAGCGACGCCTCTAGGCTGTGCGCAGCCGTATTTGCTTCAAGGCTATGCTGCATCACGGGAGCAGCCGAGGGGTTCGTTTCCTCGCCGGAAGGAGCGGACGTAGCTGTACGTTCTTGCGGGGCCAATCCTCGGCAGGAACGGCAAGGACCGCGCCGGGAATAAGGACCAGCCCGGCGACCCGTTCTGCGCTGAAAGTCCGTTAAAGGTTTCATCTCCTGACAATACGTGCATTTTTTAATCAGCGGTTTGCTCGCTTCATCCTTGTTCTGCTGCGGTTCTGTCACGTCCACTCCTCCTTTCCTCTGTTGCTCGCGCTTCACAGTTTGCCCAAAACCCGAACTATTGTTAAGTTAGATTCATTTTACCGTTTTCACGTTCTCTTTTCTAGCTACCCGAGTCGTTGTGAACACTCAGGTATAACAAATTTTAATGATTCAGCATACGTTATACAGCGATCCTTGTTCTTCATTCAGCATCATATTGACCGTCTGACGTTTAGCCCCCCTCACTTGGTGGGTAACTTGTTATATATGAAGGAGGGACGCACATGAAAAGGAACCATACGATGATGCAATTTTTCGAGTGGAATGTCGAAGCTGACGGTTCTCACTGGAAAAAGCTTACCCGCCTGGCGCCGGAACTGAAGGCCAAAGGAATTGACGCGATATGGATTCCACCTGTCACCAAAGGCCAATCGCCCGAGGATACGGGATACGGCGTCTATGACCTTTATGATCTGGGCGAATTTGACCAAAAAGGTGCGGTGCGCACCAAATACGGAACCAAGGAAGACCTGCTGGAGGCTGTTGCCGCCTGTGTTCGCCACGGCGTGTCCGTCTATGTCGATCTGGTCATGAATCATAAGGCCGGCGCGGATGAAACTGAAGTATTCAAGGTCGTCGAGGTTAACCCTGATAACCGCAATGAAGTCATTTCCGAGCCCTTTGATATCGAAGGCTGGACTAAATTTACGTTCCCCGGCCGTCAAGGTCAGTATTCCACATTTCAATGGAACTTTGAACATTTTAACGGAACCGATTACGATGCAAGCCAGGACCGGACAGGAATCTATCGTATTTTAGGTAAAAATAAAAGCTGGAGCGAAAATGTAGATGATGAATTCGGCAATTATGATTATTTAATGTTCGCCAATATTGACTATAATCATCAGGATGTGCGCAAAGAGATGATCCGTTGGGGAAAATGGCTGGTAGATACTCTGCAATGCAACGGATTCCGTCTGGATGCAATCAAGCATATTAATCATGAATTTGTACGAGAGTTTGCTACAGAAATGATTAAAAAACGCGGGCAGGATTTTTATATGGTAGGCGAGTTTTGGAAACCGGATCTGGAATCGTGTCAAAAGTTCCTGGATACCATTGATTATAAAATCGACCTGTTTGACGTATCCCTCCACTACAAACTACATAGCGCTTCCTTGGGTGGCAAGGATTTCGATTTAAGCACCATTTTCGAGGATACGCTTGTTCATACCCATCCCCTGAACTCGGTAACTTTTGTCGATAATCATGATTCCCAGCCGCATGAAGCGCTCGAATCCTGGGTGGAGGACTGGTTTAAGCCTAGCGCCTATGCACTCATCTTGTTGCGCAAGGATGGTTATCCCTGTGTGTTCTACGGCGATTACTACGGTATCCAGGGACAAACGCCCGTGAAAGGCAAGCAGGCTGAGCTAGACCCGCTTCTATATGCCCGGTACCATAAAGCTTATGGTGAGCAAAAAGATTATTTCGATGATCCCCATACGATTGGATGGGTTCGTCAAGGCGTGCCTGAGCTGGAAGGCTCCGGATGTGCTGTGGTGATCACCAACGCAAATGACGGAGAAAAGCGCATGTTCGTAGGCAAACAACGTGCAGGGGAAGAATGGATGGATTTGACCGGACATCACGATCATACCGTAAAAATTGAGCAGGATGGCTACGGCATATTTCCCGTTCGTGCCGGCAGTGTATCGGTGTGGGCACTTCCCGCAGAGGAAGACAGCCAGGAAACAGAAGAAGAGGAAGCGAACGCTTAATCTATACCCAACACAAAGAGGACAGGATGCGAGGAAGCGCCCTGTCCTCTTTGTGTATGGAAAGTTACTCCGTTACCTTGCTTTGGTTGGCCACGGCCTGCTTCTTAGCCTCTACATGACTCGGATCACCGAGATAAAAACGCCGGATGGGATCTATATGCTCATCCAGCTCGTACACCAGTGGAATGCCTGTCGGAATATTCAAATCCAGCAATGCGGTTTCGTCCAGATTCTCCATATACTTGATTAAGGCCCGCAAAGTATTACCATGTGCAGAAATGATAACTCGATCCTTTTTGAGAATCAAAGGTACAATCCGCTGCTTCCAAAACTCACCGACCCGATGCACGGTGTCCTCCAGGCTTTCCCCAAGCGGCAGCTCTTCCGGCTTAATATTACGATAACGCTCTTCCCGATGCGGACTCCGTTCGTCCTTCTCATCCAGCATGGGGGGTCGCACCGTCAGACTACGCCGCCAGATATGAACCTGCTCCTCGCCGTATTGCACGGCGGAATCCAGCTTGCTAAGCCCCTGAAGAGCACCGTAATGGCGTTCATTCAGCTTCCACGACTTCTGCACAGGTATCCACAGATGATCCAGCTCATCCAAGATGTGATACAGCGTGCGGATAGAACGTTTTAGCACAGAGGCAAATGCCAAATCAAACGTATAACCAGCCTCCTTGAGAATACGTCCCGCCTCAATGGCCTCATGAGTCCCTTGTTCAGTCAGGTCCACGTCCGTCCAGCCCGTAAACAGGTTTTGTCGGTTATACACGCTCTGTCCATGCCTAACCAGCACCACTTGATACATGCACTCACTCCTCTCCTGTCTGTCTTTATGTTTTACCCAACTTCTATGTATTTAACGTAAAATGCATTTTTTAAACCGTCTCTTTAATACAAAAAAGGACGGCATTCAGCCATCCTTTTCTTCTCACCCTACACTTAGTCCCTCTTACTGAACTTGGCCAACAGATCCAAAATCCGTACATACAGCCATACTAGAGTCACCAGTAATGCAAAAGCACCATACCACTCCATATATTTGGGTGCGCCTTGATCTGCTTGCTCTTCAATAAAATTGAAATCAACCAGCAGATTCAAAGCCGCAATGATCACGATAAATAAGCTAATGCCAATACCCAGCCAACCTGTTTCATGGATATAGGGAACATTCATACCGAAAAAGTTCAAAATAAAATCAACCAGCGTCACCAGAAAAATCGCCATCGTACACAGGACCACGAATGAGATAAAGCCGCGTGTCACCTTGATGATTCGCTGTGTGTACATAAAGAGCATCAAGAACAAGATACCCACGGTCAGCAAAATGGCATTGGCTACAATTCCAGGGTACTCATACTCCATAAAAGCTGAAACGCCACCCAAAGCAAAACCACTCAGAATCGCATATACAGGAGAGAGTAATGGAGCCGTTTTTGGGAAAAAGGATATCGCAAGTGCTACGCCTGCCATACCAATAAAGCCTGCCGTCAGCAAGGATAGCACCTCTACGGTTCCTTCGTAGGTCATGTACCAGGTAATACTTCCAGAGACGATGAGCAGAACCAGCAGAAGCAACGTTTTGTTCACCGTTCCTCCGATGGTCATGCGTTGTTCACTTGCTTCTCTTTCATCTTCGCGCAAAAAGATGTCATCACGTAAAACCGGATTGCTAAAGCTCATACAGGGTACTCCTTTTCGATGTTGTTGTTTGCTATGCTATATGTATATATCGGCACAATATGAAAAAAGTTTCAGAAAATTTCAAACAAAAAAAACTCTAACCTTGCCATACGGCAAAGCTAGAGTTAGAGGATCAGGTCGTTACAGGTTAAAAATCAGCTGTCGCAATCTGGATCGTACCCGTAGCTGCTCCAGCTGCGGTAGTCTGCAGAGCAGCTACCAGCAGTAAAGCAACCTCTAACGTGAGGCTGTTAGTTGGGGGGATAACATAAGTGATCACAGGTGCATTGACACGAGTTACGACAAGATCGATCGGTGCCGGACCGTTATTATTAACGGTAATTGTAGCATTCGCGCCACCGTTCAAGTTTTCAAAGTATGATTTACCAATATTAGCTGCGAGAGAATAGAATTGCTGAGGTAATAGAATCGCCATAGGATTCACCTCCCTTGCGCTTGATAGTGTATTCTATGCTTCCAATCTACGAACGTAACGTTAAGTGACTCAGTAATAAGACACAATTTGAAAGACTTATAGATTAACGTACCCTAACCTATGCAAAAAAGGAGTTGCCCTCTCAGATCCCCTTCAGAATCTGCGGACAACTCCTTACTAAATAATAGAAGTATCAGACAGTATAAAAGCAGTTAGCAGGATTGTATGTTGCCTTTGCTTCCTTATTGCACGTCAATGCTCAATTCCTGCGAACCGAAACGAGAAGGCGCGGAAACACTCACTCGGATATTGCCCACCTCACCCTTTGTACGAATCCAGAATGCAATGCGTCCACCAATTAGGGATAAGCTTGAAGGACCGATCAATTGACCCACTCCCTCGACCTCCACCGAAACAGGATCTGTATAGAACGGCAGGGCATTGCCGTATTCGTCTAGAGCATCCACTACTACTCGGGTTACGTCCCAATCGCCAGCTTCCAGTACCATATCATCTGCAGCTACCCGTAACTCTGTCGGCACCGGATTACGTGAATAGTATTTGCGGATCACTTCTTGCCCGTCTACGTACCCAATGAATACAGCGTCTTCCCACTTCATGCCCCAGTGGCCTGTCAGCTCGTCGATCACGACAGGGGGGTGAGGAAGCGCCGGGTACTTCTCTCGGTTTGGACGATAAATACCTTTGCGCTCATGACCGTAGATGAACTCCACCTCATCGCAATTGGTGAACACAACCAGCGGCACGATGCCCCCGATATTTCGCTCGCCACGAGACCAGTAAGTGACTGGCTCCATAACGATTTCCTGTTCGACGTTCTTCTGGCTCCGGTACACGCTCGCTGCAAATTTAGGCAGGCGGAACATATCCATGACACCATGGTAGCAGATTTTATCACCGGAACCAAAATCAGCATGCGTGTTATAGTCAAAAGCACACCAGCCAATCGCTCCGGCAATGCCCTCATCGGCATAGGAAGCATTTTGGACCCGCGTATGGCGCAGTGCATGCTCCATTACCCGTTCCTCCTGGTCAAAACGTTTCGTCGGGTACATATGCCCGTTATATTCTGTTACCAGATAAGGGACCGGATGATCCAGCTTTGTAACGAGAGACGGCTGGCGCAAGCCTGTCGTTTCGCCATCTACGCCTTCTGTATCGTCATACGTATCAAAATTGCGGATTTCCTTCGCCAAATATTTTTTATGCCCACCATCATGAACAAAATCATTTATCGTGTATACATCTTCCAGCAGCTCACTGCCTACAATATAACGCACACCACCCGTAGCACGGGTCGGATCTAGCTTTCGTGCCAGCTCATTGGTACGCGTGTACAGATCATGGTCATCCTGCGACTCATTAATTCGTACGCCCCAGATTACAATGGAGGGATGATTACGATCACGGATAATCATGTCCTCTACGTCCCTCACCGCCTGCTCCTTCCACGCTTCACCGCCAATATGCTGCCAACCCGGAATCTCTTCGAAAACGAGCAATCCGATTTCATCACAGCGGTCTAAAAAATGACGGGACTGAGGGTAGTGGGATGTCCGTACCATATTCAGCCCCAGCTCCTCCTTGAGCACATCTGCATCACGACGCTGCGCTCTTTTGGGCATAGCATAGCCAACGTACGGATAGGACTGGTGACGGTTCAGGCCGAGCAGCTTGATCTTCCGCCCGTTCAAGTAAAAACCGTCCGGCTGAAATTCAGCCTCGCGGAACCCAAAGCGCACGGTCACCTGATCCAGTTCTTCTCCGCCTCGTAGCAGCGTCAGCTTCGCTTCATACAGCTTAGGATCATCTATATCCCAAAGCCGCAGGCCGCCCAGCTCTTTCAGCTCCAGCGTGACTTCCGCCGCCGTCATCGCTGCCAGCTCGGTCTCCGCCTTCACGCTCGCTCCGTCCAGCAATTGCAGCGCGACCGTCAAGTCGTCCTGCTGATCGCCAATGCCCTCCAGCTCCACGACCACGCGCACCGCCTTATTTGCCGCAAGCGGCTCCGGTGTCTGAATGAATATCGTTCCAAGGTGTACAGGCTCCACTATTCGCAGCTGCACTTCGCGGTAAATACCGCCGTAGGTCAGATAGTCAATGACTGCCCCAAAGGGGGGGATGTCGTCCCGTTCCGTGGAATCGACAATGACTGTGAGCACATTGGAGCCGCCATACTCGGCAAGTTCGGTCAATTCAACGCTGAACGGTGTATATCCACCTTTATGCTCCCCCGCTTTTACCCCGTTTAGATATACCTGGGCATAGGTCATGACTCCTTCAAAATCAACATACACTCGCTTACCTTTGGCATCTGCCGGAATGTTCAGCTCTCTTTTATACGTAGAAATAAACTGAAATGCCTTGTCGTCAAAATTATTATACGGAAGCTCTACATTGGTGTGCGGCAGCTGAATTGGCTCATACCGACTTGCATCAATGCCTACGCTTACTTCGCTCTCGACATATTCAGGAAGGTAAAACCATTGATCATTCAACGGCAAAATGGTACGCATGGGCAGTCACCTCAACCTTTTATTTTCCACTCTTATACCATAGTAAAATATTTAAGTAAAAATGACGAGTAAAACTTAGTAAAATAAATATATGTTCAATGTAAGCATTTCCAAGACAATTGTCAATCCATTTTTGTATCTTTTTATAATCAAAAAACAGCCCCGGAAGGCGGGGCTGTCCAAATCCATAGCGTCGATTTTATTTGGCATCGGTATACAGCGGCGCACTGCTGTTGCGAATCATTAGCTCGGTCGGAATGATGACCTTGCGCCCCACCTCGTTTGCACCGTTGCGTACTGTATGCAGCAAGAGCTGAACGCCCGTTTCTCCCATCAGTTCGGTATGCGTTTTGACTGTTGACAGAGATGGGGTCAAATATTCCGCTGTCGGAATATCATTGAAGCCAACAATGGAGATACGTTCCGGCACCGCAAGGTGATGCTGCTCCAGCGCCTTCAACACCCCAATAGCCACCGAATCGCTCGCGACAAAGAAGGCTGTAGGCAGGTTTTCTGGTCCTGCCAGAATAGCCGCTTCCATCGCACGGAAGCCGTCTGCCGCTGTTCCTCCGCACACATGAATATCATCCGACGTGCATAGCCTATGCTGTTCCTGATACCGCAAAAACGTTTCATAGCGGGCATCTAGCTCGACTTGTTCGGAATCATGGGACTGCTCATCCTTACCCATACCTACATATCCGATGTGACGATGGCCCGCGCCCATCAAATAATCCAGTGCATCAGCCGCAGCGTGAGCAAGGTCAATGACCACATAGTCTGCCCCTGTACGCTCTACCGGATGATCCAGAAAGACGCAAGGAATGGGCAGTTCCAGCATACGTTCTACCTCTTCGCTGCTAAAATGCCCTAGCACGATTAGTCCATGCAGCCCTTCGGATGACGTCTTCAGCGCAGTTAGGTCCTCTCTTCTGAAAATACGCTCCAGCTGCGCCCCGCTTTGGCGGCACTCTTTTTCCACGCCAAACCGAATAGATAGATAATAAGGGTCTTCCAGTTCCTCGTACGCACTAAACCAGTGCACCATACCCAACCGGATGGGTCCCTCTGCCTTCTTGCGGGGCTGACGACCAATACCGCCATTTTTACGTTTAACCGTCGTATATTTCATGCGCTCGGCAACCTCAAAAATTTTACGCCGCGTTTCCTCTGATACAGACAGTGTTTCATCATAATTCAGCACTCGGGAGACCGTGGATATCGAAACCTCTGCCTCCTGGGCGATATCTTTTAACGTAGGCATTGCAGACTCCTTTAATCGTTTTACTCTATTTTTACTTTTATTTTACTATTATCTTACTCGTCTCCCCTGTGCAACACAACCATTCATTCCTAAAAGGGTCAACCATTTTTTTCATATTATAAGCCTAATCATGATAAAATACGTACCATAATAGAAATGACACTAAGGAGGATACACACATGAAACAGGAACTGATTGACCGCCTGACTACATATGTTCAGGTAGATACCCAATCTGATGAAAGCAGCCACACTTGCCCCACTACACCCGGACAGCTCACATTGGGCAACCTCTTGGTGGGCGAATTGAAAGCCATTGGTATGACAGACGTAACTATTGATGATAATGGTTATGTGATGGCGACCCTTCCTTCCAATACGGATAAAGAGGTTCCCGTCATCGGTTTTCTCGCTCACCTCGATACGGCTACCGAACTGACTGGCGCAGGGGTAAAGCCGCAATTGACGGAAAACTATGATGGGGGCGATATCACGCTGAATGCTTCGCTTGGTGTGGTTCTTTCTCCACGTGAGTTCCCCGAACTGACTCAATATAAAGGCCACACCCTGATCACAACAGATGGTACCACCCTGCTCGGTGCAGACAACAAAGCCGGGATCGCAGAAATCATGACAGCTATCCACTACCTGATTGACCATCCAGAAATTCAACATGGCAAAATTCGCGTTGCCTTTACACCGGACGAAGAGATTGGAAGAGGGCCGGAACGCTTTGATGTAGCCGCTTTTGGCGCTGAATATGCCTATACGGTAGACGGCGGACCGCTCGGAGAACTGGAGTATGAGAGCTTTAACGCCGCAGCCGCCCATATTACCATTCACGGTGTGAACGTGCATCCCGGTACGGCTAAAAACAAAATGATCCACGCTGCCAAAATCGCTATGGAACTGCACAGTCGGTTACCTGCAAACGAAGCCCCAGAATATACAGACGGATATGATGGCTTCTATCATCTCTTGGAGTCTACAGGTACGGCAGAACAAGCTAAACTGTACTATATTATCCGTGATTTTGACCGCAAGAGCTTTGAAAACCGGAAAGCTTATTTAACAAATGTAGTCAAAGAGCTGCAGGCCGCATATGGAGAAAACCGTATTGCGCTGGAATTGAGAGATCAGTATTACAACATGAAAGAGAAAATAGAGCCAGTCAAGCATATCGTTGATGTCGCATATGAAGCAATGACAAAGCTGAATATCGAACCCATTATTAAGCCGATTCGTGGCGGTACAGACGGTTCACAGCTATCCTACATGGGACTGCCTACCCCGAATATTTTTACAGGTGGGGAGAACTACCACGGTAAGTTTGAATACGTGTCGGTGGACAACATGGTACTTGCTACCAAGGTTATTGTGGAAATCGTACAACTGTTCGAGCAACGCGGTAAGTGAACTACCTATACACAGCACTGACACGTTAAGGTTAAATAGAAGGCATATCGTTCCGTAATGGAAACGGTATGCCTTTTTTTCTGAAGCTTTCATTTCCCTTTAAATTTTCAATATCTTTATAACTTTTATCCGTCTTTAGACCGACAACTATATACGAGACTATAAAAAATATATCTAGTAAAGAAAGGTAGGTTATCTATTTGAATACAATAGATGCATTAATTGCAGCCATTCCCTACATACAACAGATTATGCGTGAGAAAGTGACCCTTGCTCTCTTCGACCGCACTCATGTCCTTATGTATACCCAATCGGAGGGTATGGACCTCGGCTTTGAAACGGGCTCGGAGCTGCTCGAAGACTATAAAGATTTTGCCATGCTTAAAAATGGACGTGAGCCCAGCCTGACCCACATCCCTGCTGAAATTCTAGGGTTTCCTCTTGATATGATCAGTATTCCTGTATTTGATGAGAAAGGTGAAGTCATCGCAGCATTTGCGGCCTCTTATAATTTGACTAACAAAAATCAACTGGACCAAATCGTTTCCGAGAACCTCTCCATCACTGAGCAGCTCATTGATATGGTACAGCATGTGGCGGCTCATTCCGAGGAGCTTCAGGCAACCAGTGAACAGATTTTGAAAAACACCCAAATCGCCGTACAAAACTCGGGTAAAATCAATCAGGTAGCTGTGTTCATCAAGGAAATTTCTGATCAAACCAACCTGCTTGGATTGAATGCAGCGATTGAGGCCGCGCGTGTCGGAGAAGCAGGAGCAGGCTTTGGTATCGTCGCTCAAGAGGTGCGCAAGCTATCCGTAGAATCCAAAAAGGCGACGGTCGATATTGAAGGAGCCCTTAAGGATGTACAGAACTCCATTCGTCAAATGGAGCAGGAAATTGAGCAAATTGTTTCTTCTTCTCAAGAGCAGGCGACTCTGGTAGGCTCCTTCACTGAAGTGATGGAGCGTATGCAAAAGGCGAGTGAAACGATGCAACATCTGGCCAGTCACCTGACTTCGTATGTCGTAAAATAAATCCTGGCATAAAAAGGGGGAGTACACTGATCGCAAAATGCGTAAAAGTGTGCTCCTTTTATGTACAAAAGCCCTATCAGGCTTGAAGGTCTAATTCTGACTCAAGCAGTATAAGAAAAAATACCATGATTTGAAGGAATCACAGGGTCTAACCCTCCCCAAATATTTCCCACCAGAAGAGCAATACTAAGAAACGCCAAGACCATAGTTACCGAGATTAATGCCTTTTTCATTATGAAGCCCCCTTAATAAAATGGTTTGGTATTGCTCTCGCTGTGATGGTGTTGCCAAATCTCGATAAGTCTCAAACAGAGCAACCAGTGTCCTGAAATCGGCATCCGCTTCTACACTGGCAGAGAATTGCAGAGAATCAAGGACATAATTTAAGGCAACGGAGTACTGCTTCTTCTTGAGATGGTAAATGGCCAATTGGTTGACCAATTTTAAATAATATACGCGGTTTGCTCTATCTTCATAACCTTCAAATATCTTAATATCATCGGCAAAATCGTTCAGCAGGTCGTCTATATTCCAATTATTCAGGTTAGCTGCTTCGGTAATACCAACCAATCCTGGAAGTAGCTCCTCGTCATTGTCGTGAAGAAATTGAACGTACTCAGGCAAAAGTTCCCTTCTCCCCGAAAGTAATTCAATCGTAAATAAATTAGCCTTGGCGAGGAAACGGAATCTCTCTACTTCTTCGTGACCGCTCTGATCCAGCGGAGTCATGCTCGTAGCCTCCATTTTTTGCATACCATTATATTACATATATAGTCAAAACCTAACATGAAGTCAATTCAATCATAACTACCTTCTTTTTTTGCAACCTTACATTGCTGTGTACGGTTATCGGTTATGAATAGTCGACTCCCCTTATAGAAATAATGCTAAAAGAAAACAAAATGTAGGCTCTCTCACGGATGGTTTTTATGATGCTATAGTATCGTGGGGGTAACTACGTTACGAATTAGTGCGTACTTTTCAACCGGGTAGCTGGGCCTTACAATCAAACCTGTGCATGAAACTAAAGTATAGATTGATACTCAACAGAGCATGTACCTGTTCATCAAAATATAAATTCACTTAAGGAGTGAAGTTAATAACATGGAACTTCAATTGGCTTTAGACTTAGTAGATATCCCGCAAGGGATTGCATTGGTAAAAGAAGTAGAGTCGTATATTGATATCGTAGAAATCGGTACGCCGATTGTCATCAATGAAGGGCTTCATGCAGTAAAAGCAATGAAAGAAGCATTCCCGAATCTGAAAGTGCTGGCTGACCTGAAGGTTATGGATGCAGGGGGCTATGAAGTGCTAAAAGCTTCCGAGGCTGGTGCAGATATCGTTACGATTTTGGCTGTAGCTGAAGATGCAACAATCAAAGGCGCAGTAGAAGAAGCGAAAAAACAAGGTGGCAAAAAAATCCTGGTGGATATGATCGGTGTTAAAAACCTGGAGCAACGTGCGAAAGAAATTGACGCTCTTGGCGTTGACTACATCTGTGTGCATACAGGCTACGATCTGCAAGCTGAAGGGCAAAGCCCATTCGAAGCACTGCAAACCGTCAAAAAAGTCGTGAAAAACTCCAAAACTGCTGTGGCTGGCGGTATTAAGCTGAGCACATTGGCTGAAGTCGTGAAGGCTCAGCCGGATCTGGTTATCGTCGGCGGTGGTATCACTGGCGAGGACGACAAAAAGGCTGTAGCTTCCCAAATGCAACAGCTCATCAAACAAGGTTAACCCCAATGGAAACCTCTCAATATTTATCTGAGGTACTCAAGGAGCTACAATTGGTTCCACAATTGATCAGTGATACGGAATCGGAACAGCTGATCCATTCCATCGCCGTTGCCAATAAGGTATTCGTAGCAGGTGCGGGCCGCTCAGGGTTCATGATTCGCTCGCTGGCAATGCGGCTGATGCATATGGGAATTCAAGCTTACGTAGTCGGGGAAACCGTAACTCCCGGTTTGGGCGAGGGCGACCTGCTCATTATCGGTTCAGGCTCTGGTGAAACCAAAAGCCTGATCTCCATGGCAGAAAAAGCAAAGAAACTCGGAGCCTCTCTGGCGCTACTAACCACTTCTCCCGGTTCCACCATTGGCAAACTGGCCGATATCATCGTCAAGCTGCCTGGTGCGGCCAAGGACCCGTCCAACAAGGACTACCAGACGATCCAGCCCATGGGCTCATTGTTTGAGCAAACCCTGCTGTTGTACGGTGACGCATTGGTACTCAGAACGATGGATCTGCGCAAGCTGACCTCCAAATCTATGTTTGGTCAACACGCCAATTTGGAATAAAACTGTAATTCCTTTACGATAGCAAAGCAGGCTGTTCTTTACATGTCACATGTGAAGAACAGCCTGCTTTTATGCTTGTATAAGGCGATGTTCGATACAGCATAGAATAAGGCAAAACGAGCCCGGCATGTATTCAAACCATTTATTCGTTGTTCCCTGCTGGCAACGACGGGACTTTGGACGGATCAGCAAGTGCCCAATAGGCATATTTGGCCTTTAACCGTTCGTCGAATAGTAGCGGCTTATCCAACCGGGCTATCGGAAACGTGCTGAGCCACGTATTTCCATCATCCGTACCCCAAATCGTCACATTGCTGATATGTTCCTGCTGTCTTGAAAACATATCGAACAGCGCCCGATAGCGGTGAGCCTGCCGGATGAGCATAGATTCTGGAATTGTTTCATAGCGATCTGTGTCATTGGAATAAAGCCCCATATCCAGCTCGGTAATTTGATTATCCAGACCAAGCGAAGCAAACTTCTCTATGGACTGCTCAATCTCGCTAATAGCGGGAAACTCCAGGCGGATATGCGATTGGTGGCCTACCCCGTCAATCGGTACACCTTTAGCGAGCAGATCACGTACCAAATTGTACAGAAAATCCCGTTTCTTCGGCTCATGCGTGTTGTAATCGTTAATGAATAGCCGTGCGTTCGGGCCCGTCACTTCCCTCGTGACACGGAATGCTTTTTCAATATAATCCGTACCGGTAATCTGATACCACTTGCTGCGGCGCATGCCGTCCGGCTGATCAGGATCAATGACCTCATTCACCACATCCCAATCGGTGATGACATTTTTATACCGGGCTGCAACAGCGCGAATATGCGTCTCCAGCCGATCCAGCAAAAGCTTTTTATTCTCAGCAGTCGGCGTCATCGGCTCTCCATTCTTATCCTTGAACATCCAATCCCCAGTTTGGTTATGCCACACCAAAGTATGGAAGCGAATTGCCAGTCCATGCTGTCTAGCAAACTGCACAATTTGGTCTGCTTCCTCCCAATGGAACTGTCCCTCGGACGGTTGTAAGGAGATCGGCTTCATCGCATTCCCTGCAACGACGCTGTTAAAATGCTTCTGTACCAACTCTCCGTAAGCCCCTTCGGTCTGGAAAGCTTCAATCGCTGTGCCAATGCTAAACTGTCCCCCATATAATCCATGCAAAGAAGGAATGTCCTTTTCAATAGCAAGCGGTGGTACAAGTGACAGCTCGAAATCATCCATATAAAAGGAAGGCGTTCCTTCTGCCGTTTCCAAATACATGGAAACGGTGTCTGCATCATACGCAAGCGTATACGTACCAGACAAATGCATCCATCCCTCTGTCGTAGTTGCCGTGTCGCCTACAACAGTTTCATACGCACTATCCCCTTGATGATCACGCTGTACGCTGAGCCTCACCTTGGCAGGCTGCTCACCCGGCGCCAGCTTTACCCAGGCACTGACCGTATATCGGCTGCCCTTTTGCATCGTAGCAGTCACATCCAGCTTGGGTCCGGCATATGTCTTTTGTCTGCCTGTTGTCAGCAGACTGTATGAGCCGCTTCGTGCATCGGCGTCCGAAACCTGTACGGTCTCGACTCCCATACGGGACACCCATCCTTGAGCCGTACCATCTTCAAACCCGGATACGATACCATTGGCCGGCTCCGTTGGCGTCTTCGATACCTGTGTTATTTCTATCTCATCCACATAGTAGGCCTGCGCGGGATTCGAGCTTTCCACATACAGCTTCAATGCATCCATCCCCCCGGTAAAAGTATATTTCCCCTGAAGTTTGATCCACGATGTATCCGCCGTCTCCGTCTGCGCTACCGTCTTCCATGTCGTAGTCCCGCCTGTGGGCTGCTGCTCCACTGTAAGTTTAACCATGCTCGGAACCGCAGAATGACCATCCAGCTTCACATAGCCACTAATTTCATACTCCACATCCGGCTGCAACAGCGACTTCACATCCAGCTCCGCCCCGTTCCAAGCCGCTGTACGAGCGGTTGCCTTCAGACTGTGCGTGCCGCCATATGCTGCTTCCGTGACGGATGCAATTTGGGTATAAGTTCCTCGCGGCTTCCAGCCGTCGCTGTTTCCTTGCTCAAATCCATACGTTCCAATGGTCTTATGAATACTACCCGCCGATAGCACCACATCCGAAACGGGCGGGGAATGTTCTATAGACGGAGCTGCCTTCACTACAGACGCTCCCCACCAACCGATAGGCGATAACAACAGCGCTCCGACCAGTACCAGACAAAAAGGCTTAACCCAACATGACCGCAAAGCAATCCCTCCCGTACTCCAATTTTTTGGAATTGGTATTTGGCACCATTGGTTTTCATTTACTATCCTTTGACACCGCCCAAGGTCATACCCTTCACAAAGTATTTTTGCAAAAAGGGATACACTAAAATAATAGGCACTGAAGCGACAATCGTCATTGTGGCCCGAATCGAGGTAGGCGTGACCGACTTCGCCAGATTTTCCGAACCAGCGAATTGGCTCGCATAGTCCTGACCGTTAACAGACGTGTTAGAATTTTGCAGTATTTTCATCAGCTCATATTGAAGAGTGCTCCATTGCTCATATGATGAATTGTACAAAAACACATCGAACCAGGAATTCCATTGTGCCACCGCTGTAAACAGCGACACCGTCGCCAGTACGGGAACACACAGCGGTAAAACGATGCGCATAAAAGTGGCAAACTCCCCAGCCCCGTCAATACGCGCCGACTCCAAAATCCCTTCCGGCAATCCCTCAATAAAGGAGCGAATGACAATCACATTAAACACCCCAATCAATCCCGGCACGACATATACCCAGAAAGTCCCCAGCATCCCAAGCTCACGAATCAGGAGAAAGTTCGGAATCAATCCACCGCTAAAATACATCGTTAAAATAAAAGCAATCGAAACAAATTTGCGCAGCACATATTCCGGCCGGCTGATCGTGTACGCCACCATCGCGCAGCAAAACACCGAGGTCACTGTGCCCACAACTGTACGTAATACAGAAATCAGCGTAGCATGGAAAATCGTCGCTTCCTTGAACACAAATTCATAATTACTCCACGTAAATTCACGCGGCCACATATAGATCCCGCCCCGAATCGAATCATTCGCTTCATTTAACGAAACCGCCAGCGTATTTAAAAACGGATACAGCGTGAACACCATCAGGCAGAGCATAAACACGATATTGCACGCATCAAAAATTCGATCCGAGGGCGCCCGAAATCGCCCGTGTACGGCCTTCCCTTTGCCCATAACTTCCGCTCCTTTCTAGAAAAGTAATCTTGCCCTGCACATTAGGTCTTGATGAGGTCAGCGAAGCGGCCTGCTAAAAATCCACTGATCTTCTCCTGTAGTATGAAGAGCACACACCCGCTGCTATCTCCTTCGAATAGCACATTCCTAAAAAACAGCCTCTAATGGCGATGGCGATAGCGAAGCTGAGCCAACCATCATGGCGCATTTATCCAAGGAAGCGCGAGTCAAGCGCCCTTCCTTAAGCTCTCCCCTTGCCACTACCCTCAGTTCTCAAAAAAAGTGACTTTACAGCGGGTAGCAGCGGAGCGGGCGGAATTGTTCTGAAGAAGCGGAGCGTTCGCCTTTATCCCCGGATTTTAACCTATGATCTTTATTCCAATAAGAAAATACGGGGATAACAGCGATCGGAAGAACAATCCGCACGCGAAGCGGCCGTACCCCCACCATAACTCACTCTTTCTTCAGAACAGCCTCTCCTCCCCTAACCGCTTCGCAATATGATTGGCGCTAAACAGTAAGATGAAGCTGACCACCGTTTTGAACATCCCAGCAGCAATGGAAAGCGAGAAATTACCCATCTGGATACCATATTTCAGCACGAAAATATCCAGATTCTCCGAGTAATCCACGTTCATGCCGTTGCCCAGTAAGTATTGCGGCTCAAAGCCGGATTCCAGTAAATTTCCAATGTTCATAATGAGCAGGATGATAAATACAGGCTTCAATCCCGGTAATGTCACATGCCAAATCCGCTGAAAACGCCCTGCTCCGTCCATCTCGGCTGCCTCATACTGCGAGGGATCAATCATCGTCATCGCGGCCAAATAAATGATGGTGTTCCAGCCGACATTTTTCCATACCTCCGATGCACCGAGAATGCCCCAAAAATAGCTCCCCTCGCCCAGCCACAGAATAGGCTCCTTAATCAACCCCAGCCACATCAGCACCTCATTGATGATGCCGCCATCCGCAGACAGCGCCGTACTGATGATGCTAGCCGCGACCACCCACGAAATAAAATGTGGCAGATAGCTGACCGTCTGCACGACCCGCTTGAACATGATCTGACGAAGCTCATTCAGCAAAATCGCTAATGTTATAGCGGTGGCAAAGCCCAGCACCAGATTAATAAAGCTCATCGCCAGCGTATTGCGCATGACCCGCAGAAAGTGTTCATCCTGAAATAGAAAATGGAAATGTTTTAATCCGACCCATTGCTGATCGAGCAACTTGCGGGCAGGCTTAAAATCCTGAAAGGCAATCGTCCAACCCCAGATGGGCAAATACTTGAAGATGAACAGCCAGATTAAAAAAGGGACGGACATCCATACCAGTGCCCGTTGCTGATTCAGCTTGTGCATAAATCCCCTAAAGCCGGTTCGCCGCGAGGGCGGCAAATGATCCGAGGAGATCGTGACAGGTGGTGGTGACGAGTGGCCCATAGCTGCTTCCTCCTTTATTTTTTACCGGGATTTTCGATTTTTTTGGCAACCTCCTTCGTGATCAGCTCCTCATACGCCTTTACATCCAGCTTGTTGAATTCAGTGGTGTATTCATTCCAAATCGCATCAAACTGCTCCGGTGCAGACAGCACCAAACGCGGGAAATATTTGCGCTGTAGGTCCCCCTTCTTTTGCTGGAAGAGCTGCGCAGTTGAGCCTTGAGCAATCGGAATACTCCAGGCCGGATACCATGGTCGCTCGTCAGGTGCGGAAAACATTTGCGAGAAGGACTCTACACCATAGACTTTTAGTAGCTTTTTATCTCCCTCGGTGTAGGACATACGCGCAACCTCAGGCTGCCGTCCGGGGCCAACCGAGTTGCCGTCAGGCAGGGTAGAACCGCTACCGTATCGCGGCCAACTGTATTCAAAATATTTGAACCCGAATGATTCGCGGAACGCGTCCTGACCAGTCTGCTTAATTTGCTCCTCAGTCCGGTAAAAGCGTCCTTTTTTATCTACATCATAGGTTTCTCCCTTGATTCCCCAGTTGGATAATATCTGGTTTTCGTCCGTCAGCAGGTTGTCAAAAAATTTGATGATACGCACCGGGTCCTTGGCACTGACCGTAATTCCTATGCCTCGGTTATTAACAAATGACGAAGGATCAATGTACTGATCCTTTATATTCTGGTCGTATACAACAGGCAGCCCTATATACTCCATATCATCATTGCCCGATTGCTTGGAAGCCTCTTGCAGATTATTCAGAGCCTGCCCCGCCTGCCAGCGGTAGTCGAAAAAGCCCAGCACCTTACCCGAGGTCAGCTTCGCCAAATATTGATCGTAATTGTCCACAAAGGACGATTTATCAAATAGGCCCTCTACATTGAGCTGATTTAGCTCTTTCAGATACCGCTTTGTGATTTCCATATCTCCATAATCCGTGGCCCGGTGTGTTTTCATATCAATAATCGTGCCGCCATCATTCGGATAGCCTGCCAGATGCATCGGCGCGTTCGTAAGAGCATAAAACCTATCCTGTGTGGTTAACGCCAGGTACCCAGTCAAGCCCTCATCTGCATGCTTTTTCGCATAGTTACGAATCAGAGCTAAATACTCGTCAAGTGTTTTGATTTTTGGATATCCCGCTTCTTTTAATACCCTGCGTTGCACCCAGAAGGCTCCTTGCTCTAAGTTAGGCGCAGGTAAATAATCGCCTACCACCGCACTTAACGGCAGAAAGTAAATGTTCCCATCCTCCGCCTTCATCAAGTTGTAGTACGGTCCATATACACGCTTAATATTTGGTCCATATTTGTCGATCAAATCATTCAGGGGAATAAAAGCCCCGGCATCCAGCAGCTTATCGATCGTGCCATCCGGTACTATCACATCCGGGTAATCGTTACTGGCAATAAATGTACCGATCTTCGTATTGGAATCACCCACCAAATGCTCCAGCTTCCAGTTTACCCCCGTCTGATCCTCCAGGATTTTGCCGATCCGCGTTTCATTGGTATTAATGTCCCTCCCCGCAGTGGCATTAAAATACGTGAATGTGACCTTCTCCTTGCTATCTCCTGACGCCGGCTCCTTGCCCGAGCTTCCTGAGCAAGCAGCGATCATAGACGCCATCATAACCATTACCAGACTGATGATTCCGAACCTTTTGCTTGTCATGCCAGACCCTCCCCTTTCGCCCTCTTTTGTCGATTGTGTGTGAATATCGTGCGCACGTACCTCAAGCACTGAGAATCCCGCACACCCTAAATTGTAAGCACTTTCATTTTATAAAATGCTGTTCATTTCGTTCACCTGTCAATCTAAAGGTGTTACTTAGAAAACTATAGGTAAAGGTCCTTCAAAGCAAATGGACGCCAATCCAGCATCGGCGTCCATGAAAAAACAAATTAGTAATAACGTATTTTCCCTTCTTTGATATAAATCGTTTCATCACATGCATCGGCGACTTGCTGGTCATGCGTTACGACTACAATAGTTTTCCCCCGTATATTTAAATCCTTGAAAATACTCAAAATATTCTGTTCAGAGTGTTCGTCAAGGGAACCTGTCGGTTCGTCAGCCAGTATAATTTCTGGTTCTTGAACAAGAGCTCTTGCTATCGCCACCCGCTGCATTTCACCACCAGACAACATATCAACAGAATGAAAACCTAATTTTCCCAACTCTAATGCTTCTAAAACATCTTCCACCATATGACTTATCTTTGCTTTAGGGTATTTACTATATTTTAGGGGTAAAGCCACATTATCGAACACATTTTTGGTATCAATCAGAGCATAATTTTGTAAAATAAATCCTATTTTTTCTCTTCTGAAATCTGCTAATTGATTTAGAGTTTTAGTTGTCAGATCTTCTTGCTCATACATGTAAGTTCCACTGTCCGGTTTGTCTAATCCAGCAATTATATTTAGCAAAGTGGATTTCCCTGAACCGCTCCTACCCATAATTGCTGTCATAGAGCCCCTTTTAATACTCAAATCTACACCCTTTAATACTTCCAAAACCCTCTCTCCCACCTTAAAAGCTTTGTGAAGATTATTTATTGTAATCATTAAAACCAATCACTCCATTCGTTTTAAAAACATACTAACCTGCAACTTCCTGATCTTGTAGTAAAGTAGAAGTGTAGACAACGCAAATATAATTAGCATGCTCAGCAATATCGTAATGAAGTAACTCCCCATTTTAAAGTTAATAAAATAAGTATACAGAAATAGACTAATTAAACCTGGCACTATCACCAAAAATGCTATCTCTGCAATAAAATAGAAAAGTATATTCATTATCGTTGCTCCAGAGATCAAGTGAATAGATAAGTTTTTCATATTTTTCTCTAATTTAGTTACCATTAAAATCGAAATGCTAAGAATACACACTACAAATATAGTTATAGCTATAACACTGAGTACCATGATGTTCTCGTGTAGCGCTGAAAAAATAAAATTTAATGGTGGGCTGTTTGCTCCAAGAACTTGGGTATCATAAAAACCAGTCTTTTTTTGGGCTTCTTCTACCTTGCTCCTTACAAAGTACTCGGTTTCTGAACTCCAAATGTCCCCATTAATCAATTGGAGATAGTGTTTCTGTTGAAAGTTAAAGTCTTCCTTAGTATCTGGGACACTTGTAAACTGTTGTGCGGGCATAATAATATACCGATCAAGATATATTTCCGGGTTATTAGCATTAAAAACAAGTGAATCCTTTTTAACAAACCCTTTTACATAAAACTCAAAATCTTTAAACAAATATTTTCCTTTTAAAATATCTCCTGCTTTATATAGTTGCTTATATTCTGCTCCTAGGAGTACAGGAATGCTTGTATGACCCACATGATTAAAATCATGTGCGGTCAAGTTCTCCCCCTCATCTGTTTCAATGGAAAACTGATCTAGTCCTTGTTTATTAATTTGTAAAGCTTTTATAGAAACATAAGGGCCTTTGTTATTGATAGTAAAGACATTCGGTTCAAATCCTTGTTCATAATCCTGTGAAAATTTCGCCTTGTCCGCTCCTTCAAAATGAATGAGGTCAACAGGCTGCGTAAAAATGTAGATATACTTCTCACCTATATGTTTCTCTACATAATTATAAAAATTTTTAATTTTGGTTAAGAACATCGGTTGATTCATAAGTTTTTTTAATTCATCACTATTCGTTAGAGTGTCTGATAACTGGAAACTGTCTTGTGCCCCTAAGGCTGCTGTTTTACTTGATTTCGTAACTAAATGATTAAAATTCAAAAATAAAACAGTAACTAAAAAAAACAAAATAGTAATTTGAAGGAGAATAAATATCGTTGTACTTTTGTTCTTTTGTACGCTTTCTAAAACTTCACTGTATACCATTCTCATTTAAACTTAAGTCCTTTCCTGATCTACCTATCTTTTTGACAGTAACGGATATGGAAAGATAAGAAGATAAGAGAATTAATACGTAGCCTATAAGCAAATATTGTACGTACAGTTCAATATTTTCTGTTGAAGCCCGAGCGATCAAAAATAAGAAAAGGCTTATTGTACATATAAGCAAATAAGACAGGGAGACGGCTACATAATATCGTTTGGAGAATTTCGCTATCACTTTCTCTGACTTAATTCCCATAATCCATAACCAATTTATTTCAGTTTTCTTTTTATCGTACCAATTCATAGTAAATATAACACTGGAGCAAACTAACAACAGAAATACGGTAATTATGATCGTATTACGATATATATCTATGCCCACATATCTCTGTGCTCCAGCATCACCGCGGTCAAATACATTCACCTTAACGCTTAAGTTTTCAAAAATTAAATAGCCATTTTTGAGAACAGAGGACACTGCGGGAGAATTTAGTACATAGATATTATTTAGGTGAGTTTGTTGACCAAGGGCATCCAAGTTTAGTAGCACCGTTGTATCCAGAGTTGATGGATAGGCCGCCCCCATAGAACCTATGACTTCAAATTTTTCTCCTTGGAACAGATAATACCGTCTGCCGTCAAGAGAAGTAAGTGCTGATTCAGCAATACGTTGTCCAATTACAGCATACTTATGATCACTATAAAAATCGTCCTCATTAAAAAATCTCCCTGCAACCATTGGTGGCTTATATGTATCCTCTTTATAATAAAGAGCTCGCACATTCATTTCCCCAGTTTCAAGCTCCTTGAATATGGTAAATGGGTACGTTGTTCGGAGCTTACGCCAGTCCCATTCGTGAGCAGTATTTTGATCTACCATAAAGAATAAACTATTTTCTTGGTAAAGACCTCTGGACAAGGAGTCTAATTCTTTTTGTTGTACCATGTAATAACTCACAGAGATCATAATCATGCTCAATAAAAAATACAGTACGAATATTGGTATTAGTCCATTTCTAGAAATTTCCTTCAGCTTACTTTTCATTTCAAATACCTCTCGTAATAAAAGGTGAAATTGTTAAAGAAACTAACAATCTCACCTTCTTTAGTTTTTAATTATTCTTGGCTACCGCCGTAAAAAGTTCTCGCTACAAGAATAGCTTCACCATAACCAGTGACAGCCCTGGTACGATCCCACCCCCATTGTCTATCGCTATCAAGACGTACACTTCCTGCCCAAGTTAATTGTGCTCTGGAATAGTGATATTCACCCTCCCACTTTGTTATAGCAACGGCTCTTTCTAAATCTGAATTTCCTGGCTTAGCTTCCGTATAACCTTGGTGATCTGGAACACTTTTCGCAGCACGTAAGGAAAGCTCTTGATGAGAAATATTATTAGAAAAATTACCCTCCCCTTCAATCCAACCTCCTTCAATGGTGCTAGAAGCATAAGCAGAGGCGGAAATTGAACCAATAATAGCAACAACCGCTAGGGACTTAATTAACTTTTTAGTAAACTTCATCTCTTCCTCCAATAAAAAATTAGTTATATTTGAAAGCTGGCCAGCTATTCAAAACTTCATTGGTGTTAAGATATCCAAAGACTATTTCTTATAATTAATTTAGTATATATTCATATTTACCATATAATAGAAAGGAAGTATATAGCTAAAAATGAAATATTATGTCGATAAATTATTTATTTAGCTTTTTTTACACTTTTGAGGGTTCTATACTCGATCCGCAGGAATCCTAATTCGAATCTCCGTACCCTCGCCGGGTGCACTGCGAATGGCAAGCTCAAAGCGGCTTCCGTAGTAAAGTTTAAGACGATATATGACATTTTGTAGACCTATACGCTCACCCATTTCTTCCTGCCTTTGCATGTAACCATACAAGCGGTGTACCTGTTCCTCAGACATGCCCACCCCATCATCCAGAACCGTTAGAATCAGTTGTCCTTCCTCATGCTCAAAATGAATCTCAATGCGTCCTCCATGCTTTAGCGGCTCAATGCCGTGGATACTTGCATTTTCAACCAGTGTCAGCGCGACCATTTTGGGAAGCATATTGTCCAAGTCTTCAGAGCGCGCCTGCACTTCGTACTGTATTCGCTCACCAAAGCGATATTGCTGAATTTCCAGAAAACAACGGATCAGCTCCAGCTCCTCCCGCAAAGTAACCCGATCCTTGTTCCACACCAGCGAATTGCGGAAAATCCGTGCCATGTTATGAATAATGCGCGCCGTCTCATCCTCATGCTTCATCAAGCTCCGCATGCGAATCGTCTCCAGTGCATTGAACAGAAAATGTGGGTTGATCTGGCTGTGAAGTGCATTCAACTGGGCATGTCTGCGCTGAATTTCCAGATTTTTTCGCTGTATATCGGCCATATAGACATCGTTAATCAGTCGCTTTATTTTCAGCGTCATCCGATTAAACTCACCTGTTAATTGCCCGATCTCATCTCGCGACTCTATACCGCGAATCAGTTCAAAATGCTGATTTTTCACCTTCTTCATGTGCTTTAAAATACGATGAATCCTCACGTTCAACGAACGTGTAATCCAAATAATGATTAATGTAGGCAGCAGCATATTTACACAGGTTAACAAGAGCACAAAATTGCGAGATTCCTGCATTTCATACAGCACTGCATCTCTCGATACCGCAGCCACAATGCTCCAGCCATTCAGATTGCTCGTAAGCACATAATTCGTCTTGAACTCCATCGTGTCCTCGGGCAGCTTGAGAGTGTTATAGGCCACATTTTTGTGGTTTATATCCACTTTGGGGTCCGTTGTATATTCGATTCCCCCTCGTTCGTTCAGCAGAAAGAGACTTCCCTGCAAATTCAGGTTATTAAAAATCTCCCGAATGGACGACATTCGCAGTTCTATTTTCAGTATTTTTTCACGACCATTTTGGGAATAAAAGTAGTTCATCCGCCGAATCAGGCTAAAAGGGTACGTCTGTTCACCTGTGCTGTCATCGGTACGTACAAATATAGGCTTGGACTGGCGTCCAGGCGAGATTTTGGTATACCAGGGCAAACTTCTGACTCCCTCATCTATAAAGCTGATTCCCCCGGAATTCAGCAGCGTTGAATTATTGGTGTAGATCGTAATTCCACCTACGGAATGGTATGCAGGACTGTAAGTGTTGTTCAAGATATGACGTAAATAAGAGTCATAAGCGGCGATATAGTCAGCAGGGTGGGGATATGTTTCTTCCAATACCTCATTGAGCCGATGATCCGTATAAAAGATAGACGAGATTTCCATCGCATCTTCAAATTCACGGTAAAATTCAATTTTAATCTGTTCCAGTGCGCGCGAAATATCCTGCATACGCTGTTCCTTCACGTTTTGCGAGGTGACATGGTAAAAAATCAGATTGGTCAGCACTACAGGCGTAAAAACACAGAGAAAATAAAGCAGCAGCATTTTATCTCGCAGTCGTACATGATCAAGAGTCATTCTCAGCATCTTCATTCGCCGGCCCTCTCTGACTCGTTGCCAACAATCAGGCTGTTGCGGTATTCGCTTGGTGTGGCATGCGCCATCTTTTCAAACTGGGTAACAAAATAGTCTGAACTGCCGAAGCCTACGCGCTCAGCAATTTCATAAATTCGCAGATCCGTCTGCCGCAACAAGCGTTTCGCCTCCTGAACGCGCAATTTCAGCAGAAATTCGTTAAAGTACACACCATACGTTTTTCTGAACAATTGACCGAGGTATACCGGGTTCATGTAAAAGCGAGCCGCAATACTTTTCAGGCTTATATTCTCGGCGGCATGCTGCTCAATGTAAGCACGGATGTGCTGGATGCCTCCTTGCTGACAATCCTTGCGCAGAACCCCGATATACCTTCCACTTTCCTCGGCAAAAGCTGTAAACAATCGCTGTAGTTCACCCAGGGACAGGTTCATGTCCTGCCAGTTCATCATCGGTTCTAGTGACTGAAGTGAGCGCTCATCTCCCTGCATGTTTTGAATGACCCGAACGATACTAAGTACGCACTGATGCAGACTCATTTTCATAGCCTCAGGAGCATAACACTCCTCCCGAAAGCTGCTAAATACATAATCCACGGCCACACGCAGCTCATCCAACCGCAGTTCCTCAACTTGTTCCGTCAAGCGATCCAGTACGTCCTGAGGGAGGGTCTTATAGTGAAGTGGTGGCATTTCCTCCTGTAGATATACAACAATACCGCCATGGTCATAAATGTATTTATGGAGCACTGCCTCCTTCGCACAGGCATAGGACTGCTGGATATCCTGCAACCGATTCACAGGCTTTCCTGCATAGATGAAAACTCGACTTCCCAGCTGATCTTTTAGTGTCTTCATCCCCTCTATCTCGCGTTGTAGCGCTTTCATAAAAACTTCGACCTTGCCTTCAAAACACTCCAAAAGGAAGTCCGGTACGATAAGACCAATCCGGTTACGATGCTCATGAACATAGAGAGGGCACTTGCCATCCATTAAACGATGAAGCGCTTGCTCTATAAGCTCCCTGAATTGGAAAAGCGATAGCATGATATTATTGTCACCGGAGCGCCAGGGATGTTGGTCATTCAGCTCGACGAGTACATAGTACATATAAGTGGCTTCCCCAAGCCGTAGCTGCTGCTCCCACTGTGCCACCACTACATCATCCACTGGGTTCATCATCACAGTCTCTAACAGCCCACCTGCATGGTGATTCTGATATCGTTGCGCACTCTGCTGTTCACGATGCAGTCTTTCACTCAGCTTGCGCAATGTAGCCGAAAAGTCACCCTCATCAATCGGCTTAAGCATAAAATCATGAACCCCATAGCGGATTGCCTGCTGCGCATAAGCAAAATCACTATAGCCGCTTAAGATAATAAACGCGGGATGTTCTGTACTCTGTTCGAGCACAGACCGAATCAGCTCTAATCCGTCCAGCACAGGCATACGAATATCGGTAATGACCAGGTCCGGGTGAATACGGCTGATTAGCTCCAGCGCATCCTCACCGTTATCAGCTTCTCCTACGACTTCAAAACCACAGGCTTGCCAATCCATGAGTTGAAGCAGCCCTTTACGAGTAAAGGTTTCATCATCCACCACAATGGCTCGATGCAGCTTCATAACACGCTTCCTCCTTTTGAAGTATGCCTATTTTATTATTTTGGTTAACTATTCCAATGATCTCAGTCACTATGGTAATGTAAAACATCAGGAATTGGAAATTTTCGTTACGCCTATTATATGACGAATAGAGGGGTGCAAAGCATGTGCACGCCAGCAGCCAAGCCAAAGCAGCAAATATACAAAAAGGAGACGAATCCCTGAATAGGGGTTCGTCTCCTTTTTTGGTATTGCGTAAAAAGCTTTATTCTCTTATTCGTGAATTCAGGCTATCGCTCAGCGATGATACTGACCGCTTGCAGATGGTCGGCGTACTTTACAAACTGCTTGCGCATACCCATAACCCTTGTCCGGGCAGCATGGTTACGCATAAGGTTAAAGGCAATTTTCCCAAATCTCAACCAGCCCTCGTCCTGAATGATACGTGGCAAATGCAATAAGTGCATGGGAACCGTATAGATTTTAACGACCTTAAAGCCTTCCTCTTTCAGTAACTCTTCCCACTCTGACACCGTCAACGGTGTCGCATTAACTCTCATGGCTACAGCCAAATCCTTGTAAATTTGTTTTCTGAGCGCAGGCTCAATATGGTTACAAGCAAGGCACATCTCATGAATAGCATACTTCCCACCTGCTTTCAAAAGCCGCCTGGCTTCCGAAATAATCTGCGCCTTCTTGGCCCTTGTGTGCATCGTCAGCATGGCTTCCCCATATACCACCGTCGCAGAGGCATCCGGCAACGGAACCTGTTCAGCATCGGCAATAATGATTTCCCGATTTGCTCCGCTTGCATACGTTTTTACGATAGAAGCCGCCTTCTCATTCTGTTCAATCGCAATATAACGACGGGGATTAAGCCGCAGTGTGATTTGGGCAGTTATACCCAATCCGGGGGCAAACTCAATAACCTCATCCTGCCCGGTTACGTCAAGTCCCTCTATCATCCAACGTGTCGTTTTTAACCCTCCGGGCCTAAGCACGCGCTTACCGAGACTTGCTAATATCCAGTGCCCTGGCACCTGTTTGTAATCTACTGTCTGCATTGGCTATTAACACCTCTTCTTAAAATTTGATAATGATATTCATTATCAATAAGAGTGTAAAAAAAATAACCTTTTTCTTTTTTTGATATGAGCATGTTGCATTATTCAATATCTATATTGCCGATTGGAAACCCGCTCTTACGATTTATGCCAATGCTCCATTTATACAATGATAGTGCTGTGTCCTCTTTTATATGTTCTGCGCATAGCTTTCACTTGGCGTTTGGGTCAACACTACATGCAGACTGGAATTTGCCTCTGCACCGCCACGATAGGAAAAGTGCTCATCTCCCGTAACATGAATGATATCCCCTTGGACAACTTCCGTTGCTTCGCCGTTCACAGTTACAATACCGCTGCCTTCAAGAACAAGCAAATATACATTCGCTCCTGGGTGATTATGTGTTGGCAACTCAGCATTAGGAGTAAAGTTGAGAATAAAAATTACATTGTCGGCTTCCTTATGCACAATTCGTTTTGTAAACGCAGCTTCCTTATATTCCTGAAATTGAATGAGGTTTGATTTTTTCATATTGGTTCACGCTCCTGTTTGAAATTAAATTTGCTTAAGATGGATGAATACCTTTATTGTATTGGATTATTTCGCTCGCCTTGTGATTGCAATCACAAAACTAAATTTAAGTAAAAAATACTTTTAATTATTTAAAAATTTGATTTCAATCATCTTTTTCATCGACACATCCAACTAGAATCGGATTATGCAAGATGCTAAAACAATAACAAGCAGGAGGTTATTCCTATGAAGCCCGGATTCAAGCTGGCAAAGGATATTTATTGGGTAGGAAAAATTGATAATCGTGAGGTTCCCTTTCATCGTCTTCTACTATCAAAGGGTACAACTTATAATGCATATCTATTAAAAACCGGAAAACCAACCATTGTAGATACCGTGGATATGGCGTTCGGTAGAGAATTTGCCGAAGCTGTAACCGAATTGATCGATCCATTGGATATTCAATATATCATCGTCAATCACACGGAACCAGATCACTCGGGCGGATTGGCGGCACTTGCTTCCAAGGCAACGAACGCTACAATTGTCTGCACTGAGATTGCCGTTCCGGAAATTCAACAAATGTACAAGCTTCAGCATCGCAACTTCCTCGTAATCAAGGACGGGGATCAACTGGACATTGGAGGCAAAACGCTGCTGTTCAAAGAAACACCTTACCTGCATACAGAAGAAACCATGATTACGTATTGTATAGAAGATAAAATCTTGTTCCCTTGCGATATTTTCAGTACACACGTGGCTGTAGAGCATCTATTTGCCGATGAGGCTGGTTTTGATATCACCGAGGACTTTATCGGATACTATCAGGCTATTATTCATCCACATCGCAGATATGTGCGCACATTAATCGAAGCTGTTGCCGATCTGGATATTGAGATGATTGCGCCTTCCCACGGCTTCGCGATCCGACATGATATTGCCAAGTTTATTGATTTGTACGCCTCTATGAGTACCGAAACCAAGGAAGATAAAAAAGTAGCGATTGTCTATGCCACCCTAAAAAATAATACTAAAAAAATGGCAAACATCCTGAAGGACTGCTTTTTGGAGAACCAAATCAAGGTGGAGCTATGGGACGTGGATAAAGCGGATGAAACAGAAATATTGAATAGTATTGCCTCAGCAGATGCTGTGTTCGTTGGTAGCTCTACTAAATATGCCGATATGACGGGCAAATTGGAAGACCTATTGCAACAAATGCAAAAGATGAATCTGGAAGGCAAGCTGGCTGCTGCCTTTGGTTCCTACGGCTGGAGCGGGGAAGCCATTGAAGTTGTACAGGACTACTTGAACGGTACCAATATGAAGGTGCAAAGCACTTCAGATGTAATCAAGTCAACGGGTATGACCCATGTGGAATTCCCGGTACGTGTTCGTTTCTCTCCTACAGAAGTTGAAA
This sequence comes from Paenibacillus sp. MZ03-122A, assembly GCF_024213325.1. NCBI lineage: Bacteria > Bacillati > Bacillota > Bacilli > Caryophanales > Paenibacillaceae > Paenibacillus > Paenibacillus sp. MZ03-122A. The sequence continues at coordinate 282,987 of NZ_JANAVI010000002.1, read as the reverse complement.
AAGTGAAAAAAATTAAAAATGCCGCTGAATTTGTCTCAGATCTACTGCTTAGTGTTATTTAAAACACAGTAGCGTATAGCGAATAGGAGAGATACTGAATGGGTAACCAACATTACGTTATTATCGGAGGCAGTGTCGCCGCCGTCAACGCGGCAAAAGCGATTAGAGATCATGATGAGCTGGCCGAAATTTCTATTTACGGGGAGGAAGCATCCTTTCCGTATAACAGAGTCAAACTTTCCAAGGGACTATTTACTGATTTGCACAGTGACAAAATCCTGATCAAAAAGGAAAAATGGTTTGCCAATCAACGAATTCATGTGTATTCCGGCATCAAGATAACCGAGATACATCCAGAGGATTGTACTATCAAAACAATAGATGGACAAACCGTTGCTTATGACAAGCTGCTGCTGTGTACAGGAGCTCACAACCGTAAGCTTGTGCTAGATGGGGCTTCTCTAAGGAACGTTCACAATATCCGTTTTCGACAAGATGCAGATAGCCTTAAAGCGGAATTGCGACAGGGAGACCGGATATGTATCATCGGGGGCGGTATTCAAGGCGTAGAAACCGCCTGGTCCTTCCAGCAAGCCGGGTATGCTGTAACCATACTGGAAGCTTCGCATCGGCTTATGCCCCGCCAGCTAGATGAAAAGGCCTCCGCTATTTTGACCGATCAAATGACCGAACGGGGTACTCAGATCCACCTTGGGCAAGGCGTAAAACGTATTACAGGCACAGATCACGTAGAAGGTGTGGAACTACAGGACGGCTCTGTTATCCCTTGCGAGCATGTCGTGTACTCTATCGGAATTGTACCGAATACGGAGCTTGCTCGCCAAATCGGCCTTGATATTGGACAAGGCATTCTGGTGAATGCACAGATGGAGACCAGCTCCGCCAATATCTATGCAGCAGGTGATGCAGCCGAATTTCAAAGTAGAGTAGATGGGTTATGGGAAAGCGCAATGGAGCAGGGAAAAATAGCAGGCGCTAATATGGCGGGCGCATCCGTCAGCTATCAGCGTCCCCTCCCTGTAACCCTTTCAAACTGCTATGAATCTCCTCTCTTTTCCATCGGTCTGGTAGATGAACAAGTCTGCGACACCAGCCTGATTATTAAAAATCGAGCTTCTTATACACGTATGTTCATACAAAACGGCTCTATCTGCGGCGTGATTGGCTTTGGAGATGCCCTTGCTTCACTACCATACAAAACAGCCATCATGCAGGGACTCAAACCGGACGCACCAGAGCTTACAAAAATTTTGAATGACAAGGAGAATTAGAGATGAAAAAATATGTTTGTCAGCCCTGTGGATACATTTATGATCCTGCTATCGGTGACCCCGATGAAGACGTTATGCCTGGTACAGCGTTTGAGGATCTTCCAGAAGACTGGGTTTGTCCCGTCTGCGGTGAGGATCAAAGTCATTTTGCCCCAATAGATGATACAGAATAACAACCATGCGCTATAACCTGTAGTTTCCGGTTTATGAATGGAGTGAATGAATGTGAATGAGATGTCCTGTCCCTGCCAGTGCGAAAAGGAGCCCTGTGCCCGCAAAGTGCCTATCTTTTCCTCTTTGTCCTGCGAAGATTTGTGTAAGGTCAGCTCCATGATCCGACACCGAAAATATCAGAAGGGTGAAGCCCTGATTATCGAGGAACAAGCATCCGATACGCTGTACATTATTAAAAGCGGGCATGTCAAGCTGCTGAAGATGACGCCTCAGGGCAAGGAGCAAATTCTGCACATTCTGACAACTGGCGATTTTTTTGGCGAGTTGAACATATTTAACAGCGATGAGCTGAGTAACTTTAGTGCGTATGCCTTAAAAGATACTGATATTTGTATGCTCACCAAGGATGATATGGAGCAGTTGATCCGCAACAATCCCGATATCTCTTTGAAGCTGCTCAAAACCATTACTAAACGCTTGGCACATACCGAAAACCTGGCTCAAAGCCTAGCTACCAAAGACCCGGAAATCCGCATCGCCTATATGATTCTTGAGCTTGGATATAAATACGGCAAGCCGGACGGCCCCTACATTAAAATAAATCTCCCCCTTTCACGCGAGGAACTGGCTAATTATGTGGGTGTCACCCGCGAAACCATCAGTCGCAAGTTCGGAAAATTTGAACAGCTGGGGATTATTCATAGCAAGGGTACAAGAGAGATTACCATCTGCGATGTACAGAAACTAAACCAATATATGGATTGAGACACATAGATACAATGTTACTCTAACATGAGGACAACAAAAAACCGCTTCTTTAACTTATGGATTGCAGTTGATCTATCAACCACTTCCATTTCGTTAAAAGGCGGTTTTTTAGCATATTTTATACTCCACTAACTATCAATTGTCGTGTTTACACTTTGGGAAGACGCTCCCCATGCAAGCTGCGCTGAAGGAAGTTCTGGCGAAACTCTGTCTGTGGAAGGGGCAGTCTCAATCGTGGTCGATTTGGAGCAATCCCACACTACTTTGACCAAATACCCAAACAACAACACATTCAACACTGATGTCACACACAAAATAATACCGTATTGATCCCGAGAGTTGGAGCTATAGAAGATATCAAAGGTATTCAGGAAAATCGTAAGACTAAATCCACCCGCAAGCCACAAGAATCTGCGGTCTCGTAAATACAGATACGCCAGTACAGCTAACGCGGCCGCAGGGAACAAGTACCGTTCATGCATGCTGGAAGCGAAGGTAAATACACCTGCAATGAGCACCAGTGCAGCTGCTGCTGCAAATTGTGGTTTGCGACTGCGGATATACATCCACCATGTAAATAGAGTCACCAACACAATGCAGATCATACCCCATGTATGGTAACTGAACAGGAACAGCGTTGTAGTGTCCTGCGTATAATTGCCACCGATCAATGCAAAAAAGTTATACGCGTTCACCGAAGCATACGGATACTCGCCGACCGTTCCCTTGTATAGGTCAAGTAGCCATAACGGCTCTTGCCCCCACGAAAATGGCAATATGACCAGAATGGTCGTCACAACGGCACCGCCAATGGACAACAGCCAAGGCTGTATTTTACGTTGTCTCAACAGCTCAAAGAACAGAACAGGCCCATAAATAATTCCCTGCGGCTTCATCAATACGGCTACCGTAAACAATACGGCGGACCAGCCGACCCGGTTTTCCACAAGCAGCACAATCATGCCCACAATCAGCATAGTAAAGAAAGAATCTACCTGCCCCCAGAAGGTCGAATTGATAAATACAGCCGGGTTAAACACGTAGAATATAGCCAATCCAAGGCTTATTCCATAGTTGACCCGTTTGCTCGCCAACCGGTACAGCATGTACGCTGTCACGATATCGGCTAATATATTGGGAAGCCGCAGCAGCACGGACATATAGGGACTGAAAGCATCCGTAGAGCCGATTTGACCGATCACATATAAAATATAAATATAGAACGGCGGATAATCACTTGATCCGTTCGTGTAAAAGCCCGATAAGCTATCCGCTGCTGTCGTAGCCCAGTTCCGGAATAGCATTAAATCCATGTGACCCGAAATCCATGGGGCGATCGCCATTCTTAAAAAGAAACCCACACCCAGCACAGTCCACAACATCAGTCCTCGATTACGTTCCCCGAGCTTCCATTCACGAGCCCGAAACCGATACGCAATAAACACGAACGCACCGAAGAACAAAGCGGCGAAAATCGCCAGCGGAGTAGCATAAGCAGATGAGGAGTTCCCACTTCTTCCACCACCCATACCACCGCCAGGACCGCCCATGCCAGATCCGTTACCAGACATGCCACCGGGGCCTCTGTGCTGTCCGTCTCTGGCAACACCACTGCCGCCCGATACAGACGTATCATTCCCGGTCGTTGTACCTTTGTCACCCGATGTCGATGTCCCCTCAGTGGAGGAGTTGGTAGTTTGGTCTGTCGTCCCCTGATTCTTGCTGTCAGCGCTATTCGCCGAATCCGTCCCCCTCATACCTCCGCCAGGTCCGCCTCCTCCCCCAAACCCGCCGGATGGTCCCTGCCTAACAGCCGCAGACTGGGACGCAGAACTACCTGAATAACTCCATAACGAAACGACACTAGCGACAGCACACAATATGAGACTACATAGAAGTATATATTTCAGACCGTTCGCTTTCCAAACGTTCAAACCCGATGCACCTCTCTCTGTTTCTATTTTCCCATATTGTATCTGTCTTAGCTTAGGACTTTGTGAGTTCTGGCTGAATGTTGGCTGAATACGGAATCATCACACTAAAGCTTGTCGTTCCATCTCCATAATCGCCCTTTCCAGCTGAGATTGTGGATGCTTCAGCATGTTGCCGTGACCGACAGCTAATAAAGATGGATTGAAACTCGCCAGCTTTTTGGCGCTTTTCAGCGAAATTTCCTTGTTCCAGGTAGCCAGTGCCGGAAAAGGAAACAGCGGCTTAAGCCTTCCCGATACCGCTATACCACCTCGGGTCTGAAAGGTGTCGCCTGCAATTAGCGCTCGGGTGCGAGTATCTAAAAATGCCATCGAGCCCGGCGTATGTCCTGGTGCACTGATCGCCAACAGCGAACCTACATGATCCCCATCCTCCAGTAAAACGTCAGGCTGGGTAAGGATATGCTTCGGTACATCGCCTCGAATAGGAGTATCCGGTTCTCCTGCCTCCAACGATACATCGCCCTGTAGCAGCGGTGCGTCCCGCCTTGAAATGAACACTTGCGCGTCAGGATACCTTGCCTTGAGCTTATCCAACGCACCCACATGATCCCCATGGGCATGGGTAAGTACAATTCGAATAATCGGCTGCCCGATCCGCGCCGCAGCCTGCGCTATACCACGGGTACTGTATGGCAATCCGGCATCTACCAAGGTGAGCCCCTCTTTCTCCTCCACCAAATAACAGTTCACTGGGAACAGCCGGGGCATAAACGTCAATTGATACACATGCTGCACCTGAACAATACGCATTTATCTCATCTCCTTGACTTAATTACAAACTAATTATATTAGTATTATAAATAATATAATTAGTTTTAAGCAAATACTTTTGCTGCTATTCAGCTGGAGTTGGAGCTTGGAACTGCTACGGGGACGGCCGTACTGAGAAAACAGCAAAAAGCATCCCCGGGACTCTGCCCCGGGGATGCCTCTCAAAACAAGAATTAATCTTTTCCTCCTGTTATTAATAACGAAGCCTTCTTGGCTATTTCCTCTTTATCAAACGGAGTAATTCCAGATGCCCATAAATAACCAGCCTCATGTATGATGTTGGCATGAATAGGTAGGACATCTTTCAATCGGCACTTTCATACAAGCAGGTACGGCAGGAGATCCAGATATCATTGCAGAAACTTGGTACAACTTATACGAGAAAAAAGACAACTTTGAAGAAACATTCCCAAAAGAAATAGATCCAACCAAGCTGTAAAAATTATTAAAGCGAGAAGATGACCATTGTGGCCGTCTTCTCGCTTTTTTTGTCATTTATAAGCGTCCTTTGGGCAACAACTTCATCCGTAATTACAGCCGGATTGCCTCAGCAATAGGCGTACTGCCAGACACCAGATTAATTGCACGATGATACGTCTGCTGTTCCTCCAGCGCTGCTACCACCGCTGCCGCCACATCTTCACGAGAAATGGTGTGGCTGGTGAGCTCCTCACCGGTAGCAACTTTGCCGGTGCCCACATCATCCGTCAGACCACCCGGACGAAGAATCGTGTAATCCAGGTTGCTCGCTTCCAACAGGCGGTCAGCGTAATGCTTCGCCACATAATACGGTTTAATGGATTCAGGCCACTGCTCCCGATTCTCCGCATGTAAGGCGCTGACCATAACGAAGCGCTGGATACCCGCTTGTTCGGCGGCTTCCATCGCCTTGACCGCTCCATCCAGGTCGATAAGCAGCGTTTTATCCGCTCCTGTTTTTCCACCGGAGCCTGCTGTGAATACGACAGCATCGCTGCCTTTTATAGCTGCGGCAATATCACCAACCGTCCCTTCGAGGTCAGCTACCACCGTTTCTGCTCCCAAACGTTCAAGCGCTTCGGCCTGATCCGAATGGCGGATCAACGCCTTTACGCGATGCGATTTATTCTGCCCCAGTAGGCGAACAAGATGTCTGCCTACTTTTCCATTTGCGCCAATCACCAGTACGTTCACTCATACCCCTCCTGTATTCGCAGTCTCTCATCTACATTATACAGATGTATTTTACCCTTCGGGTCTGCGACGCAATCATGTTAGCTGCATCAGGTTGAAATCAGACTTCTTTGGTAAGCTCGGCATCTCGCTTTTGCCGCACACCCAGACCTGCCAAAAAGGTAGCCATCATCACCTCAATACTCCGATCCACTTCCACAGGTAAACCAAAGCCGCCCTTTTGTTCAAGCGAGGCGAATCCATGAAGCAGACTACGGAATCCCCTCGCTGCATGAATGCAATCTTCTTCCTTAAAGCCATAACCACTGGACAGGACGGTAATGACCAGCTCAGCCACGCGATCCGCAGCCTGCCTCATTTCGGTATCATTTCGGTCAGTTGCATACAGCATCGCTTCATACAAACCTGGTCGCTCGCGAGCATACCGCATATACGCCTTCCCCATAGCGGTCAGCGCATCTTCGCCCGCTCTACCAACCGCTGCGCTCATCAAAGCTTCCTCCAACTGTTCGAGGCTGTGCAATGCCAGTACTTGGCGCAGTCCGTTCAATCCGTTCACGTGGTTATACAAGGACGGAGGGCGAATGTGCAGCTTTTGCGCTAGCGTGGTGAGCGTGACATCCCCCATCCCTTGTTCATTGGCAATATCCTCGGCAGCCCGCAGGATATCTTGCAGTTTTACTCCGTTTCTAGGCGACATCATCCTGTCTCCTTCCATCGAATTTCTATGTAATCCGGTTCCTTATGCATATACTGAGTCGATCCAGATTCTATTTTAACTAATCCTGTTAGTTTATACAAAGAAAATGCCTTTTACAACAGCCGACCTGCATCGAACCTTTATAGAAGAGCATAGCGGGCATTACTGATATAATAAAAAAATAAGATCATAAACGGAACGGATCTGATCCCTTTCTCGATCCCTTACAAAGGAGCTAGCTATATCTATGGAACCCAAGCCACTTCCAGCTATTGAATTCAATCACATTATCAAATATTTCACCGGGTCAGGACAGCAACGTGCTGTCCTGAACGGGATTACGGCAAAAGTCTCTCCCGGCAAAATCACCACGTTGGTCGGTCCATCGGGGTCTGGTAAAAGCACGTTGCTTTCACTGTGCAACCTCCTAATGACACCGGATGAAGGGGATATCCGTGTCCTCGGCAAACCTATATCGGAGTGGGAGATCCCTGAACTGAGACGGAAAGTAGCATTGGTTTTTCAGGATGCCCCCATGCTTCAGGGAACGGTCCTATACAATCTCCAAACCGTAGAACGGCTGCACGGTACAGTGCTGGATGATCCTGCCGGCCTGTTGGAACGCGTAGGACTTACTCGCGACCTGTTGGAACAGAAGGCGCAGGAACTGTCCGGCGGACAAAGACAGCGCTTGGCCTTGGCGCGGACACTCGCGAACCGCCCGGATATTTTACTGCTGGATGAGATTACTTCTGCGCTGGACCCTGCCTCGGTCAAAGAGGTTGAGGAACTGTTGCTGCAAATGAACAAAGAAGAAGGAACAACGATGATCTGGATTACGCATCATATGGAACAAGCCCGCAGGGTAGGCCACGAAACATGGCTGATGATCGACGGAAGACTGATAGAACAAGAGGATACGGAGACGTTTTTTGATGCTCCACAGCATAGTGAGACCCGCAGGTTTGTAGCAGGGGAATGGGTATGACGATTGTTGCCTTGATTCTCTCTCTCGGTTTTGTATTTATCGCCATCGTCATGTCCAAATCCTTCAAACTCGGTCTGGACCGAGACATGATCATCGCCACAATCAGAGCGTCGGTTCAACTGCTGGCGATTGGATATGTATTGCATTTGATTTTTGGCATGCAAAGCTACGGATTTATCGTATTATTCATTCTGCTCATGATTACCGTAGCCTCACAAAATGTTGCGCGCAAAGGACGATTTATCCCCGGTCTCATGTGGAAATCATTCCTGACGCTGCTGTGTGTGGAAATCGTTACACAGACATTCCTCATTGGCCTGCATATCATTCCTGCGACAGCCCGGTATATGATTCCGATTAGCGGCATGATCATTGGCAGTTCCATGATTTTGTCCAGCCTGCTGGTGTCCCGGCTCAAGTCGGAAGTCCTGCTACGCAAGCCTGAAATCATGCTCATTCTGGCGTTAGGCGGCACGCCTAGACAAGCCATCTTCCCTATACTCAAGGATTGCATACGTTCCAGTATGATTCCAACCATTGAGGGGCAGAAAACGCTGGGGCTTGTCCAGCTTCCCGGCATGATGACCGGACAAATCATCGCAGGTGCCAATCCGATTGCCGCCGTGCGTTTGCAATTGCTCATCGTATTTACCACCATGACCTCTGCTATTTTGACCAGCGTGCTGCTCAGCCTGTTCATTTATCCGGCATTATTTAACCGCCAGCAACAATTGCACACAAAAGCATGGGAACGCTAATCAGGTGAATATCCCCAGTTATCTATGATTTCGCAAAATAAAACAGACATGTTTAATTCCTGACACAGGGGTTAATAGATACACGTACCCGCTTTACTAAAATTCGATGAGGAGTGATTGAACATGGCTAACAACAACCAAAATGGCAAAATGAGTCGCGAAGAGGCAGGACGTTTAGGTGGAGAAGCTACTGCTAAAAATCACGACAAAGAATTTTATCAAGAGATTGGCGAAAAAGGTGGCGAAGCCACTTCCAAAAGTCATGGCAAGGACTTCTACCAGGAAATTGGTGAAAAAGGCGGCGAAGCCACTTCCAAAAACCATGACAAGGAATTCTATCAAGAAATCGGACGCAAGGGCGGCGAAGCCCGTGGCAACTCAGACCAAAGTGATAGCGACGGGAAAATGAGCAGGGAAGAAGCTGGCCGTAAAGGCGGCGAAGCCCGCGCACGTCAGCGTAGAGATAACTGACAATAGGGAGTATGTGGTCGGTGCAATTGCAATGTAGAGGCACAGACTGCATATAAACATGAAGTATAGTGGACGTTTATGTTATAAAAGCCTATCTGCCGGAACAACGGCAGATAGGCTTTTTGTGTGAAAGTTACTTTCGTCAACCGATCATACGCCTTACAATATACATAAACAGGTTAATTAACCAATCATACATATTTTATTACAAATGAAAGAATGGATTATAGGAGGTTTGCGCGAATGTTGATTACAAAGAATAAAACGGCTCACTCATGATAAAATATCCTGCTCTTTAATTCGTTCGACTTGACCATTACTGTACTCTTTAACAAATTGACCATCCGACGTTTTGTAGACAATATATGTGCCATTTGCTTTAGCGTCCAGTTTTGCTCTATCTCCAGTTAGTTTGATTAACTTGCCTAGGTCGTGTGTACGATTCATTCAGCCATCACCATCCCATCCAAATCATATATCGAGAGTATATCATAAATCGAAAAGTCTGAAAGAATCCAGCGTCACTCAAATCCATACGAATACCGCACGGCTAAAAATCGTGACAAGTAAATAGGATCGAAATATTGTCTTTTTAATACATTTTAATAAATAAATTTGGCTACCTTCAGTTTTTTTATTCGTCTATAACAACAAATACAATTGCGGAGGTACAGGCAATGAAACCTTTTCGTTTTTGGCTAGTCCTAATCTCATGTCTAGTTATTACTGTTAATATTACGGGGTACGACGACTATAATATACTATTGGCTATCATTAGCCCGCTAGTTTGGATGTATGAATCATTTCGATTTGTGCGAGAGGCAAACATCCCCATAACCATTGTTTACTTTACTACACTAGTTTTCTGGTATCTCATTGGATACGCTTTGGACTGTTTGATTAGAAAATTGAAAAATTAAAATCACTTGAAATTACCTTCTAAATTGTCGTCTACTTTGTCAGGCTCGTACTCGACCGTTCTGTAGTCAGGTGATGAAGGAATCATATTGATCACAACATTTCTCATTTGTAGCTTGTACTTTCCTTCCTCAAAAGCAAGAATATGCTTAATGGTAGGTAACTCCATATCCTCATACTTCGTTATCGACGAAACAACAATCTTGGAAGGGTTAGAATCATCCACAGACACGATACGATAATCAATCGGTGTTCCCTGGGCTTTTAGAAAGTTAAGCCGTGCCCGTTCTGTTTTAAAGCGATAATCATCAGACAGTGAAAGCATCTTATCGTAATCGCGACTCATTGAAGCGTTCATATATTCTGAAAATGTCGAGACAGCAGCCTCTTTGGGCTTATCGGGAAGTTTATAAGATTCTTTACCTCCTCCAAAACCTGTAGCAATTACGATCAAAATCCCTCCTAAGACAACCAAGCAAGCCAACTTATTACGCGATACAATCCTCAATAAATAAAACCCCCTTTGTTGTAAATTTTACCACCTATTTTCAACGTATCTCAACTTAAAAAGGCACTGTAAAACGCAGCATAACTTCTTGTAAAATCCCATTCATTTAAATCCAAGGCCATTCTTTTAATATAATTTTATTTTAACGTAAATACTCACTGAATACCTTTGTTACCTTATGTAATGTCGTCTTCCCATCCTGTAAACTAAGTTCCATCAAGCGGTAACCGCTGGATCATAGAGAGGATGAGATATTTATGGGTTTGGATAATAGAGTTTTTGCGATACAAGCTGGTCTGGACGGACGTGTAAATGCAGTTATAGATCAAACCCTTGCCGAGAAGCGCCTGGTCGGCGCAGTCGTCATGATATATATGGACGGTTCACCCGTGTATGTCCGAGCGGCGGGGCTGGCTGATCGAGAAGAACAACGTCCTATGCATGAGGATGCTTTATTTCGGCTTTCTTCTGTATCCAAACCGATTGTATCTACTGCGGCTTTGGTTTTGGCAGCCCAAGGATTGATTAAGCTCGATGAATCTATTGAACGCTGGTTGCCCGACTTTCGTCCCCGATTAATCAGTGGTGAGCAGCCCTCCATTACAGTACGCCAATTGCTGACACATACTGCCGGGTTGACCTATGGCTTTTTAGAGGAAGAAGGCGGCGGCCCCTATCATCGTGCAGGCGTATCAGATGGCATGGATTTCTCAAATCTTACGCTGGAAGAGAACTTGCAACGTTTGGCTTCTGTGCCACTGTTATATACACCGGGTAAAGCGTGGGGATATTCGATTGCTACTGATGTGCTCGGCGCTATCATTAGCCGTGTATGTGGCACAACCCTTGATGCAGCTGTTAAAAAGCTCGTTACAGAACCTCTCGGTATGCACGACACCAGTTTCGCGGTCGCCGATGCTGGACGGCTTGCGGCTCCTTATGTCAACGATATATCAGAACCCCGGCGGATGAGTGAGCTTGAGGTTGCGCAGGTTTTTGAAGGCACCGCAGGACTTCGTTTTCAGCCTGCACGAGCCTTTGATCCCACGGCTTTCCACTCTGGTGGCTCGGGTATGATTGGCAGCGCAAAAGATTTCATGCGGCTGCTGGAAACACTGCGAAACGGCGGCGATCCGTTACTTTCAGAGGAATGGGTTCGTGAAATGGGCACCATCCAGACCGGAAACCTCCCCTTGGCAGGCTGGCCGGGGCGGGGCTTTGGACTAGGATTCACCGTACTCCAAAATCCCGACGAAAGTGGAACAGCAGAATCACCCGGAACGTGGCGTCTCGGAGGAGCTTACGGTCATTCGTGGTTCGTTGATCCCGCACTAAGACTTAGTGTTGTCGCCTTTACCAATACAGCATTCGAAGGGATGTCAGGTCCGTTTACAACCGAGCTTTGCCAAGCCATTTACGGTAGCTCAAATAGGGTCTAATAAAGTGGGGGTTACATGTTTATGGTCTACCGGCGAGGACAGGACAATTAACGTGGTAGAGTGCCCGTGCTTTCCACACTCATCCCCGAACTGCTCCAGCTTGAGCATAGACTCAACCATGACTTTCAGTAAGTAATTTTGCTCGCCGCTGATTCTATGGCACTCAATGACTTCAGGTGCAGATTGGCAAAACTCAACAAATGAATTGCATTGATTCGTGTGCACGAGCACGTGAGCCATGATCGGCTTTCCGACTTTCTCATGTGAAACTATGGCACGATACCCGGTGATAATACCTTTATCCTCCATGCGCCGCACTCTTTCCGTTACGGCAGGCTGGGAAAGCCCAACCTCCTTACCCAGCTCGGTCATGGAGATACGTGCCTGGTTTTGTAGACACAACAAAATTTTATGATCCACTTGATCCATCAAACCAGCCTCCTTAAGTTCAAGGTAATATTACAAAAACACAATTATTATTATGTACTATTTCGAATATTGCCTTATTATTTTATGATTTAATGAAATATTAGCATGCAAAATCAAGGACGTAAAGCAGGAAGACGTGGAAAGGGAATGAAACCAATGAAATATAGTAAGCCCCTGCTTTTCATTGCGCTTGGCCTATTTGGTGTATACACGATTGAGTTCGGTGTGGTTGGCATTTTGCCGGTCATCATTGAACGTTTTCATATTACGGCAGCTCAGGCCGGGTTTCTTGTCAGTTCATTTGCATTGATCATCGCGCTGTTCGGTCCCTTCATGGTGCTATTGATGTCCAGGTTTAACCGCAAGCGAATCATGACAATGTCGTTGTTTGTTTTTGCCATAACAAGCTTGCTGTCAGCCTATACATCCAACTTTTATCTACTAGTGATTTTACGTATCATTCCGGCTCTGTTTCACCCGGTGTATTTCTCGCTTGCCTTTGTCGCTGCCACTGCGTTGTATCCCCCGGAAAAAGCAACGCAAGCTTCCGCCAAGGCCTTTCTCGGCACGAGCATGGGAATGGTACTCGGTATTCCAATTACAGCCTATATCGCCAATCAATTTTCATACGAGGCCTCCTTCTGGTTTACTGCGGTAGCGAATGGGCTTGCAGGGATCGGTATTTTATTTATGCTGCCGGATACACCGCAAGCCGAAATGTTCTCCTATCGGAAGCAGCTTGGCATTTTGCGTAAAGTATCGCTGTGGCTCAATATCGGGGCGGCTACTTTTATTTTTGCAGCCATGTTCTCGGTGTATAGCTATTCTGCCGAATATTTGGGACAAAATACAGGGATGAGCAGCAAGGTTATCAGTTTTCTGCTTATTATTTTCGGCATCGGCGGAATGCTCGGCAATCTGTTGGCTGGCAAGCTCATGGGCTTGCATAAGGTACGGACCGCTCTTTTTCATCCAGTAGTCTTGGGGGGCACCTATTTGCTGTTGTACGGGATCAGTTCTTCATTTATCCCTACGCTCTTCATCATTATCGTGTGGGGGGCCGTTCATACCAGTGGACTGATTGTCGCCCAGATTTGGGTGATTGATGAGGCCAAAGAAGCTCCCGCGTTTGCCAACAGTCTTTATATCTCGTTTATTAACTTAGGGGTATCACTGGGCTCGCTGGCAGGGGGGTGGTTTATTGCCAGAGCGGGGATCCATGGGACGCTGTGGAGCGGTTTGCTGTTCGCCATGCTGGCGATGGTATGCATCGGGTCTAAGTTGATTTATCCACGTATTTTGCGAAAATATAAAGGATTAGATGTGCAAAGCTAAAGAGTTGCAAGAGGGCCAAGCCTGTTTTCATAAAAAATCGGTTCAACACTTTGTATGGTGTTGAACCGATTTTTGTTTAAAGATTGATTCCTGCCTGTCGGATTGGATCATGCCCAGCGATCACGATGCTTGCCCCTTACTGTGCTGCTTCTATGGCTGTTGCCAGCCCTATACCTGCACTGCCGCCAATCACGACGACACGTTGATTATGTAAATTCATATTATTCTCAGCTCCTTTATAAGGATTATATCGTAACTATTTTTTTAGACATACTCATTTTTATTCGTATGGGCTTTCCTGTACCGTGCTTTTGCGATAGGATGTCGGCGATTGGCCCGACCAGCGCTTGAACTGTCTGCTAAAATGCGCAATATCCCCATAGCCGAGCATATCGGCAATTTGTTGCACCGACCATTGCGGATCAGCCAACAGCAACTTGGCCTCATGCAGTACAAGCCCGGATAGGTATACACGGGGAGATACGCCGAAAACGCTACGGAATACACGATTACAATGGGACACGCTAATACCTAGCTCGGATGAAATCCCCTCAATCCCATCCTGTTTTTCCACCGATCCAGCCTGTCCATAAGGCTGATTTACTCTGCCCTGAAGACGACTGGCAATCTGATGGGCAAGCTCTGCCTGCACATATCCACGCCCCGGCAGATGGGCCGCTTTACTGGATACAGCCTCCCACAACGTTGCGAACAGTTCAAACACAGCAGATTGAATTCGCATACGCTTTGCCACCGAATCACTACCTATTTCTATGTCTTCTGGCGTTGAAAGATCGAGCAGCTTGCTCAACGCTGGTCCCATCTGACCTGCCACGGTGCCTTCAGCTGGAAACAGCACCTGCTCCAGACGACTCAGGAGCGAGAGAAACAGCTTATCATCAATGTCGAAATGCATACAAAAATACGTAAATCCCTCTCCGTTACTATGGCTGGAGTGGACAATCCCCGGGCGCAGCAGCACCAGATCACCCTGTCGCTGGGTATAGCTGCAACCATCCACAACCATGATCTGTTCTCCCGCAAGCACGATGTTAATTTCATATTGAGGATGCTCGTGTGGCGGATAGCTCCACTCTCTTCCGACACTTCGTGTATGAATGGCAAACAAATTGACCGTGGTCCGTACATCGGGAAAAAAGAATTCCTCTCCGGCAGTTGCAAGGTCTGGATGATGGGGATGCTTCGGTAAACGTGGTGACGACATGTTTTCCCTCCTGACTTACTTACATGGATATACTCCAGTATATCGCTTTCCGCGCGATTTGGATAAATAGTTGCGCGATTTGACAATGGTTCCCCGCCACATGACATGCTAGGCTCTAAGTGAAGTTAGTCAAAGTTAAACCTTACTATGAAAGGGGTTTCATTATATGTCGAAAAATATATTTTATAACACACAGCATGCACCGATCGGTTCTTTTTCCAGCTTTACGCTTGGGTTTAAGGGCAATCGCGGCGGACTTGGTTTGGAACTGGGCAAGCCTGCCGATGAAAATGTATATATCGGGCTGCAATCCAGAGATGGCGAAGCATACGAGGCGCTTCCCTTTTTTACATCCACACAGGATGAAAGCGCCCGCTACGACGTGGAGAAAAAGGGTAAACGAACGGAACCACAGCTTATGGCCTTTGCCGATTCAGACATTACCCGTGATCTAAAAGCAGGAACGGATACATGGCAAGCTGGTGATTTGACGTTCCGGCTGTACTCTCCTGTTCGCCCGGTGCCCGAGCCGGGAACCGCGGGTATGGATGAGCTGCGAGCAGCGTTGGTTCCGGCGGTATTCGCTGAGCTAACCGTCGATAACACGCAAGGAACTGCAGCACGAAAAGCTTTTTTCGGCTATCAGGGCAGTGATCCGTATAGCGGCATACGCATTATTGGAGAAGATCCGCGCAGGGACGCTACGGATTCTACCCCATTGGAGGGAAGACTCACAGGCATCGGCCAAGGGCGCAGCACAGCCATTGTGACCAACAGCAGTGAAGCAGTACCTGCCAGCGGATTTGCAATGGAGAAGCTGCTTGGGGAGACCATGGCTGAGAATTTATCCTTTGGCCTGGGCGTGACGGGTGCGCTTCTGATGGACGTTCCCGCAGGTGAGAAGCGCACGTATACCTTCGCCATATGCTTCTATCGCGGCGGCGTCGTAACGACAGGCATCGAAGCATCGTATTACTATACCCGGCTGTTCAAGGATATTGAAGACGTGGGGAGCTATGCGTTGAAGCATTTTACAGACCTGACCGCAGCCTGTGTTCAGGCTAATCGCTGGATGGAGTCGGCCGACCTGAGCCCGGATCAGGAATTTATGCTCGCTCAGGCGATCCACAGCTACTACGGCAGCACCCAACTGCTTAGTCACCAAGCGGATGGAGAACCGATCTGGGTTGTGAACGAAGGCGAGTATCGGATGATGAATACACTCGATTTGACAGCAGATCAGCTCTACTATGAATTGATTTTAAATCCATGGACGGTGCGCAACGAGCTGGAGTGGTTTGTCCAAAGGTACAGTTATCGGGATGAGGTACGCTTTCCAGGAGAGGAACAGACCTATCCGGGTGGTATCACGTTTACGCATGATATGGGCGTGGCCAACGTGTTCTCCCGGCAGGGATACTCCTGTTATGAGCTGGCAGGGATTGACGACTGCTTCTCTTACATGAGCCATGAGGAGCTGGTGAACTGGCTTTGCTGCGCAACGGTATATATCGAGCAGACACAGGATCAGTCATTTACAACACGCATGCTGCCTGTCTTGTGTGACTGCTTCGAAAGCATGCTGCGGCGGGATCACCCCGACCCGGCACAACGAAACGGCTTGATGGGCTTGGACAGCTCTAGAACCCGGGGAGGCGCAGAAATTACGACCTACGACAGTCTGGACGTATCTCTGGGTCAGTCCCGCAACAACATTTATCTAGGCAGCAAATGCTGGGCGGTATATGTTGCACTGGAAAAAATATTTGCCTCAAAAGGGCTTAACTCCCTCTCACAGGAGGCTGGCTTACAGGCGGACAAATGCGCAGCCGCAATCACAGCACATATGACAGACAAGGGCTATATTCCTGCAGTTATTAAGGAAGGCAATGACTCGCAGATTATTCCTGCCATTGAGGGGCTGATCTTCCCTTACTTTACAGGATGTGAGGCTGCGCTTAAGCCTGATGGACGGTTCGGTGGATATATCCAAGCACTGCGGCGCCATTTGGAAACTGTACTGGTACCGGGAGTTTGTCTGTTTGAAGACGGAGGCTGGAAGCTGTCCTCGACCAGTAACAACTCCTGGCTGAGCAAAATCTATCTGTCACAGTTTATTGCCCGCGAGCTGCTGGAACTGCCTTGGGAAGAAGCTGGGCAGGCCGCAGACGCTGCCCACGTCTCATGGCTCCTTCACCCTGAAGAATCCTATTGGTGCTGGAGTGATCAGATACTGTCCGGTATTGCTCACGGCAGCAAATACTATCCACGCGGAGTTACCGCCATTTTGTGGCTATATGAAGGCAACGGCAACCGTCTGACTCTCCCTGAACATATGAGTCAGGATCAGGAACAGCATGTCTGAGGATCATTTTCACCTGCCCAAAAGGAGGCTCCAATATGAGCAAGCTTATGGATATGTCAAAAGAGAGCGGCTATGCTGCTTGGCTGCATTACAGCCGCAATAGTAAGGTAGAAAAGCTGCCCGCTTGGTGCAGGGTCATCGTGGTCCATGAGACAGATGAAGTGCTTCAATCGGCTGCGAGTGAGCTTCAGCACGGATTGACCTCCATGTTTGGACAGCAGCCGAAGATCAGCGCCGTTCCTGTGAATGCGCCATTCATTGCGCTGGGTACGTTCCCAGCGCATCCTTTGGTCGCAGAACGATTCAGCGCAGAGGAACAGGCAGAAGTGGGTGCAGAAGGCTACCGAATTCGCGGGATAGAGATGCCAGATCCGGCATATTCAGCTTCGCATGGTAACGATGAGTTCAAAGGACAATACGTTACAGTCGCAGGGCAGACCTCCAAAGGCGTATTGTACGGAGTCTTTCATCTGCTGCGCTACCTGCAGGGAGGACTAGATGGGAAGTTGAAGCCCACCACCGAATCATTGCACGCCCCCATTCTAGACCAATTATCCAACCCTGTTAATCCCATCCGCATGATCAACCACTGGGATAACATGGATGGTAGTGTTGAACGTGGATATGCGGGCGGATCTATTTTCTACGACAATAATGCCTTTACTACAAATATGGAGCGCCTGCGTGACTATGCCCGTCTGCTCGCTTCTATAGGCATTCAAGCACTATCCATCAACAATGTGAATGTCCATCAGGTAGAGACCGAGCTGATTACAGATAAATTCCTACCGGATGTGGCTAAAGTAGCTGCGGTGTTTCGCGCCTATGGCATACAGATCTACTTGAGCATTAACTATGCCAGTCCTATTCAGCTCGGCGGGTTAACCACGGCCGATCCCTTAGAACCTGCTGTAGCTAAATGGTGGCAGGCCAAAGCCCAGGAAGTTTACGCCGCCGTTCCCGATTTGGGTGGTTTTGTGGTCAAAGCCGATTCCGAAAATCGGCCTGGACCGTTCAGCTACGGGCGCCATCACGCCGATGGAGCCAATATGCTGGCAGATGCGTTGCAGTCCTATGGCGGACGTGTGATTTGGCGCTGCTTTGTCTACAACTGCAAGCAGGACTGGCGCGATCGCAAGACGGATCGGGCTCGCGCAGCCTTTGACCATTTTAAACCGCTGGATGGACTGTTTCGAGAAAATGTCATTTTACAGATCAAAAATGGTCCCATGGATTTTCAGGTACGGGAGCCTGTCTCCCCCCTATTCGGTGCGCTGGAATCCACTCAGGTACTGCTGGAATTTCAAATTGCGCAAGAGTACACCGGCCAACAGAAACATCTATGTTACCTTGTTCCGCAATGGAAGGAGGTATTGGATTTTGACACCTACGCCCGAGGAAAAGGCTCCACCATCAAGCGTATCGTGAGTGGCGCTTTGCATTCTCCCAAGCATACCAACTATGGAATAGCCGCTGTATCCAATATCGGTGCAGACACCAATTGGACCGGACATTTGCTCGCCCAATCCAATCTTTATGGCTATGGTCGGTTGGCTTGGGACCCGGACCTGTCCGCAGACGAAATCGCTGATGAGTGGGTTCGGCTGACGTTTGGCAGACAAGGGAATAGCGACGGCGACACAGATTTAATTTCTAGCATTAAGCAGATGCTGCTCGATTCATGGAATATCTACGAATCCTACACCGCCCCTCTCGGGGTCGGCTGGATGGTCAGTCCCGATCATCACTATGGGCCGGATGTAGACGGGTACGAATATTCTATGTGGGGCACCTACCATTTTGCTGATTGCCGGGGGATCGGGGTAGATCGCACGTCCGCAACCGGAACGGGCTATGCAGGACAATATTTTTCTCCCAATACTAATATCTACGAATCTACGGACACCTGCCCGGATGAGCTGCTTTTATTCTTTCACCATGTTCCTTATACACACTTGCTCCACTCCGGCCAAACTGTCATACAGCACATTTATGATACCCATTTTGAAGGTGCAGAACGTGCAGCCCATCTCCGAGACACATGGGTTAGTCTACGAGGACAACTGAATGATGCCATGTATGAACAGGTGCTGGAGCGGCTGGAGCATCAGACTGAGCATGCCAAAGAATGGCGGGATCGGATCAATACGTATTTCTACCGTAAAAGCGGCATTGCCGACCAGAAGGATCGCCCTATTTATTAAGCAAGCTGCCTCGGCAATACTTTCATACAGACTGGAACAAGGCTTCTCTACGCCTAGATTCGCTTTCTCCTATACTGGCATTGTCTATCCACACATCATTAAAAGGCATGCGTCTTACTCAGACCTATGCCTTATTTTTTTGCCTGGAAACTTTTAAGCACACGGTTGCTTACGTAAAATGTCATATTTGTCCACTCTGAGTGTGCAATAAATTCTTCTTTTTATGCAACCGCTTGCTTTATACTATTTTTGTAGACGTTTACAAAATGTTGTCGAATTAGACTATGCTTTGGGGAGGATGATCGGTTTGACCTTGTATCGAAGTCTATGGAAAAAAGGGTGTATGCTTCTACTAAGCCTTGTGCTGTCTCTGACCGCCTTCATTGGCTCACCCTCTAATACGGCGAGCGCTGCGGTTGCAGATGATTTTCAGGCTTCCGTTATGGGACCGCTGGCGAAAATTAATGACTGGGGTTCCTTTAAAAAGCAACTGCAAACGTTGAAAAACAATGGCGTGCATGCCATCACTACCGACGTCTGGTGGGGCTATGTGGAGAGCGCAGGAGACAACCAGTTCGATTGGAGCTACTACAAGACCTATGCAGATGCCGTGAAAGAAGCGGGACTGAAGTGGGTTCCTATCATCTCAACGCATAAGTGTGGAGGAAATGTGGGAGATGACTGCAACATCCCACTGCCAAGCTGGCTGTCGAGCAAGGGCAGTGCAGATGAAATGCAGTTCAAGGACGAAAGCGGTTTTGCCAATAACGAAGCCCTCTCTCCATTATGGAGCGGGACTGGTAAACAATATGACGAGCTATATGCCTCATTTGCTCAAACCTTTGCTAGCTACAAAAGCATCATTCCCAAAATTTATTTAAGCGGTGGGCCCTCTGGAGAATTGCGATATCCTTCATACTATCCGGCAGCGGGATGGAGTTATCCTGCACGGGGCAAATTCCAAGCCTACACTGAAACAGCCAAAAGTGCGTTCCGCACGGCCATGAATGAAAAGTACGGATCAATGGACAAGATTAATGCAGCATGGGGTACCAAGCTGAGTAGCCTTAGCCAAATCAATCCGCCGACCGATGGGGACGGATTTTACACGAATGGGGGATATAATTCCACGTATGGAAAGGATTTTCTGTCGTGGTACCAAAGTGTGCTTGAGAAGCATTTGGGCGTCATCGGAGCAGCTGCACACAAAAACTTCGATTCTGTGTTCGGTGTCCGTATCGGAGCCAAGATTTCCGGTCTGCACTGGCAGATGAACAATCCTGCCATGCCGCACAGCACAGAACAAGCGGGTGGATATTATGATTACAACCGTCTCATTCAGAAATTCAAGGATGCCGATCTAGACTTGACATTTACTTGCCTGGAGATGAGTGACAGTGGCACAGCACCGAATTATTCGTTGCCGTCCACCCTGGTTGACACCGTCTCCTCCATCGCGAATGCCAAGGGTGTTCGCCTGAATGGTGAAAATGCACTCCCGACAGGCGGCAGCGGCTTCCAAAAAATCGAGGAGAAAATCACGAAGTTCGGTTATCACGGGTTTACGTTATTACGCATCAACAATCTCGTCAACAATGATGGCTCACCAACCGGTGAGTTGAGTGGATTCAAACAATATATCATCAGCAAAGCCAAGCCTGACAATAATGGCGGTACAGGCAACAAAGTAACGATATACTACAAAAAAGGCTTCAATTCGCCTTATATTCACTACCGTCCGGCTGGCGGAAGCTGGACTGCTGCGCCTGGTGTGAAAATGCAGGATGCCGAAATTAGCGGCTATGCCAAAATTACCGTCGATATCGGGTCTGCCTCCCAATTGGAAGCCGCTTTTAATGATGGCAATAACAGCTGGGACAGCAACAACACCAAAAACTACTCCTTCAGCACGGGTACTTCTACGTACACGCCCGGTAACAGCGGCAATGCGGGAACGATCACATCTGGCGCTCCAGCGGGTACGATTCCCGGGGATGGCGGCGGTACAACTAACAAGGTAACGGTATACTACAAAAAAGGCTTTAATTCGCCTTACATTCACTATCGCCCTGCCGGCGGAAGCTGGACTGCTGCGCCTGGTGTGAAAATGCAGGATGCCGAAATTAGCGGCTATGCCAAAATTACCGTCGATATCGGGTCTGCCTCCCAATTGGAAGCCGCTTTTAACGACGGCAATAACAGCTGGGACAGCAACAACACCAAAAACTACCTTTTCAGCACGGGAATTTCTACCTACACACCCGGCTTGAACGGAGCTGCAGGATCTATCCGAACGGGGGCACCTTCAGGAAGTGCCGTCAGCGTAGTGACTTCCACCTACGCAACCGACCTCAACGAAGTGGCAGGGCCTATCCAAACAGAAAAACTTTCGGGTGTATCCTTAAACGTAAGCACTTCTACCTACACACCCCATGTTAACGGAGTTGAAGTAACTGCTCAAACGGAGGCGCTTTCGAGCGCCTTCACTCCTATAGATCTGAATACCCTCTCCAAGCCCACTCCCCTTGGCACAGACTGGAGCAAACAGAGCATTTATTTTATCATGACAGACCGTTTCAGCAACGGAGATACATCCAACGATAACTACGGTGGCTTCAATTCCAACAACAGCGATCAGCGCAAGTGGCACGGTGGCGATTTTCAAGGTATTATTAACCAACTCGACTACATTAAAAATATGGGGTTTACCGCCATCTGGATTACTCCAGTAACGATGCAAAAGAGCGAATACGCTTACCACGGCTATCATACGTATGATTTTTATGCGGTAGACGGACATCTCGGTACCATGGACAAGTTCAAAGAGCTGGTTGGTAAGGCACACGACAAAAATATCGCTGTTATGCTGGACGTAGTTCCCAATCACACCGGCGATTTTCAACCTGGGAACGGCATCGCCAAGGCTCCCTTTGACAAAGCAGATTGGTATCATCACAATGGCGACATTACAGGGGGAGACTACAACTCCAACAACCAATGGAAAATTGAAAACGGTGATGTGGCTGGACTGGATGACCTAAATCATGAAAACCCCGCTACCGCAAATGAGCTTAAAAACTGGATCAAATGGCTGCTTAATGAGACAGGCATTGACGGACTGCGGTTGGATACCGCCAAGCATGTACCGAAGGGTTTTCTAAAGGATTTTGACCAAGCCGCCAATACCTTCACCATGGGTGAAATTTTCCATGGCGACCCTGCTTATGTGGGGGATTACACCCGATATCTCGATGCCGCATTAGATTTTCCGATGTATTATACAATCAAGGACGTGTTCGGACACGATCAATCCATGAGAAAAATCAAGGAGCGCTACTCCGATGATCGTTACTATCGCGATGCCCAGACCAACGGTGTATTTATCGACAATCATGATGTAAAACGTTTCCTGAATGACGCCTCCGGCAAGCCGGGTGCTAACTATGACAAATGGCCACAGCTCAAAACTGCCTTAGGCTTTACTTTGACCTCACGCGGGATTCCTATCATCTATCAAGGCACCGAGCAAGGCTTTAGTGGCGGAGATGATCCTGCTAACCGGGAAAACGTTGTGTTTAACGCCAATCATGATCTGTATCAGTACATCGCTAAGCTGAACTCTGTGCGCAACAGCCACCCTGCCCTGCAAAACGGGAGCCAAAAGGAAAAATGGGTAGACGACTCCTTTTACAGCTTCCAGCGCTCTAAAAACGGCGACGAGGCCATCGTACTTATCAACAACTCATGGAGCAGTCAAACTCGCACGATTGGCAACTTCGACAATCTGTCCAACGGTACCCGTCTGACCAACCAGCTGAGCAACGACTCCATTCAGATTAACAACGGTTCGATCACCGTGACTCTCGCTCCAAAGGAAGTTAAAGTTTTCACCAAATAAGTTACACCGAATATTCAACACTGTACCATCTGTCCATAAAACAAAACAGGCACCTGACGAAGCGTACACTTCGTTGCAGGTGCCTTGTTTATATATAAACAACGTGGGGTTACTTAGGCCTCAGTAGCCACGTTGATATTGTTCAGGTATGGAAGGCTCCTCGCCGTGCAGCGTCACTGCTGCATGAATCGCCCAATATGGATCGCGCAGCAATCCGCGTCCCACAGCGACCAGATCGGCATCCTCGTTGCCGATAACGGACTGCGCCAAGGCTGGGTCATCCAACGAGCCTACAGCGATCACCGGGATGTTCAGTGCCTCGCGAATTTGGCGTGCGAACGGCACTTGATAGCCCGGATAGTTGCCCGGCTTTCTGGCGCCAGCAGGGCCTTCCCCGCCCGAGCTAACATGGATCACATCTACGCCTGCAGCCTGATATGCACGGCTCAGCTCAATGGCATGATCCACATCGTACCCACCATCTACGTATTCCACCGCGCTGATGCGTAAGATTAACGGCATACCCGCTGGCATTTGCTTGCGTACAGCCTGAATGACTTCAACGCCAAAACGGGATAAATCCTTACCGTACTCGTCGTCCCGCTTGTTTGTAACTGGCGAATGGAATTGGTGAATCAAGTAACCATGTGCCCCGTGCAGTTCAATCGTATCCACGCCCGCTTGAACTGCACGCCGGGTAGCGTCTGCAAATTTCTGCACCATGCCACGGACTTCCTCCGTCGTAAGCGCGCGTGGCTGTTTATAATTCGCATCCGGGTATGCAATCGCGGAAGGAGCAACTGGCTCAGCTGCATCCTCAGCTTTACGGCCCGCGTGAGCAATCTGGATACCTACCTTGGACCCGTGCGCATGAATGCCGTCAACCAGCTTCTTATAAGCTGGGACATGCTCGTCTGACCAAAGACCCAGATCATAATCTGTAATCCGTCCATCCGGTTCCACGTCCGTCATTTCTATAATAATCAGGCCCGTGCCTCCAATAGCCCGGCTCAGGTAATGGACATGATGCCAATCATTCGGAATCCCGTCCTTGGCTGTCACCGAGTATTGGCACATCGGGGGCATCACCACACGATTCTTTAATTCCAAATCTTTCAGTGTATACGGTGTAAACAACGAATTCGTCAAAACGTTCATCTCCTTTTTATCTTCGTCACATAAACGAAAAATACCCTTCAAATTACACGGTCTATTAAAAACATAATCGGCATAGTCCAAACGGAATAAAAGAGATTCCCTCAACGGGGGATCTCTCACATTTGCAACTTGCAGTCATTATGTATGTCGTATGGTGTAGATATATTGCACACAACCTATTATCCACAACTCAATAACTTTTTGCAAGTAAATATTTAAATATTATTAAATATTTTTTTATCCATCCCCTCTCCGCCTCCTAGCTATAACACAAAAAGACGCCCTTACGGACGCCTCTGCGGAACCAATCTTATTGTGCTGAACCTAATTGCACCCATGCCTTCTCAATCTCTGCAACCGCCTGATCCTTGTTCATGTTACCGCTGATATATGCCTGCATCAGCTCACCAAATTTTTGGTGGAACGTATCCAGCGAGTAGTTAACAGACAGATCACCGGACTTCGACGTTTTCAAAATACTTTCCATTTCCTTAGGCATTTCCAGATCAGGAAGCGGTGCATCCTTAATTGGAGGAATCACCTTCGCTACCTGGGAGAACCAGTTCTTACCGTATTCCGAAGTGTACAGCCAGTTGAAAAATTCAATCGTTTCCTTCGATACTTCTGAATCCTTGTTGATACGTAGCGCCTGATCTGCACCGGTAATGATGACCGATTGATCCGCTTTGTCACTCACCGGATATCCCATGATGCCAATCTTGAGATCAGGGTTAATTTTCTTGATTGCTTCCTCATCCCACGCACCTTTACCGGTCATAAATGCAGCTTTTCCGGATGCAAAATCACTTACTTCCGCATTGCTGTCTCTTTCCAGTGGCTTATCTGTGCCATGTTTCACCGTCAAATCAATGAAGTTAAAGAAGTTGTTGTACAGCACGGGGTAGTCCTTGATCTTTGCTTTGCCTGCGATAAAATCACTAACGAGCTGTTTCGGTTCCACGCCCGCATCCTGCGCGGCAGCATCTACATAGTGTTGGAAGATATGTTTCCATACCCACCACTCTTTATATGCGTTGGCAAATGGAGTAATGCCCTTCGCCTCTAGCTTGGTGACCGCATCCTGCATTTCTGCAATCGTCTTCGGCGGGGAGGTTACCCCAGCCTTGGTAAGCAAATCCTTATTGTAAATCAGCGTAAACAGGTTCCCTTTTACCGGGAGTCCTAATACTTTGCCGTCACTGGAGCTCATATTCGCTCGAACAGCATCCGTCATGGCTGCTGCCAGCGGCTCATTGGTCAGATCAGCGCTATAATCCGCATACGTGTCGATGTCGCCTCCTGCCGTCGTTTGGAATACATCCGGTGTACTACCTGAGGCTATTTTCGACTTCAGAATCGTGTTGTAGTCTGCCTGCATGATCTCCAGATTGATCTTCACGTTAGGTTTGACCTTCTTATACTCCTCGATATACGCGTTAAAAGCATCGGTATACTCTGGTGAAGCTGTGAACATGTTTATTGTAACCGTTTTCAAATCTTCTTTGCCGCCAGCACTTTCCTTCGACGCATCCGTGCCGCCGTTGCTTCCACATCCGCTCAACAAACCGACCGTCAAAAGCAAACTGCCGGATAACGCCATCATCTTCTTTAACATGGATACTCCCCCATTTGTTTGTGATCAACGTCCATGCGATCATTCTAAAAAATATACTCCAATTTAAAAAGGCAGATTAGTGAAGCGTTAAGGGTAAAAAAGTGGTTTATTGCAGGCTCACGCGATACTCAGACGGTGACACCTGATAATAATTACGGAAAGCCTTACTGAAATAATTTTTATCTTTGTAGCCGAGCATATCCGAGATTTCCTGTATTTTCAGGTTAGAATCACCCAGCAGCTCCTTCGCCTTGTCCATTCTAACCTTCTGTACATATTCGTGAATACCGTAACCAAACTGCTGTTTGAACAGCTTCATCAGGTATTCCCGACTCAAAAAATAGGTTTCGGCAAAAAACGAAATTTTGATATCCTCAAAATAATAACGGTCGATGTGTCTTTTGATGTCCGTGATGTCAAAGGGCTGGTTCCCTGATTGAGTATGTTGGACCCCAGCAATGTAAAGCTCCAGCATCCGATTCAATCTCTGACCGTAGTGGACAAAGCTCGTAAAATCAGCAGACAAATCCTCTTCACCCACGTACTCCGGTTCTTCCAAAGCTCTATCTTGATTCAACACTGACGTAGACGCACCTAACTCAACCGCAGCTTCTCTCAGTAAAAAATGGAACTCCTTCATCATTCGATCCGCATCCTGTAAACGAAAAATAGGGCCTGATGCCAATTGTTTCAGCAGATCGCCCAGCAGTACTTTTGCCCGGTTCGCCTGACCTGTCTGAGCATCCTTTTGGATCGACAGCAGTCGCTCCGTCCATGACATTTCCTCTAACGTAACTATTTGCCGTGGCACTGTATGAAGAATGGATTCCCCCTCCAGCTTCAACACATCCGTGCTGTGAATGAGCGTCTTGGCATCCATATAAGCAGACGCTAGCTCCAATACATCTGTGCAGAGCTTACCCAATCCGGCAACTACCACCATGCTGAACAGCCCATGCAGGTTCGCCACCGCCTTCTGTGTCACTTGTGCCAATAGTAAGGCCATATGTTCTTCTTGTCCTGGGGCCAAGGTACAGATCGAAACGACCTCCCGCTCCCGTCGCGGATGGGAGAAGCTAAAACAACTCAACCGTTCATCTGACGTCTGAGCTAACACATTGGTCAGGGCAAAATCCATCAGATCGGCATCGCCATGAAAACGCGTCCTGCGAATCTCATCCCTGTTCAGCAGCCGCAGCACAATCACCCCAAAGCGATTCCCCGGCTGATCCGCTCCGATCAATGGGAGCAACGCTGTATTGGCCTGCCTTTTAAAGCTACCGTCCAAAATGGACAAATATAGCTTCTCTTTCAGCTTCGGCAGTGACATATTCAGTGTAATGTTCTGGCTAATGAACTTGTTTTTGCTTTGCTCTCGACTTTCCAGAATGTCCACTGCTTTGCGCAGTGCCTGGTTCAGATCGTGACGATTAATAGGTTTGAGCAGATAGTCCACCACCCGGGATTGAATCGCCTGCCGTGTAAATTCAAAGTCATTGTAGCCACTAATGACAATCGTCAGCAGGTGGGGATATGCCTTTTCGATGGCACGAAGAAATTCGATACCGTTCAGCTCAGGCATTTTCATATCGACCATCACCACATCTATATGGTGCTGACCCAACAGCTCCAGTCCCAACCTTCCATTCGTCGCCTCATAAATATTTTCGATGCCCAGACCGTCCCAATCCCCGATAATACGAATGGCTTCGCGCAACGGCTCCTCATCGTCAATAATCAATACGTTATACATGACTACTTCCTCCCCGGGGAATTTGCATTCTCATTTCCGTTCCCGTTTCATCCGTAAGTATGAATAATCCTGCCTGATCTCCATACAAAAGCTTCAACCGTGTGTTCAGATTTTTTAAACCAATATGCTCGCTCTCCCGTTCTTCCCATTTTTCATGGAATGAATCCAGCACCATTTTCAGCTTGTCCTCTGAAATTCCAGGTCCGTTGTCCCTGACTGTAATTGTGGCATTTGTAGAACTCGATTCGGCTGAAATGACGATCAGAATATCGCTTGATACTTTTTCCAACGCATGCTTGATAGCGTTTTCCACCAACGTCTGCACAGATAATCTCGGAATCGGCAGCTCCATCAGCGTTTCTTCCCATACCACTTCGACCCGCAGTCTCGCTCCGAACCTTGCTTTTTGCAGACCTATATACCGTTCAATGTGCTTGAGCTCTTCGCGGGCAGCTACGATATCCTTGCCGTTGATGGAATACCGCAACGTTTGGGCCAACGCATCCACCATATCCGCCATGTCGAACATCTCCCGCTTTAATGCCTGCGTGGATATGGCTTGCAGGGCATTGTACAGAAAATGAGGATTAATTTCAGCCTCCAACGCCTTGAGTATGGCGTTCTTTTCGACCAGCTTCATGCGATAGCGCTCATTAATAAGTTCTTCGGTTCTTTGGACCATTTCGTTAAAATGCAGCGACAAATATGCAATCTCGTCATGTCCCTTCACAGGAGCTGTTGCTCCAAAATCCCCGGTGCTAAACCGCTTCATCTGGGTAGACAGCTTATGTAAGGGTCGGGTAATGGCGTTCGAGGTCAGTGTCACTAATATAATAGACACTCCTAAAAATAAAGCCCCGATGGCATAGCTCCAATTCCGTGTTGTCGTAGCTGCTTCATAAATCTGGCGGTATGGGATGGGCTTAATGAGCTGCCACCCATCTTTTTCACCAGCATCATAGACGACCAAATACTCCTGATTCCCACTGCTATCTGACCACGTTACTCGCCCGCTTCCTCCCTTGCCGATCTGTGTCAACACTCCAGAATCACGCATCCGCTCATATAGCGGAAAGCTGTTCACATAAAAGGGAACCCCTTTAGGGCTCATTAGCATCAATTGGTCCCCTTTGCCCAGTGGAATGTTCTGCATGATTTCATCCACGGCGCTCGTATTGTAATAAAAAGACAGCACCGCCTGCGGATGGCGGGATGCAATCGACCTCAACACTCGATGGTATGCCATAAAGCTCGCTTGTGGCGCCACATAGCCCATATCAGAGCGGGACCCTACAAAGGATTGAAATGATTCGTTCGTGGTACTAGCCATCGCCTCTTTATACCAAGGAAGCTTGGGAATATCTGTGTTTATTCCTTTGCGCACCGTAATGTTGTACGTCTCCCTGGTAACCACATAGTATTGATGTCGGTCCGCCACGTACAGATAGATCGCTTCCAGATCATTACGTGAATAAAACATGCTGCGCAAGTAATTTTCAATGACCATTCTCGAAGCATAGTCCTGATTCTCATTGGCAATGGCGTTCATGATATCGTTATAACGAAGCTGCGGAAGAGCCAACTGCTGCATTCCCTCCAAATAATCCTCCAAATTCTGATTGACCAGCAACAGATTATTGGTCGTGCTGGCGATGCTATGGTTAACCGACTCCTTTTCAATCATCTGATAGGAAATAATTGTGAGTGAGCCCACCACCAGAATAATCACCGAGGTAAAAAGTAGAATGAGCTTGTTCACTAATTTTTGCGTGATTCTCCTCCACGTGGAGCGAAGAAACGTTCCTACACGCTCTGACATCATGATAATCGCCCCTTTTGAAAGCGTACACATTTTTACCCTCAACTGTTTTCTTAAATCCATTGGTCCGGCCCTAGGGGCTATCCTATACTTTCATTATATCTTAAACAGCTTGGAGCGAAAGAGCGGAAAATGTTGAGAAAAAGAGGTGCGTTATGCTGAAAAAAAGGGGAACTCGGGGCGACAAGGGCAGTAAACTGGAATTCGGTTTATTCACACTGCCCGTAATCCTGTGCATTACGATTGCATTTTACATTCCGTTTTTGATGACGATACGCTATTCCCTGACGAAGTGGAACGGCATATCCAAACATCCGAAATTTGTAGGTCTGGATAACTTCAAGCAAATCCTACTTGGAGACGCCAATTTTGCACATGCAGCCTGGTTTACCGTCAAGTATGCCATTCTGTACATTGTATTGGTGAATGTGCTGGCCATTTTGCTGGCGCTCGTTCTCGATATGAAGCTGAAAAGCTCGGCTTGGCTGCGGGCGGCTTTCTTTATCCCGTATATCCTCAGTCTCGTGATTGTCGGCTTTATATGGAAATTCATCTTCATGCAAGGCTTTGAGTCACTGGGACACAGTACAGGCTGGGGCATCTTCCAGCTAAGCTGGCTGGGTGAGGAAGGGCTCGCGTTTATTTCCATTTTGGCGGTATCGATCTGGCAATCCATTGGCTTTTACATGGTCATTTATATTGCAGGCTTGCAATCTGTGCCAGAGGATTTAAAAGAAGCTGCCATTGTCGATGGCGCGGGGCCGATTCGGAGATTTTTCAGTATTATTCTACCGATGCTCGCACCTTCCATTACGATCTCAGTCTTCATGGCACTGACCAACTCGATCAAAGTGTTTGACGTCATTTTATCCCTGACCGGCGGTGGGCCCGGTGGTACAACATACAGCATTGCGTATGATATTTACCGGGACACGTTCCAGAACAATCTGTATGGCTACGGAACAGCCAAAGCATTGATTTTATTCGTTGCAGTCCTGATCATTACGATTATTCAATTGTCTATTTTCAAACGCAGGGAGGTTGAAGCCTGATGCAACGCAGCCGTACGGGACGTATTTTGCTAGAAGCGGGCATGATTGTATTATCATTGTTATTTTTGTACCCGCTGTTTCTCGCCATTAACAATTCGTTCAAAAGCTTCGCTGAGGTCATGACCGACGTCATTGCGCTGCCCAAGCAGCTTTCGCTAGATAACTACGTATATGTATGGAAATTCATTGACTATCCACGCCTATTTCTGAATAACACCATTATCACCGTCGTCGGACTGGCAGGTATCGTACTGATATCTTCCATCGCGGCCTACAAGCTGGCAAGAACCAAAAGCAAATGGAGCTCCGTGATTTACATGCTGTGCATTATGCCGATGCTGATCCCGTTTCAGTCCATCATGCTCACTGTCTTGCGACTGGCAAAAGACTTAAATCTGGCAGATAGCACTTGGGGACTTGGCTTGCTGTATTGGGGCTTCGGCGCACCGCTGGCAGTGTTTATCTATCACGGCTTCGTGAAAGGTATTCCGGTCGAGATTGATGAAAGTGCCAAGATCGATGGGGCCTCGGGCTTCCGGCTTTTCTTTTCCGTGATTTTCCCCTTGCTGAAATCAGTCACTGCTACCATTGTCATTATCGACGTGATGTGGATTTGGAACGATTTTCTGCTTCCGCTACTCATGGTCAACGGCTCACCCAGCACCAAAACGCTGACGCTGGCCGCCTACACCTTTGTCGGACAGTATACGTCAGACTGGCAATATGCCATGACCGCGATGGTAATGGCTGTGCTGCCTTCGATCATCGTATTTATTTTTCTGCAAAAATACATTGTCAAAGGCGTCGTTGCTGGAGCCGTCAAAGGCTGAGTCAAGGAATCGAAGCCAGATGCAAAAAAGAGGACTTGCGTGTTGTTCGCGCAAGTCCTCTTGTCTTCGTGATATCCATCATGGGCTTCTGTACAGTATTCATTGAGCCTTAAACTGGCCTAGCGCTTTCAGCATCTCTTCCATAGCAAGCTGTAGGTCAGCAGAGCAGGCATTCAGACGGTTAATCTCTTCCATCTGGTCGGAAGCTGCAACCGACACTTCCTGTGAGCCGCCGCTCGTCCTGCGGGCGATGACAATAATTTCAGTAGCAGAAGCGGTAACTTCCTGCACACCTGCTGACATTTGTTCTGCGATTGCTGCCATGCTTTCGATCCGTTCTGCAATGTGAGTGCTTCTTTCTACGATCTGTTCGAAGCTGTCATGTGTCTCGTTCATCATCCGCAGCCCGCTGTCCACATGCGCTACCACATGTCCAATCGCTTCCGCCGAGCGCTGTACATCTCCATCAATGTTTTGGATGAGCTGCGCCACTTGACGGGAGGCTATTCCCGATTGATCTGCTAGCTTCCGCACCTCGGATGCTACAACCTCGAATCCTCGTCCCTGCTCACCTGCGCGAGCAGCTTCAATAGAAGCATTCAGCGCCAGCAGTCCCGTCTGTTCAGATATTCCCTGAATAACCTGCATGATTCCGGTAATTTCACCTGATTGACGGTGCAGCGCTTGAATCAGAGCATCCGTATGCTGAATGGACGAATGCAGCTCTCCCATCTGTTCCACCGTGAGGCGCGCGGTTTCCGCGCCTGCCTCCGCCTGCTGCTTGGAGTAGATAGCAGCTTCGGCAATCTCTGAGGCGTTTTCCGCGACATTCTGAATGCCCTGAGCCATCTCTTCCATCGCCGTCTGATTTTCCAATACGCTTCGGGTCTGCGCTTCGGCTCCGTCTGCAACCTGCCGTATGGTGTCTGCAATTCTATTTGCCTCTCTCGTCGATGCTTCAGCAATGACGGCAAGCCGTCCCGTTGAATCGGCTACCGCTCCACAAGCATGCATGCCCTCGGAAATCAAAATGCCCAAATTTCCCCGCATTTCATTATAGTTGGTACTCAGCCGCCCGAGCTCATCTTTGCTTTGATCATGCAGAACAGAAGTGAAATCCCCCTGACCTGCCTTGGCGAGCGCCTGGCCTACACGGCCCAGCCTGCGGTTTACCCTGCTCATGTACCAGAGAATCACGGCTAGCGACACTGCAATAGCAATCACAATCACAATCATAAATTGGCGGATAAACCCGCTAATGATCCCGTCAATGATCGATTGCGATGCACCTACATACAGAATGCCAATCACAGCACCGTCTGCACTACGAATGGGTGTGTACGCAGCTTGATACGTTTTACCAACTACTACCGCTTGACCATAATAGGGTTGACCCTGCTTTAAGACAACGGTAGCCACCTTCTCGGATACTTTCGTGCCTACAGCGCGTTTGCCCTCCAGCATGACATTCGTCGCTACCCGTTGCTCCCCTTGAAAGAAAGTCACCGTATCGCCTGTTGCCCCGCCAATTTCATCGACGATTTCTTCATTATTGTTAATCCGTTGGCTTCCCTTATATAATTGCCCGTCCTTGATCTGCCATGCCCCGCTATATTTGTAGTCCAGCAGGCGGGTTGCCATATTCAAGTCATTTTTAGCCTTTTCGGTAGCAAAAGCCTCAATTCCCTCCTGCATTCGGCTAGTAACAACATAAGCAATTACGACAGACAACACAACCAAAATACCGATCACCATACCACTAATTTTAGTGCCTATCCCTATTGTCCGCATGTATTGGATACGTCCTCTCTAATCTGACGCCATGCCGCCACAACTCTATACAACTTAAGCTCAATCTGTTCCATCATGGATACTTATTTTATCGTACAAATTACCTAAAATTTTAATTATTTATCGATTTGAAAATTAATTCAGTTCTTATCAGGTGTATTGGTGTTGCCTTCCTTGACAATTCCTCTTAATAATGATTTACTAATTTTACTATTCGTAATTATTACGATTAAGTAAAACAAAGAAAGCACCTCTGCTTTCCTATCTCGCATGATAACCACTACAGCACATTCGACATTTCATGATACTTTCGAAGGGAAGAGTGATTACGTTGGCAAACGCTATGGAATTGGAAAAGAAAATACCGGTCACGGTACTAAGCGGGTACCTCGGCTCCGGCAAAACCACCCTGCTGAACCATGTGCTGAACAACCGGGAAGGCTTGCGGGTAGCAGTCATCGTCAATGATATGAGTGAGGTAAATATTGATGCTGATCTCGTTCGTGAAGGTGGAGGATTATCTCGTGTGGATGAGAAGCTGGTGGAAATGTCCAACGGTTGTATCTGCTGCACCTTGCGGGAAGATTTATTAAAAGAGGTAGAACGACTGGCACTCGACAAAAGGTTTGACTATATTCTTATCGAGTCCACGGGTATAGGTGAGCCCATTCCGGTAGCCCAGACCTTCAGTTATGTAGACGAGGAAAATGGAATTGATTTGACCAAGCTGACCCGACTGGATACTATGGTCACCGTCGTGAATGCACCGGAATTTTGGAAGGACTTCTACTCCAGAGACTTCCTCAAGGATCGCGGACAGGAAGCGGCAGAGGAGGATGCACGCGGCATCGTTGATCTGCTCATAGAGCAGGTGGAATTTTGTGATGTGCTGATCATTAACAAATGCGATCTGGTATCCCCTGAGGAGCTAGAACGACTGGAAAAAGCGTTACGCGGCATTCAACCAAACGCCAAAATCATCCGTTCCGAGTACGGTAAAGTGGACCCAAAAGAGATTTTGAACACGTATCGCTTCGATTTTGAAACAGCTAGTCAGGCGGCAGGCTGGATACAGGAAATGAACAAAGAAGAGCATGTACCCGAGACAGAAGAATATGGCATTGCTTCGTTTGTGTACAAGCGCAAAATCCCATTTCATCCCGAACGTTTGTTGAAATGGCTGGCTCAATGGCCTGCTGAGGTTGTACGCTCCAAGGGATTGGTGTGGCTCGCCACGCAGAACCGCACTGCTTTTACATTCAGCCAGGCGGGTAGCTCCAAACAATTCGCACGCGCAGGACTGTGGGTATCTGCTTTGACTGAAGAAGAACGCCAATACTATCTCGGTGAAGATTTTGAAAAAACACCTGACTGGGACGAAGAGTATGGTGATCGGGTTACCAAACTCGTATTTATTGGCATCGACATGAACCGGGAAGAAATCGAGCGCACCCTGGATGAGACACTGCTGACCCCTGAAGAAATGGAGCAGGATTGGCGCAAGCTTCCTGACCCGTTTACGAAAAAAGTATAATGAGATTATAAAATAAAAAGCGCCTTAAGTGAGGAATCCCCCCCTCTTAGGCGCTCTTATATTATTTATGCTTAACCCATTGTGCGCTATCAACCGGCCAAAAAATCACATCCGCACGGCCAACAATATCTTTAATAGAGACAAAGCCAATAGCACGACTATCCCTACTATTATTGCGGTGGTCACCCATCACAAAAATATACCCCTCAGGTACCTTGGAATCGGTTATGGTTCCATTTGGAAAATCAACATTGTTATATAGTTCTCCCTTGGCGTGCGCATCCTGAATAGCTCCCTGAATGTATGACTCCTCTACTTTCTTACCGTTCACATAAAGATTGTCACCTTGATACTGAATTGTATCTCCAGCCACTCCAATAACACGCTTAATAAAGTCTTTTTGTTCCTTTCTCACATGGAATACAACAACCTCACTCGGCTTGGGATCACGAAAATCGTAAATCACCTTGTTCACGACCACTCGTTCATCTGTCTTGAAATTCGGTTCCATGGACGCTCCCTCAACAATAAATGGCGCAAATAATAGCCAACGTATAATGAACACGAACACAATGGCTACAATAATGGCCTTGAGCCAATCGATCATCTCATTTTTCACTCGTGGCTGCTTTTCCTGCAATTGTTCGACAGTTGAATCCGTCAAATGATTTCCACTCTCCATGCGCTACACCCACCCTTTCCCACAGTTTTCATTCCTATTATATGTATAATGTTTAAGTATAATCAAATTTTCCCAGTGTGGCAAAACTACAACTATAGTTGAAACAAAAGTGTGAACTTTTTTTCACAATATCATAAAAACAGTAAAAAACTGTTGATGCAAACGTTAACATATATTACACTGTGCATATACTTCTTAGAGCGTTTTGGACTAATGGTAGATCAATCTGTTCCCCCAGGAGGTGTCCTGTTTTTAGTGGAAAGACAGCATGAGTCACTTTTATAGATGCTATCTTCTTTTAAAATATGAGCTCAAATAAGGAGGAAATTAAATGTTTAAACGAAATGATCGTCCAAAAACCGGCTTTAACGCTCTAAGACTCGGTGTTTCTTTTGTTTTTGCTTCTTCTTGCCTTATTGGAACCGCTTACGCAGATACGTTATCCAACGACACCCCTTCTTCCGCACTTACAGAAGAGGCAGTTAGTACAACCGACTCAACCACCGTCTCCACAACATTAGCGGCAGGAGATTTGTATGTGGCGCCAAATGGTAACGTGTCCAATCCGGGTACAATATCCAGTCCTACCACGCTCGAAGCAGCACTTACACAAATTGCTCCTGGTAAAACCATTTACCTGCGCGGTGGTAACTACACCTACTCCTCAACGATTACAATTCAGCGTGAAAATAGCGGCAATAACGGCTCACTCAAAGGGTTGGTCGCTTACGGTAGTGAAAAGCCAGTACTTGATTTCTCTGCTCAAGCCTTTGGTTCAGCCAATCGTGGACTTCAGCTTAACGGAGACTTTTGGCTGGTAAAGGGCCTTGAAGTAAAGGGGGCCGGAGATAATGGTATCTATATCGGCGGCAGCAATAACCGAATCGAAAACGTGGAAACCCACCACAACCGGGATACTGGACTTCAGCTTGGACGTTACTCCCCTAACGCTTCCAATAGTGAGTGGCCATCGAACAATTTGATTTTGAATTCTTACTCTCACGATAACGCTGATCCCGATAATGGTGAGGATGCCGATGGCTTCGCTGCCAAATTGACTGTGGGATCAGGCAATGTGTTTGATAACTGCTTGGCTGCGTACAACGTAGACGATGGCTGGGATTTGTATAGCAAAACCGAAACGGGTCCTATCGGCGAAGTAACCATTTTGAACAGTGTGGCCCACCACAACGGGCAGACCGCAGATGGAACGTCTACCGCGAACAGCGACGGCAACGGCTTTAAGCTGGGTGGAGACAAAATCAAAGTCAACCATATTGTGAAAAACAGTATTGCTTTCCAGAACAAAAAACACGGCTTCACCTACAATAGCAACCCCGGCAGCATTACGTTGACCAATAATACTTCGTGGGACAATGGACAAAGTAATTTTGCTTTTGACAAGGGTGATCACGTGTTCATTAACAATCTTTCCTTTGAGGGAAGCGCCAGTGACAAAACAAGCGGTACAGATCAAGACAACTCTAGCGTTTGGTGGAAAAACAAAAAATCGACAAATGCCAAAGGTCTGGTAGTCAGTGCAGACGACTTTGTTAGTCTCACGCCTTCCATCACTCGAAGTGCAGACGGTTCCATCCAGCTAGGTGATTTCCTTAAGCTGGCCAAAGGAAGCGATCTGATCGGCTCGGGTACTCCGAGCGGAAAAAATATAGGGGCACGTTAAAAGCCCCGCCTAATCAGGACGCCCTGGCCCATCTACCAACTCAGACAATTTTGCATAATATAGCGACCGGTGATTGTCCTCATAACCAGACAAAATATGAGGTGAACAGATCATGGAACGAAGAATCACACTGAAACATACACTCGCCTATGGAAGCGGTAACATGCTAGGAAGTGGCGCACTTGCTATTAGTGGTGCATGGTTAATGTACTTTTATACAACCTTTTGCGGACTGTCTCCCGTTCAGGCCGCGGCCATTTTCTCTGTTGCCAGCATCATAGATGCAGTCAGCAATCCGATCATGGGCTTTATCAGCGATAACTTTCACCGGACCCGCTTGGGCCGTAAATTCGGCAGACGACGCTTTTTCATCATGATGGGTATCCCGCTGATGCTCGTGTATCCGATGCTTTGGGTAGATGGGTTGGGCTTCTGGTATTACCTGAGCACGTACGTGCTGTTTGAACTAGTGTATACCTCTGTCATGGTGCCGTATGAAGCACTAGCGTCAGAGATGACCCGAGACTTCGGCGCACGCTCCAGATTGACTGGATGGAAGGCCATGTTTGGCAAAATTGCCAATTTCGCTGCCGCTTTTATCCCTGGTCGCTTTATTGCCGAGTATGGCAAAGACTCTCCATTGCCTTTCTTTTATACCGGTCTCGTTTTTGCAGCTATTCTGCTGATTGCGATGGCATTCTTGTACAAAAACTCCTGGGAACGTCCAAGTGAGGAACTGCAAAAGGAACTGGAAGGTGAAGCTCCGCTATCCTTTATAGATTCGATGAAAAAGTTGTTTGTCGACATTTCCTCTACCTTCCGAGTCAAAACGTTCCGTCATCATCTCGGGATGTACCTGGGCGGCTTTTCAGCTGAGTGGCTGTTTACTTCTGCTTTTACGTACTTTATTGTCTTCTCCTTGTTCCAAAGCTCGGAGATGGTATCCAATTTGAACAGCTTTAACTCTGTCATTCAATTGATTTCTACCTATTTCTTCATCCAATTCTGCGTGCGTAAAGGGTTCCGTATGCCTTTCATCGCCGCACTCGTTGTCGTTTGCTTTAGCGTAGCAGGTTATGGCCTGCTCTATATAACGGGAGCCTCGAATACGATGGTATGGCTATATGTCATCACCCTGTTCATGGGGCTTGGTACTGGGGGCGTCTACTACATTCCTTGGAATCAATACACGTTCCTTGCCGATGTGGATGAAGCGTTGACCGGCCGTCGCCGGGAAGGTATTTATGCAGGTATGATGACCTTTGCCGGAAAAATGGTGCGGGCCGTTGTCGTCTTCATTCTCGGCTGGGTGTTACAGCATTTTGGTTTTGTATCCGGGGCTGATAGTCAGCCCGTCGCTGCTCAGCACGCCATCTTTTATGTACTTGTGGTTGGTACTATCGTTCTCGCGATCATCGGTATGATTGCTTCTGTCGTGATGAAGCTGGATATTGACAGCCACAAGAAGCTAATCGCCGAAATTGACCGCCTCAAAAACGGTGGCTCCATGAAATCAGCTAAACCGGAAGCCCGGAAGGTATTCGAGGAACTGACAGGTTTCCATTACGATCGGTGCTGGGGTAACAATAATGTGGGCTTCAAGAACAAACCCGTTGACCCTAAGACACACACTCCATCTATGTAACAACAATAACAATTACAGATTAAACATTTACTAAAGAGGTGACTGTATCATGGCAAATCCAACATCACAACCAACCACCAGTCCTACAAAAACAGATTCTTGGGCTGTACGTATGAGCGATTCCGTTCTACAACGGAGCCCGGAATTTTACGAAAAATGGGAATATGACCATGGCGTGATTTACAGAGGTCTGGAATGGGTTGGCGAACTGACAGGCGATCCCAAGTACATGGAATTTATAAAAAAACATATGGATCATTTTGTTGACGAAAATGGCGTAATTCAGCGCTATAAAGTAGATGAGTACAATATTGACCACGTGAATAACGGCAAGCTGCTCTTCTCTCTGTATCGTGCCACAGGAGATGAACGATACAAAAAGGCAGCCTACCAATTACGAAGTCAGTTGGAAAAACACCCACGCACAAGCGAGGGCGCATTCTGGCATAAGCAAATTTATCCGTATCAAATTTGGCTCGACGGCTTGTACATGGGTGCCCCGTTCTACGCTGAATTTATCCGCGAATTCGGAGATCCGTCAGAGTTTGACGATGTGACCCTACAATTCAAGCTTTGCTACAAGCATACGCGTGATCCTGAAACGGGTCTGCTCTACCATGCTTGGGATGAGAAGGGTGAGCAGCATTGGTGCAACCCGGAAACAGGCTGTTCCAAAAATTTCTGGGGACGCTCGATGGGTTGGTTCGTTATGGCACTCGTTGACGTGCTGGACTATATTCCAGAGGATCATGCAGACCGTCCTGTCCTGATCGATATGCTGACGGAAACACTGGAAGCCCTGCTGAAAGTGCGTGATAAAGAAAGTGGAGTCTTTTATCAAGTGCTCAACCTGGGCCATGTGAAAGGCAACTATCTGGAAGCCTCTGCTTCCTGCATGATTCTTTATGCTATTGCCAAGGGCGTTCGCAAAGGCTATCTGCCAGAGCAATATCGTCAAGAGGCAGAAATCATCCGTAAGGGAATTATCGATGAATTTATCACGATTACTGAAGAAGGACTCGTAAATCTGAACAAAACGGTGCAAGTAAGCGGTTTGGGTGGTAAAGATCGTCGGGATGGTACCTTCGCTTACTATATCAGCGAGCCGATTATAACCAACGATCCCAAAGGTATCGGAGCTTTCATTCAGGCGATGGGTGAAGCAGAACGCATCTAAAATACGCGAACGATATACCTTAATAGCAAAAAGGACGGTGGCCATCAGCCCCGTCCTTTCCTCATTTATGCCTATCTTACTTACTTCATAACTTTAAATTCATATCCCTGTTTCTTCAGATATTCTATGATTTGCGGCAATGCTTTGGCTGTTTCTTCTTTACCATAGGTGTCATGCATGAGTATAATTGCTTTTTCTCGACCTTTGACTGACCTTATAAACTGGTTGATT
Source organism: Paenibacillus sp. MZ03-122A (assembly GCF_024213325.1). Lineage (NCBI taxonomy): Bacteria > Bacillati > Bacillota > Bacilli > Caryophanales > Paenibacillaceae > Paenibacillus > Paenibacillus sp. MZ03-122A. Next base: position 242,606 of record NZ_JANAVI010000002.1, on the reverse strand, counting down.
AGTGCCGGTGCTTTCTTGGATCTTCCCTCTGCATCCTTCGTTAATACATTCCAGTCCACCTGATGGTAATCCTTTTGACGCAAAACCTTATCCAGAGCAGCCATTCCCTGTGGATCTCTTCTGTTCCATGTCATGTGCCCCCCAGGGAAGCGGATCATTCTGGTGGAGAATTCCGGCCCCAGAATACTTTTTAGAACCTGATTGTTCTTCTCGATCTCCTGCATAACATGGTCTGTGCTTACCCGCCTGTTAGGATATAAATACTTATAATTATGAGAGTACGTGTGGTTTCCTATCGCATGACCCTCTTTAACAATTCTTTTGATAATGTTCCTGGTATGTTCATTTTCATCGGCTTCTTTTCCTACGATAAAAAAGGTTGCCTTGACCTTCTGCTTTTTCAGAATATCCAATATCTGAGGTGTGACCGTCACGGATGGTCCGTCATCAAAGGATAAGTAGGCCACTTTTTTACCATCAGCTCCATCGGGCATTTGTCCTAACATTTGCTGATTTAAATATTTTTCAACAAAGGCACCGTCTTCTACATCGGGATCGTTTTTTGGAGAGGCCGCTTTACCCTTTGCCCCTGCGCTGGATTTAACGTTTGATGATCCGGAATCCGTTTTTTTAGCAAGCTCCTGGGTCGGCGCGTGTGGCTTGCTATCCGAAACCTTTATCGCAATGAAAGTAATGCAGCCTGCCACAAATAATATAATAGCAATCAGTATCAGCCTTCTTCTGTTCCTCTTCAAGCGGTGCTCACTCGTTCTACTATGTGAATAGCCCTTTTCCATTAGCTTATGTACCTCCATACTAAAATAAGAAAAACCACCGGATCAGGGTTGGTGTACACACCTTAGAATAGACATTGGAAAAACCCTTAGGTTTAGCCGATGAAAATTTAGGGATGCGCTTCAACCAGAGGACAACCTACTCCCGGTGGCTTTCTTGTCTTGCATTTACATAATTATGAGTATCATTGCAGTTTATTACGATTGCTTCGTGAGGGCCTGAGCCAACAAGGACGCATAAGCTTTAGCACCTTTAGGTTTTAAATGTACTCCGTCATGCTCGAAATAGGAGTTTTTACCAGAGCTGGCTCCATACCAGTCAATCATTGTAATTCGCGGGTCCTGGGACGCTGCTTCGGCAAGATGCTTGTTCACAATACTCTCCCACGGCCGAGGCACACGGGTATTCACAAGTATAATACGCTTCGCATCCTTCAGGCTAGCCAACAGATCGGATAACTGGTCCTTGGTGAAAGCGCCGTTCGTGCCCAGCTCAATAATAACCGTCTTACCGAGCTGTCCGTTCTGTCTTAGCTGCTCCAGTACGGCAGGCGCCTCCGCCATCTGACGGCCGATCCGCCCATCTACAACAGCTCCCGGGAAGGATTCCTGAATGTACGACTGTACATCCAACATGACAGAGTCTCCAATGGCGGTAACACTCGAGCCATCACGTGTCATAGGCGTAGCTTCTTTGGGTTTGTCCGAAGGTTCCGTCGGTTTCGTAACATCGTCCGTAGTACCAGCCTGGACCGCCGTATTCTTAGGCGTCTGGGTTTGAGACGGGACTGGGGTCTGCGCCTTGCTGCCCTCGGACCCTTGCAGCTTGATGGCTTGGGGCTCCTTGGAAGCCACGGATACCGTTCCGTGAAGCGGCGGCATCGCCTTTGCCTTTGCGACTGGATTCTCATCGCTTGATGCCGCCTGAATAGTTGCATCAGGAGAAGCCACGTACAGGTGGACGGTACCCACGAGAATACCTACAAACAGCACAGCCGCTGTAGTTGTAGGCATCCATCTCCACCGCGCCTGTCTACGAACCGCAGAACGGATTCCTGTGATCCAGTGGCGGAATCCTTCATGGCGGATCGGCTCCTCGATATATTTAAACGAGAGAGACGCCAGCAATACGGTAGCTAGCAATTGTAAAATGATGCGCAGCACATGCACGCCATCGGTATCTACCTGAGGCGTCGTTAGCGTGATAACCGGAACATGCCACAGATACAGTCCGTAGGAACGGGCCCCAATCCAACGTAGCGGCTTGATTCCAAGCAGACGACCAAGGTGGCTTACCGGATGTGCTAACGCTGCGACCACAATAGCAGTGACTAAAGCTATGCCCAGCAGGCCGCCCCGGTACAGAGATGGGTCATATTCATTCGAGGCCCACGCCCAGTGACAAAGCAACAGCAAGCTTATTGCACCGATGCTATCCAAGAGCATACGCGCCTTAGCAGAAGCTTTCTCTTTCAGTTTGCCGCTTGGCCATACCAATGCCAGCGCCGCACCAATTAGTAAAGCAAATCCACGCGTATCCGTGCCGTAATACACCCGGCTCGGGTCGCTTCCCGGTACGTAAATCACGGCCATCAGGAGCGCAGATATTAATGCCAGACAAGTCACCCAGCCTGCGAGCACAATACGCTTGGGCATGAATTTTAGCCCGAGCGCCAGCAGTAAAGGCCACAGGATATAAAACTGCTCCTCCACCGCCAGCGACCACAGATGCCCAAGCGGAGAAGGGGGGCCGAAACTTTCAAAATACGAAACCTGATGGAAAATAAACCACCAATTACTCATATACACCAATGCGGCAGGAACATCTCCACGCAAGGCCGTTAGCCGTGACGGATCGAAGAGCAACGAGCACAGGACGATGACAGCCACAACCGTCAACATGGCAGGCAGCAACCTTCTGGCACGACGCAGCCAGAAATCTTTCATTTTAAAACTATGATATGTATCCCACTGACTAACCAAAATATCTGTAATCAGATACCCCGACAAAGTAAAAAACACACCTACACCCAACAAACCACCCGGCAACCAATCCGGATTCAGATGATACACAATGACTGCGATGACCGCCAGCGCTCTTAAACCATCCAAACCTTGCATATAACGACGTTGTGACGACAACCGATTAGACTTCATTTCAGCCGCCGTCCTTCTTGCAAATTCAAGCTCCCTGTCTGTTTCAATGCTCTTCTGCCCTTTCCCTCTCCTGCACATCGTCTGCGATGCCCTGTAGCCTTTTCATTCATTATATAAAACTTCATAATCGTAATGATTTCAATGAAGTTAAAATTAATGACAATGTTTTTATTATATCATTCCTTTCCACAGTTAGGTAACCACTGATAGATATACAAAAAAAGGCATCTCTTCCCTTAGGAAGAAAATGCCTTTTTATTAGTATTCTATTCTCTTAAAATTTGATGATACCTGAGGTATGAAGGAAGACCAACAACATCAGGATCGGTGCAACATACCGAAGACCGAATAACCATACGTTGAACCAGAAGGGTTTGATGTTCGCATGCTCAGCCGCAGTCTTCCAGTAATAACCTGTGAATATAACAATCAACAAACCGCCTAACGGTAAGAAGATGTTGGATGCGGTAAAGTCTACGAAATCAAAGAATGATTTATCCCCTACTTTTAGTTCAGGCACCAGCCCCATGGACAATGCAGAAGGGACGCCCAGCATCAAGCACAGGACCGATACGACGATAACGGAGCGAACCCGGCTCCAACGCATACGCTCCATGACATAGGCTACTGGAACTTCCAGCAAGGATACCATAGAACCTAATGCAGCAACCGCCAGCAGTACGAAGAACAAACCGCCGAAGAATGCACCAAAAGGCATTGCCGAGAAAGCAGCCGGTAAAGCAATGAAAACCAGCGATGGTCCTTGAGCTGGATTAATTCCGAAGGAGAAGGTTGTAGGGAAAATAATCATACCTGCGATAAACGCATAGATTAAATCTCCGCCACCAACGGCCAGCATGGCTCCACCCAGCGATTGACGGCGATCTACGTACGCACCGTACGTGATCATAATTCCCATCCCCAGTGAGAGTGAGAAGAAGGCATGTCCCAAAGCAACCAATGCAGACTCTATACTTAGCTTAGAGAAGTCGGGATTCAGAAAGAAGGATACGCCCGCACCAGAGCCTGGCAGCATAAGAGCGTTAATCATCAACACGAGCAACAGGATGACCTTGGCAGGAATCAAAATTTTATTGAACTTTTCAATCCCGTTCGATACCCCAAGAGTTACCACGACTGCTGTAAATGCAAAAACAACTAACAGCCAAACCAACGGCGCATAGCCGGAGGAAAAAGAAGCGAACTGTCCAGCAAAATCATTATTCGAAAACAGATTTCCGCTAAATGCCTCAACGGCATAATGCAGTGTCCAGCCCCCTACAATGGCATAGAACGACAAGATAACAAACGGCACGATAACAAACATGATGCTCATCTTGCCCCAAATTGGATGACCGCCTACTTTTACCATTGCAGAAGCAGCACTTCCTCGACCTGCACGACCAAGTGCAAGCTCCGCTAAAAGTACAGGCAAACCAACAAGCAACAGGCAGACAATAAACAATAAGAAAAATGCAGCTCCGCCATATTGTCCTGTAATATACGGAAATTTCCAAATGTTACCTAGTCCTGCCGCACTGCCGATCGCCGCCAATATAAATCCAGCAGACGAGAAGCGTTCATTTTTATCAGACAGGCTATTCTGCCCCTTGCTCAAACTCATTATATCCCCCTCATTCTCTCTACTTACGCATAAACTGAGCATGCGTACATAAATAATTTTTACTCATTATAGCGTAAGTAGGATGTAAGGTCATGCATAATTTTTCACTATTACCGGATTTATTTTCATAATGTTCGGTATCTACAAAATACAACAGAAAACTACATATTTTCTTCAACATCCTTCTTTATTATGGTCTCTCCCATGCGATTAGATACTTTTTGATAAATATACGAAATCGCCAACAGTACAACACCAAAAGAGAAGTAGGCTACAATCGTGCTTCCAGTCGTTAACAGATGTAGATCATACAACAGCAGCTTACCTGTCGACAGCAAGGTCAAGCCCAATCCAAATCTGCGAATGTAGACCACTCGCTTGAGGAAGCCGTATACAATATACAAAATGGCTAGTAGCAAATACACCAGACTGAACACAAGACCAGCATCCCCCAGACGGAACTGAACTCCGAGAAAGGCCGTTATGATGCCCAGCAAATATACACCCATAATGACCGGATACAACTCGTTACTTCTATAATGTCGGGTCATCAGTGCGTTCAGGAAATCCCTGCTGCTGAAGAATACCAGCACATTAAAGGCTGCGAGTACCACCAATGCCACATAATCAGCAGCCGTATTTTGCGCATAATTTTCATGCAAGGTCGGAACCGTTACAGTAACCACCAGTGCCAGCGCGTAGCCTATGACGTACAACGCCAAGCTGTAGTATTTAATCACCCGATCATACAGCAACCTCACCTTAGGCAGGAAATAAGCCAACACCAGCGATATGCAGGCATACAACAATACTTTGTACAAGGTGTAATGAGCAAACTCGTCGGATAAGACGATGTTATACCAATGCCCTGCTTCATACAAAAGGTAGAAATATACGTTCACCAAAGCTACATATTTAAATCCTTGCATGATATGCATTTCGTACAACCGATTGTTTTTGAAAGCATTCGGACGGCTAAATTCAATCGCATAGAAGACGGTAACGATCAACATTCCCAGTGTAATGAGCGTATATTTGAGTCCAAAATAATCCGTCTCAAATCCTGACAACAGATATATAGGGAAATCGACGAAAAAGAATGCGCCTAGACACAGTAATAAAATGCCCCAGCCCGCTCGTTCCAATTCCTTCAACCGGTAACGGTGTCCATATAATGTAAGAAGAACTGCTTCGATCAACCACCCCATAGATAACCATCTAACTCCAAACTGGAACGGAATCATGAGGATGGCAAAGGTCAAAGAAGTCGCATAAAATAATATTTTGGTTTGTTTCTCCTCTGGAATATATCGACGGACCCATTGTCCCAGACCTCCGTACACCAAGCAAAAGACCAGAGCCAGCAAGCCTTTATAATCATCCAGGCCTGCATCGCCGAATAGAGAATACAGAACGGAACAGCTCACGACTGTATTCAGAGCCAATAGGGAGAAATCCAGCCATGACAGTTTTGTTTTTAAACGGAAAGGCACCCACAGTGTCATCCCGAGGTACATCGCAAATGTAATGACTGCATACAGCATGCTCGCTACGGTGCTTTCCGATAACCACGCCAGCACAATCATCAAGGGCGTATTAAGCAGAAAGCTGATATATTGCACGACGCCCCACCGTTTGCGGAAGGATACAAGCAGAATCAGCAGGTTTAACAGGAACAAATAGCCCATGGCGATATACACGGCGTTCCCTTCCAGCCCGTTGGCTGCCATATAAGAAAAGAGCGGAAGATACCCCCCTACTAAACCGAAAGAGCATATCGTTCGGGATTCATACCTTAATGACAGTAGCACAGCGGTCACCGTAACGAGTACGGACAAGCCTATGCCTGTATACATTCCTATGATTTCTAACAAAAAGTAACTGTAAAAAATCGATCCGTACAGTACAGAAATACCGCCGCCCAAAATACCGAGCGCAAAGGTCTGCTTCTGCTTGCGGTACAGCCATTCGCCGCCTCCTAGCATCAGCGCTCCTAGCAGAAAGAAGGCCACGCCCTTCATATTTCCTGTGAACCAGTTCGAGTATGAGTATTTAAAAGCGGCTCCCACACCCAATATAATGAGCAAAATCCCCAGCTTGTTGATCCAGTTCAAGCCTAGCTTCATTTCAAACTGATTTTGCTTCATGCGCTTCTGCATCGTTTCCTCGCTGATCTCTTCTTCTCCGAGTTGCTGAAACTCGCTTGCCGTCTGATGAAGCAATTGGCGCTCGGCCTCCTGAAACCGCTCGCGTTGTTCCATGATCCGGTCACGAATCTCCTCTGAGAACAGTCGCAGTCTGGCGACGATCTCGTCCTGATCTTCTTTAAGCTCATGCGTAGTTTGCTGAATAAGTTGGTCCACCCGGTTTTTAGCCCCATATTCAAAGGATGTCAGCCGATTTCTCCCTTCTGCGGTTCTGGAAGCAAAATAGGTCTCCAGCTTTTCACGTGAAATGCGAATCATATTCGCCTTTTCACTCAGCATTTGCTCCGTTAGCGCAGTGCGCAGCTTTCCATTTTCCTGCTCAATATGTCGTACTCGCTCTTCCAAGTGAATGCAGCGAGCCTGATAATCCTCGAACTTTTTTCGCAGAACCTCATTCTCCAAAATGATATCTGAGGCTTCATAGTCCGCGATTAATGTTTGATACTCCTTGAGCAGCTTGTTCTGTTCTTGGCGGATCGTATGTAAACGATCTTTAAAATCCTCCATGTTCTCCTCCATTGCTGTCCATTTTGGTAATCATTACATTTTACATGAAATTAAAAAGTCATTATAGAGACTATAGCCCATTTTGGACGGTAAATTGGGGCTTTTACTTATATATTCTTCCAGTTTCATGATCGCAGATGAAGTAGAATGGATATACATATGAAAAAAAGCCTACCTTTCCCCTTCGCAAACATGAAATCCGCATGGATGTGTTGCAGAGTCTACGCTGTGTATTTATTTTTATTGGAAAGATCACGATGAAAAAAGGAATTAATCCAATGTGCAGACTCATGCCCTTGATTACCCTGCCGAAAATCCGTATACTAACAAAAAAGCAAACGATATTATGCCTGTGAAGAGCATCCAACTCGGAGGCGTTTACGCCAAGGACCATACGTTAGCGTAGGATATGGCGATATGTACCTAAGTAAACCGGACCGCCCGTTACAGCGGAGCAAAGTGGATTGGAGAGTCATGACATCTGTCATGCTGTCCGGTCAATTTGGGTGGCACCGCGAGATCAAAGCGCTCCTCGTCCCATGTGGATGAGGGCGCTTTTTGTATTTTTATCCGAAAAGGAGTGCGGTGTCATGTTGGATATCAAATGGATCAGAGAGCATCAAGAGCAAGTTCAGACGGCAGCAGACGGCAAAGGAATACAGGTATCGGTCGTGGAGCTGTTGACCCTGGATGATCAGAGAAAACAGCTACTTCAGGAAGTCGAACAGCTTCGACAGAAGCGTAATCAGTGTAGTCAGGATATTGGCACGCTAATCCATGACGGCAAGAGTGAACAGGCAGAAGGGGCAAAGCGACAGGTCAAAGAAATTAACGAACGGCTAGATCTTCTGGAAGCCCCGCAACAGGAAGTAGAGGAACAGTTTCAACAGCTTTTGCTTCTGATGCCTAATATCGTATCGCCAGATACGCCACGGGGAAGATCGGATGACGATAATGTAGAACTGGAGCGGATCGGGCCGGTTCCGAACTTCGGATTTGAACCAAAGGATCATATGGTGCTCGGTGAGCTTCATAAGCTAATCGACGTCCCTCGGGGTGTCAAAACAGCCGGTACCCGTAACTACTATCTGACGGGAGCAGGGGTTGCATTGCATCGGGCTGTGCAGCAGCTTGCGGTGGATCTGCTGACTGCACGTGGTTTCCAGTTACTGGACGTTCCACTGATGGTACGTGCAGAGGCGATGCGCAGCACTGGTTTCTTCCCGCTCGGACTGGATCAGACGTACCGCATCACAGGAGAGGATCAGTGGCTTGTAGGCACTTCGGAAGTGCCGCTAGTCTCGTATTACAGCGGTGAGATCGTGGATGTTACCGACCCGATTCGGCTGGCTGCCGTGTCCGTATGCTTCCGTAATGAAGTCGGCTCAGCCGGAAGAGATGTGCACGGACTGTATCGTGTGCACCAGTTTGCCAAGGTTGAGCAGGTCGTCATCTGCGAAGCCAGCCTGGACGCTTCGGAGCAGATGTTTCAAGAAATTACGCGCAATGCGGAAGATTTGCTTCAACAGCTGGAGCTGCCTTATCGCAAGATGGCTGTCTGTACAGGCGACATGGCGCAAAAAACCTACAAGCAGGTGGACATCGAGACATGGATGCCCAGCCGCCAAGCTTACGGCGAGACACATTCGTCGTCCCAGCTGCTTGATTTCCAGGCGCGCCGTTCCAACATCCGGTACCGCAATGCGGATGGCAAGCTGCAATATTGCTACACGCTCAACAACACAGCGGTCGCTTCGCCCCGGATTCTGATTCCGTTGCTGGAGCATCATCAGCAAGAGGACGGTTCGATCCGTATTCCGGAGGCTTTACGCCCATATATGCCGCGAAGTATGGAATTTTTGCGTACTCCCTTGTTATGAAAACAGGAGCGCACTTTGAAAAGTAGTACCCAATGAGTAGGATTTTCGATCGTAATCATCGCAAAAAAGACGAAGGATAAATATCCTTCGTCAGGCTGTCGAGAAACCCCCTGTTTTTTTGCAGGGGGTTTAAAACTGTCTTAGTGGTCTAAAAACTAGGGTGCTCAGATCGTTTTAAATCGATTTTTGTTTTAAAAGATGCGTCTCCCCATATAAAAATAGAAGTGTCGAAAAGTCCTCTGGACTTTCTCGACACTCTGACGAAGGATAAATATCCTTCGTCTTTTTTGATGTTTCATTGTGTCATTGTGCTTCTGCTTCCCATGCGCTGGCAGGACCAAAGAATTCATAGTGGATATCCGAAGTAGGGATATTCCACTCCTTCAACAGGCCGTATACCGATTGCATGAATCCCTCAGGGCCGCAAAAATAATATTGGGCGTTCCGATCCGGTATCACGGATTGTAACCAGGCCAGATCCAAACGGCTTTCCTTGTGAAAAGCCTGTGCCAGCCGATCCTGCTCCGTTGGTCTGCTGTAACACCAGCGAACTACAGCCTGTGCATGTGTGGCGACCAGCTTTTCTACCTCATTACGCAAAGCATGGTTATCCCCATTGACTGCTGCGTGGACAAAAGTGATAGGCCGATGCGGAGCAGATTTCACCAAGAAAGCCAGCATACTAACCATCGGGGTTAGTCCGACCCCTCCGCTGATCAGCACGACAGGTCTGCGATCTGTCCGATCCAGCGTAAAATCACCCGCCGGTGCAGATACTTGAAGCACATCGCCCTCTTGCACCTGCTCATGCAGATACACGGATACTTTACCTGCCGGGCGGGACTCTACAGCATCCTCACGCTTTACAGATATCCGATAGTGAGATTGGCCCGGTGCATCCGAAAGACTGTATTGACGAATGTGGGTATTGTGTTCGCCCGGAATTTCCATCTTTAAGCTGATATATTGTCCAGGCTCGAATTCAGGCAACACCTGCCCATCCTGCGGCACCAAATAAAAGGACGTAATTTGGTCGCTTTCCTTAACCTTTTTCTGCACAACAAAGCTCTTAAAGTCTGACCAGCCTCCCTGCTGCTGTCCAGCCTCCTTGTACATTTCAGCTTCCATGTCTATAAATACGTTAGCGATCACACCGTAGGCTTCGGCCCATGCGGCAATGATCTCGTCTGTAGCCGCATCTCCCAGTACGTCCTTGATCGCAGCGAGCAGATATTTTCCGACGATAGGATAATGCTCGGGCTTAATTCCCAAACTGCGATGCTTATGTGCAATCTGGCGTACCACCGGAAGAATTTCCTCCAGGCGGTCAATGTGCTGTGCAGCCGCATATACAGCATTGGCCAGCGCTCCCTGTTGACGTCCTTGCTTCTGATTCGCGTGATTGAATATATTGAGAAGCTCGGGATGGGCCTCAAACATCATCTGGTAAAAACGCTTGGTGATTGTAGTTCCGTGTACCTCCAAAACAGGTACAGTCGATTTGATCGTTGCAATGGTTTGCTCACTTAGCATCTTTGTATCCCTCTTCTCTCCAAAATAAGATAACAAAGGGTATTTCAACATATGTCCCATTTGTTAATCCTCAATTTAAAACCCAGTATACCCACATAAAGTAACCGTTTATGTGATTCCAGTCACTTTAAATTTGAAACAATGTGAACGTGTCAATGACAAAACGCACAATTAAAACACACTTCCCACATAACTGACGAGCTTTCCCCAAAGTTTCAAATATCTATATACCTATTTTGTATGTAATGATCAGATTTGTCCTTTCTCGTAACAACAGTTTCACCATGCTAAAGACTTCAATTCATTCCACTTGTAAACGCTCCCAATTAGGATAAAATTGAAGATGAGGTGCCGGACAAGCCGTTTCGGCCCATCCTATCCGTGTTAAAGGAGGCAGACGATATCGTGAAGTGGATCAACAGTAGCAAATGGTTAGCCGCATGGATTTGTATCCTATTCGCAGTGGCCAGTGCGGGTCTTCAACCCGATACAGCACATGCCCATACAACAGGCGTTATGCAAGCAACCTACGGGACCGAGGTGAACCAAGCGCTGAATGGTTTGGACGTCGCCAATGCTGAACTATCCCTGAGCGCAACAGCAAGCACAGCCATTACGAACGGAACGGATTGGAAAGACACCGCAGGTAACCCGATTCAGGCGAACAGCGGTAATATTCTAAAAGTAGGTTCTATTTATTATTGGTACGGCGAGCACGCCGAAAACTGGAAATTTGAAAAAGTGAACGTATATACCTCAACCGATTTGAAAAATTGGTCCTTCCGCAGCAGTATTCTCACCAAAGATTCCGCCCCTGAGCTGAATTCCAGCAAAATCGAGCGTCCCAAAGTCATCTACAACAAAACCACCGGAAAATATGTACTATGGGCGCACTATGAAAATGGCACGGACTACTCACTCGGTCGTGTAGCCGTCGCTACCAGCGATACACCCGACGGAAATTTTGCCTACCAAGGCAGCTTCCGCCCGCTGAATTACGAGTCTCGGGATATGACGGTGTTCACGGATACTGACGGTAGCGGCTACCTTATTACGGCTTCCCGTAAAAATGGCGGCGCCAACGATACGATGGCGATCTTCAAGCTGACAGCCGATTATACAGGCGTACAGTCGTTCGTTGGCTGGATTTTTGAAAATGGCTATCGCGAAGCTCCTGCTGTTGTGAAAAAGGACAATACCTACTACCTGTTCACCTCGCAGGCATCCGGCTGGTATCCGAATCAGGGCGCTTACGCAACCGCCAGTTCCATGACTGGAAGCTGGTCTGCTCTGTCGCCCTTCGGTGACCCGGCAGCTTACGGCTCGCAAATCCATTCCATCGCCACGATTACGGGTAGCGCAGGAACCAGCTACATCTATATGGGCGACCGATGGAATCCGCTCAATCTGAGCGACCACAAATTCATCTGGTTGCCACTAACCCTGAATGACTCCAATAAAACAGCAACCCTGAACTGGTACAGTAGCTGGGATCTGGATGATGCGACAGGCACAGTAATCCTACCGTCCCTTGTGAATCACGCACAGGGCAAAACAGCGACTGCGAGCTCAGCCGCATCCAGTTCTCCAGCTTCACTGGCGAACGATGGCAACGCCCAAACCTCGTGGAAAGCTGCTTCCGCATCCTGGCCCGCTTGGTGGCAGGTCGATTTGGGCAGTACCAAGACCATCAGCGAAGTGGATATTTCATGGTTTATGTACAAAGGATCTGAAGCGTATTACAAATATAAAATTGAATACAGCACGGATGGAGTTAACTACTCCACGATTGACCGCACAGGTAATACCACGTATGGTTTTACCAGTGACAAAGTTAATTTTCAGGCCCGTTACGTACGAATCAATCTTGTAAATGCGGTGTTATTTAATAATCCAAACAACTGGTATACCCCTACGGTGCATGAAGTAAGATTGCTTGGCAATTAACTTGCTTCATTAAAAAGAACATGGCAGGAGAATCCCATATTAGATAGGCTTCTTCTGCCATGTTTGCTTTACCACCTGTTTCGTACTCATTCGCTCAACGTACCCGATTTACTGTGGTAAACACAAATTTATCATACCGATGCCGTGAGAATGAGTATTCAAACGGTATACCCGTATCCAGATAACCTACCTGCTCAATTTCTAAAACCGGATCATCCGCACCACAATCCAAATACTCCCAGTCTAGCTCGGTCGACTTGGACGCGCGGATGGTACGATGTGAACTGACAATATTAAGGCCCAGCTCCTCCTTAATATGTTTGTACACTGAGCCGTGCAACACCTGCTCGGTAATACCGCTGATCAGCTTCGTAGGCATGTATGTGCGCTCTATCACATACGGCTCGCCCTCTACAATACGCAGACGGACTACACGATACACAGGAGAATTGGCATCAATAAATAGATGCGCCGCTACCTCTTCAGATGGAAATTGAACGTCAAAGGCTATAATTTTACTTTTGATTTCTTTCCCGCGCAGTACGTTTGTCAGCCCCAGCATTTCATTCACAACGACATTAACCGGGCCATTGTAGATCGATTTGACGATAAAGGTTCCGTGTCCTCTTTTACGATTCAACAGCCCTTCCGACACCAACGTATCCAATGCCCTCTTAATCGTCATCCGACTTACCCGGAACTCACTGGCCAGTGAAATTTCATCGGGAATCGGATCATCACTGCTATAGGTCTTGTCTATAATACGCTTCTTGACCTCTTGTGCAATCCGTTCGTATTTGTTCATTGGTCTACCACCTGTACTAAAATTTGTTTTATGTCAGCATTTTACCAAAACATCGGTAGCGCTGGTTCTTTTGGCTCTGCAGGCGGGGACATTGAGGTATTACGGTATAAGTAAGTATACCGAACATTATACTTTCTCACCAGCGGCGTACAGCACAGTTCTTTGATGATGATGAAGAAAAAAAGGCGGTCCAGAGGACCACCTTAGAATCCGTTATTCTCGATCACCTGTTTGAACCAGTGCCCACTCTGTTTAACGGATCTCTTGCCACCGTTCTGAAGATCGACAGACACAAAACCATAGCGATTTTTATAAGCATTCGTCCAGGACCAATTGTCCATAAAGGTCCATAAGTGATAGCCCTTCACATTGGAGCCCTCTGAGATGGCCCGTTGAACCCACTTGAGATGCTCAAGGATAAAATCAATGCGATAGTCATCGCGGATCATACCCTGTTCATCTCTGAACTTTTCTTCACCTTGAACGCCCATTCCGTTTTCTGAAATGAAGCATTCAATGTTGCCATAATTTTCTCTGACATTGGTCAGGATGTCGTAAACGCCTTTCTCATAAATCTCCCAGCCCCGCATCTCATTCATCTTGCGACCAGGCATGATGTAATAATCGAAGAAACGTTCCGGCACAAAAGGTGCATCTGGGTTCGGCAGACTTTCACGAGCCTTGACTCTGCGCGGCTGATAATAGTTAATACCCAGCAAGTCTACAGTGCCCTGGCGTATAATCTCCCGATCTCCGTCTTCCATGCTTGGTACATATCCCTCTTGGCGTAACAGCTCCACGAGCAAAGGATTGAATTCTCCCGTCACAGATGGGTCTAAGAAGGAACGGTTAAAGAACGCATCGCATATTTCAGCAGCCTGCACGTCTGCCGGATGCTGACTACGCGGATAAGTCGGCGTCAGGTTCAAAATAATTCCGATTTTGCCCTTATAACCGCCTTCTCTGTAAGCCTTAATGACACTCGCGCTCGATAACAAGGTATGATATCCCACCTGTACGGCTTTACCGAAATCCACTTCATTCGGATAGTGGAAATCGTACAGATAGCCGCCTTCCACCGGGACAATCGGCTCGTTATGCGTAAACCATTTGGCTACACGATCCCCGAATAGCTCAAAGCAAGTGTTAGCGTAATCCACGTAAGCTTCGACCGTCTCCCGGTTCACCCAGCCTCCTTTTTCCTGTAAAGCCATCGGCAAATCAAAATGGTACAAGTTCACAAACGGCTCAATACCCGCCTGATGCAACTCTTCAATTACGGCATTATAGAATTGAACTGCCTGCTGGTTCAATTTACCTCTCCCTGCCGGAAACAGACGCGACCAGGAAATAGAGAACCGGAAGGAGTTGTGACCAAGCTCTTTCATGAGTGCAATATCTTCTTTATAACGGGTATAGAAACGGGACGTTTCGCCAGGTCCAACGCCGTCATAAAAACGGTTCGGCTCCTGCTCAAACCAATAATCCCAAATGTTCGGTCCTTTGCCGTCTCCCTCCACGGTTCCTTCTGTCTGGGTAGCCGAGGCCGATGAGCCCCACCAGAAGTCGGATGGAAAACGGTATTGAATGGTTTGCTGCTCTATATCTTTCATTTCGGTATGATTCACAGCTCTACTCCTCTCTCTTTTGCATGAATAAGTTGCTAATCTAGCAGCTTATTCACATTACATTCCAACAGTTTGATCCTTACCTGCAATGGCTGTTTGGTTAAGCTCCTCTTCCTGCTCTTTACGAACGTTCATCCGATCAATAATTTTTAGGAACGGGAACCAGATGACAAAGACGACAGCCATATTAAACAACTGCAGTACGCCTCCCATCAGAGATCCCGTAGCCATCATTCCACTAAAGAACAACGGCATCGTCCAAGGAACCTGTATTCCGTTTGGCGGCGGTACAATCCCAGTAGACATGGCGAAGTAAGTAATCAGCGTAACGATCATTGGAGCAATGACCCATGGGACAAAAATAAGCGGATTCATCACAACCGGCAAACCGAATATGACGGGCTCGTTGACATTAAACAGACCCGGTCCAAGGGCCAGCTTACTGACCTGCTTCAATTGCTTACTCTTCAGGAAGATCAGAATCGTGAGCACTACGGCCAGTGTCATACCTGTACCACCGATACCTACGGTATAAATATCCACAAACTGCTTGGTGATAATATGCGGCAGTTCCGCTCCTTTGGAGTACGCTTCGTAGTTTTCAAGTGCCAGCGTATTCCAGATCGGTTCCATGACTGAGTTGATAATAATCTGACCATGAAGCCCAAAGAACCATAAAAGCTGAACAAAGAAAATAGCAATTAATGTAGGTATAATACCACTGCCCAAGTGCACCAGAGGTGCCTGTACAGCATGATAAATCAGATCATGCAGGTTATTATGAAGAGTCAGTGTAACTACAACATTAATGATCAAAAATATGCCCAATGTGATACACGCCGGAAGCAAAGCGGCAAACGATTTGGCAACGGCTGGCGGAACGCCTGGAGGCATTTTGATAACAATGTTCCGCTGTGTCACTCTTCGGTAAATTTCAGCAGCTATAAAAGCAACGATCATGCCAAGGAACATGCCTTTGGCCCCAATCCGATCCAACGGAATGACACCAGCAATCGTGGCACCGCTTTCTTGTGTCAGCACAAACGGGGTGAGCATCAAGAAGCTGACCAACGCGATCATGCCACCGAATATGGGCTCGACCTTATAACTTCGGGATAAATAATAGCCTATCCCGACAACCACGAATAAGGTCATGATGTTCAGGGTGGCACTCGGCGCAATGTTCAGCAGACTGTTAAAAGTCGCATAATTACCGTCGCCCATCCAATCTTTTAGAAACGGCAGATTGATAATAACGACAATGATGGAGCCAAAAACTGTTAATGGAAATGACAACATAAATGCATCACGCAGTACAGTAAGATAGCGGTTGTTGTTCAGTTTACCGGCAATAGGTATCAGTATCCGGCTTAATTTCTCAAACAAAGCCTATTCCTCCCCGCGAAGTGACTTGCATCAATAGGATTGCAAGCTTTTCATGTCCCAAATTTCACAAACTTACATGTTCCGTTATAAATTTCTGGATTTGAACAGCTCCAGCAATTCTAGAACCAGATCCTTCATGGTAACCGTGGACATCAGATGATCCTCGGCATGCATTAGAAGGAGCGAGAAAGGAGTTTGGGTACCTCCCGCTTCCTTCTTAACCATTTGAAAATGGATATCATGCGCAGCACGTAAATCCTGCTTGGCTTGTTTGAGCAGTTCGTCCGCACCCTCTACATTCTCATTTCGATATTCGGTCAGCGCCTGAATCACTTTACTGCGAGCGCTTCCACTATGAAGAATAAGTTGGAAACTAATTTGCTCTTCCGTCAGTTCGGCTATATTGACTTTATCCATTTTTGCGTTCCACCAGCTTCACTGCTTGCTCATAGGCTTTCTTACCGTCAACCATCCCGTATGCCATCATGTCAATCACTTCTACATGAATACCATATTGGGCTGCTTCCTTTTCCAGCTGTCCTTTAAGAAAACTCATTTGCGGGCCAATCAATACTGCGTCAGCCTTAGCCATGTCTTCTGCCGCCTGATCTTGACCTACTGCCCAAATTTCAGCCTCGTCTCCAATGGACTTAGCATAATCCTGCATCTTAGTAACCAGCAAACTTGTAGACATACCTGAGCTGCACGCCAGCAAAATTTTCTTCATGATTGTTCCTTCCCTTCAAGGTCTGATTGGATGTTAACTACTAGAAAACGTTTACAGCGTAATTATAAATCCAGTTTTTTGATTTGTCTATACATTTAATATATATGTATAGACTTTTTTTAAAATGACACTGTTTCTTCACTTTTTTTCTTGAAAATGAACGTGATCTCTTATCTTTAATCTCTCAATAGAATCGATTTTCACAATAAGAGGTTCTGCCAAATGATATGTTATTTGATTCTGTAAAATGTTAACATGAGCTTACGGAGTAAACTTGGTTGCTCCTCCGTAGCCAAAGAATAGCTGAGGTGAGAAGAGATGAGTAGAGATGAGAAGAGTCAAAGTAAAACCAAGCAAGAGTTAGACCGGGTCGTGTTCATCGGCCGCACGTTTGAGGAGTACGTCCAAATGTTCAATTTGCACATTTCTGAACTTGTAGGCAAAAAGATTTTGGACTGTCCTGCGGGAGCATGTTCCTTCACCGCTCTGGGCACCAAAGCCTCGCTGGATATCACCGCAAGTGATATCGCCTACGATCACAAGATTGATGATCTGAAACGCAAAGGCCTATTGGATATTGGGCATGCAATGGAAACACTAGAACGTGCAAAAGATAATTATGTTTGGAGCTGTTATGGAGATCTGCTAGATCGTTTGATTCTTGAGCTGGAGGCAGAAGGCTTACGGGTGACAGAGGCCAAGGTTCCGTATGAGTTTATGCGTAACGGCAACTCTCTGTTAAGCATACGAAAGATATAGGGCAGGTTTAGGTGTAGAGGGAGCAAGCGATTAGCTTGCTCCCTTTCTGGTTATTGAGATGAAAATTAGAAAAATTTAGAATATCAAGAAACATTCCTACATTTTTATCGTCTATATTATGGAATACCTTACGTATGAAGGTAAGATTTTTCGAAGCCCAAAGTTAAAAAATCAACTCACAAAGGAGCTTATGCATGTTAAAAAAGTTAGGATTAGCTGCATTGATTCTGGTTACTAGCCTCTCCGTTATGGGAACAGGCTGGGCCGCATCCGGCACAACAACCATTGAAGTTTCTAAAACTGCTCTGGATTACAACGTTGCTCGCCCGCTGAGCGATGGTGCTTTTCATGATGGCTTATTGGCTGCTGAAACATCTGCTGGAAACCTCGTGTATTACAATACCAAAGGAGAGAAAGCTTTCTCACTTCCCGCCGAGCTTAAACCCATTGGTGATTTTCATGAGCAGCGAGCCGTAGTCAAAAATACAAAAACCAATCTCTATGGATACATTAACACCAAAGGGACACTGGTCATCCCTTGCCAATATACCGAAGCCAATTTCTTTTCCGAAGGAAAAGCCAAGGTTACCATAGCAGACACCAAAGAAAATGCAATTATAGATCGAACGGGAAAAATCATTTCTCATTTTAAAGAAAATGGGGATTCAGAATATATATTTACGGACGGTCTGGCTCTTGCCTACGCCCCCAACACTGGCAAGATCGGTTTTGTGAATGCCTCTGGTCAACTAGCAATTCCTTATAAATATAAATACAGTCGTGGTTTCTCGGATGGCTTGGCTATTGTTCAGAATAGCAAAGGGCTATACGGATATATCAATACAGCAGGGAAAGAAGTTATTCCTCCTCAATATCAATCCGGTGGAGACTTCTCGGAAGGATTGGCCCCTGTGCAAAATACTAAGGGAAAATGGGGATTCATCAACAAACAGGGAAAAATCGCGATTCCCTTTAAATTTACAGATGCCCAGGATTTTAGTGAAGGCCTGGCGAGTGTGAAAAATGCAAAAAACGAAGTCGGATTTATTGATAAAAACGGAGCATTGTTCATTAAATATCAACAAAAATTTGACGTTACCTCTCCATTCAAGGAAGGCATTGCTTTAGTCGGTAAACAAGCAAACTCATCTGTCTCGGACGGAAAATTCGGTTACATCAATCGCCAAGGCCATTTGCTCACTAAACTTGAGTACAGAGTGGAATCCTCCTCCTTCTCCAATGGCTATGCTGTTGCTTTTATCAAGCCAGGCAAAGCGTTTATTGTATCTAAACATTCCGTTTCAAAATAAACAAGACGACCCCGGAGGCAGATTGAGTAGATCTGCTTCCGGGGTCATTAGATTTCCAATATCTTGTATACAATTAGTCGTGTGTGTAGAATTTTACCCCAGGCAGATCTGCTGCCACCCACGAATAATTAATGGTATTACTGTTGTAATTTTTGGTCCCCGCCTGTGCAACCTGTACCTCCTTCAAAATCGTGATCGATGAACCCTTCGGTCTGACAACGACCACATGACCATGCCCATCTGCTTTTTTGATTCCGATGGTAGGATACCCGAGATTTGCTCTTTTTTGAGCATCCTGAAAGGTTACAGTGTACCATCCCGGCGCATTGTTGCCCAGTAAAGCATCAGCCATTTGATTGGCTAAGCCACTTGGCAGGGAAGCCGACATCGCAGACATCACATCTTGTGCAAAAATATTACACTTCGTTCCACCTACTGGCGAATACTTTTTGTTCGTTTCTACCTTAAAACCGTCAATTACAGATGCGTAAGTACTTGCACTTCTAGCCATTGAAATTCCCCCTGAATATAAGTTGTAGAGGAAACGACGGAGTCGCTTGAACATCTGAATGGCTCCACATTCATTGATGTTGGCCTCAATTCCCTCTCAACTATTAGGGTGATTTCCGGCTTACTTTAACAACGTAATACTACAAAAAATTAACTTCATTCTCATAACTGAAGGCTTTCTTCACTGATTACGGTTGGAACGATAAGCTCAGGAGTAGTCGTAGGCTTAGCTTGTGTTAAATAGTCTGCTGCCCCCATCATCAGAGCGATGCCGATAAATAACACGATCCAATTACGATTCTTTTTCATCATCTGTACCTCTCATTCTTCACTCCGCCCGTTCAGCCACTTGAACCAATGGAGCAAATGACTGAATCGGTATTCATGCTGCGAAGCATACGTCCATACTTCTGGCTCTTCACCGGGGTCCTTCCAGACGAGCATGGAAAAGTGACCCTCTTCCTCGCTCGCAACCGATAGCAGCGAAAGACGATCATCCCCGAATCGGTATGGAGCCGATTCCACCCAGTAATTCCGCATATCGCTGATCCAGTTGCGGAACTGCTCTGTACCTGCGATCCGCAGGACTTCGTCAGGTAGGAGCAGATGCTCGTCAATATCCTTCCAATCCCCCGCATATCGGTACCGCGCTGCCAGCATTGGACTGAGTGGTCGGATTTTACCGGGAGCCAACGTAGGCATATAGGCGACGGGAACGACCGGACCGATACTCTGGATAGCATAAGACCGAGCTTCCTCCTCACTCATTCCGTAAGACATAGCCTCCACGAGAAAATCGTTCCGTCTTACACCAAACTGATGCTGATACTGTGACATTTCATCCTGTAGCTCCAGTACCATACCCTGTGCCGTTTCTGTTCCGATCATTCCCAAACACCTCTCATTCCAAAATATAGTCGTGCAATTCCCGTTGCGCTCGATACTTTGCCCAATTGAATTCAGGCCAAGCCGATTCTTCTCTCGTCATGCTCGTCAAACGGGCTTGTAAAAACTCATCTAGTGATCCATGTTCCTTACGACTAAAGTCAATCAGTAGCGGAATCGCGTCTGCCGATAGCTCACTCAAATATTCCTTATCTATCACCGATGTCGTGCGATACCGTTCGAGATTATTTTCAGCAATCCGTATATCAATGCCCACATAGTTCACGACGACATAGGCGACCAGAGCGAGTACAATATAATATTTCGCCAACGGCAGTTGACGAAAATGAATGCGCATTGCTGCAATAAGCAGTAGCAAGCCCAGAAAAATCATAAACGCGTGTACCAAATAGCGGGTGTACGTATAGCCGTATGCTTCTTCGTACATAACCAGCCGGGTATATCCCGAATACAGCATCACACCCGAACAACCCACGAGTATGTACAGCAGGCCACTGTTCATTTTTTGCACTATACCTGAGCCAAATTCAGTCCACTTCAATACACTGATCATCAGCACAAAGTTGATACCTGTTACCATAACCAGCTCCCCGAATCCTCTTCTCGCATATTCGGCATACGAGGTTCCTTCGGGCAGAGCACCTTCCCATGCACCAAACAAATATCCGAACTGCAACACGACGAATACAACATACACCAGATTCATGACAATCAGCACCGTAGCGGTAATGACAGGGTCAAATTTAATCGCGACCGGCTCGTGGTAAGGCACCGTTGGTCGGTCAATCATCACTGAAGAGTGACCATCATACTCGGTGGTTTGGCCATTCGTGCGCTCATCTAACCCGTGCCATGATTGGGTCTCTCTCAGCGTATTACGCGGAGCAGGCTGTACAAATCCCCACAAATAACAGAAGAAACAGAAGGTGAAAAAGCAGGTCCAGATCAGCCGCAACATGCCATTCCCAAAGGACAGCGTTCCGATCCATTCGGGTACTCCAGCTAACAACTTTTCGAACATCCCATCCGCCGAAGCCAGCAGAGATATGATAATGAACAGTAGCGGCAAGGCAATAAGTAAACCAATCATCACTTTGCCCAATACACGCTTACGCTCATCCTTTACATTCCGAAGGGCTACTGTCTTGACCATCCGAAAGGGGGTCACGATATGACGAAAGTTTTGATAAAACCAATGGCTTAACGCCTGACCAATAATACCGGGTTCTGACCAGCCATGCCTTTTCTCCCCAAACAGCAGCACCATATGTACGCTAATCAGAGCAGGTATCGCCAGCGCATTTAACACATACAGGACCGGATTATTGAACAGCGCGTATGTCAATGCCAGCATGAAAATGATCACAAACAGCAAACGCCCTATCCATGATCTGGACTGGAAACGATCTCGATTAAAGGCATACATATAGGCGTAAAACCCAATAACAAAAATTGGCATAGACACGCCCAGCCCATGTCCGTAAAACAGATATTGATGAACCAGCGCCAACACAATTGCGCCAGCAAAGGCGGACAGAAACGACGTTTTCGGCAAAGACGTTCCATTCATCTTGTCATGCATGGTAAATACCTCCACAAATATGCTTTATAACCCTTATTGTAGATGATAAAATAAGAAGATAAAGAGAAATTAATTCAAACAAAATTTCCTATTTTATAAAAGTGACTACGCTTTTAATCAAATATAGGGGAAACGGAGCAACCTTGAATGAAACTCCATGCCCAATTTTTACGGCTTCACTCCCACGCAGCTGACAACAAGGACGAAAACCATACCATAGAGACGACGCTGGATGAGCTTGCGGCTATTTTTGACTGTACTCACCGCAACGCCTTGATGATCATTCAGAAAATGGAGCAGCATGACTGGATACAATGGACTCCCCGCCGAGGCAGAGGTCGTCGCTCCAGTCTGCGCTTCCTCATTCAACCGGAAGACATTGCCGTGCAATCCATGATGCAAGCCATAGACCGCCATGATATCAAACGCGCGCTGGATGAAATTCGAGTTCATTCACGCTCCTCCACCATGCAGGAGCATTTGCAAGGCTGGTTGCTGAATTATTTTGGGCATCACGCAGAGGTGCGCAGTGATCAGCAGCAGATCGACACGCTGCGTCTGCCTATTCGCCAGCAGCTCTATACGCTGGACCCGTTGTATTTGAACTGGCTCGCCGAGTCCTTCGTATCCAGCCACGTCTTTGATGGTCTGGCCCGCCGGGCGAACGAAAGCGGCGAGATTTTGCCGGGATTGGCGCACGCTTGGGAGGTGGATACCACTCGTACACAGTGGACCTTTTTCCTGCGTAAAGAAGTGTTGTTTCATAACGGAAAAATACTGAGCGCTGAAGACGTCGTCTATACCTTTGAGCGACTGAGTCGGGCGCCGGGAAGGAGACTTTACCATTTTATCGTCCGGCAAATTCAGCACGTCCAGGCGCTAAGTCCAACGATAGTACGCTTCGTACTAAAGGAGCCGAACGAGCTGTTTCTATCCTTCCTGTGTACCAGCCGGGCTGCGATTGTGCCGCGTGAGCTTAATCAGGTGGGTGAAGCCGCCTTTGGCATCCGCCCTGTCGGTACAGGGGCATTCAAAGTCACGGAAATGAACGAAAGCCTGTGTACACTGGAGGCTTTCGCACCTTATTTTCAAGGCCGGGCTCATCTGGACCGAGTGGAAATTGTCCAACTCCCATGGGCGACTAAGCTAGAATCGTCGGATACGGAAGACACCGCTTCTTCTTTTCACATTATCCATAATCCCGTATCGGCGGGAGATACGGATACCGCATGGAGCCAGATTCACTCGGCGGCTTCGGTACGCAAATTTATCACATGTAATACACACAAGGATGGACCACTACGCAATTCAGAAATACGTGCCCGCATTGTAGCATGTCTGGATCATCGCTCCCTTCCTCCAGCAGTGGATTCATCTAACGATTCTTATGAACCACTGGCGGCGCTGCAAATTGCTACCATTCCCGAGTATAAAGCAGACGCAGACCGGGTTGCGGCTCAGCTCGAATCCTGTGGGTATACCTGTAACATCGTGGCCGCATCTATGAACGAATTCAAAAGCTCATCTATCCGTATGGAGTCAGACTTAATCATCTTTTCTCTCTTTCGTGACCGTGATGAGCAATTACGCCTGTTTGACTTGTATCTCAATGTATCTGGGCATGTGGAGCCTCATAGCCGTGTGGATATCGAAAGACTGCTGCGTGAAATTGCACGGGAGGCCGATCATACTGTTAGGGCGCAGCAATTTGAACATATCGAAACTCGGCTCATGGATGAGCACCAGCTGCATATTTTATATGAAAAGCCCGTTCAGACGGCCTATCTCCCTTCTGTGCGTGGCGTATCTTTTAACAGTCAGGGCTGGGTGGATCTGCGTCATGTCTGGTTTCCGCCTGCTCAACTTCCAGCTCCCCACTCTTGACGGCAAAAGTGCTCCTTCAAATGCACTTCCACATCAAAAAAAGGTATCCTCTTCTTCATAAGAGAATACCTTTTTGAATGCCGCTTTCTAGATCCTCTAAGCGGATGGTTCAAGGGATGAAAAAGCCCATCCCCCCAACCCATGACTGTGGACGTCGCTAGGATCTTCCATAGGGGGGGGAACGGGTGAAAAATTCAATAGGACAAAAACATTAAATGCGAGCAGAGAAAAAACGATCTTTTTTATCATGGATGTACTCTACCTCTCCAAGTAAGTTTTTATATTCCTCTTTGTCCTCAGAAGTGGCAGTATGCCGATACTTTTCAAATAGTCCTACACATTTAATGGTGACAGGATTACCATTCAGCACGACGGAATAAGAAAGACTCTCAAGCAAGAATTTCATGCCTTTGGTATAACGGTGTTTGTTGAGATCATAACAAGCCATCTCTGCCAAAAATCGTGCATAAAGATCTGCTGACATTTGCTCCGTATAGGTGCCTACCTTGACATGCTGATCTGCAAATGCCCCAATTTGTTTTTCAAAGTGCAACAGTACATGATCTACATTAAAATCATAACGGTTGGCCGCTACCATAATTTTATGCAACCCCACCAGAATTTCGCCTTCGTTTTTTTCCAAATAATCCACATATTGTGGAATCACATCCAGGCTGCCTGACATCAACTGATACAAATACCCGTTGGCCTCAGCCCAGTTGCTACAAAGGGCCTTCAAACGCCGAGCTTCTTCCGTATCCTCTTGCACCCAGCTCAAATCAGAGTATAGCGATACATACTCCAGCGCCTTCTGATAATCCCCGCGCTCATCCCACACCCCGGCACGCAACACGTAAGAGTATACAATATACATAAACAAAGGACCCTTGGGTTCCTTGCCACGCTCTGATCTTCTGGTATTCCCGTATTTTTGTTCGTATTGTACCTTGGCTTTTTGAGCCATTTTTTCAGCAAACCATTCTACTTTATCCCAACGCCGCAAGGAAGCATAGGCATTAGCCAGGTCTCTTAAGGCATCCAGTTGATCTGCTTCACCCAATCGCTCCACAAAGCTTTCAAAGTGTGTGGCTGCCCATAAATTTTCGTCTTGGTCATCGCCAACGGCAATCGTAAATAAACGGTATTGGCAGAGCGCCAGACGCTCTGAATGTTGGTACTTCTCACTTTCCGAAACATTTTTATAAATAATTGCCGCAGCCTCGAACTTACCTTCACTGAATAATTCTTCTGCTGTCTCAAACAAAGCTGGGGCGTATATGAGATAGTCCATCATAAACTCCACGACTTGCTTAATACAATCCAGTTTGTTCAGCTCTGCACAGCGATGCAAAAAGGGACGAACCCGTCGCCAATTCGGTGCCGTATTCCGTATAAATTCATCAATGTATAACTCATAGAGGCTCCCTTCTTCAAGCCCCATGCCTGCACCAATCCGATCCAACAGCAGCATCGCAATCGGACGATTACCGTTAATAATGGCACTGATTGTTCCTGCATTAATACCTGTGTTCTCCCCAAACTTACTAATCGTAATTCCTTCTCGTCTGATGTACTGCTCCAGCTCTGCGCGAATTGTGGTTGTTTCCTTCAAATCAGGCACCCCCAGGGATTACTTGCATGATTACAATACAAAAAAAGAAAATTCCCGTGAATATTCCCTTAATTATACAAAAGAAAGCCCACTTAGCCAACCGCTCAAGTAAATTTATATCAAAAAATTCAATAATTCTCCGAATTGCCGTATACTACGGGGAGGTGAGCCGAACAGCTACACCCAATCGGTACGCAGGAAAGGATACGACAAATGGACAACACCCCTACAACAGAACAAGAGATTGCACAATGGATGGTCGCGCAGATCCGTGAAGTGGGCACCCTGAAACAAGAAGATGCAATTGCATATGTACGCTCTGAGTATGGAGAGCAGTATGTGTTTATAAGCGAGCATGGTCATGTATCTCTGGAAAAAGAAATCAAAAAAGCATTCCGCAAGCTTCATGGTGGTAGAATTGCCTGGGATCGTGACGGATTTCTCTGGGCCTGGACTTAACAAGCAAAGCATCTGCCCTAGGCAGGTGTTTTTTTAATCATTTATCTCCTTTTTTCACCACAAGTCCATAGGGATGCACATGACGGGAAGAACAGATTCCGTCAGCTTTCTCATATTGAATAGTTATTTTATGTGACCCCCACACTGCAGTTCTCACGGCCTCAAGACAAGGAATGGCTATACGTTCCGTCCACCACGGCGTATCATGCCTCACTGTTAAACAACCATCCCAAAGTAAACAGAATCATGGTATTTGGAAGGAACGAAACCAAGCTGCAAAAGCTGAAAGAGGAGCTAAACGTAGAAGTCACACAAAATATAGAGGATATTCTGCTGGACCCAGACGTGGATATCGTCGATCTATGCCTGCCCTCCCAGCTGCATAGGTCCTATGCCGTGGATGCGCTGAAGCACGGTAAGCATGTATTTTGTGAAACACCGGTTTGCTTTGATCTCGAAGACGCTCTTCTTATGCAACAAGCTGAGAAGCAATATGGCAAAAAGATTCTGGTCAACCAGTTCATTAAGTTTGATCCCGCCTATACCTATCTGTATGAGGCATACCGCCAACAGAAATACGGGAAGCTCATCTCCTTATCTTTGAAAAGAGAAACGCCTCCTCTGTGGGGGGATCTTGGACTAAGCTCCATTCCTACTCAGTTCATGATTCACGAACTGGATTTATTGACCTGGCTATTAGGCCCCTGTGATCCATGTACAGTCTGGGGTACAGAAGTTACCCATCCTGAACAAGCACAGGTTCGGGCTCACTTTCAGCATCGGGATACATTCACAGAAGTCATCGCCTCATCCCACATGCCGGGAAGCTACCCCTTCACAGTGGCCTATGAGGCTTATTTTGAAAAGGCCAAGCTGGTATTTCATGAAAGCGACGAAAACGATCTTATACCTACCGCATTATATGAGTACACCGGATCAGGACAGCAAAAAATCAACCTCGAATCTGCCAATCCATATGAAAAAAGTTTGGATCATGCACTTGAATGCTTTGGCGGACATTCGGAAAGCCTGATTCCACTGGAATCGGCTGTACAAGCGCTGAAAGTGGCTGTTGAGATTAAAAGCAGACTGGGGCAAGCCCAGCGTTAACCCCGTATTTTTTCTTATGCCTGTTCTTATCTACCAGGATACAGCTTCCTATAAGGAAGCTGTATCCGCAGGCAAGGAAACTTCGTCAGCGTAGTTCGTTGCCATAATCTTGGCTACCCCTGCCGGGTCGGTCGTCTGCCCCAACGCCCACATCATTTTCGTCACCAGCGCTTCCGTTGTCATGTCATACCCCGGAATAACGCCCTTCTCCAGTACCTTTTGCCCCACTTCGTAAATCGTCAAATCCCCGCCCTCATAAGGACATTGAGTAGTCACGACAATACTCATACCATCCTTCATCAGCTCCTCAATTTTGCTGATCAGGCTTCTTTCTTTAAAAGGAACGCCACCCATACCAAAGCCCTCAATGACGATACCTTTATAGCCCAAGCCCTGAATGGCATCGAAAATCGCCGGATTCGTACCCGGAATCAGCCTGAGCAGGAATACCTCCGAAGCATACCCGTCGTTGTATGGGTGACGAGCGGTACCGCGATTTGCAAATACGCCCTCCGTATAGACCACCTTACCGTTCTCCACGAGTCCGATATACGGATAGTTAATACTCTCAAAAGCATTATAGCTGCGTGTTCTGATCTTCGAGCTGCGGTTGCCGTTAATAATTTTGCCGTTAAACACGACAAAAACCCCGGCCACCTCGCCACATGCGGTCAGGAATGAGTCGATTACATTTTTTTTGGAATCGCTGTGCTCCGCCAAAATGGAAACCTGCGAACCTGTAACGACGACGGGTTTGTCTACGGTTCCCAGCATGAAGCTCAAGGCTGAAGCCGTATAAGCCATCGTATCCGTGCCGTGTGCAATGACAATACCGTCGTATTGATCGAGCGAACGATGTACCATCCGGGCGATAGAAGCCCAATCCTCAGGTTGTGTATTTGTGCTATCAATGCTCATCAGATTATGGGCATCAATCTCGCAAATCTCCTTCAGCTCCGGAATTTCCGCCAAAATATTTTCAGCCGATTGGGTCGGTGTCAGGCCGTTTTCCTGATAGGAGGAAGAAATGGTCCCTCCGGTATTAATGAACAAAACCTTTTTCATATGCCAATGTTCCT
This sequence comes from Paenibacillus sp. MZ03-122A, assembly GCF_024213325.1. NCBI lineage: Bacteria > Bacillati > Bacillota > Bacilli > Caryophanales > Paenibacillaceae > Paenibacillus > Paenibacillus sp. MZ03-122A. The sequence continues at coordinate 214,200 of NZ_JANAVI010000002.1, read as the reverse complement.
TCCCGATTACATCTTCACTGTATTGTTCTTAGAATTTATCATGAATAAGTGTGATAAGCTACTTTGTAATGGAAAAGAATTGGTGATATGAGGGGCCAAAAAAAGCACGACAAACAAGCGCGGGCTTTCCTTCCTCCTGCGACTTGTCTAACGTGCTTTTTACTATAGGTGCAATACTCTCTACAGCGCTGCACATACCTATAACCCATCCACGTACTTCTTATGGGGATACAGGCTGCTCCTGCGGCGCTCTCTGTACCAACGCTTTGCCCAGAAACTGCCGTGTCCGTTCTTCCTTCGGATTGGTGAAAAACTGCTCCACGGGCCCCTGCTCCACGATCACGCCATGCTCCATTAGTACAACCCGATCCGCTACATCTCTCGCAAAACCAAGCTCATGTGTGACAATAATCATCGTATTGCCTTCACTCGCCACCTTTTGAATCACGGACAGTACTTCATCCACCAGTTCAGGATCAAGTGAGGATGTCGGTTCATCGAACAACAACACCTGTGGATTTAGTGCTAAAGCACGGGCAATCGCAACTCGCTGCTGCTGTCCGCCCGAAAGCTGGGCAGGATAATAGGTCATACGATCCTTTAACCCGACCTTTTCCAGAATGCCTTCACTGATCTCCCTCGCCTGCTTACGATCCAGCTTTTTCACACTGGTCAGACCAATCATCACATTGTGGAGTGCATTCAAATTTTTAAACAACTGATATTGCTGAAATACCATTGCCGTTGCCATCCGTAGTCCGAGAATGTCCTTTTTTCCCGCCTTGGCGGCATCGACCTTTACACCGTCAATTTCAATAACACCACTGGTCGGCTGTTCCAAAAAATTAATGCTGCGCAGCAGCGTGGACTTCCCCGATCCGCTTGGGCCCAAGATCACTACGACTTCTCCTTTGCCTACCGTCAGGTCTATGCCCTTCAACACGTGATGCTGTCCAAAATGCTTATGAATTTGATGAAGTTGAATCATACCCTTACTCACTTCTTTCGTAAATTCGAATACGCTTCTCCAGCACGACAAGCCCGCGCTCAATAATAATGCACACCAACCAGTAAATCAGAGACACCGCAACATATACCTCAAAAAAAGCCAACGCTCGCGCGCCCATAATTTTAGCCTGTCCCATCATATCGACGACACCAATCATAAAAATAAAAGACGTATCCTTCACCGTACTGATCAGCGTGTTTCCCAAATTGGGCAAAGCGACCGTCAACGCCTGCGGCAATACAATTTTGAGCATAATTTGTGTTTGGCTCATACCGATGGAATTGGCAGCCTCAAATTGTCCCCGGTCGACTGAATGAATCGCCGCCCGGAACGTCTCCGACAAATATCCCCCGAGGTTCAATGAAAATGAGAGCAACGCAAACAGCTCGGGCGGAATGACATAGACATTGAATTGCTGTAAGAATCCATACTCGCTCTGGAAATAATACAGAAACTTGGGTATTCCGTAATATACGAGAAACAACTGCACAATGAGCGGTGTTCCCCGAATGTACGAGACATACAACGTAGACAATGGCGCCAAGACAGGCACCTTGTATATCCGGATTAAGGCCGTAGCTAACCCGATGATCCCACCCAGCAGCATGGACACAAACGCAATCCATAAGGTCACGGGGAGATACTCGACGATCTGGGGAAGGCTTTTCAGCATATAATCAAGATCAAACAGCTTTTCCATAGGAACCCCACTTTACCCTTTACATTGTTATTACTGAGGAATAAATTCTCCACCTGTCCACTGTTCAGACAATTTTTTCAGTGTTTCGTCCGCTTTCAGCTCTTTAATAATCGGGTCGATTTTAGCTTTCAGCTCTTCGCCCTGCTTATCCTTTTTGAACACCAGGTTGATGTTATCGCTTTGCACCGGCTCACCCACAGCTTCCACCTGCAAGCCTTCCTTCTTGATCGTTGCCGCCGCCATAACCGGATCATTCACATAAGCGTCCACTCGGCCATTTTGCACGTCTTGAAGGTTATCAGACGAAGTACCTGTATCATTGTATTTCAAAATAATTTTATTTCCGTTCTCCGCATTATACTGTTCCAGCAACTGTGTGTAGGAGTCGCCTACCGAGGCCGCTACCTTCTTGCCCTCCAAATCCTTGAGGGAATGAATATCCGTTCTACCCTTTTTCACAATAATAACCGACTGAGCCGAGAAATAGGACTCATCCGAGAACAAATACTTCTTCTCACGTTCGGGATTTTTGGCAACTTCATCGGCGATCATCTGAACTTTATTTGAATCTAGTGCAAGGAATATCGCATCCCAGCCCGAAGGTACAAATTCAATCTTATAGCCGTCCAGCTTCTTGTCGATCTCCTTGACTACTTCCACATCGTATCCAGTCAGCTCGTTTTTATCATTCGTAAAAGCAAACGGTGGGTAGTCATTTTGTGTGCCGACATAGATGACCTTATCCCCCGATGCCGCATCCTTCGAGGAACATCCACTCAAGGCACCCGTTAATAACACAAGAGATAGGCCAATCGCTGCTACCAAAGCAGATTTCTTCATATTATGACATCCCCTTTTTAATATCCAAGTAATTTACTATGATTTTATATTATAACGGGTTATTCAAATAATACAACAAGTAAATTTCATATTGATTATTTAGCTATATGTTGCACAAAAAAAGGACCCTTGCGGGTCCAATGTCATCCATGAAGCGGAAAACGCTCTGCTGGATGTTCCGGCAAAATGGACGAGATCAACCGTCGTACAGCCGGATGAGCAGATTCAAAAATCTGATCCTTCTCATCACAGCGCTCGATCAGTCTCCCCTGCTCCATCACAGCAATGCCATCGCAGACAGCATAAGCTGCCCGAATATCATGCGTGATGAACAGATATGACAATCCAAACGAAGATTTCAGTTCTCCCAGCAGGGATAAAATATGCATCTGGTGAACCATATCGAGGCTGCTGACGGACTCATCCAGCACGATCAGCTTTGGTTTGAGCGCAATCGCCCGTGCAATATTGATCCGCTGCAATTGTCCGCCACTGAACTGATGCGGATATTTAATCCGATCCTCTGGCTTGAGGCCGACCCGTTCCAGTAGGCTTTCGACCGTTCTTTTTTGTTCCTGCACCGATAACCGTTCGTAATTGTCCAATGGCTCCCCAATAATATGCCCGGCGGTCATTCGGGGGTTTACAGCAGAGTAGCAGTCCTGAAATACGACCTGCATATCCCGTCGCATTCCCCTGCGGACTTGAGGGCTCGCATTATAAATGTCCTGTCCCTGGAACAGCACCTGACCCTCCTGCGGCTTCTCCAGCCCCAGAATAACCTTGCCCAGCGTGCTTTTACCGGCTCCACTGGTTCCAAGTAAGCCTAGGCAAAACCCACTCTCTATAGTAAGTGAAACGTTAGCCAACACAGGGGGGCGTGGTTCAGAACGGCCCAGCCATTTGCGCCTTCCATAGCTATGAGTTACTTTCTTCACTTGTAGCATACGCATTCGCTCCCCTTTTGAAAGTGTAACTGTCGAACAGGCGACTAACCACCTTCCTGATTCATGCCCCGAATGGACAACTTGGGTCTGACTTGTAGCAGCATTTTGGTATATTCATCTTGCGGGTGATCGAACAACTGATGGACCTCAGCCTGCTCAACAATACGACCCTGCTGCATGACAGCCACTTCATCCGCCAATTGGGAAATGACGCCCAGATCATGCGAGATCAGCAAAATGGACGTATTGTATTCCGTACGCAAGCGATCCAGCTCTCTTAGCACCTGTAGCTGATTGACCACATCAAGCGCCGTCGTTGGTTCATCCGCAATAACCACTGCTGGCCGCAGGCACATGGAAATGGCAATCATGACCCGTTGCAGCATCCCGCCGCTCAACTGAAACGAATAACGCTTCATCAGCTTAGCTGGATCGGGCAAATTCATATTTTCCAGAGCCGTTATGGCAAGATCACGGGCCTGTCGTTTGGTTAATCCGGTGTGCGTACGGACCGTTTCCATAAACTGAGCTCCGATCGTATACACTGGCGTAAAGGCGCTCATCGGATTTTGCATAATAAATGCGATTTCCTTGCCCCGAATACGCCGCATTTCCTCGGCCGCCATTCCGTTCAGTTCACGCCCGTTCAGACGGACACTACCTTCCACGTCCATCGTCTGGCGATCCAGCAATTGGAGCAACGCTTTACAAGTCACCGTTTTGCCGCTTCCACTCTCGCCGACAAGACCCAAAACTTGTCCCCTTTTCAGCTCAAAATGAATTGGCTTCAGCAGAGATACCGCCCCGGCATCGGTTTTGAGCTTCACCTGTAAGCCGCTGACCTCCAGCACCTTCGCCCTGTCGTCCATCGTTGTAACTCACTCCTGTTTTACTGACGTTTGGCAATTCCGTATCGGTCGGACAGCGCCTCCCCCAATATATTGAAGGCCATTACCACCACCAGAATCATAACCCCCGGATAGATCATTAATTCCGGATGACTGCGAATGTATCCCGTTCCCTCATGAATCATGGCTCCCCATTCAGGGGTCGGCGGCTGAATGCCTAGACCAAGGAACGACAACGCGGAAATATCCATGATCGCCCAGCCCATTTCCAGCGTACCAATGACCACAATCGGCCGTAGCACATTCGGAATAATATGCCGCCGGATAATGGCCCCTGAGGAGGACCCACTAATCCTTGCAGCAGCTATAAAATTCCGTTCTTTCAGACTGACGACCATATTGCGGCACATTCTGGCATAATACACCCACTGCACCATCATTAAAGCAAGCAGCACCTGCATGAGGCCCGGCCCAAAAATACCGACAATGCCCAGCACAAGCACCAAATTCGGAAACGCCATAATACCTTCGCAAAACCGCATCAACACACTATCGACCCAGCCACCCACATAACCTGCAAGCGACCCGATCACAACGCCGATACTAAGCGAGGACAGGAAAATTAATGTCGCAAAGCCGAGGGAAATCCGCGCTCCATACAGCAACCGGGATAAATTGCACCGACCCAAATGATCGGTCCCCAGCCAGTATTCTTTCGAAGGTCCCTCCAGCTTGTGCAGTAAATTGACTTTAACCGGATCATGGGGAGCCAGCCAAGGAGCTAGCGCCATAATGATAAAAAGAGCAGCCAGTACGACAGAGCAGACCACGATTACCTTTTGACCTTTGAACATTGTACGCAACCTTATCATCACTGCTCTGCTCGTCCCTTCGATGAAATTCGGGGGTCCATATACAAATGCACCAGATCAACGAGCAAATTGCATACGATGAACAGGCATGCCGCCAAAAACACATAGCATTGTATGACGGGAATATCCCGGTTAAAAATCGCTTCCACAAAATAACGGCCAAACCCGGGCCATGAAAACACCTGCTCCACAATAATTGTTCCGGTCAGAAGCTTGCCCAGATTCATACCCATACTTGTAATCAGTGGAGCAATGGCAATTTTCAGTACATGCTTGAGCATGATCACCCGCTCACGAATTCCTCTAGTTCTGGCATACTGCACATACGTTTCCTGAAGCTGCTCCAACACACTGGAACGCAGCAGGCGCGTATATAAAGCAATCAGAACCAGCGACAGGGTCAACGTGGGCAACACCAGATGCTGCCACGTTCCTCGCCCCTCTACAGGGAGCCAATCCAATCGGACAGAGAAAAAGAAGATTAACAAATATCCCAGCCAGAACTGGGGTATAGACGCGCCAAAATATGAAATTCCTCGACTAAGCAGGTCGATCCAGCCATTTTTACGCATCGCCGCCAGCACGCCCAGCGGAATACTTACCACAATAGATAGCAACATACTGCTCACAGCCAATTCAAAAGTGGCGGGCAGCCGAACCTTGACCTCATCCCACACCGGCTTGTTGGTTAGATACGAAGTACCAAAGTCCAATTGACTGATCCTTTGAAGTGTATGCATATACTGCGTCAGCAAAGGCTGATCCAGCCCGAACTCATGTCTTTTCTGCTCCAGAATCTCTGGAGTAGGGTAAATATGAGCAGCCGTCAAATAGGCCTCGGCCGGATCAACTGGTGAAATATGAATGAGTGCAAAGGTAACGAGGGTGGCAAAGAGAACAATAGGAATGACCGCTACCATTCGCTTCCCGATATAGCTGATCATGAGTTGTCCTCCTATCCTGTAAACTACCGTTACCCGTCGGCTTCAGCTACTTTCCGATTTCAATTCCCTCAAACGGATTTTCATCCCGATTAGCCGGGAATACAAAGTTTGTAATCTTTTTCTGGTACACTGCCGTTTTCTTAATATACGAAATAGGTACAATGGCAGATTGCTCCTGGAGCGTCTTCAGAATCGAAGCATACAGCTCTTGGCGCTTGGTTTCATCTGTCGATGAGAGCGCTTCGTGTACTTGCTGATCCAGGTCTTTCTTCATCGGAAGGGCGCTCAGCACCTCGGAAATTCCAAAGCTCTTCTTAGCAATAACATTAATAAAGGAATGCGGATCATAAGGCGCACCATAGTTGTACCAGAAGTACAGATCAAACTGGTTGGATCTAAGGCGCTTAATTTGAACCGTCAGCTCCAGTCCGGTCAGGTTCACTTTGACACCCAGTTCTCCCCATTCAGCCTGAATGGTTTCAGCCATCGCCTTTTGGATCGGATCGGTTTTATCGAAAATCAGCTCAAAATCTAGCTGTTGTCCGTCTTTTTCCCGTACTGTACCGCCTGCGGGCAGCTTCCAGCCAGCCTCATCCAGCAACGATTTGGATTTTTCCACATCATAACCAACAGGCTGTAAGTTTACATTCGTATACGGATAGTTTTTGGATAAAACCGTATCCGCTGTTTCCTCCAGCCCCGAGGTTACACCTTCCACCATTGCCTGCTTGTTAAAGCCATGCTGGAGTGCCAGACGTACCCGAAGGTCTGCCAGCTTGGGATTGGATGAGTTGAGCAACAGGCTTCTTGTACCGACAGGCTCGGACAGCGTGGTAACATACTGATTCGTGTCGCGAAGCTGTTTGAAAGCATCCAGACTAATGACACCCTCTCCATAAATCAGATCCAGATCGCCTTTTTCAAAGGCCATTACACGGGTTTCGCCATCGGGAATGATTTTTACCGTAATTTTATCCACCTTTGGTGCAGTGCCCCAATAATTTGGATTACGCTTAAAGGTTGCATATTCATCTTGCTTGTATTCATCCAGCATCCAAGGTCCTGTACCTACAGGTTTCTTGATTCCCTTGGACGTATCTCCATCATCCGGGAACCCCGCTTCACCTAGAAAACGGAACGGGCGAACGACAGACAAATCCTGAAGCACCGGGTAGTATGGCTCTTTGAGCGTCATTCGGAAGGTGCTGTCATCTACAGCTTCAGTTTTGTCGAGAACGCCTACTATACCAAGCCAGCTGTGCGTCTTCTCATTTTTCATAATAGCGTCAAAGTTCTTTTTGACAATGGCTGCATTAAATAGCGTTCCATCCGAAAATTTCACACCTTTGCGCAGCTTAAACGTATATATCTTGCCGTCCTTGGAAATAGTCCAGGATTCAGCCAAAGCAGGCTCCAGCTTGCCTCCTTGCTTGTAGCTGACTAACGGCTCATAGACCATGGATTGTGCAAAAAGTTGGGAAGGATTGTATACGTGAGGATTCATCGTACCAATGTCACGCGGCCACGATAGCGTGATAGACTTTTCATTGGCAGCTCCGTCAGTAGAGGTGGATGCAGGTGCGTTCTCCTGCTTCGCGCAGCCCAAAACAACGGATAATAAGAGGAGCGCTACCAACATAAGGGTGGCAGTCTTGCGGTGTCGAACGGACATCAATGTATTTCCCCTTTTCTATATATGTGATAATGATTATCATAATCATATTTAGAATAGGTACCACGTTCTATTTTGTCAACAACATTCGACAAGCCATCCTCTTATTTATTTTAAATTTGTAGAATATTAAATTTATGGCTTAATTCGCCAACGTTTGAAACAGAGCACGCGTGTACTCATGCTGTAACAAGTCTTCATCCCATTCCTTAAATATTTCCACGATCTCCCCCTGAACCATAACAGCAACGCGGTCACAAAACTGACGAGTAGATTGGAGATCGTGAGTGATGAATAAGTAGGACAACTCACGCTCCTGCTGCATTCTCTTAAGCATGCCCAGCACGGAAAACTGCGTTGTCGTATCCAGATTGGCGATCGATTCATCGAACAAGATAATATCGGGCTCCACCGCCAACGCTCGGGCAATACATACCCGCTGTTTTTGCCCGCCACTTAGTTGTGTTGGGTATTTTTCCAGACATTCCGTGTCCAGCCCCACAGATTCCAGTAAAGACTGGCAAATATCCAGTACTTGAGCTTTTCGTCCGGGAAAATAATTGTGGATTGGCTCCTCCAAAATATCTCGTATGGTCATGCGAGGATGGAGCGAGGAAGACGAATCCTGTGCAACCAACTGGATTCGCTTGTACAGGTAGATATCCTTCATCCTTCCGGTGTGAATGGGCTGGTCATCCAGCCAAATCTCTCCTGAGGTCAACGACTCCAGCCCTAGAATACATTGTGCCAGCGTGCTTTTGCCACTTCCACTTTCTCCAACCAGTCCAAGACATTCCCCCTGTCGTAGCTCCAGATTCACCTTCTTCACAGCCTGTTCGCTATCTTGCGTGCTGAACCAGCCTTTTCTCCGTTTACGGACAGGGTATGCTTTGGTCACATTCTTCAATTCCAGCATCACTGGTGCATCCTTCCTTCCGGGCTCATCTCCAACACTCGATCTGCTATGCGGCTCATCCCCTGGCGATCATGTGAAATCAGCAATATGGTGAGATCAAAGTCTTCTCTCAACTGTTGCAGCAATGCCAAGACCTTGTCCCGGTTGATAACATCCAACGCCGTAGTAGGCTCGTCGGCAATAAAGAGGCTCGGACCGGAGCTTAACATTGCAGCCAGCAGCACCCTTTGACACATGCCTCCGCTTAGTTCAAAAGGATATGACGACAAAATATGCTCAGGATTTGCAAATCCAACCTTGCGGAGCAGAGAGCGCAAATAGGCCTCCCGCACTGGAGTAGCGCCTCCTCTGGCTATCTCCGTGGCACGGCTCAGCAGCTGCCGCATCCGTGGCAGCACGCCCAGCGGGTGGACTTGCTGCGGTGCAGTGTAGGATGCGACAGAATCAGCGTGCTCCGGCTCCATTTGGTCATGCGGCATCCGACGCCGCCCGTGCAGTCTAAGCGTGTCCATCAGCTGGGCGCGGACAGTCCGGATCGGGTTCAACCCGCTCAGCGATTGTTGAATGAGCAGGGCAATATCCTCTCGGCGCAGCCTTTGCCAGCGCCGTTCCTGGAACGGGAGGATGTCTTCCCCGTTATAGTAGATACGCCCTTGCGTAACATTAATACCTGGTTCCAGCATGCCTGCGATTGCGTGTGCGGTCAGGCTCTTGCCGCATCCACTCGGTCCGGTCAGGGCCACAATCTCCCCTGAATATATGGAAAAGCTCACATCACGCAGCAGTAGTTTGCCCCCGCTTCCGCTTGCTCCTACGCCTGTGCGGCAGATTTCCAAATGTTCCACGTGTAACAACGGTCTTCGCCCTGCCACTTGTTCTATCGTATCCTTGCACCCAAGGGCTGTTTGATCCTCCACTATTTGTCCGCCCCCTTTTCCGAAAAGCGGTCGCCCAAAAGCTGGCAGGCAAGTACGAACAGCATAATCGCCAAGCCCGGGAAAATCATGACATGCGGGGCCACCTGAAAATACGAGGTTGCATCATGCAGCATCACGCCCCACTCTGGCTTAGGCGGCTGTACACCCAATCCAAGAAAGGACAGCCCAGCGATCATCAGCACCACGCGTCCGATATCCCATACCGCATAAACCAACAACTGCGGCAACGCTTGTGGCAATACATAACGGCTCAGTATACGTACGTGTGAATTGCCGGATAAACGGGCATATCGAACGTAGTCCTCCTGACAGGCTTTTTGAACCAGACTACGGATATACCGGACATAGCCCGCCCACCGTACCGCAATAATCGCAAGGGTCATGTTAACAAAACCTGGACCCAAAATGCCCACAATTGCCACCGTTAAAATAATATCAGGAAAAGCCAGTACGCCGTCGATTCCCCGCATGATCAGCTGATCCACGCGTCCGCGCACATAACCAATGAGCAACCCTATAGGCAGACTGAAGCATAACGTAGCTACAGTAATTGCACATGCGATTAGCACGCTCATCCGAATCCCGTAAATTAGCCTTGACATTACATCCCGACCCAGATGATCCGTACCGAAAGGATATTTCCGACTGGGTGGTGCCAGACGGTTCAAAAGATCCACTTGAAGAGGATCATGAGGAGCGACCCATGGAGCTAATAACCCAAGCAGCACGATCAGACCAAACAGTACGCCTCCTGCCAGCAAGCTCCCTTGAAAGGAAAGCCGTATCTTTTTCATTTTCAGCTTCCCCCTTAACGCAAACGCAGCCTCGGATCTATCGCCGTCTGGACCACATCCACCAAACACTGAACTCCTACAATTAAAAATACGGCGAAAATAACATACCCCTGAATCACCGGATAATCTCGCTGTGTAATTGCATCTATAAAATACTTGCCCAACCCCGGCCATGAAAAAATGGTCTCTACGATGACATTGCCTGCCAGCATAAATGATAGATTGGTACCTAGCAGTGTAATTATAGGCAGAACCGCATGCTTAAATATCTCAAAAAACAGGATATGCATACGGGAAAAGCCTCGAGCCTTCGCTGCTTTCACAAAATTCCGGTCACCCAGCTCCAGCATTTGAGCGCGCAGTACACGGGCTTGCACAGCTCCCAAACCTGCACCAAGAGTCAGCGCTGGGAGCACTAGATGTGTCCAGTCCTCTCTTCCCATGGATGGGAGCCAGCCCAAGCGAACGGAGAATAGATAGATCAACAGAAAACCAAGCCAAAAAGAGGGGATCGACGATCCCAGCAGGGCGAACAGCCTGCCCAGACGATCCAATGGGCCGCTAATTTTTAGCGAGGCAGCCAGCCCCAACCCCAGCGTAAGCACCGTCATGACGGCAAAGCCCGCAGCAGCTAGCTCCACAGTAGCAGGCAGTCTGTTCCACAGTTCGGCTAGCACGGATTCCTTGGATACATACGAGGTGCCCCAATGCCCTGTGAACACATCCCGCAGCCAGTTCACATATTGAATATGAAACGGTTCGTTTAAGCCTAGTTCCTGTCGTAGCGTCGTCAACGCCTCCTCAGAGGCAGGGACATTATGCGCGGTGAGCAAAATGGTAGCAGGGTCTCCAGGAGCCAGCCGCATCAGTACAAAAGTCAGCGTGGATACAACGAATACAATGATGAGCAGCTGCGCCACACGTTCCAGTATAAAACGAATCATAGGATACACCGCTCGTTATTCCGCAATATCGGATTGCGCTGTAATGTAGTAATACTCGATCGGATGGGGTGTAAAACCCTCCACCCCTTTTTTCACACCAAACACATTGTCAGGATGCACAATGAACGACTGTGGCAAATCCGTATTGATGATATCCAGCGCTTGTAGTGTCACAGCATTACGCTGCGCTGTATCCTTCGCCAGCTTCAAGCTGTTAAGAATACTCTCCAGCGGTTTGGAACTATAACGGCTTACATTGGCTTCGCTTTTCGAAGAATAAAACATGTCCATAAAATATTGTGGCTCTCCTGTATGAGCAGTAAGCATACTGTACATAGCAAAATCCCAATCGTTTTTGGTCAACGCCTCGTCGATATTTTCCACCTTGCGAATCTTGACCTGGATTCCCTCTTTCAGCAATTGGCTTTGGATGACCTCAGCCATAACAGAGAGCTCCGGACGCTGAGGAAAAGTCAGCAGCGTAACCTCGAACGGCTTGCCTTGCTTAGTCCATGTCCCTTGGGCATCCTTCTGCCAGCCATCCTTCGTTAACAGCTGATTCACCGTTCCGTCCAGCGCTTTACGCTCAACTTTACCGAAGGGAAGAATGCTCGGGAACGGACTGCTTGCCTCCGTACCGAAGCCCCTCATGACGGCGCTCACAATCGATGTGCGTGGAATCAGGCTGTCCACCACCTTACGGTTCGCCGCATCCTTGAATACTGGCGATTCCATATTGTACACGATCATATGGGTGCGCAAGGAGGGAGCCGACAGAACTTGTAGCCTGTCGTTCTTTTTCAGTACCTCTGCGTTATCAACCGGAATATCCGTCGCTACATCCACCTCGCCGGATTGCAGCGCCATCAGGCGCGAATTCCCGTCCGTAATGAACTTCATTGTCGCCTCAGCCAATCGGGCCTTCTCGCCCCAGTATCCGTCATAACGCTCTACGACCAAGGATTGGTCCTTGCTGAACGCTTTGATTTTAAAGGCGCCTGTCATCGCTGGGTAACTCTGCTCATCTTTCATCGATGCCACATCCAGTACAGTCGTCGATGGATCAGCTAGATTGGACACCAGCGCCGCATTCGGCTGGTTTGTCGTGATCTTTAAGGCCAGCGGGCCGCTTACATCAATGGACTTCACATTCAGTAAATCCTTCGCCAGATGGCTTTTCTCGATAGAGCGTAGCAAAGATGCTTTTACACTTGCTGCATCCATACTCTTTCCATTATGAAAAGTGACTTTATCCTGCAAGCTGAACGTCCAAACTGTAGGACTATCCTGCTTCCACTCCTTTGCCAGCCAAGCCACAGGCTCCAGCTTTTCATTCAAACGTACCAGTGTCTCACCTGCACCGGATCGCATCACATCCCAGCTATTATCTCCGTGCGGGTCAACACCTGACGGTTCCCATGTATACGCCATTACCAGCTTTTTACCTGTCACTGTTTGTTGTGCTGACCCGTTCTCATCTTTGCCGGAGCTATTCGACGTCTTATTGCTAGTACATCCCGAAAGAGCCATAACTGCCAGTAACAGCATCACCCCTGTACATATCAACCATGAGCGCCTGCTATGATTGCTAATCATTCGATGAATCCCCCTCTAGCTTGTAAAATCATATAAACCTAACGCAAAACGCGAAAAAAGCATTCCGGACCACTTGATCAGCAGTCAGAAATGCTTTCATTATAAAATGTCAAAACACACCTCGAAACCAACTCCAAAAACATAGAAGGGATCAGATCGGTTTCAGACATTCCGTATGCAGCACGCCTAACCACCTCCCCAGCATCCCGTGGGTCTGACAGTGATGTCAAAACAGGCAGGTCTCCTGACTCCAAGCGTATCTTTCAGGCCTTCCCGGTTCTTCACAGTTCCAGTGGCTGTTCTGAAAGCTCCAGCAGTATCCTGCTGATGCCTGTATACAGTGGCGGGCCCGTGTCGGAATCAACCGAACTTCCCTTTTAAGTGAACACGCTTAACAACTATCCACATGGTCTCAACAAACCCCCGTACATAGAGTCGTCCGGCTCACACCTGTTTTCTTCTTTTATTTCTTTTCATTACGATCTTATTTTGTTGTCACAGGCTTGTCAATAAATGCTGTATAATAATTCAAATTTGAATGATATGGCGAGAATGAAGGTAATGGCTATTCATTGCGTGCACGAAATGACGGGCATTCCGTCTCCCTCATGATGTCCCGAAAACTGTACCAGACTACTTAATGAATCTAAAAGAGAAGCATAAACGAAAATTTAGCAGCGAGATTGCAGATCAATTTGTACAAGCTATAAAAAAAGATACATTATATCAAATGCCTGAAAAAGCAGTTGGTTATTCCTTCTCCAAAAAATTGAGGAAGAAAAAAATTTGAAAAGCGACAAAACCAAAGAGTTGATCGGAAATTTAGTGAGCAAACCTTGTGGAATTTCTATTATAAGGATAACAGCATTGGGGGCAGCTACCAAACAAAAGAACTATATTGTTGATTCTTCTCAGACAGCCTTTGAGACAAATTTAACTATTAGAGAATTTACCCGTAAAACATTCCTTAGTGATTTAGAGAATGAGTTTGAAAAGCCTCCGGTGATTAGCCGGGGGCCTAATTTGTTAACTGACCATTTCCTGACAAGCCATGTCAGCGTGCCGTTTAGGTGCCTAGCAGTCAAGTTATTTTTTAGCTAGTAAGTGAGCGAAGCGAGGGATCTTGCAGGTCGTTCACAGCGTCGTACTGTAAACCAGGACGAAGCGACGGCTTGCTTTTACGCTCGAAAAGTTGTGGAGCTAAAGAGTTTTGTACGAACAACCAAACGGGGAGGCACTTGCTATTAAACCGTCAGTTAATAAAAGGACCGTTGCGATCAATACGGCTCTCTTCTATCTTATTTTAAATTTTATCCATTAAATAAAATTATTTACAAACATAAAATTTACAGGTAATATTTACTTATTCCTTCTTATGGATAAAAAAACAATTGTATACACGACTCCAGAGAGGAGACTTAGTAGAAATGAGGTTGATAATGTTCTGAAAATAAAGGTAGATGCGGACACTGTGTAAAGTTGCAATGAGCCGTTAAGCGAAGAAGTTGTCGTCGTTGGTCCTTGAATAAAGGAATAATATATTCCTACCAAAAAACCGTAAGACAAATACTTAAACAGATTTTTTTCAAATTTACTCATTTCTTAGCCCCCAATAATATTTTTCGAAGAGGAGAATTTTAATACTATGAAACCATTCAAAGTCATGACTAAAACAGCAATAATTGCAGCATTGACAGCAATATTATTACCATATGGAGCCATTGCTTCTGCAAATGATGCGCCGAATCCATTGTCATCGACAATACAATCAGAAGCCGGAAAATGGGAACCGACAGATGAAATAAAGGCCAAGGAAGGACAAGTCTACAAATATATCGATCCTAGTAGTGTTAACGATGATGTTTATTACTATTATGTCAATTACGACAATTTAAATCAAGAAAAAGGTAATAATGATAGAATTAGTACCCAATCCATTGGGGTGACTCCTATTGTTAAAACCCATGAAAATCTAGGTTATTGGGTTGATACAAACAATGCAATTCGTGTAAGTACATATACTGGGCCTGCTGCTGCAAAAATTACAGTGAAAACTAATATTAAAGTGAAAGCGGAAGGAGCAATAACAGGTGGTGTTAAAGCTATAGAAGGCACATTGGGTTTTGGTATAGAAGCTGATATTGGCCTAGATGATGAATATTCAATCAATGTTCCTAAAGGAGAAAGATGGGTCATTAGTGCTTTTCCACGATATGAAAAACATAGATTAGGAATGTATTGGCCAGCTCCATTCATAGGTGATCCTTTCATAGGTTATGTGAGAGTAGACAAGCCTGTGGGAATTGCTTTCAGAGTAGAAAAGCACTAATCATATCAAATAAATTGAAATAAAAAGAGAGGCCGTTGCAACCAACACGGCTTCTTTTTTATAGCGGAAAGTAGCGGGACTCTCGCGAGTCTACTCAGTTACTTTGGACTGGATCTGTGGCGTCCGAACGATCTATTGCGTTCAAAGGACTTTATATCATACCTAGACAGGGTTACACGAAAGAATGTCGAATAGAGCGGGTAAGTAAAAGAATGATGAAACAGGATTGTAATTCGTCGTGACGGACAATTAAATACTTGGTACTACGGGCTTTTTATTGACAAGCACGGAGGGTGATGAAATTAACAAGACAGCGAAATTTGAGGATTGGAAGACCGGACATATGCACTCACAAAACTCTGGGTTTTGGAATTTAATTTCGTATGGAATCTTACTGTATCAGCATAGGGAGGCATTCACTTTATCTATCTGCTAACGCATACGGTTCGAATAATCTTCCGTGATTTTTGCTAGGATAAAAAAACAACACGTTCCCAAAGAATATTTTCTATCGTCCACGACTTTCACGTCCAATAGTCATAATTCTGGCCCCCTGCTTTAGCTTGTCCAAATCCAGGAAATAAAGCAGTCCCCTTGTTGACGATCCGCGACTGTTGCGCATCTGCTTACGCTGGCTGCGAACCAATGTAAGCAGCTTCGTTAGGTTATAGCTGTCCAACTCCAAACTCAATCAATTTGGGTGTGCTGCGTCTGGCTCCGGCCAGCCTGACGCCTGCCGTAATAGATACCAGTTTGCACAGCCTATCTTCTCTGCTCATCTTCCCCGGATAACTCCATGCCAAAAAGCCGGAAAAGAGGCATACGTCCTCTCTCCGGCTATCTTTATTTATTCCTAATCATCAAACCTTCTGTGGAACCTCCGAAACCGTCACGCTTTTGACCGATTCCCTTTGTTTTCTCGTCAAAACAATGTTCAAGACAATCGCAGTAATCGAACCCGAAACGATCCCATTTTGCAGCAGCATTTTGGCAAAGCTCGGCAGCTGGTCGAACATTTGTGGCAGAACGGCAGAGCCTAGGCCCACGGCAATACTGCATGCTGCGATCAGCAGATTGCTTTCCTTCCGCAGATCCACTTCTGACAAAATAGACATGCCTGATGCAGCGACCGAGCCGAACATGACGATCATCGCCCCGCCCAGCACAGCGTTAGGAATCACTGTCGTTAAGGCAGCCAGCTTAGGCAGCAAACCAAGAACAACCATGATCCCGCCCGCAGCAAAAATAACGTTCCGCGATTTGACGCGTGTGAGTGAGATCAGACCAACATTTTGCGAGAATGCTGTATAAGGAAACGCATTAAAAATACCCCCAAGCATAA
Source organism: Paenibacillus sp. MZ03-122A (assembly GCF_024213325.1). NCBI lineage: Bacteria > Bacillati > Bacillota > Bacilli > Caryophanales > Paenibacillaceae > Paenibacillus > Paenibacillus sp. MZ03-122A. The sequence continues at coordinate 197,509 of NZ_JANAVI010000002.1, read as the reverse complement.
TCGCAAGTCCTTCGGAACGCAGACCATTGACGATCTGCTTCTGTTCCACCTTCTGATCAATCGCTTTGCCTACTGCCAGATAAACGCCTGTAGACTCAACCATACTGACAATATTGACGATAATCATCGTACAAACTGCCATCATGCTAAACTCTGGCTTACCAAAATAAAACGGCTGCGCGACACTCACCCATGAGGCCTCCGCCACGGGAGCAAAATGCACCATTCCCATTCCATAAGCAACCACCGTACCCGCGAACAGACCAATAAGCACGGAAATCGAGCGCAAAAAGCCTTTTGCCAACCGATTCACAAGCAGGATAACCAGTAGTGTAACTAACGCCAACAGCAAATTACGTGGCTGTCCAAAATCCGTGCTGCCCTGGCCCCCTGCTACATTGTTCATCGCCACTGGAATAAGAGATAGACCGATAATCGTAACGACCGAACCCGTAACGACCGTCGGGAAAAAGCGTAGCAGCTTGCCATACAACGGTGCCGCTAATACCACAAATATACCGGACAAAATAATGGCACCGTACGCTGTCGCTAAATTTGAGGTCGAAGCAATCGCGATAATGGGTCCTACTGCCGTAAACGTACAGCCTAAAATGACAGGCAGTCTACTACCGAAAAAGCGTGTGCCCATAATCTGTAATAACGTAGCAATCCCGCAAGTGAACAGATCGGCAGCCACCAAATAAGCCATCTGGGCTGGCGTCAGGTGCAATGCTCCCCCTACAATTAGAGGTACAGCAATTGCTCCAGCGTACATCGCCATGACATGCTGGAAGCCCAGCGCGAATAACTTTTGTTTACTTAACATCCCACATTCTCCTTAACGGGAGGAATCACCCCTCCAGCTTCCTCTATAAAATGAACCTCGCCCGGTGCCATGGAAGCGATACGCGCAAGAGAGCGCACAGCAATGCCTCTCTGCTCCAACAGTCCACGACCTTCCTGGAAGCTCTTCTCAATTACACAGCCAACCCCGGCCAGCTCCGCTCCTGCTTCCTTCACAATATCCGTAAGTCCAACCAAGGCTGCGCCAGTAGCCAAAAAATCATCTACGATCAGCACATGGTCGCTGGCATCGAGATATTTTTGAGAAATGCTCACCTGATAGGTTTCCTGCCGAGTGAACGAATGAACCTCTGCGAAGTATACCTGCTCATTCAGCGTGATTGCCTTCTTTTTCTTCGCATAAATGAACGGGACCCCCAAGGCAATAGAAGTAGCCATAGCAAATTGAATACCACTAGCTTCAATTGTAAGCACCTTGGTGATCGGAGCACTGCCGAAAAGGCGTGCAAACTCCTTACCAATCTCCAATGCTAATGCTGTATCTACCTGATGATTCAAAAATGAATCTACCTTTAATACGGTGTCAGATAAAATTTGTCCCTCTTGACGAATACGTTCCTCCAAAGCTTTCATTATGCGAGTATCGCTCCTTCTGTACTTTAAAATAGTATAAAACCTGCCAAAACCAAAAAAGGACAGGCTCCCTTGAGTTGTTTCTCAAGTGAAGCCTGTCCTTGGGGTTGTCATCCCTGACGGATTGGCGCACAAATAAATGCCCGCATTCATCCAAAGCCGATGCGCTATCACTCATAGTCGGACGATTACAGTGGTCATCCGGTAGAAACTTTTGGGCCATATCCCCAATATTATACGAGTCATATGAAATTGATATCTTGTATACTACACCCTCTGGCGGGCGGTTTCAAGACTATTTTTCATACAGACAGCGGCATTTGGAGAACCTTCCACAATTGGAATATCGTAAAATCAAATCGAACTTTGTTCAAGGTATATATATTGTGAGGACTTTGCATTATCCTGATTGTAGAAAACAGATAAAAAAACAAAAATGCATACAAAACAACACTTAATTTTAATTATAAATTCAGATAACAAAAATAAAACCACAAATACTACTTCCGTTTCTGTTGACTACAAAGAAAAACGGAAGTAGTATGGAGTTAGTTAAGAAAACAAAAGGCAGACTTTCAAGCTGCCCGTATTTTATCCATGCAAGGAGATTGGATATGAATAATTATCTTGCTGTTGATATTGGAGCTTCAAGCGGAAGGCTCGTAAGTGCAACTCTGCAAGGTGACCAGCTACACTTGCAAGAGCTACACCGTTTCAACAACTCCTTTACCGAAAAAAACGGACACGATTACTGGAATATCGACGAACTATTAAATGAGATTATTCAGGGCTTGCAAAAAGCTAAACAAAAAGGGATTCATTCCTGTACGCTCGGCATTGATACATGGGCTGTAGATTACGTGCTGCTTGATCAGAAAGGTAACCGCATTCATGAGGTATACGCTTACCGGGATGCACGTACCCTCCATGCACCCGACAGGCTGCACCAGCTCATCAGTCGAGAGGCTGTGTATGAGAAAACAGGCATTCAGGAATTAAACTTTAATACCCTGTATCAACTGTTCGTCCATGATCGGGAACAGCTTGCCCAGGCGGATAAAATATTGATGGTCCCCGATTATCTGTACTATCGCCTGACAGGCATCATGATCAATGAAATGACGAATGCGTCCACGATGCAGCTTCTCAACGTGAACACCCGAGAGTTTGATGAAGACCTGCTCTCCCTGCTCCACCTGCAACGCAATCAGTTTTCAGAGCTTGCCGAGCCTGGACGGGTTCTGGGTTCTCTTTTGCCGGAGCTTGTTCAAAAATACGATCTTCCGGACTGTCAGATCATTCTTGCGCCTACTCACGATACTGCATCGGCTGTTGCAGGTGTACCGTCACAGCGGGAAGAATCTTGGGCTTATATTAGCAGCGGAACATGGTCACTACTGGGAATGGAACGATCCGAAGCCTTGAATACCAAGGCAGCCATGCAGGCGAACTACACGAATGAGTGGGGCGCTTACGGTACGTACCGTTTTCTGAAAAATATTATGGGATTATGGATGATTCAGGAGGTTAGGAGAGAGGGCGGTTCCGCACATAGCTTTGCCGAATTGGCCGAACTGGCTTCAGCAGAGGCACCGTTTGTCAGTCTCGTCCTCTGTAACCAGTCATCCTTTTTAAACCCGGATAGTATGACTGTTGAAATCCAGCGATTCTGTGAAGAAACAGGCCAGCCCATCCCCAGGACGCCGGGTTCACTCGCCCGCTGTATTTTTGACAGTCTGGCCTTAAGCTACCGCGATGCCTTACACGAACTGCAATGTTTAACGGACGAAACGATTACCAGATTGCACATTGTCGGCGGAGGCGCTAACAACGAATTACTATGTCAGCTAACCGCCGATCTCTTGGGAATTGAGGTTCAGGCAGGTCCTTCCGAATCTACGGCCATCGGCAATATTATCGTGCAATTAATTAGCTCCGGTGCTCTTAAAGACCTCAAAGCAGCTGGGAAAGTTATTGCCCATTCCTTCCCGACGCAGCTCTATAAGCCACAATTGCTGGAAGGATCGAAAGAGCTGCTGGAGCGTTGGGAGCACCTTAAGAGACAAGTGATGTCCACTATTCAAATATCTCAATAAAGGAGTAAAGCCATGAACGAAGCTATTGAAGCCAGTTATAACGAAGCGAAAAAGCTGTATGCCCGCCACGGTATTCAAGTTGACGATATTTTACGGAAGCTTTCACAAATTAAAATATCACTGCACTGCTGGCAGGGAGATGATGTTCAGGGATTTCTGTTCAATGACAAACAGCTTAGCGGGGGGATTGCCGTAACGGGCAGCTACCCGGGCAGAGCAGGCACGCCGCATGAGTTGCGTCAGGATTTAGAGAAAGCTCTATCACTCATTCCGGGTAAACACAAGGTCAATTTGCACGCAATCTATGCGGACACCACTGAACAAGTGGATCTGGATCAACTAGAGCCACGCCATTTTCAGAACTGGGTAGACTGGGCTAAGCAGCAAGGGCTTGGGCTTGATTTTAATCCAACTTTGTTCTCCCATCCCAAAGCGGAAGACGGCTTCACACTGAGCCATAAGGATTCGGAAATCCGTGATTTCTGGATCACACACTGCAAAAAATCACGCAGGATTGCAGAGCATTTTGGAAAAGAACTCGGTCAGCCCTGTGTCACAAACCACTGGATGCCGGATGGCTATAAAGATACTCCGGTTGATCGGTTGGCTCCAAGAGAACGTCTGCGTGATGCTTTGGACGAAATTTTCAGCGAGAAAATCAGTGAAGAATACAACATCGATGCGGTTGAAAGCAAGCTGTTTGGCATTGGCTCGGAAAGCTATGTCGTGGGCTCCCATGAATTCTATATGGGTTACGCCCTGACACGCGGTAAATCTATCTGTCTCGACGCTGGTCACTTCCATCCAACCGAAGTCATTTCGAACAAACTGTCCTCTGTGCTGATGTTCACCGATCAATTATTGCTCCATGTCAGCAGACCGGTTCGCTGGGACAGTGATCATGTCGTGACGATGGACGACGAATTGCTAGACATTGCCCGTGAGCTGGTTCGCGGTGAATTGCTTTCCCGAACCCATATCGGTCTTGATTTCTTTGATGGAAGTATCAATCATGTAGCAGCATGGGTCATCGGAACACGCAACACGATCAAAGCGCTGCTTCGCGCTATGCTCGAACCGATTGAAGCATTAAAGCAGGCGGAAGAGGAGCGGGACTTTACCACTCGTCTTGCTCTGGTCGAAGAGTTTAAATCGTATCCGTTTGGTGCCATATGGGATTACTATTGCGCTCAAAACGGCGTTCCTGTTCGTGAGGAATGGCTGGCCGAAGTTAAAAATTATGAACAACAGGTACTGCTGAAACGTTAACCACTGTACTGATAATGCTTATATTCATATCATCCAAAAGGGAGAGATTATCCATGACTACTGTACTGGAGAATCAAAAAGAACGAAAATCGGGACTGGATATCCCACTTGTTCGCGAGATGGCGGAAATTACACAAAACATGTGGAAATTCGGCTGGGATGAACGCAATGGAGGTAATGTAAGCTATATTCTGGATGAAGCTGAGGTTGCAAAATATATAGATATTCATCAGGTCATTCGGACGATTAAACCTGCTTTCCCAGTGAATGAACTGGCTGGTAAATATTTTATCGTCACCGGATCAGGGAAATATTTTAAAAACGTAATTGCAGATCCAGAAGCTAACTTAGGAGTTCTTCGTGTCTCCCAGGATGGCGAGCAGTTGGAAGTCTTATGGGGCCTCAAACATGGCGCAGTGCCTACCAGTGAGTTGCCTTCCCATTTTATGAGCCATATTGAGCGCTTGAAGGTCGATCCTAGCCATCGTGTTGTGATTCATAATCATGCCACCCATGTTATTGCCATGACCTTCATTCATAGTCTGGACGAAAACCAATTCACCAAAACGCTGTGGGAAATGTGTACTGAATGTATTGTCGTCTTCCCAGACGGTATCGGTGTAATCCCTTGGATGGTACCGGGTTCCAGCGAAATCGGCCGCGAAACGGCAAAAAAAATGAAGGATCATCGCGCTGTATTATGGCCTCATCATGGCATTTTCGGAACGGGCAGCTCCATTGATGAAGCATTTGGCCTGATTGAAACGATTGAAAAAGCGGCGCAAATTTATATGCTCATTGCTCACCATGATATTCAGCAACGGATTACAGATCAGGAATTGGCCGATCTGGCCAAAGCCTTCAACGTTACTCCAAAAGAAGGAATCCTGAACGTATAAATATAGGCTAATCTTTATCTCATAATACAGAACTTAAAAGGCTCCATGGATCGTCTCAAACCGGCCATGGAGCCTTTGGCATACCTAGTTTCAATTATATAACCCTTAATTCCAATGAATTAACTTGTAATTATGCTTTCCTTTATATACAATAAAATCAAAATTCCCTTATCTCCACCAAAGGAGAGGTGACAAGTTATGAAAAGAGCAAAAAATGAAGATCACTTCGACATCGTGGAAGACCATTATTTCACAGCCACCGAATTGGAAAAATCCAGTGCCGTTTGGCCTGTCAGACTAGGTATGGATATTTCGAAAACAAGCTACCATGTCGGTCCCAAGGCTGTTCCTTATTTTTATTTGATTTTTGTACTTGAAGGTCAGGCTGAGTTTATTTATAAGCAACAAAAGTACCGCGTCCAAAAGTCTGATTTATTCTGTTTTTTTCCGCATCTTGCCCATGAATATTACACCGATCAGGAGCACCCGTTGCAAAAGGTATGGATTGCCTTTGAGGGACCCAAGTCCCTCGCATTGCTGGAGCGGATCGGAATTAATCCCTCTACGCCATTGATGGCTAACGCAACGAGCGAGGAAATCCTCAGACTTATCTCCAACCTGTTTTCCATCGTACACGACAACAGCAGACAGGGCAGCGATCTGGCCCGCTTGATTACACTGCACCAGATCTTCGAGGAGTTATCCCGCAACACATCTGATGTGCTGCGCAACTTTGTATGCTCTGATTATTGGCTCCAGCAGGGGAAAGATTACATTGAAATGCATTATTGTGACCGTGTTACGATTGAACAAATTGCCGAGCATGTAGGTGTGGATCGTGCGCATTTTTCACGTAAATTCCATTCCACCTTCCTCATCTCTCCCGCCAAGTATTTGCAAAACCTCAAGATTAACGAAGCCAAAAGATTACTGGAGCAGACGACTTACAATTTGTCGATCATAGCCCAGTCCATCGGCTATACCGATATGTCCACCTTTTCCAAGGCATTTAAGAAAACAGCAGGGATTCCACCGCGTGAGTATCGCTTCCGACATCAGTCCCGGCAAGAGATTCGTACCGTCAACGCTTAGTCGGAATCCAGTAACGTTAAAGAGAGCCGCCGTATACGGTGTCTCTCTTTTTATGACCTGATCCTAATTCCCACTTGGTTCTGAGCCCTTTCAACGCTATAATAGGCATCAAACCAACAGGAAAGGTACGTGAAATCCATGCTGCGATTCAATGCGATACGTACGGGCTATCTGCTGGGCATCTCACTGATACTGGCCGCAATTATTTATTTTTTCGCCTCCAATTGGGGCGGACTGGATCGGACATTCAAGATTGTACTTGCTGCTGCGCTTATTGTTCTGTTCTATGGCTTGTCTTTTGTATTTGCACGGATACGTGCTGTTCCCGGTCAACAAGCTTTTCTGTCTAATATGTTTTTGGTGGCTGGCTGTATAGCCTTTGGCGTTTCCGTGGCATTGCTCGGTCAAATTTACAATTCCCATGCGGACAGCTACGGATTGTTTTTCATTTGGTCGGTGCCGGCTCTACTGCTTAGCTGGATTACTCGCTACAATCCTTTTTATATGCTGTCTTATGTACTAATTCATCTTGGTTTGTGGCTTTATTTTTACCCTACGATGCAAAGTGTGCCTTATAGCGAGCTGGAATCGTTGTCCATTGCCGGAATGTTCGCAATAGTCAACCTGCTGCTATTTTTATTGACGTTCCTTCATCGTATACACTCTGCTCCACTACAATATATGAGCTTTACGGTTTTCCATATAGCTATGTTAGCGATGACCAATTCCTTTGCATTTGATGAGTATGGCATGGTCATGAATGTACCGCATATTGCTGCGATTGCTTTAGGATTTTATATATTTATCAAGGTGCGGCTGAATAAAACGCTACTGACCTTGAATGCATTGGCACTTTCGGCGTTTGCTGTCTTTAAATTTATAGAGCTGGCTGAGGCGTACTCCTCATCTCTGTTTTTTGTTTTTGGTTTGATTTTTGTGGCGTTGCTGCTGACGGGTAACGTGTGGTTTTTCCGCTATTTGAATCGTTTGGGGAAAACACTGCCGGATTCAGGGCCAACGGACACTAGTACATCAAAGACTGAGACGACCATCCAAGAGGAACATGACAGTGAATGGATTAGCAAAACCGTATCCCGTGTGATCAAAGTGGTTGGAGTGCTGATCGGTAGTATATCTCTCATCGGATTGATTATGATTAGCACGAATGTAAACCACACCGAATATGTACTGTTGGTTGTGTCGTTGCTGCTTATGATTTTGATGATTGTCATACCGGAATCCAAGCTGGATTCGGTAATACGTTATACACTGCTGACCATCAGCTATATTACAGGCTTGGCGGCCATTCTATGGTCAGATCAGTCGCTGCTTTCGGTATTATTTCTGATCGTTTCCATCGCTGGATGGTTCCGCTCCAAGGGGAAAAGGCAGTTGTTTTTTGCCTACACCTTTGTAAACCTGAATCTGGCGACCATTTTATTTCAGCAGTATCAGGAGTGGGATGGTTGGAACTGGACCTATAAGTTCATCATCTTCTCTCTTTTCATCGTCAATGCCGTGTTATATGGGGTAAGTTACTTTATATCCAAGACGGAGTTAAAAGAACATCTACGGAATAGCTCATTATTTTTCAGCTTGCTGTTCCTGTTTTGGGCGACGTTTTTCGAGGATGTCGTTCCACACTCTTATATGTTCATTAACATTTTTTATTTTGTTATCGTTACCGGGATGGTCTTTGCCTTTGCCCGTCTGAAACAAAAATCGGAGGCCATCACGAGCGTTGTCTTCTGGTTTATTTTTATCGGTTTCAAATACTATGATTTATTGTGGACGCTACTGTATAAATCTTTTACGCTGGCGCTACTGGGCATCATTGCGCTCGGAATTACCTGGTGGGCGGATCGGCGAATGGCCCATAGCGGCAAAGCAGCATTCGATGCCGATCACCGCAGCTTTAGCTTTATGCGCTTAAGCCCGTTACTCATTGCCATTGTCATCGTGCTACAGCTGGGGATCATCGGCTATCAGACGGCGAGAAGTGAAACCCTGCTCGCCACAGGGGCTTCCATTAAGCTCAAACTAGCTCCTGTAGACCCGCGCTCCCTGCTACAAGGCGATTATGTGGCACTGAATTACGACATATCTACCCCGCCTTCCAAGACCCCTCTTCAGGAGGAGGAAGGGAGCCGAGGCAAGGTCAAAGTCGTTCTCACACCAGATAGCCAAGGAGTATACGTCGCGGATCGCCTATATCAAGATGGTGAAAAACTTGCCAGCCATGAGGTCATTCTAAATGGACAATGGTATGGTTCCCGTATTCTGTACGGTATTGAGAATTATTTCATTCCTGAGGGAACCGGACGTACTGTAGAACAGAACGCACATTTTGCCCATATTCGGGTGAGCCGCAATGGAGACGCGCTGCTGGAACGTTTGGCAGAAAGCTGACCGGATCGGCGAAGGTAGTAAACAAAGCAGGCTGAACCAAGCCCCTCCATTACTGGAGCACAACTTGGTTCAGCCTGCTTGTTTTTTTCGGACCATCGTTTATCTCCGTTTATTCATCTCTCGACCATGATGCTATTTCTTTAATATCCTGCGGCTGAGTCCGGCAACAACCGCCAATCAGACGAGCTCCCGTTTCATACCATTGGCGGGCACTTTGTCCGAATGTCTCTGTACAAGTGCTGCCATGCCATGTCTTGGTGACCGGGTCATATTCCTCCCCCAGATTGGGATATACCACCACAGGCTTATCCGTGTGGCTGCGTATTTCGTGAATAAGCGATGGAACGAATTTCGGCAAGGTGCAATTGATTCCTACAGCAGCCACTTGCTCATGCCCATTCAGCCACTCAGCACATGCAGCGGCAGACTCACCATTGCTGATATGCTGCCCATCCTTTGCGCTAAAGCTGATCCAGGCATACGTGCCAGGGAATTCCTGCAGCAATCGGGCGATGGCCTTGGCTTCAACCAGACAGGGTATCGTTTCACAAGCTAAAATATCTGCACCCGCCTCAATCAGAGCTTTTATACGCGGCCTGTGGAACTCCACTAGCTGTTCCTCGCTCAGTTTGTAATCGCCGCGATACTCTGATCCATCTGCCAAAAACGCCCCGTAAGGGCCTACAGAGGCCGCGACTAGCGGCTTGGGACGATGTCGCTGACTTGCAGTAGCCGTCACGTCAGCCCAAAACTCATCGCGTGCCTGCACAGCAATCCGCACCGATGATTGAATCAGCTCCAGCGCCTCATTTTCGCTTAGGCCTCGTTTAACATAGCCCTCAACGGTGGCCTGATAGCTCGCAGTAATCGCACAGTCTGCCCCAGCCTCAAAATAATCTCTATGCACACGCTTGATCGACTCCGGATGCTCATGGAGGATTTTAGCTGACCATAAGCTATCGTTCAGATCATGTCCATGACGCTCCAGCTCGGTCGCCATTGCGCCGTCCAGCACGATCAGCTGAAATTCGTCCAGTATATGTTGTATCGGATTCATGCGGCCCCTCCTGCTCGTCTTTTCTATTTAACCCACTAATCAAGTGGGTTTTAATGATTTACATTATAGCACGAATGTTGATGAGCACTAACAAAGCCAAGAAATAATCATTCCGTGAAGACGTCCCCTCTCGTTTCATTTGCCATCTGATGTAACGTATAAATTTTTTAAATTAGTTTCATAAGTTAAATTAATTAGGTATTGTTCTTTTTTTCACAAAGTCATTTTACTATAAAAGTGCAAACCAACACTTTGGCCAAAAGATCAGGGAATTGCATCGTCACATTTTGCATCGTCATTTATGTGAAAAAAGGTACAAGAGAGGGTTTTATTTATGTCTTTACTAGAAATGATTACAGCGACCTTAACAGATAACAAAATTGTCAGTTCTATCGCTTCCACCGTTTTTATTATCCTTCTTGGTTTCTTTTGCCGCAAGAAGGGGATTTTTAACGCAGCAGTAGGAAAGTTGTTATCCAAGGTTGTTCTAACCGTGGCTCTACCGGCACTAGCCTTTAATTCTTTCATGCAGGACATTAATCCTTCAATATTAAAACAAGGAATGAATGTTTTAATATGGGGAGTTCTAATTTATATTATTCTCATCTTTATTTCTAAACCGTTCTTTCTGAGCTACAACAAGGATAAACAGGATGTTTTACGGGTGTTAACCATCTTCGGTTCTACGACTTTCTTCGGAATTCCAATTGTCGGAGCCATTTACGGTCCTACCGGAGTGATGTACAGTTCCATTTTTAACATAGGGTACCGCATTTTCTTATACTCCTATGGCTATATCAAAATGAGCGGCTTGAAAATGGAGCTTAAAAATCTCAAAACCATGTTTTTGAATCCAATCGTTATCGCCACGTTTCTAGGCTTGTTTGTTTGGTTGTTTCAAGGTTATTTGCCACAGATGAGTGTAGCTACAGAGGATGGGGCCATTCAGCAGTTCGCCTTTCTGAGAATTGATCAAACCGCTGTCTGGCTGTTCAAGCCCATGACCTACCTTGCTGGACTAGCTTCTCCGTTAGCCTGGTTATCGATTGGCTCGACATTAGGGGAGATCAGCTTCAAGTCGGCAGCTACTGATAAGACCTCTTGGTATTACAGCATAGTTAAGGTTTGGCTTGTACCCATTGTTAACATCGTCTTGCTGGCTTTGTTGACTGTATCTCATATTCTGTCAGTCGATTCTGTCGCTTTAGCTACTATTGTCATCATGATGGCTACTCCAACAGCTACCGTAGCCGCAGCCTATGCGATCAGTTTTGATAAGGAAGCCATATTGACCTCCAATGCATCGCTTCTATCAACTATTACTTCTGTCGTCATGATTCCAGTGTGGATCGTTACGCTCAATGTCATTGATAAAATTGGAATTTTCTAAATCAGGGGGAAAACAACATGTTAAAAATCATTTGCTATGGTGTCCGTTCTTATGAGAAACCCTATTTCCAGGATCTCAATAAATATAACTTTCAACTAACGCTGGTAGAAGAGTTGTTAACCACTAGCAATGCAGAATTGGCACAGCATCACGATGCCGTTTTACTAAGAGGAAACTGTGCTGCCAATCGGGAAAATATCACAAAATTCAATAAATACGGCATTCGATATGTTTTTACCAGAACAGTCGGAATCAACCACATTGATTTGGATGCCTGCAGCGAATTCGGAATGAAGGTGGCACGCGTGCCATCCTACTCTCCGAATGCCATCGCCGAGCTCTCCTTAACCTTAGCAATGATGCTGTTCCGACACACCGCTTATATGACTACCAAAAGCTCGTTCAAAAATTTCATTGTGGACGAGCATACATTCAGCAAAGAGATTCACAATTGTAAAGTTGGGATTATTGGGGTCGGCCGCATCGGTCTGACGGAAGCCAAATTATTTAAAGGATTAGGTGCTTCTGTTATCGGCTATGATGTGTACCAATCGGACGCGGCCAAGGAAGTCATTCCATTCACAACCTTGGATGAATTACTGGCAGAGTGTGATGTCGTTAGTGTGCATGTTCCTTATCTGCCGGGACAGAACGACAAAATGATTAACGCTAGCTTTTTAGCAAAAATGAAAAAGGGATCTATTCTCATCAATACATCACGTGGAGAATTACAAGATAACCAAGCCATTTTGGACGCTTTGCTCAGTAACCATCTGGAAGGCTTCGCTACGGATGTCTTCCCTAAAGAAGATGAATTATTCTTTAAAGCATTTGAACCATGGCAAATGCTCCCGGACCCAACGATCCAGAAGCTTGTGGAGCTGTATCCAAGAGTTTTGGTAACGCCTCATGCTGGCTCGAATACCGTTACGGCGTTATCCAACATGATTGAAACTAGCTACGACAACTTCCATGATATCGTTACAACTCATTCTTCGGATAACCTGGTCCCACTTCCTGTTCTCTCTATGAAATGATGTAAGAAGCTTGGACACTCGTTGGATAAAAAAGAACCGCTATTTCCAGATTACAATGGAAATAGCGGTTCTTTTACATCAGGATTCAACTGATAGAGCATTAGCGGCCTGCCAACCTTGTGGTATTCTATCGATTCAACCAGGAAGCCATCGTCCACCAGGAACTGAATATATTTTTTCACCGTAATACGGGACAAGTCCACTTCTCTGGCTAACGTTTCAACCGAGAATGGTCCGTTCAGCTCTTGAATACTCTTCAGTATCGTGGTCATGGTCAGTTTGGACAAATTTTTAGACAGGTTTTTCGGTAGACTATGCGATGGATGTTCAACAGGTTTTTTCTTTTCCACACCCGCATGCTCTTCTTTATTAAAATAATGGTCAATAACAGCTTGATTAATTCCGTTCCCTTCCTCCATCACCGTGGCCAGACGCTGAATTTTCTCAACAGCCAGTCTAAAGCGTTCGAATGTAAAGGGTTTAATTAAATAGTCTGCAACACCATAAAAAACAGCTTCCTTCACCGTCTGAATATCTTTTGCAGCCGTAATTAAAATAACTGAAGCATGATATTGATGCTCCTGCATATGTGATAATAAAGTTAATCCGCTTTTTCCAGGTAAATAAACGTCCAGTAATACCAGATCCGGTTTCCATTTTTGAAGACAGTCCTGTGCTTTCTTGACGGTATCTGCCTTACATACAACGTCCAAATTGTCCATGCGCTCGATAAACTGTTGATTGAGCTCAGCAACCATCGGATCATCCTCAACAATTAGAACCTTCATTCATTTGTCACCTCCAATGTACAGGGCAACTCTACATAAATACTTGTTCCCAGACCCGGTTGGCTATCAAGCTCAATGATTCCTTGATGATTTTCCACCATGGTTTTAACCAGATTCAAGCCGTAGCCTCTGTCTTCTCCTTTGGTTGAAAAGCCATGCTCGAATATTCTTTTTTGCATCTCAAAATCAATCCCCAACCCATTATCTTTCACTTTCAAAATGAATACATTTCCCTCACACTCATAGTTCAATTTCAGCTCAATTTTGCCGGGTTCTTTTTTTTGTAAGATAGAATCTATGGCGTTGTCAAAAAAATTACCCAGGATGTGTATGACATCATGAACGATATCCTGCATCTCCACATTAGAGACATTCGAGCTTTCTGCAAGAAGAACCGAAATATTCTGTTCGCGTGCTTCGTTGATTTTACCCATAATAAAACCTGCTAATGCCGGAACTTTAATTCTCTCAGTCAGAAAGCCTACCTCATCTTGATACCGGTGATTTAGCTGCTGAATATATTGACTGACCTCCGCATATTTCCTCATTTCAATCAGCCCAGATATTACGTGCATTTTGTTCATAAATTCATGGGTCTGTCCGCGAAGGGAGTTAATATAATATTTTGTACCACTTAACTGGTTGCTAAGATGAATCATCTCGGATTGGTCGCGTAACGTTGCAACCGCTCCAAAAAACTCATTTTCTATATATATAGGGGTTACTGTCGCAATGACTTCTATACCATTCACATAAAATGAGCGATCCTTGATCTTCTTCTTATCATCAAATACTCTCTTGAAGAGTACGTTATAAAAGTTGGTATCTAGCTGCTCGCCAATCGGGGCTTTTATCTCTTGGTTCGCCAGTTGGTACTTGGCCTGAGCTTCTTTGTTCATGAGCATAATTTTCTTGTCCGCCGAAATGGCTATAATTCCTTCAGCGACCTCATTTTCAATAATTTCTTTTTCGCGCAATCGTGTTGCTATCTCTTGCGGCTCAAGCCCAAATAAAATCGTTTTGATTTTCTGAGCCAGAATAATCGCGCCCAAAACTCCACTAAAGAGTCCCAGCATCAGCCCCCCAAAAATGGTATACTGCGCCTGCATCAAATCATGATTTAGGGTCCTCATGGTCAGCCCTACACATACAATGCCAATGACCTCATGTTGTTGATTAAATATCGGCGTAAAATATCGGTAACCTTTGCCCAAAATACCTATATTCTCAGAAAAATGTCCCTGACCGGATAACGCTCTTCTGGCATCATTCAAATCAGAGAACGGTTTGCCAACCATCGTTGCATTCGGATGAGATAGCCGAATTAAATCGTGGTTCAGAATGACTACAAAATCCACATTAACGTTGTGCATGACTCCAAGCGAGTAGTCTTGGATCTGCTTCACAGGGACTCCCTGCTCAACATTACGAATAACATCGTTGTCACTAGCGACCACCTTGGCAATACCCGAAAGTTTTTCCTTCGTATTATCAAAATGTTGGTTAATTACGAAATTACGAATGAGAAGCAAGGATATAATTAAGGAAATAATAATAGCTAAAACAACCAAAATAATAATCATGAATTGTAGCGAAACTTTGAATTGTCGTCTCGGCTTCGACTTACCTATTAACCGCAACCCCATCACCCAGCTTCTTTGTCAAGCTCTCCATTAGGAAAAAGAGCCTATCTCTTTCCCTATAATCCCTTGTTATTCGACACCGTTTGACAATTTCCTTCTTATTTCGTAAGCCATTCATCGGCTGGAAAATCAAAAATTTCGTTCATCTTGAACAAGTGCGATATTAACCACTAGTTGAAGCTTGGCTATTTCAGTAAAATAAATAAAACCGACTTGTCTTTAAAAGACAAGCCGGTTTTACATGAATTAGTGTATGCAAAAAGGTTCTAAATTCACAAAATTCCTCGTATCTCATCCAATGACTGCACCTTTTCCTGCTGCATCCATTGTTCAAGTCCCTGTACCAGTTCAGCCCCTGCATGTAAATGGACAAAGTTGTACGTTCCCACCTGAATGGCAGCGGCCCCTGCCATGGTAAATTCAATAATATCCTCTACCGAGCTAATTCCGCCCATCCCGATTACCGGAATCGACACCGCCTGCGCCACCTGGTGAACCATGCGCAAGGCAATTGGCTTAATTGCCGGGCCGGAAAGACCAGCATACGTGTTGGCGAAGACACTGCGACGCCGGCGTATATCTATTTTCATCGCAGAAAATGTATTGATCAGCGAAACTCCGTCTGCGCCTTCTTCCTCGCACATAACCGCCATCTGCGTGATGTTCTCTGCGTTTGGAGACAGCTTGACGACCAACGGAAGCGCCGTCACATTGCGCACCTGACGCACAACCTCCCGCGCTACCTCCGTCTGGATACCAAATTGCATTCCACCCTGCTTCACATTGGGACATGAAATGTTCAATTCCAGCATATCGACGCCTCTGCGGTTCATCGTGCGTCGTTTTTGTGCGTTTTCCGTAATCATCGCTACGGCCTGAACATATTCCTCCAGATTGGAACCACCCACGTTGGCAATAACAGCCGTGTTCCAGTGAGTCATGTCATCCAGTTCATCCTTCAAAAAGGCGGCAACCCCCGGATTCTCCAGCCCTACACTATTGAGCATGCCGGATGCTGTCTCATGTATTCGTGATCCCGTATTACCAGCCTTCGGATGCAGGGTTAGTCCCTTGCCGACGATACCGCCCAATAATTCAGGAGAATAAAATTCCGCATACTCACGTCCGAATCCAAACGTACCGGAAGCCATGATGATTGGGTTCTTGAACGGTACACCCGCAATATTACACGCCATGGAGATCATCGAACTCCACCTCCTCCACCGGGAATACAGGCCCTTCTTTACATACCCTCCGATTGCCTCCACGGGTACGCATCGTACAGCCCAAACATGCGCCAATACCACAGGCCATGTGTCTTTCAGTTGAAATATATAAACGGGACGACGTATCCACCGTTTTCATGGCGAGTGCTTGCAACATCGGAGTTGGCCCACAGGAGAACATATTTGCATAGAGCGTCGGATCGATCTGTTCGACGATGCTTCCCCCTACCTTGACCTGTACAGATGCCGCCACAGCTTCGAACGCTTCAACCCCGAAGGCTTGCTGTGCAAACCCCAGATAAACATGCGCATGCGGGTAATACTTTGCAGCCAACAGCAACGGAGCTGTACCCATGCCACCGCCGATTAAAGCCAAGCTACCCTCTACCTGCGGAAAACCGTTTCCAAAAGGTCCTTCTAACTGAATCTCCTGACCAGGCTGTAATTGGGAAAACAAATTTGTCCCCTCTCCAACAACCCGGTACAAAAAGGAAATACTCTCTTCCCCGATATCATAAATGCTGATGGGTCTAGGCAGCAGTGGGTAACCTGTCCCGCTGCGCAGCATGTAAAACTGCCCCATGTTCCCTTTAAACTTTCCCTCTATTTTCATCACATAAATGCCCGGAACGAGCGCCACATTCGAAATTACGTTAGCCATATAACCCCTCCACTAACCACTCACTATAACGTAAAAGCAGCAACTATTACGTGACTATTTTCACATTTACGTGTAACGTTTCGCCCTGCGACTCGTGATATAAAAAAGCGTACTCCTGTTAGAGAGTACGCTTGTGTATTTAACTAATGGCTTCGCGCTCCGCATTGCGGCTACCCTTGGCATCCTTGCGGATTTGCTTGCTACGTAGCTGTCCGCAGGCTGCGTCAATATCGACTCCATGCTCCAGCCGAACACTACAGCTAATGCCTTGTTTTTTCAGCACATCATAGAAGCCCGTAATCGACTCCGACTCACTCCGCTGGTATTGGCTATGCTCATCCACCGGATTGTACGGAATCAGGTTTACATTGGCTAGATTACGACGATGGCCCACCAGCTCAGCCAGTTCGAGCGCATGCTCCTTACCGTCATTAACATCCTTCAGCAAGATGTACTCCAGCGTAATCCGACGATTGGTTTTGTCCAAATAATAATCAATCGCCTGCATGAGTTTCTCAATCGGAATCGCACGGTTGATCTTCATAATGCGAGTACGAATCTCATTATTCGGAGCGTGGAGGGAGATCGCCAGATTGACATGCAGGTCGGAATCTGCAAATTCAATGATTTTATCGGCAAGTCCACTTGTGGAAACGGTAATATGCCGCGGCCCAATCGCCAGCCCTTTGTGATCCTTAATGACCCGAATGAAATCGGACAAGTTTACGAAGTTATCAAACGGTTCGCCAATTCCCATCACCACGACATGACTGACTTGATCACCCGGACGTTCCTGATCCAGATACAGCTGGACCTTCATAATTTGCTCTACAATTTCACCGCTGGACAGGTCACGGCTCTTCTTCAACAATCCGCTCGCACAGAAGCTGCACCCAATGTTACATCCTACCTGCGTAGTCACACATACGGATAAGCCAAACTTATGCCGCATCAATACCGTCTCAATCAAATTACCATCCTGAAGCCGGAACAAGAACTTGACCGTCCCGTCTGCCGACTGTTGCTTCACGTGTTCTTCAAGTGTTTCAATGGAAAAGTGCTCTGCCAACAGGCGAGTACAATCCTCATGAACCTCTGCCATCGCTGCAAAATCAGTAACCCGCTTCCGATACAATGCGTCCCATACCTGCAATGCCCGGGATTTCTTATGTCCATGCTCGATGAGCCATGCTGTCAATTGATCTAGCGTTAATCCATAAATGGATTCTTTTTTCATGTTCGATCCTCTTTTCAAAACATTCAAATTCGTCTTCCTCTATATAAAACTAAGCACGCACCATTCGTCTCAACCATCATTGCATCATAGCATGTTTAAGCTATCTGCGCTATTTAAGCGCCTCTTTCATTGTCCCAAATTTTAATTATGAACACAAGGGGGCAGGCACATTGTTTCTCCAAAATTTCATTGTGAAATTATGTCTTGAAACCAAGTACAAGCCACATTAAACTAGGCGACAGAACCTGTTCAACAAGAGCACGCAAAGACAGGATTACAGATACTCCTAATGATATGATTACAACCAAGGAAGGTGATGCGGTTGGAATGGTTGCTTCGGATCAAGAACGCACTCGATCTGATGGAAGAGAGAATGCAGCAGCCACTCGATATCGAGGAAATTGCAAAGGCAGCCTACTCGTCTCCTTTCCATTTTCAGCGCATGTTTCATATGCTAACCGGCGTCACGGTTGCAGAATATGTGCGCAAACGTCGATTGACCTTGGCTGCTCAGGAATTGAGTCTTTCTTCCGCCAAGGTGCTGGATGTAGCGTTCAAATACGGATATGATTCCCCCGAATCTTTTTCTAAAGCGTTCCGGAAGGTACACGGTATTTCTCCCTCTGAGGCCAGAAGCCCTGGGGTAAACCTGAAAGCCTTTCCACGCATCACCTTCCATCTATCGTTGAAGGGAGATCAGGAAATGGATTACAAAATTGTAGAGAAAACGGCCTTTACGGTCATTGGCAAGTCCATTCAAGTCACCACTAAGAACGGCGATAATCTTCGAGAAATCCCAAAATTCTGGAACGAACTGAATGCGGATGGTACATCGGATCGGATTCATGCCTTGGGGACAGGCGACGATATACTCGGTATATGCTTGGACATGAAACATGGGGAGGAGACGTTTAGTTACTTAATCGCCGCAGAAGGCAGCGAAGACGTGGCGACCGCGAATGGGCTGGAATCCAGAACCATTCCGGCTTCAACCTGGGCAGTGTTTACATCCATCGGCCCTATGCCTCACTCGATCCAAAAGGTATGGCAAAGAATTTTTCAGGAATGGTTCCCTGCCAGTAATTATGAGCATTCAGGCGGCCCGGAACTGGAAGTGTATACTATGGGAGATTCACATGCTGAAGACTACCGAAGTGAAGTTTGGATTCCCATTAAGAAAAAGTAAACAAACCGAACCGACTGCCTTTACATCATAAGATGACAGATAACACACTTCCCTGCATACTCGTTACCCTAGCTCAATGCACCGAGGACCATTCCCAAGCTCCTCTTTCAACACAGAATATAGCCTTGAACCTGCCGGCTTTAGCGGATAGTCTGTTGCTTTGCAAAGAAGGCCGAAGGTCATATCGATCAGGCTGCCGCTTAATTCTTTCACCGCTGCTCCTGCCGGGATAGGACTGGCCAGAATTTGTGGCACAAGGGCAATACCCAAATCGCTTTCCACATAAAATTTCAGAGCCGTCATGCTGCCAATTTCCATCGTGTCTAGCGTGGTTATTCCATATTCCTTCATGACCATTTCAAGTTTGCGACGATATGGACAGGTGGCCGATGTAATAAGCAACCGATGCCCCTGTAAATCCTCTGGCCCAATGTTTTCTTTTTCCGCAAGCGGGTGATTTTCAGGCATCAAAACTACAAATTTCTCCCTAAATAAAGGTTCAAAATATAGCTCTGTGCCCACATCCGGTGTGGAACACAGCGCTAAGTCAATATCTCCCTTGAGAATACGCTCGCTTAAGGTAGGGGTATTCCCAAACTCAACAGAAACCCGAATATTCGGATAATGGGTTAAGAAGCGTTTTAAAATTTCTGGTAGTCGATAACTGGCAGTCGGTTCGGTCACTCCTATACGAATGTCGCCTGTGGTTCCTCTTTGCAGATTGTCCATATTTTCCTGCAATTGCTCCATATCCTTTACAATATGTAGACTTTGCTCGTAAAACATCCTGCCCGCTTCAGTTAACTTTATTTTCTTGCCCCGTTCGATCAGTTGAATTCCCATATCGGACTCCAGCTTCTGTATTTGCATCGTCACGGTAGATTGTGCATAATTCAACTCTTCCGCTGCACGCATAAAACTCCCGTAATTCACAATCATTTGAAATGTTTTGAGCGTTTTAATGTCCATTCTCAGTCTCCTATATGCCCAATTAATTCAATTTTATTGAATCATAAATTCAGTTAATTCAATTATACAGAACACAATACATCCTCTACAATGATACATATCAGATCATATTATTTTCAGACGCAAAATGAACTGGTTGGAGAAGGAGCGAATATATATGGATTTACATCAAAAAGTAGCACTGGTTACAGGTGGAGGTACAGGAATTGGGAGAGCCGCATGTATGGCCTTGGCAGATCGAAAAGCTACGGTAGTCGTAAACTATTCCCGCTCTAAAAACGATG
Organism: Paenibacillus sp. MZ03-122A; assembly: GCF_024213325.1. Taxonomy (NCBI): domain Bacteria; kingdom Bacillati; phylum Bacillota; class Bacilli; order Caryophanales; family Paenibacillaceae; genus Paenibacillus; species Paenibacillus sp. MZ03-122A. The sequence continues at coordinate 176,829 of NZ_JANAVI010000002.1, read as the reverse complement.
CTGAGGAAACGGTACGTATGATCCTTGAAAAGGGCGGACGTGCTATCGCATTACAGGCAGATGTTTCCCGAGATCAGGAAGTTCGAACTATGGTTGATCAGATTGTCCAGCAATTCGGTACGATTGATATACTTGTGAATAACGCTAGCATTACACATCACATTCCTATGGATGATCTGGAGTCAGCCACGGAAGAGGTATGGGATGATCTATTTGATGTAAATGTAAAAGGCATGTTTTACTGTGCCAGAGCCGTAGCTCCTTTTATGAAGCGTAGTAAACAAGGGGCTATCGTCAATCTGGGAAGTATAGCAGGGCAAACAGGGCTAGGTTCCTCTCTTCCCTATGCGGTATCCAAAGCGGCCGTCCACGGGCTGACCAAATCTTTAGCACGAGCACTGGCACCGGATATTCGCGTCAATTGCATCGTGCCGGGAGCCGTGGCGACAAGATGGTGGGCAGGCAGGGAAGAACAAATGAAGCAACTGTTTCCTCATTTGCTCCTACAGCGCATTTCTACGCCGGAGGATATTGCCAGCATGATCTGCTCTGCTTTGGAACAGGAAGCCATGACAGGCCAGATTATTACGGTGGATAGCGGACAAACACTGTAAAGGTACTGGGACTTCTGGGTAAAAACAAGCCGCCTTCTCAGACAGAAGGCGGCTTGTGAGCTATCGTATACCGTCGTTGATTACGTTTTAGCTTAAAGATACCGCAATTCGTGTACCTTTCACGAATTTAGCAAATAAATACCGAACAAGCGGCCCTACAATTAAGAGCTGCAGAGGGAAAGCAAAAATAAAATTCTTAAAAACTAAAGATAAGTAATTTTTAAATAATGAATCTCCCGAAAGACCATTAAAAAAGTAAGCTGTCCCCAATCCATAAAGTGACATACAAAGAACCATTCCAATGACCATACAGCATGAAAGGGACAGAATCACAAATACCTTTTTAGATTTGTCGTATGGTAATGAGAAGGCTATCTTCTTTGCTAGTGGACCGACAATAAATAATTCCAATACGAAAGCAATGATAAAACATAAAATAAATTGAAGAAACATTACTTTTAGAGATATTATGCCAATCAAGTCATTTGTATATAGATTATAAAATGTCATGAATACGACCATCCCCAAGCACATCATTAAACCAAAATAAAAATCTTCTTTCTTCGTTGTTGGCAATTCCATCATCCCTTCTGTGTACCTTGGTAATTATATAAATAGTCGAAACCTCCACATAAGTGAACTTTCCGTGAACTTTATAGTAAGCGCTTCCCTTTATATATATAAGAAATAGGCATCGTTCAGCTCAACGATACCTCGGAATGTTGTAGTCATATCCCTCAATGATCTGCTTCTAAATCTAAGCCAAATCTCTTCAGCTCAATAAAAACACTTTCCAGTCGCTTCCCTTTTTCCGTTAACGAATATTCAACTCGCGGTGGAACCTCGGCATATACCTTTCTTTCTAACAGGCCGTTATCTTCAAGTTCCTTCAGGCGTAGGGAAAGCGTTTTGGGACTAATCCCCTTCATGGATTTCTGAAGTTGGCTGAATCTCAGTGTTCCTTCGATAAGCAGATCACGGATGATTAGAAAAGTCCATTTCGTTCCGATCAAATCAAGTGTTTGGGCAATAGGACACGGCTTGCCTGGTATTCCTTTGGTCAATTCAATAGGTTCTTGGGCGTGCATGGGAACTCCTCCAAAAATCATCTGTTAAACCCGACGGTATCACAATAGTTCCCTTTAGGAAACTATATGAATTAAATATCACTACTTCCCTAAAGCGGGTCATTCCTTCAGTTGGAGACGGATCAAGCCCGCAAGCTATTCGAAAACAAATTTTGGGGCCAATATTATGCAGCTAAATACGGGGCTTCCCAACTCTCAACCAAGGGTTCCATTACTTTATTTTCAGGAGTGGTGGCATACAAGCCAATGATTGGCTCCTCTGCGCTCGGCGCTGTGAATGCAGCGGTTTCGAATCTTGGTCAAACCTTGGCGTTAGAGCTTGCTCCCATCCGCGTGAATGTCGTCTCACCCGGCATTATTGATACACCTTCCCGCAGCAAAATGCCTGAAAATACGCGTAATCAATTCTATGATACGGTCGCGCATAAGCTTCCTGTGAAGCGAGTTGGACTTGCGGAGGATGTTGCACGAGGTGTACTTTATTTGATTCAAAATCAGTTTGTGACCGGAACCGTCCTTCATGTGGATGGCGGACATATTTTAACATAAAAGCTTCGTCTTAAATCCGTCAGTCATTTAACAAAAAAAACGGAGAACGCTCCCGCATCTTTGCTTGGGCGTTCTCCTCCTTTTCTTATCAATGAATGATTTCAAAAACTTTATCCTAGTGATGAATACGACGTTTGTTTCTCAAAATGTTGCGAATCATCTTGTGATTGGGGAGCTGCCTGAACAACATATGTCCGGGATGCGGATTGGCCTCGATAATCCAGATTTGACCGCTCTTTTCAATAGCAAGATCGATGCCCAACTCGCGAACCGGATGATTTTTATCTATCGTGTCGGCAATGATTCTAGAAAGCTCGATGATCTGGTCCAGAATCTCTTTCATTTTTATTCTGTCATTTTTAAAGACCCTTAAAAGCACTTTGGACAACGGCGCCGCATGTCCTCCCTTCCGATAATTGGTAACGACTTTTCGAGGTGCAGCGACACGACCGGTTATTCCTGAAATGACCCATTCCGATTCCGGCTTCTGCATATACACTCTGGCATCAAAAATGGAACCTCTGTACTTGGCTAACTTAAGTCCTTGCTGTACCAAATAACGACGATGAGGTCTCCGATAGGTTCTAACTGCTCTTCTTACGGCGTGGGATCTAACGACTCTGCGACTGGAGCCACAACGAACCTCATACTTCCTCCCCAGCTTTTTCGCACGTATGATGCCAGTTCCTCCACTCCCATAATTAGGCTTGATAAAGACTGTGCGATAGGTATCCAGCATCCGTAAAGTCCTTGCATTACTGATCCAGCGGGTTTCGGGCAAGTGAGAACGTAAAATGGGATGTTGTTGCATTTCCTTGTATTGAATCATCTTTCCAATGGGCACGAATATCCCTCGATTCTGTTGGGTTTTTGCACACATTACATGAATATGCATCTATATTCTATCTTGGTAACGGCGAATGCCACAGTTTGCTATGAAAGAGGCAAATCTCCTACTTTCTTTAAGGCGAGTCTTCTTTGATTTCAAGAGAGAGATGGACAATGTGTTCTGCATGACGAAGTTATTGTAAATACCTATAAAGTTGATCCTAATAATATATTAGACCAATAATAATTCTGGATATATGATGTATTAAATAATAACGTGAGGAGGAACGTTAACATGTCTATTTATGATTTTCAAGCAACCTCAATTAACGGGAAACCGATTGAATTCTCAGACTACAGAGGAAAGGTTCTCCTCATTGTAAACACAGCCAGCAAGTGTAGCTTCTCCAGTCAATTCGCGGATCTGCAGAGGCTCTACGATAGACGGAGGGAGCAAGGCTTTGAAATCCTCGCGTTTCCTTGTAACCAATTCAATGAAAAAGAGCCAGGTAGCAATTCGGAGGTTCAGGGATTCTGTCAAATTAACCATGGAGTAACCTTCCCGCTCTTTGAGAAGACGGATGTAAGAGGCTCATCTCCTCATCCTTTATTTCAATATCTGACCCAACAGGCACCGTTTCAAGGCTTCGATACCCAAACCAAAGACGGTCAATGGATGGAGGATTTCCTGCGGGATAAGTATCCAGAAATATACGCTGGCGACGGTATCAAGTGGAATTTTTCTAAATTCTTGGTCGATCGCGATGGCCAGATAAAAGGAAGGTTTGAAGTAACAACGGAGCCCTGCGCCATTGATCCTGTCATCGAATCGCTATTGTAGTTTTTCTGTTCATTTCTTTGGATTCTTAAAAAAACAGTATCAAATGACAAAAATGAATATTTGTCATTTGATACTGTTTGTGTTATCCTGACTTCAAGGAGGTGACTCACACGGCACTTGACCGTGTCCCTATGGAAAAATCCTCAGATGTGCTAACCAAGGAACAGATTCTCATTGCTACTGAAGACACACTTAGGCGTTTTGGTGTAGCCAAAACCTCCGTAACCGATGTTGCCAAAGTATTGGGAGTAAGTCATGGCACCATTTACCGACACTTTAAAAGTAAGGCCGAGCTTCTTGAAGGCGTGACCGAGAAATGGCTGAACGAAAAGATTATTGGCCCGTTAACGGAGGTCTGTCAGAATTCATCTATACTGGGAACGCCACACTTAAAACGATATATACAGACCTTGGTTGAACTCAAACAGTATTATGCCCGCGACGACGAGGAAATGTTCGAGATGTATACGAGGGTCACCGAGCAAGCCGCTGATTTAATCGACCAGCATATCGCCCACATTGTGGATCATCTCGCTGATATCATTGCACGCGGGGACATCATATCAGATCAGCCAGCCCAACTGGCGCGTACCCTTTTCTATGCCACAGCCCGTTTTCATCACCCCGCTCATGCTTACGAATGGAAGAGCCCTGTGATTAATCAGGAGTTTTCGGATGTGTGGACGCTTTTAGAAAAAGGAATCACTTAAAATAGATATGGAAAGCAGGGCTGAACACATATGGAGCATTTGGACGGAAAAACAGCAATTATCACCGGGTCCTCCAGAGGGATTGGACGTGCCATTGCCGAGCAACTGGCTGATCTAGGCGCTAATGTAATCATCAATTATGCCAGCAGTCCGGATAAAGCCCAAGAAGTCGTGGAGGGCATTATCCAAAAAGGCGGCAAAGCCATAGCACTTCACGCTGATCTGGGCAAAATGAGTGATATTGAAGCATTATTTACAAATACGATTGCTGAATTCGGTAAAGTGGATATTCTGGTTAACAACGCTGGGCTGATGATCACCCAACCTCTGGCTGAGGTAACCGAAGCTGATTTTGACAAACAATTCGCACTGAATGTAAAGGGCACTTTCTTTGCCTGTCAGCAAGCCATGAAATATATGGAGAACTACGGAAGAATCGTGAACCTGTCCACATCCGTGATCGGACAAATGTTCCCGGCATATAGCGTATACGCAGGTACCAAGGGCGCAGTGGAGCAATTTACACGTCAGCTAGCCAAGGAGTTCGGAAGCAAGCAAATTACGATCAACGCCGTGGCTCCCGGTCCTGTGAACACCGAGCTTTTCCAAGCAGGAAAAACCGAGCAGCAAATCGAAGGCATGAAAAAAATGAATGCTATGGGTCGGCTCGGCGAACCGGAAGATATCGCTGATGTGATTGAGTTCCTAGTCAGTGCCAAATCACAGTGGGTTACCGGGCAGACGATCCGCGTCAATGGCGGGTTTATCTAAAAGCTGGAATACATGGAATGGAGGCTGTTTACGTTCATGATATTACACAAAGGCGAGACCTTATTTCGACAAGGAGAATCCGGCCCTTTATATCACCTAAAGAGCGGCTTGTTAAAAATTGTCCGAGTCCATGAAGACGGCTCGCAAATTTTAGTTAATGTGATTGTGCCCGATGAAATCATCCCGCACCACTCCCTGATCAGCCCCAATCCTTATTATGGTACAGCGGTGGCGTTGGTAACCTCTGAGATTGGGGTTTTGTCGCAAAAAGAATGGTATCTAAAGCTGGAGCAAGACCCAGCTCAATGTCGGGAGATCGCTTTGCAGCTACAGGACAAATTGCGCATGATGCAGCAACGAATTGACCAGCTCACCGAGGTGTCACCTGCCGAGAAGCTTCGGAAGCTTCAACGCTGGTTCCACTCCTACATCGCACCCGCCACGTTAACGGACGTGCTGACGCAGGAGGAAATCGGCCAGTTTATCGGGCTACGCCGGGAGACGATTAATCGGCTATTGCGTGCTTCAAGCGCTCCTTCTGCAAAAGATGATGACGATAATGCATCTCGATGAGCGAAAACCACTCTCCAGCATTCAACGCGCCGAATCTGGGATGAGAGACGGTAGAAAGCCCTGTTGATTTCCCAACGATCGGCTCAATCTCTCTCATTTTACGGATCACAGCATTTAAACCCTCCACAATTTCTTCTTTGCTCGTCGGTTGTGGGGGAGTGTACTGCGGGGATGGTGGAACTTGGATACGCATTGGTGGAAAGCTCCCCAGATTAAAAATGGCCGTGCCTGCCTCCGTTTTAACTCCGGTCTCCCCATTAGGCTGTAGACAAAGATCAATGTTCTTAAGATGCATATACAGTGCAGAGTTCACCAAATGAAGATACATTTGTCCAAGCGACCATTGACCCTCCTGAGGTGTGTACTGCAGTTGCTCCAAGCTAAAGCTGTCCAATTCAAGAAGATAGTGTTGTGCCGTTTCTTCGAAACGCTGTAATGTTTCAGTTGTATTCATATATTAATAATTGCCCCTCTCTATCAAAGTAGCTTTACTATACAAAAATGCTACTGACAGCATTATGTCAGTAGCATTTCAACATTTTTTCCACTTCCGTACGTATCCGCTCCCGGAGCGACTCAGGCTCCAGCACAACCATATCCGCGCCCCATCCAAGTACCCATTGCAGTAATTCCTCCGGCTGTCTGACGCGGAAGAGTATATGTAGTCCATCTGCACGCTCCTCTATGGCCTCCATATAAAAGTTGTTCGCTTCCTTCACCTTATCTGCGATATCCGAACGTGCTAGTATGCGAACAGTTACATGACGGTCATCGGTTTGCTTGTAATCCTGCAAATGAAAATCGACAGGCAACTGAAACCTGTCCTCCAGCACGATAAGCTCGTCCATACGTGACAGACGGAAATGGCGAAGCTGCTGCCTCAATTCACATTGCCCAATTAACACCCAAGAACCACGGAGCAGGACAAGACCATAAGGAGCGACCACACGCACACTTTGACGATTCCCGTCAGCCTCTGGCATTCTTTTGGAGTAGCCAAACTGTACTTTCCGTTTTTCCAATACAGCGAGACGCAGCGTTTCCAAATAGGTTTTCTCTCTATGGTTTGCTCCTTCACCCACCGCGAGCAGTCTGATGGTCGTACGCACCCGGGAGACTTCCCTGCGAACGCTCTCCGGTAAAATGGCTTCAATCTTTCTGCGGGAAGCTTGCGCCTTGATACCGTAGTCTGTATCAAATTTTTGTTCGACAAAATCCGTTCCGATTAGCAACGCCACAGCCTCTTCTGCGGTAAAGCTCAAGGGGGGCAGGAAGTACCCCTCCATCAAGGAATATCCAATGCCCGGTGCTCCTATAATCGGTACGCCCGATTCACTTAGAGCCTGAACATCCCGATAGATGGTCCTCACACTCGTTTCGAATATGGCTGCCAAATCCTCGGCTCGTACAATATCCTTACGCTGCAACTCTAGCAAGATCGCTAGCATACGATCTGTTTTATTCATGCCACGGCCCCTCTCTGGAAGGATCAAAAATGCAGAAATACAAAAAAGCAATAAGGACAGTACAGTCACTGCGACTTATTGCTCTTTTTTCATATGGAAGTTACTCCATTACTTAAAAAATACTTTTTCGACGTTATATTTAGCCTTTTGTGAATTAATGATGTAGGTTTCATAAATTTCTCGCTCTACTGCATCTTCCACAATACAAACCTCAATAATCGCTACTTCGTTCCGCTTGTCCTTGATCGGCGATACGGTATCTTCAAAATGCTTTTTGATTCTTTGTCTCAGCTTTCTTGCTTTACCAACAAACAGCAATTCCTCCTGGGTGTTGTAGAACATAAAGATACCAGCCTTATCTCTAGGGATCAGGTGAAAGTCGGTAAATCCGTAAATATGGCTAAGCTCAGGGTTAACCTGTTTGGTAATCGTGATATCCGGAGTTGGAATTGTTATATTAATCACTATGTCACTTCCTCATTCTATATAGGTGTAAATATTATCACAAATCCTGCGGTAACACCATTTAATAATCCTTGCCCCATCACAAGACAGATCGGTAGAAATTTTATAACTTACCTACTATGCGAGTACGTCGGTTTCCGTTACAATATGTCAGTGTGATTCTGGCATCGGCAGATTGACGCGTACTTGAACATTATTGGAGGCTCCTATTTTTTTATGCAAAATGAATCTCATTCTAACGTAAAAATCATAACGGCCGATCCGAGTGCGATCGGCCTGTTTGGCTTGGCTATTGTAACGCTTGTGGCTTCATCCCAAAAGCTTGGTCTCACTGACGGCTTAAGCTTCATCATCCCTTGGGCTATATTTCTCGGTGCTTTTGCACAGCTGTTTGCCTCCATTCAGGATGCAAAACATAACAACACCTTCGGCATGACGGCATTTGGTGCTTACGCCTTCTTCTGGTTGGCCGTAGCCAGTAGCTGGATGATTAAAATGGGAGTATTCGGCTCAGAGCTGGCATCTGCTGTAGATGGCAAACAGCTCGGCTTTGCCTTTGCGGGCTATCTCATCTTTACGCTTTTCATGACCATTGGAGCGATGGAGACGCATAAGGTTTTATTCTTTATTTTTGTGTTGATTGATTTTCTGTTCCTCGGTCTTAGCTTCGATGCATTTGGCGTTGCCCCAGAGGTGTTCCATACCATCGCCGCTTATGCTGAAATGGGCATTGGTCTGCTCTCACTGTATGGTACAGGAGCTGCCGTCCTGAATGCTCATTTTGGCCGTACATTTCTGCCCGTCGGGCGTCCTTTCGGCATTTTTAAGCCACGTCCTTAGCTGTATATGTAAACCTGCAAAGCCGCCTTTCGCGCCGATCCGCGTTAAGGACGGTTTTGTTTCTTTTCCATCACTCCCTCCGTATCAAAAAAATACTAAAGAGAGTCGTTTAGTGAATATAAAAGCCCACAATGATAACAATATACATAAATTGTAATCAAAGGGGTATTTGTAAAAATGACACAAGGCGAATCTCGTACCACATTTCCGCAATTTCCCGAATCATATTGGTTAGCTTCAACTGACATCCCCAACTTTCCCAAACTTAGTGAAGATATTCAGGTGGATGTTGCCATTGTAGGTGCGGGGATTACTGGTATTACCACTGCTTATTTACTTTCTAAAAAAGGACTAAACGTCGCAGTCGTCGACGCAGGACGGATACTTCATGGAACAACGGGCCATACGACCGCCAAAATTACCGCACAACATGATTTGATCTACAGCGAGTTTCTTTCACATTTTGGCAAGGAAAAAACCCGACTCTATTATGAAGCTAACCGCGATGCTCTTGAATTTATCAGACAAACGGTAGAAGAGTATCATATCGATTGTCAATTTACAGAAGAAGATGCCTACGTTTATACATGTGCGGATACGCATGTGGAAAAAATCAACGACGAATATAAAGCTTACAAGGAACTTGGCATCCCGGGAAGTTATGTCGAACAAACGCCTCTGCCCTTTTCAACTAAAGCAGCTATTATGATGGAAAACCAAGCTCAGTTTAATCCGATTCCTTTCTTAAGGTATCTAGCCAATCAAGTCATCCGGCAAGGCGGGAAGATTTATGAGCAGACCACCGTTGTGGGTGTGGATAAGGGAACCCCCTCCATTATTAATACAAGCGACGGGCACAAAATCACCTGCAACTATGTCGTATCCTCCTCGCATTTTCCGTTCAATGATCCAAACAGTCTTTATTTTGCGCGATTGCATGCCGAGCGGTCTTATGTACTAGCGGTCAAGACGGACAAAACCTATCCGGGTGGTATGTACCTAAGTGCGGAAACCCCCAAACGTTCGCTTCGCTCTGTACTAATAAACGGTGAACCGATGGTCATCGTCGGTGGGGAAGGCCACAAAACGGGACAAGGAATCTGTACTTTCCAGTACTATGAAGCTTTACAAAAGTTCGCAGAGCAAACATTTGGATTAAAGGAGATCGTTTATCGCTGGTCGGCTCAAGACTTGTATACGCTAGACAAACTCCCTTATATTGGGCAGGAACTATCTAGCATTTCTAACATCCTCGTTGCTACGGGGTATAGAAAATGGGGGATGACCACAAGTGTAGCGGCGGCTTTATTAAATACAAATCTGATTACCAGAGAGGAAAGCCCGTATCAGGATCTTTTCTCCCCTTCAAGATTTCATATGGACCCCGACATTAAAACATTTGTGACTCAAAATGCGAATGTGGCTAAACATTTTATTGCTGGGAAATTGGGGATCAACTACAAAAAAGCCGAAGAACTGCAGCACGACGAAGGGGCGGTCATTCGGGTGAACGGCAAAAGGGCGGGCGCATACCGAGACCCACAAGGAGCATTACACCTAGTGGACACAACATGCACCCATATGGGTTGCGAAGTCGAGTGGAATGAGGCGGAAAGAACATGGGATTGCCCTTGTCATGGCTCACGCTTTTCATATCAAGGCGAAGTCATTGAAGGACCGGCCAAAAAATCGCTTGGCAAGGTTGAAGGGGAATAGCACCAACCTTTGAAGGAGACTCAAGAGCACAGGCCTTACTGGAATCGCTCGCTGTTCTTCCAAAAGAGTCCCCCTCGTTCGGTAACCTAACCTTTTCATAGCTCTGAATAAACATAGTTACGCTGGACAACATACCTTTGAGAATCATAAAAGAAAGGTGATCCTATGATAAGCCAACAGTCTGCATTAGCGGCGCACGAGTCTCTAGAGATCCACGAAGCGCTTAATTTTAAAACGTTATGCTTAGCTAAGTCCAAATTAATGCAGGGCTTAGTATTCGATCAAGAGCTAAAGGATTTAATGGAAAAAGATGTTCAGCAATCTATACAAGCTATTGCCGATTTGCAAGCATTGTATGTTAAAGCACCGTTTCAGGCACCTGTTCCAGAATTCCGACCAACACCAATTTTAAATTGAGGTGAAATGATGTGACATTAAATCAGACCCAGTCCGCAAGAATGGATTATGTGGATCCAAAAAACTCATTAAATATGCCGGAAATGGCAGACATGACATTTGCAATGGACTTTCTGATTCGCGTCAAGGAAGGGGTTCGAAATACAGCCATAGCCTTGACGGAAACCGTCTCTCCAGATGCTAGAACTCTGTTGCGCAATCAATTGCATCAAGGCATCGCGTTTCATCAGGAAATCACTGATCTTATGGTACGAAAAAAATGGTTTCATCCCTATGATCTGCAAAAGCAGTATCAATTGGATCAACTATCAGCCAACAAGACGGTGGACATCAGTAAAATGAAACTGTTCCCAGACGATACCACCCGCAAGGGTATGTTTGATCGCACGCCGGACGAACATATGGGAGGAAACCAGGCATGAAAGCAGTGACCTACCAAGGTATCAAAAACGTGGTGGTTAAAGATGTTCCGGACCCGAGTATTCAAAAAGCCGACGATGCGATTGTCAGACTGACGACAACCGCTATTTGTGGTTCAGATCTGCATCTCATTCATGGAATGATTCCGAATCTACAAGAGGATTATGTAATTGGGCATGAGCCGATGGGGGTTGTAGAAGAAGTCGGCAGCGGCGTAACCAACTTGAAAAAGGGAGACCGCGTGATCATTCCGTTCAACATAGCGTGCGGTGAATGCTTTTATTGTAAAAACCAATTGGAAAGCCAATGTGATCATTCTAATGAGCATGGAGAAATGGGCGGTTTTTTCGGCTATTCAGGAACAACTGGTGGATATCCGGGTGGACAAGCTGAATATTTACGTGTGCCTTTTGCCAACTTCACTCACTTCAAAATTCCGGAGAGTTGTGAACATTCTGACGAGAAGCTCTGCTTGATCTCTGATGCCATGACCACTGCGTTCTGGAGCGTCGATAATGCAGGGGTAACGGACGGGGATACTGTCATTGTTATTGGCTGTGGGCCGGTAGGTTTGTTAGCGCAAAAGTTCGCCTGGTTCAAAGGGGCAAAACGAGTCATTGCGGCAGACTATCTGGATTATCGTCTGCAACATGCGAAGCGTACCAATCACGTGGAGATCGTTAATGTGGAATCGCAAGAAAACGTTGGCAACTACCTGAAGGAGATGACCAAAGGAGGCGCGGACGTAGTTATTGATTGTTCCGGCATGAGCGGTAAAATGTCTCCGCTAGAATCCTTGGCTTCTGGTCTCAAACTTCACGGTGGAGCTTTAGGAGGATTGGTCATAGCCACACAAGCTGTCCGCAAAGGCGGGACCATTCAAGTTACCGGTGTATACGGCGGACGATATAACGGTTTTCCTTTGGGAGACATTTTTCAGCGAAATGTTAATTTACGTACGGGACAAGCTCCCGTTATTCACTATATGCCCTATATGTATGAGCTGATTGATACGGGAAAGGTGGACCCAGGAGACGTTGTTACACACGTCATTCCGTTAAGCGACGCCAAACGTGGATATGAAATTTTCGATACCAGACAAGACAATTGCATCAAAGTGGTACTTAAACCTTAACTATATATTTTGAATGGAGGCAAACGTCATATGGTGTATGGCCTGCATGAAACCCTTGAAGTCCATGAACTGTCAGCGTTCAAGGCAGTATGTCTTACCAAGTCCAAAACAATGCAAGCATTAATCTCTGATCCGACTCTCAAAGCTATATTACAGCAGGATGTTGACTTATCAACCCGCCAAATACAAGAACTCGGCACCCTCTTAGATCAAGCCATTTCACAGGAGGTTAAGCCATGAATACACTGTTGGAGCATTTGACCGGACTGCATACCTTAACGGACCAAGTCATTGCAGCCGATTTTCTGAACGCGGCCAAAAGCGGTGTGAGAAATTACGCTATGGCCGTAACAGAAGCGGGAACTCCAGAAATTAAGGCAATTCTTACAAAGCAACTGGATGAAGCTATTGATACGCATGAACAAATTTCCACATACATGATTGAACGCGGCTGGTATCACCCTTGGAACGTAAAAGAGCAGCTTTCGATGGATCTGCAAAATATCAATACTGCATTGCAAGCTCCCGTTTTGTAAAAAGATAACTTTGGCCGTATGAAACCCGCAAAGCCTTCTTTCACGCCGATCCGCGTGAAAGAAGGCTTTTGGGTTTATCTCATTATCTTCATTATTCAGCTTGCCAATTCGGCATCCGCTCTGCAGGATACCGAAGGCCTGCTGCCATTCCTTTGGGGATGATTGCGTTAATAGCTTCCATTTCCTGTGCGGATAAAACCACATCGACGGCTCCTGCATTTTCCTCTAAATACGTAACCCGCTTGGTTCCTGGAATCGGTACAATTCCCTCTTGCGCAAGCAGCCATGCTAACGCCAGTTGAGAAGGTTTGACCCCTTTTTGGGCAGCAAGGTCCTTAACATGCTGCACGAGATCCAGATTTTTCTGGAAATTCTCAGGTTGAAAACGTGGCACAGAGCGACGGAAATCATCTTCTGCAAAATCATCAAACTTCTGAATTTGCCCGCTCAAAAAGCCGCGTCCAAGTGGACTGTAGGCCACAAATTCGATGCCCAGTTCCTTACACGTCGGTATAACTTCATCTTCTGCTTCCCGGCTCCATAAGGAGTATTCCGTTTGCAGGGCTGTAATCGCATGTACCTTGTGAGCGCGTCGAATGAGCCCAGGAGAAGCTTCGGACAGCCCCAAATAGCGGACTTTTCCCGCCTGAACCAGGTCACTCATCGCACCCACCGTTTCCTCGATAGGTACATTCGGATCGACACGGTGCTGGTAGTACAAATCAATCACATCTACTCCTAGTCTTTGCAGACTGCGGTCGCATGCCTCTTTTACATATTCGGGACGGCCGCTTACCCCCATAAATGCGCCATCTTCCCCACGCATAATAGAAAATTTAGTAGCTAACACTACTTCGTCACGGTGGTTCCGCAAAACTTGGCTAATCAGTTTTTCATTTTTCCCCACACCGTAGACATCGGCAGTATCCCAGAAGTTTATCCCTAGCTCCAGCGCACGATGAAGCGTTTTGATCGACTCCTGATCGTTCAACTCACCGTAATATTCGGACATACCCATGCAGCCCAGACCCAGTGCAGATACTTGAAGGTCACTGTTACCCAGTTGTTTCTTTTTCATTTGTATCACTCCTCAATTCTCAGAATAGTCATCGCATTTCCTAATCACTACGTCACATTCCGTATGTTACTACTTAAAGTTAACTTGAAGTCAAGCGTTGTCTGGTTTTGCAAGGGGAATTATTATGTATGGACAGAAGCGCTTCAGTAGCTTCTGGACGGTAGGGGAATTCATTTACAAAGCTAAGGCTTCTTCCGTAATCTTTTTGATATCAATGGATGAGGGCGTTTCTTCCTTAACCATATCGGGCAGGATATTTTCCAAAAAATAATTAACGCAGTGTAATTGAATATTCTTGATTTTCACAAGTGCATTACGGTACATGACTATAAATTCTTTTTCAGTATTTCCCCGCTGAAGCTCAGCAAATGCTTCGTACACCTGATCCATTTTGTCCGCAACTTCAAGGATTAAACCTTCTACAGAATCATCTTTACCCTCCCTTAGCTGTTTGCGAAAAATGGCTTTAAAATCCTCGGGAATATTCTCTTCAATAAAATACTCAACCATACCTTCTTCGACCTGCTGGATTAATAGCCGTAGTTCCTTAGAGGAATGCTTAACGGGCGTTTTGATGTCTCCAATAAAAATCTCCCCGTAATCGTGACTGCTCGTAATCTCGTATAGCTTTTTCCAGTCAATACTGACACCATTTCTTTCTTCAATATCAGCCAGCGTTTTGGCATATTGCACCACTTTCCAGGAATGAGCCGATACGCTGTGTTCCTCAAATTTAAACTTCCCTGGACAACGGATGATTCTTTCCAGCTCATTTAGCGACCGAAAATACGTGTGAATTCCCATCATTGCATCCATCCTTTAAATTATATGAGATAGTCAATATAAACCCACTATAAACCTCAACTATTAACAGTAGATTATCGCAATATCAAGTTGAGTCCACCATGTAGCACATACACAATTTTTGCTATACTCTTTATAAAAGAGGAGTTTGCAAAATCCAATAAGCGACTGGAATCGAATTTTCCAAAAACCAAAAAAAGTATAAAGTGGTGAAATCGTTGTTCAAAATCTTACTAATTGAAGATGATGAAACTTTGTTCCATGAAATGAAGGATCGGTTAACTCAATGGAACTATGATGTGTATGGCATCCAGGACTTTAATAAAGTCATTCAGGAATTCACAACGATAAAGCCTGATCTGGTCGTGATAGATATTCAATTGCCGAAATTTGATGGGTTTCATTGGTGTCGAATGATTCGATCCCACTCTAACGTCCCCATCCTTTTCTTATCGTCACGGGATCATCCTACGGATATGGTGATGTCGATGCAGCTTGGAGCAGATGATTTTATCCAAAAACCGTTTCATTTTGATGTACTCATTGCAAAATTACAGGCGACACTCCGCCGCGTATATAATTACAATACAGAACCCGTCTCCCTGAAAACATGGTGTGGAGCGACGGTCGATTATGAAAAAAATGTAGTAGCCAATGAGGCTGGCTCCATCGAATTAACCAAGAACGAGATTTTTATTTTGAAGTTGCTAATCGAACAAAAAAATAAAATTGTCGCACGAGAAGAATTAATTAAAAGCCTCTGGGATGATGAACGTTTTGTCAGCGACAATACCCTGACCGTCAACTTGAACCGCCTGCGTAAAAAATTAGACGAGCTGGATTTGGGCCGTTTCATTGAAACGAAAGTCGGACAAGGCTACATGGCTACAGAAGAGGCACCTTCCTATGATTAAAAAATATCTTATAGAGAGGCGGAGCTGGATTCTACTGTTTGTATGCCAGCAATTTCTGATCCTGTTCATTGCTTATGTGGATGCAGCAATTCCGTTAATGCCCATCCTTTATATCATCTTCTTATCCATGATGATTTTCTTGGTTTTTTTAATCATGCGCTATCCCAAGGAAACCAAATTCTATACAACACTAGAAGAATGGAGAAGCCCTCTTGAACTAACGGGTATAGGCGAACCGGAGAGTCCGTTTGAGCAAATCATTGAACAAAAAATCACTGACCAGACCGAACGGTTACAACAGATCATCTCGCAAAATCAATTGACACTTGAACATGAAAAAGATGAACTATTATCCTGGATTCATGAGGTAAAAACGCCTTTGACCACCATGCATTTGATGATTGAGCGGTTGGACGATAAGCCCCTAAAAGCTCAGTTAACCTATGAATGGCTACGAATCCACTTACTGCTGGATCAGCAGCTCCATCACAAACGCATATCCTTTATTGAAAATGATCTGTATGTCGAGCAAGTGAATTTAAAATCTCTGGTTTTTAATGAAATCAAAGCATTACAGTCATGGTGCATCCAAAAAGGGATCGGTTTTGACATCCAATTGGAGCACATGGAAGTGCTGAGTGATGCCAAATGGCTGGCCTTTATCATCAGACAGCTCTTAACTAATGCCATCAAATATAGCGATGCCAGTGATATTATCATTCACAGCTATGAACAGAGGGATCGAATACAGCTTGAGATCCAAGACTTTGGGCGCGGTATTGATCCGAAGGATATACCCCGTATTTTCGAAAAAGGTTTTACCTCCACAACCCAACATTCTGATCATACTTCAACGGGCATGGGGTTATATTTAACGAAAAAGGCAGCCCAGTCCTTGCTCATACATATAGATGTGCACTCCACACGGAACGTGGGTACAACCTTCATTTTAATTTTTCCCAAACGGAATGATTTCGTGAGCATGGTGAGCATGTGACAGAGATGTCACATGCTTTTATGTATTGTTCGCCCAATCAAAGGAAAAACATCGGCTCTATTTTTATAATAAGGCTACAAGAACAATAAGGAGTGCATCGAAGTGAATATTTTAGAAGCCCATAAAATTCATAAAAGCTACGGTAATAAGTTAAATATGCAGGAGGTTTTGAAGGGAATAGATATTCTTATAGAAGAAGGGGAATTTGTCAGTATTATGGGAGCCTCCGGCTCAGGTAAAACCACACTGTTGAATGTTCTTTCCTCTATTGATAAAGTGAGCCAAGGTTCCATTAAAATCAATGATATCGAAATGACGAAAATGAAAGAAAAGCAACTGGCTGAATTTCGCAAACAGCATTTAGGCTTTATTTTTCAAGAGTATAATCTGCTGGATACGCTAACCGTGAAGGAGAACATTCTCTTACCGTTATCCATCACCAAAACGCCTAAAAAAGAAGCCAACCAAAAATTTCAGGAAGTAGCTACAGAACTGGGAATTTATGAGCTCAAGGACAAATACCCCAATGAAATCTCGGGTGGACAGAAGCAGCGTACATCTGCGGCCAGAGCGTTTATTCATGAGCCCAGTATTATTTTTGCCGATGAACCTACGGGTGCGCTGGATTCCAAGTCGGCCTCCGATTTATTAAATAAGCTGGGCCAGTTGAACCAAAAACGCAAGGCGACCATTATTATGGTCACGCATGATCCTGTCGCAGCCAGCCATTGCAGTCGGGTCATTTTTATTAAGGATGGGCAGATGTATACGCAGCTTCATAAAGGCGAGCAGGAAAGACAAAGCTTCTTCCAGGATATTATGAAAACCCAAGGGGTCTTAGGCGGGGTCCAATATGAACATTAATCTGCTCATTCTAAAGAATTTGAAAAAAAATCTAAAGAATTATTACCTGTATGTTTTTGCTCTCATTTTTAGTGTTGCGCTCTATTTCGCTTTCGTCACATTACAATACGATCCTTCCATGGATGAAGTGAAGGGTTCTGTTAAAGGGGCTGCTTCCATAAGGGCAGCTTCCGTTTTACTGGTCGCTATTGTCTGCATCTTCCTTTTATATGCTAATAATATCTTTATAAAAAGACGCAGCAAAGAAATTGGCCTATTTCAATTGATCGGAATGACCAAAAACAAAATTTTCCGCATCCTGAGTGCTGAAAACTTAATTCTATACTTCAGTTCCCTGTTTATTGGAATCGGAGTTGGATTTTCCTTTTCCAAATTAGTGATCATGATCTTATTTAAGACGACGGGCGTCGAAGCCATTGCCACTCTATATTTCTCTAACCAAGCACTGATTCAAACACTCATCGTTTTTTGTATCATCTACCTGTTGATCATGCTCATGAATTATTCCTTTATCAAGAGACAAAGTATTTTGTCTTTGTTCAGAGTGAACTCAACCACCGAAGGGAAAATCAAGAAAATAACGATCTATGAGATGATCATCGGGATCATTGGCATCTCTCTCATCGCTTTAGGTTACTATGTTTCCTCCAAATTATTTGGCGGAGACTTTACATCCATGAATGAATTGTTTATGGCTATGGTGTTTATTTTGGGCACTGTCATCATCGGAACACTACTTTTTTATAAAGGATCTATCCGCTTTATTTCCAATATCATCAGAAAAAGTAAAGGCGGCTATTTGAACATTAATGAGGTGCTATCTCTCTCATCCATTATGTTCCGCATGAAATCCAATGCTTTGTTGTTGACCATTATTACAACAGTATCGGCACTTGCCATCGGTTTACTTTCCTTAAGCTATATCGCCTATTATTCTGCGGATCAATCAGCTGAGGACAATGTACCTTCCCATTTTGCAATGACGAATGAACCGGATGCTGAGAAATTCAAAACGTTACTTCAGGAGCATGACATAAAGTATCGTGAGAAGAAAATTGAAGTTATTCAAGTCAGTGTGGGCACAGCGCAAATCATGGAGACTCCTCTGGAAGGGTTAAATATCGGTGCGAATTCCATGACGTTGCCTGTCATAAGCGATCAATCTGTGGAGGGTACGGATGTATCTCCAGGTCAAGCAATTTTAATGGGCTATAATGATCTGTTACAGAAATTTATGTCCTTGAAAAACTTTGGTCCATTGGATTTGAAGGGAAAAAAAGAAGTCATACATCAACAATATTTGGGTCTAAAAAAGGAGTATGTGATTCCCTACTATTTTACAGCCGGGGGACTACCCACTGCCATTGTAGACGAAACCATATTTGAGCGGTTAAAGAAAGATGTAAATCCTGAGATTCAAAGGAAATCATCCTTATATATTGGAATTGATATGATAAATGCAGAACAGATTGAAGAAGCCAATCGTCTCTTTGCAGCTGCGGATTTTAATGATCAACAAACATCACGCCTTGAAATGAGCAGCAATCAGAAGCGGAACATGGGAGTGATCATGTTTGTAGTTGGATTTTTAGGACTCACCTTTCTCATTACATCAGGATGTATCCTTTATTTTAAGCAAATGGATGAGAGCGAAGACGAAAAAGCCAATTACACCGTGTTAAGAAAGTTAGGGTTCACTCAAAGTGACCTGCTTAGAGGTATTAAAATAAAACAACTCTTTAACTTCGGCATCCCATTAGTGATTGGCCTTTCACATAGCTATTTCGCCGTCCAATCCGGCTGGTTCTTGTTTGGAACTGAAATTTGGATGCCTATGATCATCGTTATGGTGCTGTACACCGCCTTATATTCCATTTTTGGGATACTATCCATCCTGTATTATAAAAAGGTCATTAAATCAGCATTATAATCGGCAAAAAGCAAAAAAAGCCCCAGGCGAAAGCGCTGGGGATTTTCCAAATATTTGAGCATTTTCGTTCCTATGTGTACAATAAAATAACTATCATCGTAACCCCAAAGGGGGAGAGCTTATTTTATTATTAATCATCAATGGCATCGGCATCTTAGCCAATATCATACTTGGTTCCTCTGTAGGCGTGGCTATTATCGTAGGAATCGTCTTTTTCCTGATTGGCTTGCCTGAGTTTAAAAAATCGCCGAGACTTACGAAAGAGGCTAAAAAAGATATCACCTATATTATGTCGACCCTATTAACTCTTGTTATATTCGTAGTTATCGTTTCTTGGAACCTCCATACTTCAGGTGACCTGTTTCTTGAAGGTCCGCTAACACCGCAAATGAAGTTTCACTGGGGACAAAAGGTGTTGATGCTAGGATTACTGGAGGGTTTATGGGCTGTCATCAGCCTAAAATGGCTGTTGCCCATCTTTTTTGATCCGCTGGATCTCAGTAAGAAGCAAATCCTTGTTTTAGTGAACGGGATCGTATTTAGTGTGGGTTCAGGTATTTATGCCATGCTTGAAGCAAGTTAAAAATGCTTAACGCAAAGGTTCAAAACCCTCTGCTTGCTTCAGAATTCGCTCAATTTCCACGCATGTCTCCGGTTGTAGCGTCACTTCGACTGCTTTCACATTTTCTTCGATTTGTGCCGGTTTAGTAGCCCCAATGAGTGCAGCGCTGATACCCGGTTCTCTCAGAATCCAGGCAAGCGCGAGCTGTGACAGGGTGACACCCAAGCCCTTCGCCAACTTTTCTAGCTCTTGGACACAGTTTAGAACGGTATCGTTCATGTAACTGCTGATGACATTATTGACAGAGGCATCAGCCCCGCGGCTACCCGTCGGTAAAGGCTGTCCCGGCTTGTATTTACCCGTGAGAATCCCTTGAGCCAGAGGCGAAAATACGATTTGGCCGATACCTATCTGCCCGGATACAGGAAGTACCTCATGTTCGATATAACGTTCGAACATATTATAGATTGGCTGATTGGCAATCAGTGGCCGCAAATTAAGCCTTTTTCCAATCCCATGGGCATCCGTGAGCTGGGCAGCACTCCATTCACTGACAGCAGCGTACAGAATCTTCCCCTGAGCCTGAAGGTCATCGAGCGCTCGCAGCGTCTCTTCCAAAGGAGTATCCGAATCATAACGATGACAGAAGTACATGTCGATATAATCCGTACCAAGACGCTTCAGACTCGCTTCACATTGCTCCATAATGTGCTTGCGTGACAGTCCCCTGTCATTGGGACCGGAGTCCATAGGGAAGTACACCTTGGTAGATAACACATAGCTCTCTCTTCGATAAGGCTTCAAGGCAGCTCCCATAGCCTTCTCGCCTTCTCCCCGGTTATACGCGTTCGCGGTATCAAAGAAATTAATCCCGAGTTCAAAGGCTTTGGCAATACAGGTATGAGCTGCTTCCTGCTCGGCGGCTGTACCGTACGTCAACCAGCTCCCTAGACCGATTTCACTAATTTTAAGACCACTGTTGCCTACATTTCTATATTTCATATCTACTCCTTCTTTCATAAGAGGATCATATTTTTATATTTTAACATGTAAACCCTTTCATTAAAACAAATGAGGATTTTGCAAAATCCTGAAATAATAAAGGATTCATGGAGTTACATGAAGGACATCTACCATCCAACCTATTTGGATGGTAGATGCTCATAGCCTCACAATCTTAAATCATGTCTACTTGCTTCCTACAGGAAAAAGCGCATCATATGCAGGACAAGGCAGTTTATCGAGAAACTCCTGAAGCTGCTTCGGTTTATTTTTATAAATATCCTTTAGGGAAGTTTCATTATAAATATTGCCGATGACCACAGGGTGGCATAGCTCACAGATCAGGATGTCCCCGTTCCCGTGAAGATGGAGTTGTTTTTTACCATCAACGCAGTTGGAGAAATAGACACCCGGCTGTTCCTTGAAGCCCAGTGCTTCTGCAAAACGGTCCATACAGGTGAAATACAACACAGTATCGTCCTTTTTATGTGCAATCAGGTCATGAACGGAACGAATGAGCGCTTCCTTGGTAGAAATAGCGTTCCAGTTCGTATGATCCATCACGATACTGTTTTGGATTTCATGGATGCGCACACCGAGTTCATATACCTTTTCACTAATGGCTGGCATGTTGTTCTGCGTCTCTGCAAACAGCAACGTCTCCAGCACCGTTTCTAGCTTGGCTTCGGTACATAACCGAATATTCTGTACAATTTTCTCATACATGCGAGGATGTACATGATAATAGGCTGCATACTTATCGGCATCCGTGAAGTTGAAGGAGATATGAATATTGGAAAGTCCTGCATCACGCAGTTTCTCAATTCGTTCAGGGCTGAGCAAGCTGGCATTGGTATTAAGTTGGGTTGCGATGCCCTTGCTTGAACAGTGATTCACGATGTCCAGACAGTCCTCATATTTCAAGGTCACTTCTCCCCCGGACAGTCGCACACGTTTTAACGTTGGAATGTCATCAATAATATCAATGACTTCTTTGCTGCTGATGCATTGCCCGTCGTTCCGCTGATACGCACAGCAGTAATCACACTTGAAGTTGCAATTGGAGGTAACCCCGACTTCCAGTCCCTCCAGCTCGTAGATGCCCGGCTTTTCCAGTTCAAGTGCTTTATATTTGTTCTCTATACTCACTTTCTCATGATCCTCCCGATCTCAGGCTTGTGTCTTGAATTCCCTTGAGATTATACAGATGGGAGCGGTTTGTAGATATGACATTGGTAACGGCGGGCTACTTGACAGGAGTAAGAAATTCTTTATCTACATACTTATAAGCCTCAAATAAACCTTGAGAGCCATAAGGTACATCTAATTCATGTCCATTCAAAGTAATATAGGATTGCCCTGTTACGGCTAACTCCTGATGAAAAGGATCTATCTTTTTAATATTTTCTACATTTGTAAATGAAAAAACCCATATCTCAGCATTCGTAGCTAAGTCACCCGCTGCAATGACTAACTCGTTAGTTCCATCATGATCAAAGTCGTAAACGCTCGCTTGAAGCCTATAGCCTGCTTTCAATTCCCCAAACTCGTCAAAGGCTTCCGATTCTCCAGTTGAAGACAGGTCGAGCGGCCAACCTGTAGACTCGGAAGGGAATACCACCAACATTTTCACCCCGTTAGGATGATCCATCCCTTTTCATAAATTTCAAACCCCGTTCCTTTCACATTTATCCTACTAAATTCCATAAAACAATGGTGCTATGTAATTTCCGTAGATAATAATAACATATATTGAATAGTGCTCTTGAATCCGACACATGTCCTGTAATTGTGATCAATATGTGAACTGGGCATACTTCTCATTCCCAAATCCATACTGAATATATCTGTTGGTAATGGAGGCGGGAATTATGGATAAAAGGATGAATCTGCTTATGTTCAGCGGCGATTATGATAAGGCAATGGCTGGACTGATTCTGGCAAATACAGCTCGGGAGCTGGATGTGGACGTGACGATGTTTTTTGCGTTCTGGGGACTATTTCTGGTTCGTGACCCTGACAAGATGACGTTTGAAGACAAGACGATTTATGAAAAAATCATGGGCTGGATGACTCCAAAAGGACCCGAGGAGCTGCCATTGTCCAAAATGAATTTTAGTGGCCTTGGCAAGCTGATGCTGACGGAAATGATCGAAGATAATGAAGCCCCGAAGCTCATTCATTTCTTGAAAGGAGCGCGAAAGAAAAATGTAAAATTTTATGCCTGTAAGCTATCGGTCGATATTATGGGTTTTAAACCGGAAGAATTTATACCTGAACTGGAAATTATCGAGGCCAAAACGTATCTAAAAGATGCGCTCGAATCCGATATGCAGTTGTTTATATAAGATAGACCTACTGCCTTATCCCGCTTTTGGATGAGGCTTTTATTGTGACTAAATGATGACACTCGCCTATTTTTTTTAACCCATTCGGGCCTACCTACGTACCCTAAGAAGACAGAACGACTTGGGAGGCGCCGTATGCTCATGGCTCGAATTGGAAGCAGTAATTGTAGGTATCAGCCTTCTAACGAGGCTTATTTCCAAAGGTATCGTGAAAGTACAATCGGATATCACCAGACCTTTGAATCTCCATACGGGCAAAAAAAGCTGATTTATGCGGATTGGGCAGCCAGCGGTCGTCTGTATGGACCCATCGAGTCGAAAATAGCAAATGAATTAGGCCCTTTCGTGGCGAACACGCATACGGAGTCTAATTTGACAGGAACTCTGATGACCCAAGCCTATGAAGAAGCGAAACAAATCATTAAAAGCCACGTTCATGCCAATGAACATGATATCATCCTGTTCGCCGGGTCAGGTATGACAGGTGCAGTGAACAAGCTTCAGCGACTGTTAGGATTGAAAATACATGAAAAATTAAAGCCCTTCTACCCCATCGCAAAAAAAGAGCGCCCCGTTATTTTCGTTACACATATGGAGCATCATTCCAATCATATTTCCTGGGCAGAAACCGTTGGAGACGTTGTATGTCTTCCTCCGGGTCCCGGCGGGATTGTCGATCCAACTCATCTCGAACGACTGCTGCTTCAATTCCGGCATCGCCCTGTCAAAATCGGCGCCTTTACCGCCTGCTCTAATGTTACAGGGTTCGAAGTACCGATTTACCAGCTATCTCGCAAAATGCACGAACATGGCGGCGTTTGTTTCATTGATTTTTCGGCAAGCGCACCTTATACCGAGATCAACATGCACCGCACAGATCCCCTTGAGAAACTGGACGGGATTGTATTTTCACCCCACAAATTTCTTGGGGGTCCCGGTACAAGCGGCGTTTTAATTATGGATTCGAGGCTGTGCCTCCATTGTGCTCCAGATCAGCCCGGAGGAGGCACAGTTAACTGGACCAATCCTTGGGGTGGATACGAGTATAAAGATAATGCTGAAGCCCGTGAGGATGGAGGGACGCCTGCCTTTCTACAGGCCGTTCGAACCGCGCTCTGCATTCGGCTAAAAGAACAGATGGGACAGAAGCGTCTGTTGGAGCGCAAAAAGGAACTGACATCATTATTACTAAAGAGCTTGAGTACCATACCAGGGCTACACATCTTAGGAGGAAGCAGCCAAGAACGAATGGGAATCGTTTCTTTCGTTGTCGGCCATATTCACTATAACCTGATTGTAAAACTATTGAATGATCGGTTTGGCATTCAAGTCAGGGGCGGTTGCTCTTGTGCAGGCCCCTACGGACATTATTTGCTGGGCATCGACCCACAAACATCTAAACAAATGACAGACCTGATCCATGCGGGAGACTTATCTCGAAAACCGGGCTGGGTGCGTCTGTCGCTCCATCCCATGATGACGAATCAGGAAGTCTCCTATATCGCCTCTTCCATACGGGCAATCGTGGAAAACATCATGACCTGGCAAAAAGATTATATCTATCAACCAGATACGAATGAATGGCAATCTATGAATGAACATCACAAAATAGACATCAGCAAATGGTTCAATTTTAGCGATTAAGAGACTCCTGTCCGTTCCCTTCCTTCAAAACTCTCATAGAATATTCTGTAGGATTAATATATGAGGAAAGAAGTGACGACAATGGGTCTCAATTTTCGCAACAGTACTAATGCGGCTATCTTTGTAGTCTTTGCCTACCCGGACTTCAGCTGTACTCCTGTTAACTACTCTAAAGCAGGCTGGTACCGTGTTAACCCCGGACAGACTGTTCAGTTGTGGAGCGGCTTCGCAGGAGGGAATACGTTCTTTTATTACGCTGAAGATGATTTTGGACGCGAATGGCGGGGTTCATATTTCACTCAAGTTCCTGAGAATGCCTTCAATTGGTGCTGGGATACAGGCTGTACCACTTGTAGAAGCGTGGGACTGCGGAGAATCGCAGTTAGCCCGTTCGTCTTCGACTATACTATCAACTTTGTAACGAGCAGCAGTCAAAGAAAACCTGCATCTTCCACACTCCGCATGACATTGCCTTCCAAAGCAACCCAAGAGAAACCTATCTTGCGCAGAGTTCCTGCTAAACCTAAGAGACTAAAACAAGGTAAAACCCTATTGCAAAAACGCATCACGCATAAAAAACGGACAAAATAAAAAACGATCTACCAGCTCACATATAGTTTTTTAGAACCCAAAAAAGGAGCGACCTCACCCCCATGGCCTGCTCCTTTCTCTTTTATCTATGAGGTAACCCGCTTATTTACTCTCGGATTCCCACTTGGATATCTCTTCACGCACCCGTGGTGCTACCTCTGTTCCCAATAGCTCAATAGCTCTCATGACATCATCATGCGGCATCGTCCCGACGGGCACGTGGAGCAGAAAACGTGTAATGCCTACCTGTTTACGCAGATGGATGATTTTCTTGGCAACCGTGTCGGAATCGCCTACATACAACGCTCCTTCAAAGCTGCGTGCGGCATCGAAGCTGGAGCGAGTGTAAGGACCCCAACCCCGTTCACGCCCAAGCACATTCATGCTATGCTGAGTAGAAGGGAAGAACTTATCCGCTGCCAGCTCAGTCGTCTCTGCGATAAAACCATGTGAGTGTGATGCAACTGGAAGCAGCGATGCATCATGACCGGCATGCCTAGCGGCTTTTTTATACAGTTCCACCAACGGGGCAAACTGTACAGGACTACCCCCAATAATCGCCAGGACTAACGGCAATCCGAGCAAGCCTGCACGAACCACAGATTCCTGATTGCCCCCACTCCCAATCCATACGGGCAATGGATTTTGAACTGGACGCGGATACACGCCCAAATTGTTGATTGCCGGCCGATGTCCGCCTTTCCAGGTAACTTTCTCGGATTCTCGGATTTTCAATAACAGCTCCAGCTTTTCATCGAATAACTCATCGTAGTTATCCAAATCATACCCAAATAACGGGAACGATTCGATAAAAGAACCCCGGCCTGCCATAATCTCAGCTCGTCCATTCGAAATGCCGTCCAGTGTAGCAAAATCCTGAAACACACGCACGGGATCATCCGATGAAAGCACCGTAACTGCACTGGTTAACCGAATACGTTGGGTCTGCGCAGCAGCAGCAGCGAGGATAACAGCCGGAGCAGATGCTGCATAATCTTTACGATGATGCTCCCCCACGCCGTACACATCCAGCCCTACCTGATCTGCAAGCACAATCTCCTCGACAACTTCACGTATTCGTTGTGCATGACTGATGACCTCACCCGTTTGGGGATCCGGCGTTGTTTCTACAAACGTGCTTATCCCTATCTCCACTTGTTCTACCCCCTATTTTCATGCCCTATTCTCATACGGCTGCTTTCGAAGCCAATCATTTTAAAAAACGATATCTTTATATTGAACCTTTTTTGCATCTTTTTCAAGCTCTCTTTTTCTGAGTCTGAAAACCAGCCAAGGGAAGTGTCTAGATTCGCCGCAGGAAAAGAAGTCTCTTTGTCGAATATTGTATGGAATAAAGAAGATTCCCATCCCACAACATGAATACAACAAGGAGGCACATACATTTATGGCTTTTGTCATTAACAATTTAAAGGATAACAGCAATGTTGCCATCACAGACCAATTAGGCGGATTTACGGTACTGGAATACATAACAGATTTGAGTTCTACCTCGGTGGAGGCTGCGAAAAACAATTACTATATGAGCAAAAGTAATATGCGCCGCAAACAACTCATGATCGAAATCAACAATAGCGAGATTATGATGAAGGCGGGAGCCATGCAATATACTGTGGGTAGCATGGAAATGACTACCGGTGTAAAAGGCGTTGGAGGCTTAATGCGAAACTTGGTGTCCGGTGCTGTAACCGGGACAGGTGCCATTAAACCACACTATAAAGGCACGGGTACCATCATGCTGGAGCCTACCTACCAATATATTTGGCTTATTGATGTGGACAATGATGATATTGCCATCGAAGACGGCTTGTTTTTGGCTTGTGACACGACGCTAGACATATCCGTCGTTGCACGTAGTAATCTTTCCTCTGCTGCACTGGGCGGAGAAGGGTTATTTAATTTAAGCGCCCGCGGAAAAGGAGTGCTGGCACTTCAAGCGCCGATCCCTTCCGAGGAAGCGGTCGTTATAGAATTGCAAAATGATGTGCTGAAGGTGGATGGTAACTTTGCCCTCATGTGGTCCAATACCTTACAGTTCACCGTCGAAAAATCCGGGAAAACCAAAATGGGTTCGGCTGCTTCCGGCGAAGGGCTGGTAAATGTGTACAGGGGAACAGGAACCGTATGGTTAGCACCCTTATAAACATAAAAAAGGAGAAGCCCCGGCTTCTCCTTTCTTACATTTTAATTCTTTTTTACAAACTCCGATTTTAGCTTCATTGCTCCAAAACCATCAATTTTGCAGTCAATATCATGATCGCCATCCACCAGACGGATGTTTTTTACTTTGGTCCCGATTTTCAAGACGGATGAGCTTCCCTTCACTTTAAGGTCTTTAATGACCGTTACAGAGTCACCATCCTGCAGGATGTTACCATTCGCATCTTTGACGACCTTTACGTCTTCACTGCTTGCTTCTAACTCGGTAGACCACTCATGAGCGCATTCCGGGCAAATGAAAAGACTGCGATCCTCATAAGTGTACTCTGAATTACATTCAGGACAATTTGGTAAATTAGACATGGTATTATGTACTCCATTCATTTTCAAATTCTACTGCTATGCTAAGCTTCCTGGATAGACCAAGCCTGCTCCAAGTCTCCCTTGGAGTTCCCTACAAGTATATTGGATAAACAATCACGATTCCACTCATGGATGAAATTAATCTGAGTTTTGTACCGATACGTAAGCGCCCTGCCTCTGAAAATACCCAAAGGTGAACATGTAACTAAAACGGATGCTGGCCTCTCTAGGCAGCATCCGTTTTAGACATAAGCAGTATCATATGTTGAAATTGTACTCTACGGCACGTTTATTATGCTTGGGTTTGCTTGATCAGTTCACTCATTCCTTGGCTAAGCGGCGTAAGGGGGCGTTTCAACAACTTCTCGAAATCGTTGCTTACGACATCCAAGGCTCCTTCACGAATCGCTTGTTGAATGCCGACCACAATAGGGATTGCACCTTCCGGGACTCCCGCACCGAGCATAACCTCGGCATACGTAGCATCATCCACCTGCTGTACAGGAACGTCTTTGCCCAGAACCTCAGCCAGTATCGCTGCAAACTCTTCTTGGGTAATCGGCTTACCGGAGAGCTCGTATATTGTATTCTCGTGCCCTTCGCCAGACAAAACGGTTGCAGCTGCTTGCGCATAATCTGCGCGGGTAGCCCAACCTACTTTACCGGACCCTGCCGAGGTTAGCCAAGGAGCCCCCGCGAGTACGGATTGGATCGTGCCTGCTTCATTCTCCAGATACCAATTATTACGCAGGAAGGAGTAAGGAATGCCTGACTCACGAATGAACTCCTCCGTGATGCGATGTACGGGTGCAAGGAATAGAGTGCTGTCAGCGGCATTGGCAGCGCTAGTATAGGCGATGAAGCCTACTCCAGCACGTACAGCAGCATCAACAGCCGCTTTATGCTGACGGATTCTAGTATCATTATCCCCGTCTGCGGATATAATCAGCAACCGGTCTACTCCAGCAAACGCCTGATCCAGCGTCTCCGGTTTATCAAAGTCGCCATGACGAACGTCGACGCCACGAGACCTTAAGTTCTCTGCTTTTTCTGGATTTCTCACGCTAACAATAAGATCGTTTGCGGAGACAAATGTAAGCAACGTATCTACCACGATGGAACCCAGTTGCCCCGTTGCTCCTGTTAATGCGATTTTCATATGAAATCCTCCATTCAGATTTTATTTACTTTTATATAGTAACTAAAAATATAACACATGTCTAATCTAGAGTCTAAAGGTCTGCTTTTCGGGTAAGAGTGGGTAACCCAAACTTTCCCCAGAGAAAGGAACCTGTATATGAAGAAAGCTATGATCATTGTAAATCCCTCTTCTGGCAAAGAGGAATCCCTCCAACATGTCAGAAGCGTAGAAGAAATTCTACGTGATCAAGGATACGTTGTTACGGTTAAAGAGACGGCAAAGGAACTGGACGCCACCCGTTTTTGCGTTAATGCGTGTGAGGAAGCTTGTGACCTAGTCGTTTCCATCGGTGGGGATGGCACACTTCACGAAACCATCAACGGCTTCATTGATCAAGACCACCGTCCACGACTGGGTGTCATCCCCCTTGGGACAGTCAATGATTTTGCCCGTGCCTTGCACATTCCGCTAAGTCCTGAGCTGGCGATCCGTACACTGACTTCTACCCGCGTGAAAAACGTAGATACGGGCCTCTTAAACGGCCGAATGTTTGCCAATGTGGTTGCCACAGGTTCGCTTGCTGAATCGCTATCAGCTGTATCATCAGACGATAAATCCATGTTTGGCACGTTTGCCTACTTCAAAGAAGGCATGAAAGAGCTTATCAGCCATCCTGCCCACTCACTTATCGTCCGCTATGATGACAAGACCTGGGAAGGGAAATCTCCACTCTTTTTGGCTACGTTAACCAATTCAGTTGGCGGATTCGAGAAACTGGCACCCGATGCGGCTGTTGATGATGGTCTACTTCACTGCTTTATTTTCAAAAACCTCAATATATTGAATACCGTGACGGCCAGCATATCCTTATTTTTAGGCAACCTGAAGGATCATAGTGATATCGTTTACTTTACCGCAAAGCATGTAAGTGTCAGCTCCGCAGAACCGGTCAGTACGAATGTAGATGGTGAGGAAGGGCCGTCTTTGCCTATCGATCTTGGTATTTTACCGCGTCATATCGAGGTAATTGTGCCGGAAGACGTTTAAGTAATGCGGTGCTGGTCCTCAAGCTTGAGGATCATACTCGCTCAATTTCCCCTCGTAGATCAAATGGAATCGATCACTTTGACGAAAATCATCTGGCGTAACAAGAGCGGGCAGTTTGTTCCATATTTTTATGCCGGATCGCTGTAAAATTTCCGCGACGAATTGGGAACAAAAATAGGAATTGCTGAACTCGACTGGTTCTTTGAGTGCAATACCAATCAAACCCAGTAAGTTATACATATATTTTTGACGACTTCGGATAAATACATGTAAAACTCGCTTCATTTTTTCGACTTCACGGTCGGTTACTTGAAGCTCGTAGATAACGCATGTTGTATTCGGAAATCTGCTGTATGTACCTGTCTTAATATCCTCTTTCACGAAACCACCATCCAGAGGGTTATTAGGGGTCTTTCTTCCGAAGCTGTATAACTCCGAAAGTTCCCGGTTGAAGGAAAAGGAGGCGTGATTGTATGGCGCTCTCGTATAGCTTTTAATGACTCTCGTAAGAAACGTTCCCGTATTCGTAAGCAAGATAAAGACGGATTGATCTGCTACCATTTACGAAATTTCCCCTTATCAAGTTTGAATTATTCCTTCATAATAACATAGGAACCCTTATGGAACCCTATTTCGCGATAAGTTGGTGAGTGGTAATGGATAGTTCGCTATTAACGTTAATCCTTATTTTTACAGCCTTATTGGTCATCCATCTGATTTACATAGTAGTAGTCAAAACACAGCCAGACAAAGACTATGCAGCGATTGGGCTTCGCATCAAGACATGGTGGGGTATGTTCTTTATCTTTTGCTTGGCAACTCTTTTCAATCCGATCGTTTCACTGCTTTCCTTGATGGCACTCACCTTTTTTGCGCTAAAAGAATACTTTTCCATGATTAGATCCAGAAAAGCTGATCGCAGATTGTTTCTATGGGCATACTTGGCGATTCCCGTACAATTTTATTGGATTTATATCGGGTGGTACGGAATGTTTATTGTCTTTATCCCTATCTATGTATTCTTGCTGCTACCGCTTCCGCGATTGATCAACAAAGGAACGGTTGGTTTTTTGCGCAGTGTCAGCTCGACCCAATGGGGACTCATGCTGATGGTTTTCGGGTTGAGTCATCTGGCCTATTTTCAGTTTGCTACGCCGCAATACGGAGCGAAACTTGTACTTTTTCTAGTGGTACTGACGCAGCTCAATGATGTCGTACACTATCTAGCATCACTCTATTTCGGAAAGCGGAAAATCGTCCCGACATCCAATCCCAATATAACTTGGGAAGGCTTTGCATTCGCTTTTCCCGTAACTATAGCGGCCTCCTATCTAATCTATCCCTACCTGACGCCGTTTGACCTGAAATTTGGAATTATTTTCGGCATGCTGATCAGCTTGAGCGGTTTCTTCGGCAGCTTAACGGTTTCCGTGCTGAAGCGGGATTTATTAATCGGCGATGATGATAAGTTCGATGCTTTGAAAAAAAGCTATTTAAGCCGGGTGGATAGTTTGACCTACACTTCGCCCGTCTTTTTCCACGTAATTCGTTATTTTTTTGACTTTATGTAGGATCAACTGTATTTTTCTTGGAATCTCTCTACTCTATTTTCCTTCATCACTCCACGATACTCTGCTTGCTTCTCACGTTTTCACTTTAGTTAGTCGGGGTAAGTACACTATATCGGAAAAAGTCCTTATCCCTTAAAAACAATCTTGAGGAGGCATTAGAAATGGCAGAGCACAATCATGTTGTAAATAAGGAAGGCGAATTGGCATTGAACAAAGTAGATAACGCATTAAATCGGATAGACGACAGCAAAAAGGATGACATTCTGAGCAACTTTGATTCATTCAAAAGTTATTTGAGCGACAAGATTGAAATGGCTCAAAATATTGGTCTGAATGAGGAATTGATCGCAAAAGCAGCTGAGAAGATAGCTGGATATCTGGCAGCCAAAGAAGAACCTCGAAACAGCGAGGAGAAGCTCCTCCAGGAGCTGTGGAAAGCGGGGGACAAAGAGCAGCAGCATGCGCTTGCCCATATGCTAGTACGCATGGCACAATCCTCGTAAGAATACATGCTTTAGAAAAAAGAGGCTCCCGGCTGAAACTTCGGGAGCCTCTCTTCTTTAATTCAAGTTCTTATCGCTTTGAATTAATGCACCTGATCCAGCAATTGATATGCTTCTTCCTTCGTTTTAACCGCCAGGAGCGCTTCTCTGAAATGATCATCCATCAGCTTACGCGACAGCATTTGCAGCACTTTCAGATGCGCATTTTCCTTGCTATTGCGCGGTACGGCAATCATGAAGATCAGTTTTGCTTCACTTCCGTCTGCACTATTCCAGTCAACACCGCCCTGCTTGATGCCGAAGACCACGCTTGGCTTCAGGACCGCTTCCGATTTGCCATGAGGAATGGCAATATTCATTCCAATGCCTGTGGAGCCTTCTTCCTCTCTGGCTAATATCGCCTGTTTGAAATCACTGGCAGAGCTTACGGCTCCAGTTCGCTCAAGTGCTCCGATCATTTCATCAACCACAGCATCTCGTGTCGTTCCTTCCAGATCCAAATTAATCAGATCCATCGTTACAATATCCGTCAGTTTCTCAATGTGAATTGCTTGTGGAGAAACGGCTGGCCCATTATTTGTAAC
The DNA here is from genome assembly GCF_024213325.1 of Paenibacillus sp. MZ03-122A. Classification (NCBI taxonomy): domain Bacteria; kingdom Bacillati; phylum Bacillota; class Bacilli; order Caryophanales; family Paenibacillaceae; genus Paenibacillus; species Paenibacillus sp. MZ03-122A. The sequence continues at coordinate 143,739 of NZ_JANAVI010000002.1, read as the reverse complement.
AGTTGTTGAAGCAGATGACTCCGTAGCGTCCGTTGTAGTAATCGCAGATTGTCCAGCTTCCCCAGTAGCATCCGGAGTTACAGTTGCTGCAATATCTTTTTTCAGCAAGCTCACTAAGACAACCGATACGGCTGCGCCGACAATAACGGCGATAAAGAACATAAGCACATGGTCTACTGCACCAAGTACAGCTACAATCGGTCCACCGTGAGCTACCTTGTCACCTACATTCCCCAACATCGCAATGACTGAACCGACCATGGATCCTACCATGATACTAGGAATAACACGTAGTGGATCTTGCGCCGCGAATGGAATTGCACCTTCGGTAATACCGAACAACCCCATTGTGAATGTTGCCTTCCCAGCCTCGCGTTCCTCAGGTGCAAATTTACGTTTGTTGATCATCGCTGCAAGTCCCATCCCAATCGGCGGAATACAAATCGCAACGGCAATTGGCCCCATAATTTCATAATTCCCTTCGCCGATCATGGCCGAACCGAATAAGAAAGCAACTTTGTTCACAGGGCCGCCCATATCAAAGGAGATCATCGCACCTAGAATCAATGCCAGTAGAATTGAACTTGTACCTTGCATACCTGCAAGCCAACCTGTCAAAGCTTCAAACAATTGTGCGACTGGAGCACCAATCACAAAGACAAAGATTAATCCAACAATTAAAGATGCCAATACAGGGATAATAATTATAGGCATGATCGGCTGTAATGCTCGGCCAACCTTGATTTTTCGAATCCCAAGTGCAACATAACCCGCCAGGAAACCAGCGATAATGCCGCCGATAAATCCAGCCCCCGCCTCACTTCCATAAAAACTGCCGTTCGCAGCAATGAATCCGCCAACCATACCCGGTGCAAGCCCCGGTCTATCTGCAATACTCATCGCGATAAATCCGGCGAGGATCGGTATCATAAAGGTAAACGAAGCCGAACCGATATCCTGAACCGTCTTCCAGAATGAACCGTCCGGTATAACCAGACCGCCTGGTGTCTTCTCACCGCCAATCGTCAACGCAATGGCAATGAGCAATCCCCCAATGACGATGAAGGGTACCATATAGGATACACCGTTCATCAAGTGGCGGTAGATGGGATTTTGTTTCGGTTTGTTCTCCTGTGAGCTACCTTCGGCAGAACGTGACTCTGCTTGGTACACAGGTACATTACCCTTCATCACCCGCTGGATCAATTCTTCTGGACGGCGAATGCCATCCTGTACGCCAACGACCAGCAGTTTCTTACCGACGAAGCGGTCTTTAACCACCGTTTTATCCGCTGCAATAATAATGCCGTCTGCCTCACGGATCTCCTGCTCGGTCAGTTGATTTTCGACTCCAATGGAGCCTTGTGTCTCGACCTTCATCTCGACGCCCAGCTTTGCTGCTGCCTTTTGCAGATTCTCAGCTGCCATATACGTATGTGCAATTCCGTTAGGACATGAGGTAATCGCCAATATCTTCATAGTCATTCCCCTTCTCTCTGTTGTTTCCGCTTACATTGATAGTATAAACGCCTATCTTGCTGTTATCGGACGAACTTTTTACCGGAACTTTCGGAAAAACGGAATTATACCAACAAAAAACAGGACCTATCTATAAGTCCTGTTCCAGAGCACAGCTTTTGATTTCAGTTTATCCCTTCATTCTCCCTAATAATCTCATCGCATCGGTCTCCTTAGATAAGGCATGAACCAAAGCAGGCTGCTCACTGATCAGGGACAACTCCTTAAATAACTGGCGCATTTCTTCCCGCCCATCCTGTTTGACCGCAAGCAAGAACACAAGCTCTACTTTCTCGGTTCCCCAGGTAAGCGGCTGCTTCAAGGTAGCGATTACAATGGAGGACTGCCTTATCCACTCAGAACCGCCATGCGGGATGGCTATGCCTCCCCCAATCGTCGTGGCCGACATTTTTTCTCGCGCCAGTACGCTGTCCACATAACCAGGCTCCACATATCCTTTGTCCTCCAGTATTTGCGCCAGCTTGGAGATCAATTGTTCCGGATGCTGCACTTCCTGCTGGGGAAAGACCAAAAAAGGTGTTGTATATTTAAAAAATACCGATTCTTCTGCTGCCCTATGTTCCGGCTCATCCAGTCGTCGGATCACTTGCTCCAGTCGACGTTCGTCCTTGACATCCAGCAAGGGAGAGACGAGAATGTGCGGAATGTTCATCTCTGGGAGATCTACAGTGGTAATGACGAGATCCACCTCCTGGGCTGCCAGATAGTCCTGGACTTCTGCTTTGGAAAGGGTTGTCTCCACATGTACAGCCGGAAATTTACGTTCCACCTTGGTGCGTAGCAGTTGGGACATACCGATGCCCATGTGACACACGATGATGGCTCTCTGGGGATGACTCTCTTTCTGGTGCAATCGCTCCACAGAAGCCTGAAAATGCAGCGTTAAATACGCCGCCTCCTCCTCGGGGAAGGATAGCCGGGTCCATTTTCCCACCTCCTCCAGTGTAATAATAACTCGGTCGAACATGTAGGGGTACATCTTCTTGATCTCGGCCAGCATAGGATTGGACACGGTCAATCCATATTGAAGACGGTTCAGGGTCGTATATAAATGGACATTCAACCCTTTCAGTAACATCTTGTCTTTAGAAAAGGCAATCATATTCAGCTCAGACATCCGCCGGACTAACTGCTCAATCAACTCAGGCAAAAGCGGGTGGCTATCTGCCAGCTCACCTTGTTTTCCTGTTCTTCCCTCCTGCTGGTAACGGAACTTCCCGCTAAGCAGGTGCAGAGTTAAATACGCCGTCTCTTCCTTGGAAAAAGGCACAGCAAACAACTTTTGCAACTGCTGCAAAAAAGACGTAGCCCATGTAAATTCGCGTCTCTCCTGCAAAAAGGCAATGTCCTGCTTGGAGAGCGAAATGGGTTGTCCCATCTTGGTTCGTTTGACCATTAAGAGGATATGCAGCATGAGAGCTTCGAAAGCTTCGTCAGTAAAGCTGAGCTCATGGCGTTTTTGAAATGCTTTTAATTCATGATTTATGGTTGTAATCTCGTGCGATTCAAACTGTTTGCGCATCATCTGTCCTGTTAACTCAGGACTGTCAATCAGCTGGTTCATACGCGCCAAAGCGATGCGCTTATTTTTCTCAGAGCCTAGAATGGTCAATCCAACGCGCTGCTTGGTAATCAAAGCCAGATCAAAGCTGTGCAGCCAGCCATCGATCTTCTCCATATCTCTACGAATCACCGTCTTGTTCACATAATACTGTGAAGCTAGATCCTGGATGGTCACAGGCTTGGCATTCATCAAGAGCCGATAGGCGACATGCAGCACCCTTTCCTCATCCGACTCATGTTGGGCTGTACTCTCGTCCGCATACAGTCGATGGAACAATTCATTCTGATCCGCTTCACCCATCTCCAGATAAATGCCGCGTCCCGGCCTTCTCACCAGATTGGCATCAGAATGCTTGACGATATAATCTTCAATTACTTTCAGATCGTTGCGGATCGTCTTTTCAGAGCAGTCGGTCAGATCCGCCAGATCCTGCGCTAACCACAACCGGTCCGGTTCAGTTAACAACATGCGTAAAATTTCCATTTGCCTTTTATTCATTCCATTCTCCCATCTTCCAAAATAAAGAATGTCCAGGGCATTTCGAGCTATATTTTTGCTGGTTTTGTGTTGACTTTAAGTATACTCCAAGTAGTACATTTAAAGCATGGTGGCCGCCAAATTCAAGAATAATGAAAAGAGGAATCGCTCATGATCATTGGAAAAACAGCTCTTATTACTGGGGCCAACAAAGGCATCGGGTATGAAACAGCCAGACAATTGGGGGGTATGGGTCTTACAATCCTGATTGGCTCACGGAATGAGCAGAGCGGCCGGGAAGCGGTGGATAAGCTGGCTAATGAGGGAGTAGAAGCCCAATTGATTTTGTTAGACGTGACGAATCCAAGTACTATTGATTCCGCAGTCCAACAGATCAAACAAGAATTCGGTTCCCTTGATGTACTCATCAACAATGCCGGCATATCTTTAGGAGGAGCCACTCCTCCAAGTCAGTTCTCTTTGGACGATTTAAGAGAAACGTATGAAACAAACTTGTTCGGTTTGGTCGCCGTGACGCAAGCCATGCTACCTTTATTGCAAGAATCCCCATGCGGTAGAATCGTTAACTTGTCGAGTGGCCTTGGTTCTTTAACCTTTAATAGCGATCCTGAGCATAAGCATGCCCATTTTAATTTGCTTGCTTACAATAGCAGCAAAGCAGCGGTTAATATGTTCACCGTCACCCTTGCCAAAGAATTCAAAGACTCACCTCTCAAAATCAATTCGGCTGACCCTGGGTTTACCGCCACCGACTTAAATGGCTTTACAGGAACGGGTTCGGTACAGCAAGCCGCTGCTGTCGTTGTTCGTTTAGCCACTTTAAATGATGGAGGGCCGACAGGAGGATTTTTCGACGCCAACGGAGAAGTACCTTGGTAACTGCTACTAAGGAGCTGAATACTTTGCAAGAAATTCCGGAGACGATAACCTCTATTAGCCAAGCCGCAGAACTAACAGGTTTAACAGAAGATACCATACGCTATTATGAGCGAATTGGCTTGCTGCCTTATGCGGAACGAAAGGCTAACGGCCACAGGTTCTACAGTAGAGATCAGATTCTCGGAATTATCTTTTTAACCCGATTAAAAGCCACTGGGATGACCCTAGAGGAAATGAAGCATTATCGAGAACTTTCGGAGCAAGGTAACATTACCCTTCCTGACAGATACTCCTTACTTGAAAAACATAATCAGAAGATTCAACAAGAAATTTCCAGACTGATGGAAACCCAAAAAATTATTGAGTATAAGCTCAACCATTATCGTGACCTCTCTACCAATCCTGATCTTAGCGATACGAATTGCAACCCTATAACACCCAGCACCAATCCCCTTTTTTAAGGGGTTTTTTTATTTTCAGCGGGAGATTGATGGAGCTCTCTTAATTCCCTATAATCCAAATATAGCATGAATTTCTAGGGGGGAATAACGATGATCACCTATATGAGATGCAACGATGTCAGCATGGAACACATTTTCCAAGCATTTTCGCTTGGGTTCTCGGATTATTCCATTCGCCCGACCACGGATCAGGACGATTTCGCAGCACGTTTTTTTGGTCCTGAGGGTAATACACGGAATCACTCTTTCCTTGCCATGGATGAGGATCAACCGATCGGCTTAATTCTCGGCGGTGTCCGGCAGTTCGACGGGTACAAGACCATGCGTTGCGGCACGCTATGCATCGCTCCGGCTTACCGCGGTCAGGGGATTAGCAACAAGTTGCTGGAATTACATAAACAAACAGCCATCTCCGCGGGTTGCCAGCAGCTATGGCTCGAAGTCATCAAGGATAATCATCGGGCCGTCAAATTATATGAAAAGCAAGGCTATCAGCCACGCTATACGCTGAAATACTACAACGGCACTCTGCCCTCCGCCCCACCCGCTGCCCTCTCATCTTCGTATATTTTTAAGGAAGTTACATTTGATGACATCGCAGCTTTTCGAAAGACCCTTATCGACTGCCACATCCATTGGCAAAGTGACACACCTTATTACGCCACCAGTAGACAGGAAGCTTTTCTCGGCATCTACGAAGTAAATCAAACGTGCCTCGGCATGGTGAGCATGAGTGCTAAGGGTAAAATCAACTTTCTTTGGGTCGATCCTAAGCATCGCAACCAAGGATTAGGATGCGCCCTCCTTCATAGAGCAGCAGAGATCCAAAAGATTGAGAAGGTGTACATCTGTCTGTCCGACAATGACTCTCTTGAAGGCTTTATCCAAAAAATAGGTCTCTCGAAAGACTCCATTGAGCAATATGAAATGGGTATGCTGCTGAAGGTCGATCATGTTGTACAATGATCAACCTTCTTCCTATCCATGCTCCCCTGCTTGATTCACCTAATCTATCATTTCTGAGAACGATTGATATACACTGATTTGACCAATGCGCACATGTAAAGATCATCATATTTCCCTAACGTAAATTCATATTGGGAGAGGAGCCCTTCTTGCCGAAAGCCTGCTTTTTCAAGCAACCGCAAGGATTGGGCATTCTCTGGCTCTACTAGCGCCTGAATACGGTTCAACGAGAGAAAGGGATATTTATAATAATTTCTTTGTTTATAGAATGTTTTCCTAAACATGGATTATAAAATGACCGTTAATATAAAGAGTGTGTTTTTAATTATTAAGAAGAGGTGTATTTTTTGGACGAACAGCACATATCACACAATCCGCAGGAAACTTCAAGACAGACGTACATTCAGCATGGCCAAAATTATGGAGTAGATCCAAACAGGATGGCGGCGTTATCAAAAACATACGGGAATTCTACTCTGTTTAGACGGTGGGGAGCAACGGTTTTTGATTGCATATTTTTTGTAATCGGGTATATTTGTTTTTTTATTTCTGTCATTCAAATAACGGACAGATGGTTTTTGCCTTTAGCGATTGCAACCCGTTGTATTCTGCTTATTGCTTTCTTCAGCTATTATTTACTTTTGGAAGGTTACACAGGCTATACGCTGGGTAAGTTCGTTTTTCGTATTCAGGTGGTTAACGGGGAAGGAAAGCCTCCTGGTTTTCTTAAATCACTCATTCGTACGCTGCTCAGGCTAATCGACACCAATCCATTGCTAATGGGTGGGATACCTGCTGGTATCAGTGTGTTAGTAACTGCATCAAGACAACGAATTGGAGATTTAGCTGCAGGTACATATGTTGTAAAGGTACGGGATTTAGAGCCGATTAGCAAAAAGACAATGAAACGTTCGCTCTTTATATTTTTTACCGCAATGGTGATCTTGGGAGCCTCGTTTGTAAATGCTATTTTTATACTTGCAGACAGTTACGTACCTCCTGAAGTTCCGGTGAGCAAGAAAGAGCAAAGCTATGTAAGTAAAGATGGACGATTTCAAATCACGGCCCCGCTGGACTGGTCAACAGACCCGGACCGTGAAGGAAAGGCAGAGATTGCAATATTTAATCCGTACATCCAAAAGTCCGTTGTGGTACTATCCCACTCAAAAAAGCAATTGGGCAATATAACTCTCCAACAGTATGGTAAGAAAGCTGAAAATAACTTAACCAAAGAGTGGAACCTGTCCAGTGTAGGACCTGTCTCTAACACAACCATTTATGGATATCCTGCCCTTGAGTTCGTGATTAAAGGCAAGAAAGATGTGGACAAATATGTTACCCATGTAGCGATTATTGAGACCGAAAGTAATTACTACCAGGTGCTTGGATATGCACCAGCGTCTAAAGATGCCCGTTTAAAGAAAGAACTACACGACATAACCTATAGCTTCCGCGAGGTTCGTCATTAGACAGCGTGGCTGGCAATAAAAAGGATAGACACAAAAAGCAGGTGCTCCTATGAGCCCTGTTTTTTTGCGTACAACTATACTCTTCCTTAGATTACACTCAATACAAAAATATATAACATCGTCTAATGGATTATCATAATACGCTGCAATTTCACATCTATGATAAAATTGACTGACATGTTCGGTAATCCGCCTTATCATATTGTTCAGATGCACAATGAATTGAAAACCCTTTCATTAAGGTGGTACATAAAATACGCTATATCACTATAGATAAAGGAGGAATCCGGATTTTGTTTCAGCTCTCCGAAAAACAAGCCCAAGACATCGTAGACAAAATGATGAAGGATATTCCATACAATATCAATATTATGAATGAACGAGGCATCATCATTGGCAGCGGCGAGAGTGAACGAATCGGAACCATTCACCAAGGAGCTGTTCAGGCGCTCGAAACTGGGAAAATGGTTGAAGTGTGGCAGGACGGCCACTATGAGAAAAAGGGAACCAATGAACCGATTGTCATTCATCATGAGTTAGTTGGTGTCATTGGTATTTCAGGCAATCCCGATGAAGTGCGTCCTTTTTGCAATATTGTTAAAACTACGGTGTCTCTCCTGATTGAACAGCGGATCTCATTGGAGCATCTGGCCCATGAAGCCAATCGCAAAAAATCTGTGCTGGAAATGTTGTTAAATCATCAGGGAGCCTACACGCAAAAAATAAAAAAAGAAGCAGCTCAATATCACATTGATTTGCTTCTAAAAACTTCGGCTGTATATGTAAAGTATCTGCCTGCTGATCCAGCTCATTTAGCCGAGTTGTCCAATATATTCATGCAGCATCCGTCCTTTCGTATGGAGGAAGACTGCTATCTCATCCTGATACAAAATCAGGAGCCGACAGACAAACTGCTAGAGCCACTTGTAAGCAGCCATCCCGATGTGCTGATTACGGTCAGCAGACAGGAGCACAACATTGCGGATGTTTATATGCAAGCCAAGTCAGCTATGAATGTTTTACTGGCTTTGCGCCCGCCTGTGCAAAAAATTTCTTTTGCGGAAGTCGAGTTTCTGGTCAAATTGAGTCAAACGAACCTGACGAACACGATCTATCTGGTTAGCAAGTTGGAAGATACTGTGGATTTGCTAGATACGCTGCGAAGCTTTATTAACCATAACGGCAGTGTCTCCTTTACCGCAGATGAATTAAATATTCACCGAAATACGCTGCAATACCGCCTGAAGCGCATCCATACCTTAACCGGTAAAGATCCCCGGAACCTCCTTCAGCTTTTTGAGCTTACGCATGGCTTATTGGCACTGTATCAATGAACTGCTGTTTCACGCCAGACCATGCGCCAGTAATATCATATTTCCGCTCGCCGTCACTCCCAAATTCCTCAGCCAATCCAGCTTTGGCTAAGTTCGGGATTACAGGCGAGCGCTCGTATTATATCGTATTTGTATGATGCCGTTTTATGTTTATAACCACTTCTCCATCTGTTCATTTCTCGCTGAACTGAAGTACTCTTGCGATATTCTCGCACGTACGCTCTACGTTTTGCGGCCCTTCGGCCAGCAGCTTACCGAGCTCCGAGGCTCCCGGCACGATGCCAAACACCGCATCTATCCCTTCCTTGTACAACGTGTCGATCCCTTCCCCGATATAACCTGCGACGGCAATAACCTTTTTACCAGACTGTTTTGCCGCCTGAGCTACTCCATAAGGAGTTTTACCGAATTTGGTCTGAAAATCAATACCGCCTTCCCCCGTCAAAACGATATCGGCAGTGGCGAGCTTTTGTTTTAAACCGGTGTATTCAATCACAATTTCAATGCCTTTTTGAAGCGTCGCCTGAGTGAAAATCAATAAGCCCGCACCCAATCCACCTGCTGCGCCTGCGCCTGGGAGATCGCGCACATCCTTGCCCAGCTGCTGTTTCACCACATCGGCGTAATGAGCAAGATTGGCATCCAATTGCTGCACCATCTCCGGGGTTGCCCCTTTTTGTGGCCCGAATACTTGAGATGCCCCATGCTCTCCGCACAGCGGATTTGTCACATCACAGGCAACAATCAGTTGTACCTGCTGCAAGCGGTCATCCAGTGATGAAATATCAACACTGGCCAGCTCGCCCAGACTACCGCCGCCGCGCGGAAGAGTATTACCTGTTGCATCCAAAAATCTGGCGCCCAGCGCTTCCGCCATTCCTATACCGCCATCATTCGTCGCGCTTCCGCCAATGCCGATGATAATTTTTCGAATTCCCTGGTTCAGACATTCACGGATTAACTCCCCTGTGCCGTAGGTTGTTGTCTTTAACGGGTTTTTGTTATCCTTGTTGACCAAATGGATTCCACTGGCGGATGCCATCTCGATTGCCGCCGTGGTGCCGTCTCCCAGCAAGCCGTATGCAGCAGTTACAGGTTCTCCAAGCGGTCCTGTCACCTCGATATAACGAATCTGCCCGCCTGTCGCATCCACCAGTGACTGCACCGTTCCTTCACCGCCGTCCGCCATCGGTACGTGGACATAATTCGCCGCCGGATAGACCTTGCGCAGTCCTTTCTCCATCGCGATACACACTTCTTTAGCCGTCATGCTTTCTTTAAAAGAATCTGGTGCCAGCACAAATGTTTTCTCTCTCATCTTCTCACCCCATCGTGAATATTAAAGTAAAAATCCATACATAATTGTCGCTACAATTGCCATCGTTCCACCCACAATAGCTTCGTAAGGAATCAATCCCATCCGTTGTTTAATGCTCATTTTCATGCTGTCTGCCGTGACGTGAAAATAGTTGCCCTGCGGCAAGGAATCAATGACTGTAGCTCCTGTATGCACCATCACAGCTGCAGCGAGCGGGGCCGTTCCCATGTTCAGAATGGCTTCCCCAAACGAGCCTGTCGCCAAAATAACGCCCGTCGAGGTGGACGCCGTAGCAGCTGCCATCAGAATACCTGCAAGCGGTGCCAAAAATGTACCGGAAACTCCCGAAGCTTCAATCAGGCCAACCACCTGAGCAGACAAGTTGGAGGCAGAGATCAGACCCGCAATCCCACCTGCACCGATCAAAATCAGCACGGTCGCCGTCATTTTATTCAAACCGGAGGCCGAATACTTCAGGATATTGCGCCCTTGTCCCATGGCCAGCATACCCACAATCCCAGCGATCGGCAAAATGTACATCGCATCCACCTTGAAATTCGAAAGTGCTTCAATACCAGAGATGGAACCAATCGGGTTAATCATCAGCAAAATAACAGCTACCAGCGGGGCTACAATCGCCCGTCCCAACGCCGGGTATTTCGATGTATCGACATCACTGTCCATGATATCCTGGTCAGACACCTTCACACCTTTGGTTTTCAACATAGATGCCACCAAAACAGCCATGATTAAACCGCATATCGCAGGAACCACACCCGCCAACATCACGTGGCTTAAATCCAGATTAAATCCGCGCGCCGCTGCAATCGTATTAGGATTGGGAGAGATGATGTTCCCCGCTTTTCCGCCTCCAGACAAAGCCAACAGGAGCGCCAGCTTGGAAATCCCCATTTTGTTACCGACCGACAATGCAATAGGTGCCACAATCAACACGGCAACGGGAATAAATACACCTACCGCCGTAATAATCATCGTCGCCAAGGCTAGTGCGAGTATCGCTTTACTGCCGCCGAACTTCTTTACAATAGCCTGCGCAATCGTCTCCGCTGCCCCGGATTCCATCATTACACCTGCCAATACACCTGCGGCAAGCACACGAATGACCGTCCCCATCACACTTTGCGTACCGCTTATTAACACGCTGATCGTCTGTTCCAAATTGGCTCCGCCCAATAAAGCGCCTACAATAGCTCCCAAAAATAAAGCGTAAACCGGATTCAGCTTTCTTAATATCAGAATAATTGCAATAGCCAGCCCTGCCAGAGCTCCTATCCAACTGATCGTCAATCCTTCCATCTGTCTAACCCCCCGGGCAATTTTTGATTACGCTTTCATTATATCGATTGCCGCACGTTAAAAATATTGAAGAACAGACGAAATTGATTGTGCATTTGAACAAAAAATCCGAACAGATCTATGTCTTAAAATGCAATTTTCATTTTATGTATAGTGGCGTTACAAAACAAATTTAATGTATACGCTTGCAAATTTAAAATTTCAGATTATAATACCTGTATACAAGTATACTTGATTAATTGAGAAGGTGAAATGATGGTCGAATCAGAATTCCTATATCCCTCCAAATGGCTTTTAAAAGCCTCAGCTGGTGATCGCGTAACATCCGAGCTTAGAATGCGCATTATTTCTGGCGGGATTGAAAGCGGTACCATATTATCTGAAAATAAACTAGCTGCTGATTTCACTGTAAGTCGCTCACCCATTCGTGAAGCGTTAAAAATACTGGCATCCGAAAATATCATTCGATTAGAAAGAATGGGAGCCGTTGTTATTGGCCTATCAGAAAAAGAAATAGAAGAAATTTATGATGTCCGTCTGCTCATAGAATCCTTCGTATTTGAACGTCTTGTAAAGATGGACACTAATGATTTGGCGAAGGAACTTAGTAAAATACTCGAAATGATGAAAGTCGCCGTCAAATATAGTGATGCTGATGAGTTTTCGTATCAAGATGTCTTGTTCCATGAAACGATTATTCGTGCAGTCAACCATTCACATATTCTGATGATTTGGAATAATTTAAAGCCTGTTATGGAAAGTCTCATTCTTTTGTCGATGCGTATGCGTTTCACTGAAAAGTATGAAGATTTTACAAGGATTATAAACAATCACGAACTTTATATTGAAGCAATCAAAGTAAAAGATAGAGACCTCATGATCAAGTCTTTACATGAAAACTTTGATGATGTTCAAGGTAAAGTAGAAGACCTATGGATGTCACAACAAATGCTATCTAAAGGAGTCGTGCAACAAAATGACTAACTATATGTTGGGTGTAGATATCGGGACCACAAGTACAAAAGCCGTTCTATTTAGCGAAAAAGGTGAAGTCATCCAACAAGAGAATATTGGATACCCGCTTTATACACCGGACATAGCGACAGCTGAACAAAACCCAGAAGAGATATTTCAGGCTGTCCTACAGGCCATTTCGAATATCATGAAACATCACTCACAAAAAAAGCTATCGTTTGTTTCATTTAGCAGTGCCATGCATAGTGTCATTGCGATGGATGAAAATGACCGCCCACTGACGTCTTGTATCACTTGGGCAGATAATCGAAGTGAAGCATGGGCACATAAAATAAATGATGAGCTGAATGGCCATGAAGTCTATAAACGAACAGGAACACCTATTCACCCCATGTCACCCTTAACGAAAATAGCCTGGATTGTGAATGACCTTCCTGAAACCGCTGTCAAGGTTAAAAAGTATATCGGAATTAAAGAATATATTTTTAAAAAGTTCTTTGATCAGTATGTAGTGGATTATTCCCTAGCTTCTGCCATGGGCATGATGAATCTAGAAAAATTAGATTGGGATGAAGAGGCATTAAAAATTGCTGGTATAACCCCTTCTCAATTATCTGAGCTCGTGCCAACAACCAGGATATTTACCAACTGTGATTCAGATTTAGCAAAAAAGATGGGGATCGATCCACAAACATCGTTTGTCATTGGAGCTAGCGATGGAGTCCTTTCTAATCTAGGTGTAAATGCGATACGAAAAGGCGAAGTTGCCGTCACAATCGGGACAAGCGGTGCCATTCGAACCATTATAGACAAGCCTCAAACAGACGAAAAGGGAAGAATATTCTGTTATGCCTTAACAGAAAAGCACTGGGTTATTGGGGGGCCGGTGAACAATGGCGGGATGGTCCTTCGCTGGATTCGTGACGAACTTGCCTCATCAGAAGTAGAAACAGCGAAAAGGCTAGGAATTGATCCATATGATGTACTAACCAAGATTGCTGAACGTGTAAGACCAGGCTCTGACGGATTGTTATTCCATCCATACCTGGCTGGTGAACGTGCGCCATTATGGAACCCAGACGTACGTGGCTCATTCTTCGGTTTAACGATGTCACATAAGAAAGAACATATGATTCGCGCAGCCCTAGAAGGAGTCATTTACAATTTGTACACCGTATTTTTAGCTTTAACCGAATGTATGGACGGTCCTGTGACCCGAATTCAAGCTACTGGAGGCTTCGCAAGATCAGATGTTTGGCGGCAAATGATGTCTGACATATTCTCATCTGAAGTCGTCGTTCCAGAAAGCTACGAAAGTTCTTGTCTAGGAGCTTGTATTTTAGGCTTGTATGCCACCGGACAAATCCAGTCCTTTGAAGTCGTTTCTGAAATGATTGGCAGTACCAACAAACATACACCAAAAGAAGAAGCAACCAAGGAATATAGGAAATTGCTGCCGATTTTCATTAACCTATCCAGAGTATTAGAAGATGATTATACACGGATTTCCAATTATCAAAGAAGCTTAATTAAACACTAAAAAGATAAAAAGCAGGGGGTAATTACAATGCCATTAGTTATCGTAGCGATTGGAATTTTAGCATTATTAGTTTTAATAATGGGTTTCAAATTGAATACCTTTATTTCATTAATCATTGTATCGTTCGGCGTCGCTTTAGCACTTGGAATGCCATTAGAGGAAATTGTCAAAACCATCGAAGCCGGATTAGGCGGAACCCTTGGTCACTTAGCGTTAATCTTTGGACTTGGAGCGATGTTAGGTAAGTTGATCGCTGATTCTGGTGGTGCTCAACGAATTGCCATGACCCTCGTAGACAAATTTGGTGAAAAAAATATCCAATGGGCAGTCGTAGCTGCTTCATTCATTATCGGTGTGGCGTTATTTTTTGAAGTAGGATTAGTATTGTTAATTCCAATCATATTTGCCATTTCAAAAGAATTAAAGGTTTCTATCTTATATCTCGGGATTCCGATGGTTGCAGCTTTATCCGTAACACATGGTTTCTTACCTCCACATCCAGGACCAACAGTTATTGCTGGTGAATATGGCGCGAACCTTGGTGAGGTTTTACTTTACGGTTTCATTATTGCCATTCCAACCGTTATTTTAGCTGGACCTGTATTTACTAAGCTTGCCAAAAAACTCGTACCTGCATCATTTACGAAAACCGGTAATATTGCCTCTTTAGGTGAACAAAAAGTATTTAAATCCGAGGAAACTCCGGGATTTGGTATCAGTGTATTTACTGCAATGCTTCCTGTTATTTTAATGTCTATTGCTACGATTATTACTTTGCTTCAAAAAACAATGGGATTTGAAGATAGCAGTTTACTAGCAGCGATCCGTTTTATTGGTGATGCATCAACTTCCATGTTAATTTCCTTACTGGTAGCTGTCTACACCATGGGAATAGCACGAAAAATTCCAATCAAAACTGTAATGGCATCTTGTACAACGGCTATTACTCATATTGGGATGATGCTCTTAATCATTGGGGGTGGCGGCGCCTTCAAACAAGTACTGATTAATGGCGGCGTAGGTGACTATGTAGCTGAATTATTCAATGGAACTACATTATCACCCATCTTACTTGCCTGGATTATCGCTGCAATATTACGAATTTCCTTAGGTTCTGCAACCGTTGCAGCTTTAACAACCGCTGGTTTAGTTATTCCGATGTTAGGACAATCCGACGTTAATCTTGCT
Organism: Paenibacillus sp. MZ03-122A; assembly: GCF_024213325.1. NCBI lineage: Bacteria > Bacillati > Bacillota > Bacilli > Caryophanales > Paenibacillaceae > Paenibacillus > Paenibacillus sp. MZ03-122A. The sequence continues at coordinate 128,691 of NZ_JANAVI010000002.1, read as the reverse complement.
TTAGTTGTGCTTGCAACAGGAGCAGGTAGTTTAATAGCTTCACATGTTAACGATGCTGGTTTCTGGATGTTTAAAGAATATTTTGGTTTAAGCATGAAAGAAACATTTGCAACATGGACATTACTTGAGACCATCATTTCTGTAGCTGGATTAGGATTTATTTTAGTACTAAGTTTATTCGTATAAACCATGATTCCCGGGCGGTAGATCCCCCACTTATTTTTCTTAGAATCTTCTAAGCCTATAAGTGAGGATCTACGGCCTATTCATTTCAAATAAAAGGAGCAGAAAAAATGTCCAACACAATTGGTGTCATTGGGTTAGGGGTAATGGGCCGTAATATCGCTTTAAACATGGCTGGTAAGGGTGAACAAGTCGCTGTCTATAATTATACGAGGGAATTAACGGATGATCTTGTTAAAAAAAGTGAAGGTCACTCCATCCATCCCTACTACGAAATTCAAGATTTTGTTTACTCCTTAAAAACTCCAAGGAAAATCTTCCTTATGGTAACAGCGGGCAAACCGGTCGATTCGGTAATAGGTACATTAGTACCCTTCCTTGAAGCAGGCGATGTGATCATGGACGGTGGTAACTCCCATTACGAAGATACGGAACGTAGATATGATGAATTGGAGTCAAAAGGAATCGGTTATTTAGGAATCGGTATTTCCGGCGGCGAAGTCGGGGCTTTAAATGGACCTTCGATCATGCCTGGTGGAGATAAAAACGTATATGAAAAAGTAGCTTCTATTCTAACAAAAATAGCAGCCCAAGTGGACGGAGACCCTTGCTGTGTTTATATGGGTCCAAAAGGGTCCGGTCACTTTGTAAAAATGGTACATAACGGAATCGAGTATGCAGATATGCAGTTAATCGCAGAAACCTATACATTTTTAAGAAAAAGGTTACGTTTATCTGTGAATGAAATTGCTGATATCTTTGAAATATGGAATCAAGGGGAACTAAAAAGTTATTTAATCCAAATCACAGCAGAGATTTTACGGAAAAAGGATGATGTAACAGGCTTACCACTAATCGATGTGATTCTTGATAAAACAGGGCAAAAGGGCACAGGTAAATGGACAAGCATTCAAGCAATTGACAATGGGATCCCATCATCCATTATTACAGAGTCATTGTTTGCCCGTTACATCTCCTCTTTAAAAGAAGAACGAGTTTACGCAGAAAATATTCTAACAGGACCAGGGATTGATCAGCGAAGTTTAAATAAAGATGTGTGGATTGAGTACATTAGACAAGCTTTTTATATGGGTAAGATCTGTGCCTACGCGCAAGGATTTATACAATATAAAATGACTTCTGAACTTTACGGATGGAATTTACCTTTAAAGGATATAGCCCTTATTTTCCGTGGTGGTTGCATCATTCGTGCCGAATTCTTAAATGTAATAAGCGAAACATATCAAGAACAGCCGAATTTGGCTAATCTATTAATCGCCCCGTATTTTGCTGAAAAAGTTAAAGCGTATCAAATAGGATTGCGAAAAGTTGTCTGTGAGGGTATTAATTCTGGCACTTCGTTTCCATGTTTAAGTGCTTCACTTACTTATTATGATAGTTACCGGACAGGCATTTCGAATGCTAACCTTTTGCAAGCACAAAGGGATTATTTTGGTGCCCATACTTATGAACGAAGTGATGCAGCAGGGTCTTTTCACACAAACTGGCAGTGATCGATAGTGGTAGTAAATCTCCAGTGTCTATGCTATTTCATCTCATTTTTGAACGATCGAACTCGTTGCTTCTGTCGTACCTTTTGCCTCACCATGTCCTGTACCAAATAGGTTCAGTACCACCACGCCAATAACAATTAAAGCAATACCTGCGATACTTCCTGTATTGATTTTTTCTTTCCAAATCAATACTGAAATAAGCGTTGTAGCAACAGTTCCTACACCTGACCAGATAGCATAAGTCATATTTAAGGGGAGCGTCTTAAGGGATAAGGAGATAAAGAAGAAAGAGATCACGAACGCAACAATTGTGAATAAAGTCGGATACAGTCTGGTGAAACCTTCTGAAGCTTTAAGCATTGAAGTTCCAACAAGTTCACCAACAATAGAGATTGCCAAGAAAAGATAAGCCATTATTATTCATTCTCCTTCCTTTATATATGTTTTCAATTCTCCCATCATTTTTTGCCTCATTTCTTCATTGGGAGGAGCAAGCCCAAACATTTCAGCAAACCACAAACCGTCTATAGCTAATCGGACTATCGTGGAACGAACGGGGTCTAATTCGTCGTTTTCAATTTTATTTTGGATATTCTCATACTCGTCCTGAAGTAATTTTAGCATGTGAGGGTTCGTAAACTGTGCTGCTGAGAGAGCGGTATACAGGTCACTTGCATTCCGATCGCCACAAAATGATGTATTCATATACGCGCGAGTCCATCTTCCTTTGGAATGCATATCGTTTTCTGCTCTCTCATTAAATTCGGAGACAAAGCTGGTCGATAGTTGTTCAACCATTCCCAAAATCAATTCATCTTTATTCGGAAAATGGTAAAGCAATCCTCCTTTACTTATTCCCGCTTTCTTAGCCACCGCTTCTAACGTTAATTTCTCTACTCCTTCTTCGTGCACAATCATCGAGGCCGCTTTAAGAATTAATTCTCTTTTTAATGCTTTTTTAGTTGTATTCATATTGATCACCCCTCTTTATTATACCGTCCAGACGGTTTTATTTCAAGTGGGTTAAAGTTATGGATTGGGTATGTAAGCCTAATTGAGTTGGATTAGGTTTTGATACTTTAGGTTTAAGCTAAATAAAAAGAAGCCTTGGGCGTATAACATTTCAGCCAAGACTTCGTCAAATAAACATCTACCCAGCCCAGACATTTGGCAAAAGTTCGCATCTGTTGGGTTTTAAGTGCCACTTATAGTTTAACTCTGCACATATTGTCTCAGCCATTGGAGCGCGGGACGTTCCGTGCCGTTAGAATTCAGCAGATGTGTGTTCGGCTTCCAAGTTTGTCCCTGGATATACCCCCAGAGCGTAACTCCCTTCACCGCAGAATGCTTCCATAATACCGGAAATTTCTCCTTGTATCTGGCAAGCTGGGTGTTGTCGTCTCCAGTTATATCCAGTTCCGACACATAGATTGGCAATCCTGTTGCCGCCAGCTTGTTCAGTACAGTGTTCATCGTGTTAACTGAAACAGTGTCCATGCTAAACTGGTGGCATTGAATACCAATTCCGTCAATCAGGCCTCTGCTCTTGAGCTGATTAATAATATTGACATATTGGTCGGTTAACGAGGGATCGTTGATAATTCCATATTCATTAATCATCAGCTTGGCATTTGGAAAGGCTTGTCTTGCCTGTTGGAACGACCATATGACCCAATCCCATCCGGTCGACCCGTCACCGCCTATGGCATTGCGGAAGGATGGCTTCTGATGCAGGGGCTCATTCACCACATCTATAAACTCCGCATTCGGATAGCGTTGACCTGCTGCTTTAATCCACTGGGTCACTTCCGCCTTCTGATCAGCAGCCGACAGTCCGCTAATCCAACCTGGCTCCTGAGCACCCCATACCAATGTATGGAACTTGAACGGGAATCCATTGTTACGGGCATAATTGTAGGCGGTATCCGCCTGCGACCAGTTCATGTTGTTACGGTTGCCTTCAACTGACCCCCATTTGGTCGAATTCTCTGGCGTCACCTGGTTCCAGTATGTTCCGAAACTTGCAGGGACACTTCCAGCAATGATATTTCCGAGGAATTTGCCACCGTTCGCCATACTGGCACTAGCCGGGTTTATCAGAACTGATGATAACAACACACCCGCCAACGCCAAGCTGCTTACCAACTTGCCCACTTTAAATTTCGACATACAATCTCCTCCTCATACGTATAGTTTTTAATATTCCTACCTCTAAATAAATCGCTTACATTTCCAATTATAAGAATGAAAGGTTATTGTCCGCTACATGTAAAAGTAAAGATTTTACCCGAAAAACTTTACATCATTGCGGGGCGACTGAACACCTGGTGCTCCTTTAACACATCGTTTCGGTTAAAATCTAGCCAGAACGATCATTTATTGATAACACGATAGAGGTGACACTTACACTGCTTAAGTAATTCGGATTGAATTCAATTTTTTACGAATGGGAATCACTATACGATAGTTTAAAGGGCACCCAATCGGGTGCCCTTTGTGCGTAACACATGTTTTCACATATGCTGGTATAAAACATGCGTAACAATTGCGGATAAGGATGGAAGTTTTATTAATGCCCGCGATGTTTTTCTTTCGCTTTTTTCTCCTTTAATTCCCTTATCCGTGCCTTCATGGATTCCCTTTGCTGTTTAGAGTAAGCATGTTTCTCCAACTTGCGCTTCTCATACTCTAACTTTAAGGCCTCTTGTGCGTTGGAAGAGACCCCCTTCTGCCTTAATTCATACGCTGCCTGTCTTGCTAGCCGCTTCGGATTGACCTTCTTCGTTTCAGACCACTTTATAGCCACCTCTTGTGAGAGCCGACCAACAAGTTCCCACATTTCCTCACGGATAAAATGGAGAATTTCCTCGTCCTTAGGCTCTGTACCAAAGATGTGCCTAGCTGCCTTCAATTTCCCTTGGTCCTGCTCTTCCACGACTCCAACCCAATACTGTCCATCATGATAAACTGTAAGCTTCATTTTAATCCCCCTCATTTTAAATCGAAACGATGGACATCCCGAGGGGGGGAAGGTTACTGACATGGTACTCTTGGAATCTGAGAGTCATTCATGCGTCTGGACTACCAACCAGACTGTGTTTTTTCGTCCCAGAAAAAGTATAGTTGCCTTACTGGAAAACAGCAAGACGAAAAGATTAATTCTGTATGAAATTGTAAACCGCTGATATGTATTAGAGTGAACCTGGATATAGAGTATACTATATGAGTATAAGTTCGATACACGATGACATTATATATGTAATGGTATTCAAATACAGCGCAGAAGAGGTTGAAAATGAGTCAGAAGCATTTTACAGATTACGCATTAAGTGAAGAAATTGTAAGAGCGCTGAATAGCTTGGGCTATGAGACGCCAACAGAGATTCAGACGGAAGTCATTCCTGTTGCGCTTGAGAAGAAGGACCTTGTCGCCAAATCGCAAACTGGTAGCGGCAAAACAGCAGCATATGGTATTCCACTTTGTGAGCTAGTAGATTGGAATGAGAATAAGCCCCAAGCTTTAATCCTGACGCCAACCCGTGAACTTGCATTACAGGTCACCGAGGACATCACGAATATTGGACGCTTTAAGCGGATAAAAGCGACGCCCCTTTATGGAAAACATCCTTTTCATATCCAAAAGGCCGAGTTAAAACAAAGAACACATATGGCTGTAGGTACGCCAGGACGTGTACTGGACCATATTGAACGAGGCACGCTATCGTTAGATCGAATGGCCTACCTCGTGATTGATGAAGCTGACGAGATGCTGAATATGGGCTTTATCGAGCAAGTTCAGTCAATCATTCAGGCCCTGCCTAGTGACCGGGTTACCATGTTATTCTCCGCTACTTTTCCTGAGGATGTAGCCAGACTGTCACACAAGTATATGAACGATCCTGTTGAAATTGAAATAAAAGCAACCGGTATAACGACCGCTACAATTGATCACTCTCTTATTCAGGTGAAGGAGTCAGACAAGCTGGCACTACTGCAAGATCTGCTGATTGTTGAGAATCCTGACAGCTGCATTATTTTCTGTCGTACGCAGGAGAATGTAGATACATTATTCAGATCATTGGCTGATCTCGAATATCCATGTGATCGCATTCATGGTGGCATGGAGCAGGATGAGCGATTTGAGGTGATGAATGCATTCAGAAGGGGTCAATTCCGTTACTTGATCGCGACAGATGTTGCCGCCAGAGGAATTGATATCACGAATATCACCCATGTCATTAACTACGATATTTCTCTTGAGAAGGAAAGCTATGTTCACCGCACAGGACGTACGGGACGTGCTGGCAAAACGGGTAAAGCCATTTCCCTCATCACTCCTAAGGATGGCCGAAGATTAGCTGATATTGAAGCATATATTGGGTTCGCGATTCCGCAGGTAAAGGCTCCCTCAGAAGAGGCTGTTGACCTCCGTAGAGAAGATTTTGAGCAGAAACTGCATGTAAAAACCGCACTCAAAAAAGATAAGCGCGAGCAATTAAACCAACAGATTATGAAGCTGAATTTTAACGGCGGTAAGAAGAAAAAACTTAGAGCTGTCGACTTCGTGGGAACCATCGCTAAGCTTGACGGGGTCACCGCAGATGATATCGGGATTATTACGATTCTGGATTATGCGACAGATGTTGAGATTCTGAATGGTAAAGGTCCACTGGTGCTTGAGATTATGAAGAATACAACCGTAAAGGGTAAGCTGTTAAAGGTACGTAAAGGGAATAAGTAGAAGATACGCTGCACTAAAGAGGATGAGGCAATCCCGCCCAGCATAGCCGATGGTTTTCGTTAGCTATACGGGAGGGATTGCCGAGTTTATCTCTTGATCGTTTAATTTATCTTTCCATTTTGAATTTGCAAGAAAATCGCATGCTCTCTTGGATAAAACCATATCGTCATCTTCACCTTATCAATAACTTAATTTTATTCTATCTCTCATTCCTTCCGCTTCACCTAATCCATAAGTTATTTTGAAAAAGCACTCCTGAATCGTTTCAGAGATTACTTACTATTGCGACGTCTAAAGTTATTAAAAATGTAATGTCTAAATAGAACAATTGAAATTTCGTTTTATTACCTCGTAACATCTACTTTTTCCTTAAACCAATCAATATCAGGAAAATCAAGCGATAGTGCTTCAGAAATTTGGAGCCCTGAACCGAGAATGGGACTGGCCAATGCCAAGCCACGTTCTTTGTTTTTAATATGAAAATTCAGAATTCGTTTATTGTCTTCATGAACTACTTGGAATCCTTCAGCAACAAACACGCGATAATCAAAAATTTCTCCATCACGTAGATTTTATTTTCTTTCGCTCTGCTTTTGCCTTAACTGTGAGTTTTTCCTTCTCTGTTAGCTTTATCTAGGATTCGACATTTGTTGACAATAAATTTGGTAAATGTTAGAATGCCAATGAAATGATAGTGTTTTGCAAACTAATCTAGATTACATAATAAAAACAGGTTTTAGCAAAACAAAATTAAAGGAATAAATTTTTAGTTATTTTGGGAGGATTTATGTTTAAAAGATGGCCAGCACTTCTATGTACCGCAGGGGTTGCAATTTTACTGTATCCTTTGTCTTTTGCCCATGCATCCGAAGAACCGGTTACCGTGTCTGAAGCTGTGTATGAAGCAGAATCAGGCGTTCTGAACGGGGGGGTGGCCGAGTTTCAAAAATCGACGGTCACTAAGGAGCATTATGTTAGGAAGACACTCGTTAATCCCAACGCCTCGCCTGAAGCCAAATCGTTGATGAGCTATCTGGTCGATCAATACGGCAAGAGTGTACTATCCGGTCAGCAGAACAGTTCTAACATTAGCTGGATGCAGGACGCGATTGGTAAAAAGCCAGCCATTGTCGGATTCGACCTGATGGATTATTCACCGTCTCGCGTCGAGCACGGCGCTTCCTCCTCTGAGATCGAGAATGCGATCGATTGGCACAGCCAAGGCGGTATTGTCACCGTTGTATGGCATTGGAACGCGCCGAAGGGTTTAATTGACCAACCTGGTAAAGAGTGGTACAAGGGATTCTTCGGGGATTCCACCACTTTCGACGTTGATTACGCGTTGAACCACCCGGAATCCGAGGATTATAAACTTATTTTGCGGGATATCGATGCCATTGCGGCACAGCTTCAAAAGCTAAAAGATGCGAAAATCCCCGTGCTCTTCCGGCCGTTGCATGAAGCTGAAGGAGGATGGTTCTGGTGGGGCGCAAAAGGTCCGGAGCCGTCAAAGAAACTTTACCACCTGGTGTACGACCGCTTAACGAGCGTGCATGGTCTGAACAATTTGATTTGGGTCTGGAACTCTAGCGCACCGGAGTGGTATCCGGGACACGATGTTGTAGACATCGTGAGTACGGATCATTATCCGTCTGCGGGCGACTATAGTCCGGTCACTGACAAGTATGACGCACTCGTCTCGCTTGTGAACAACCAGAAGCTGGTCGCATTAACCGAGAACGGCGCGATCCCGGATCCGGATTTACTCTCCAGTGACGGAACGAACTGGAGCTGGTTCACTACCTGGACGGGAGAGTTCCTGACCGATGGCGTAAACAATAGCCGGGAGCATTTGAACAAAGTGTTTAACCATCCAAACGTGATCACGCTCGATGAGCTACCGGATGTAGATCATTACGGCCAAAACAATTAACGGTGTGTCGTAAGTGCACAATGAACAACCAAGTCCTCCTATGCGGATACGGGTTACCTGATCTCCGACAAGATCATACCGACGCAGGGCAGTTTTACCTTGACGGTAACAAATGAAAACCAATTTTCTGATACATTGCTTGAATAAAATGTATACTTAAACGAATTGATAGCAAGGGTGTTTCTGGAGTAATCCCAAAACACCCTTTTTTTCATGAGCCGGTTGAAACTCTAAAGGCTTGTTTGAACCAGCCTGGGTATCTGTAGCAAGGAGGCTGGCTTCCGATTCGGTGAGCAAGAGAGGCAAGCAGGGAAATTGGCTCATGCTACTGGTTCTAAGGCGGCAAGAGCGTCCGCCTAAGAGTCAATACGTTATAACAATATAATGAATGGTAATGACGAAATGAAAATTTCAGCGCCCTGGTTTGTTTTCACACGTTCAACTAGCAGCCACCACATAGGTACGGATATATTCCGCACCAAGACATTAGAGATGATTACATAAAAAGTATTTTTCCATAACAGACAAAACAAAATTGCAATAATGGCCGGAACAGTCCATGAACCTATCATATGACCATTACTTAATATAACAAATGTTATAACAGGATATAAAAGTGCAACTACCATCTGGACTCCCCTATTATCATAAAACTTCATTTCCCATCCCCTTTTTTCTTTACAATCTATTTTTAAATTTTTGGATAGGTATATTTATTATTCTATTTATTTCCACAATAAAAATCCAAGCTCTATGAAATCAACAACGTTGGTGATAATTGTTCTGCTTTATCGTATTCTCTTAGAGGGTTGATTTAATACTTAAAAAATTTTAGAAAAGATGTCCCTTTGGTTCATCTTCATTTGTTATACAGATATAGTTTTCTTTTTAATCAGAGGGGGTGCCTAAATCTTTGAATGAGGAAATCGAATATAGAATTAAACGGGTCCAAGCTGGCGAGATCCAGGATTACGCCTACATTGTAAAGGAGTATCAGCGTCAGATTTTTGTGTACTGCTGGCGGATATTAGGAAGTGAGCAGGAAGCGGAAGAGGCTGTACAAGATATTTTCGTTAGTGCTTTCGAGAAAATCAGTATGTACAAGCCCACAGTGGGCTTCTCCTCCTGGCTGTATAAAATGGCTTATCATCACTGCCTGAACCTGATTCGCAGGAAAAATCTACAGCGCAAATTTAAAATTACCCTGTTCAACTCAACTAACATGACTTCAGACAGCGCTGCGCAGGTTATGGAACGTCAGCTTTTCAGTGAACCGCTAAGCCGGGCATTGGGCCAACTGAATGCAGAAGAACGAAACCTGCTGGTGCTACGCATTTTTGAAGAAAAATCGTTTGGAGAAATCGGGGAAATTATGAACAAAAGCGAGGAAGCTATCAAGAAAAAATACGGCAGAACAAAAACAAAGCTAAAAAAAATGATGGAGCCCATAAAGGAGGACCCAAAATGCGTGAATTACAAGACAGAACTCAGGAACAAGGTCTGAAATACACCGATTTGAAAGACAAAGACTTTAAAAATATGGACATGTTGACGGAGCCAGAGAACGTCTTAAAAATACAAGCCTTTGACGTCTCTGACAAAGTGATGGAACAGGTCTACCAAAAGGCGAAACCCAAAAAGGGACTCATCGTAAAAATGCGTCTTCAACCGCGCATCACCGCTCCTATTATGATCTTACTTTTTGTATTGGGCGCCTCTGTGACTGGGTACGCCGCTTCGCAATATCTGGAATTACGTAACAGCAAAGGCGATGTCGTATTAAATACCGCCAAAACTCCTGCCGAAACGGACGCTTCCCAAACGTATACAACCACCTACACACAGTGGAACGAAAAGGTGAGAGACCGTCTACAGCCTAGAGAGTATGCGGCCTATTACGTTAAGGACGATTCTATGAATCCAAGAAATTCGTCTAATCCTGTCCTATTTGCATACAAACCGACTGAACTTTCTAGCTTCAGCAGTCTGCAGGATGAAATCAAGCGTACAGAAGCCCCACTATTCCACAATCCTACTCATCTGCCGAATGGCTACCGATTTGATTTCGGATACGTCTATCCAGTCGCTGCATATCCTGGGATGATGAACAAAGAGGAATATCGGGCTTTAACGGATAAACTGATGCAACAGGCCAAGGCCGCACCGAAAGGTGAAAATCTGTTTATTCAAAAGCTGAGCTGGGACAAGTCAGACTTCACCTTTGCCCGGTATACAAGAGGAAATGACTATGTAAACATCACCGTCACCAAGTACGCTCCCGAAGTCACAAAGACGACCGTGATGCAAAATGAACAGGATTCGGCTGAGGAACTGATGATCAAAGGAACCAAGGCCTATTACATCAGAGCAAGCGAAACAAGCACGCCCTTGGAGGTAGGGAAAAACCGACTGGGTTGGCTTGATGAAAAAAGGCGTTTACACTACAACATATCTGATAACCAGGACAGCCCGCTGAGCAAAGAAGACCTGGTAAAAATAGCCGAGGATTTGCTTAACGGTTCACCGCAATAGCTATAAAAGAAAAGCTAACGTCAACTACATGAATGAAATTGCTCTTCAAGTTTACGAGGCTGGTCACATGCCGGTGCTGGGAGAGTGGTATGCTTTGCCCCTTATCGCCACAGCCGGTTCCACTGCTCTGGGAGATGAGACCTTTAACAAAATCTTCCACCCGTCTTCCATTCGCCTGCTTGATTACTGTAACGCCGTGCTTCGGGTTGGAGGACTCTCTCAGGGTGCCGATGAAATGGTAAGGGTGGCGAAAGAGAAAGGATTGTTGATTTACGAACGGCTCGACGAACTTCCGTTGGTGTGATATATCCTCTTTGACCAGACCAAAGACAACTTGCCTCTGGGCATCCTCCACGGATCACCCGAAGAATCTCTCAATCAACTGAGACACTAAGGGAATTGCGCAAATGTTTAACATCACTCATCGGTGGACGCCCAAACATGCGTCCATATTCCCGGCTGAACTGCGAAGGGCTCTCATAGCCAACGCGAAAGCCTGCATTGGCGGCTTCCACTCCCTCCGAGAGCAACAAGCGGCGTGCAGTCTGCAATCGAATGGCCTTCTGATACTGCAGAGGACTTATAGCCGTTACCTTTTTAAAATGCTTGTGTAAGGAAGAAGGGCTCATGTTTACTTCCTTCGCCAATTCTTCAATCACAAGAGGCTTAGAGTAATCGCGGGTTATCAGATGGATCGCTTGGGAGATGCTATGTGCATAGCTACCAACTACGGCAAATTGCCTGATTAAAGCCCCCTGCTCACCTTGTAATACACGATAAAGGATCTCGTGCGTGATAAGCGGCGCAAGAAACTGAATATCCGCAGGCGTATCCGAAAGTCTGACAAGCCGAAGCAGCGCATCAAGCAGCAGAGGGTCAAATTGGCTCACTAGTATGCCGCGTCCAGTCTTTACGGTACATTGAGGAGGACTCTTCTTGATAATGTCCAGAATGACGTCTGGGCTAATGGATAATTGAAGACTTAGATAAGGAAGCTCCGACGAGGCTTGAGTTATTTTACCAATTACGGGAAGTTGAACTGATGTGACCATGTAGGTTGTTGGATCGTACACATAGTTTTCTCCAGCCAGCATTGCTGTCTTTGAGCCTTGTGCAACCACGTACAGGGAGGGCATATGGACCGTATGATTCAGCTCGGACACATGGCTTGCACGTCTGAAATAAAGTCCTGGCACAGACGAGACAAACGTACCATCCGAAGACGCATGTTGATCAATTAGATGAATCAGTTCCTGTAGATTCGTAGAAATATCAGAGGGGGGAGGAGACGAAATCATTCATGCTTCACCTTCCTTTCCGTTGAACGCTAATATTGATGTGCTAATTATATGCGCGCCGAATAGGATTAGGCAAGAATTGGACTTGATCGGTCTACCTGTCTCAATCGAATTCTACTTAAAATTTACTTGCAAGGCCAACAGAGGGCCTAAGGCAAATAGATCAAAGGAAGAAGGATTGGGCTATGCATTTGGAAGGAAGAATAGAGAACAAAGTCGTCGTGATTACAGGTGCAAGCAGCGGAATTGGAGAAGCAACAGCACTGTTACTTGCCGAGCGTGGAGCAAAAGTCGTGCTTGGAGCACGCGGAGCGGAGCGCCTTGAAGCGCTGGCGACACGCATTTCCAATAGAGGTGGCGAAGCTGTTTATGCACGCACTGACGTGAGACGGCGCGAGGATCTGTGCAATCTCGTTAATTTGGCTTGCGAACGGTATGGGAAGCTGGATGTTCTCGTCAGCAACGCTGGCGTTATGCCCATTTCCCCTCTCGAAGATCTGTGTGTCGAGGACTGGGAGGACATGATTGATGTCAACATTAAAGGCGTTTTGTACGGTATAGCCGCAGCGTTGCCTATCTTTCGCAAGCAGGGTTCTGGACATTTCGTGAACATCGCTTCTGTAGCAGGACATAAGACTGTGCCGAACCAGTCGGTCTACTCCGGTACGAAGTTCGCCGTGCGCGCGATCTCAGAAGGATTGCGCCAGGAGGCTGGCGACAAGCTGCGCGTGACCATCATTTCGCCTGGTATTGTGCAGACGAATTTCACGGAGGGTATGACCAATCCAGCATTAAGAGATCAACTCGCTGCCATCCGGGATAAACTAGCCATGACACCTGACGCGGTAGCCCGTGCAATTGGATTCGCAATTGAACAACCGGCCGATATTGATGTGAACGAAATCGTAATCCGTCCAACCGCACAAATGTAATATAAATAGATAGGGGCACCTTCTCTTGTCTAACAGAATGACAGCTAAATAAAAACTCTGCAACTAAAGATACAAAAAGACATGGACTCTCATTGCTAAGAGTCTATGTCTAATTTTAGTTAGTATATTATTTATCTTTTTGACTATAATCCTTGATCTTTCTTATAACCAAATGTCCAAGTCAACCCGAATGATACTGCGAATGATACTACATTCACCAAGATATATAACGGTAATTGCTCATTAAGATAAAGTAGTGTCCCCGGAATTCCTGTTAATGCCATACCTGTTGCACGTAAATGGAAAATAGAGGCTAGAAAACCACCAACTCCACCACCAATCATAGACATCACAAAAGGTTTTACTAAGCGTAAAGTAACTCCAAAAACAGCTGGCTCGGTAATTCCCAATGCTGCGGAAAGAGCAGAAGGAAAAGCAATTTGCTTCATTTTTGGCGAAACTGCTTTAATTGCAACAGCTAAAACTGCTCCTGCCTGAGCAATATTCCCGCAAGTCCCAATAGGATTTAGATAGTTCCAGCCATCTTTTCCTAACATGCTGATTTCAAGAAAGTTCAGGATATGGTGAACACCGAAGATACCTAATAACTGTCCGAAACTTCCATAAATTAAGCCGCCAATCCCCAATGGTAGATTCAATAGGAACTCAACTGCATATAAAACACCGATTTCTACTTCATGGAAGATTGGTCCAACAATAAATAGCGCTAAAATTAATCCTGATAATAAAGTTAAAAAGGGAGTAAGAATTAAGTCTAAAGAATCTGGAATTTTCTTTCTCAAGAAGATTTCAATTTTTGAACCTAGAATACCTGCTACGAACGCAGGAAGAACAGAACCTTGATAACCGACAACTTTAATAAATCCAAAAAACGTAAGTGGCTCTGCTGCTTGTTGACCAACCTCATAAGCGTTAGGAAGTACTGGACTAACAAGCATCAATCCTAGAACAATTCCTAGAATAGGTGTTCCACCAAAAATTCTAAATGTAGACCAGGCTACTAGCGCTGGTAAGAATGCAAAGGCAGTATCAGTCAAAATTTGAGTAAACATTAAAAGCTGTTGTGGAATATCATTAGGAGTCAGGCCAACAAGTCCCAATAACGCTTCTTGAGTGAATAAACCTCGTAATCCCATGAATAACCCCGTCGCAACTAATACTGGAATAATTGGAACAAATACATCCCCAAAAACTCGAATCGCTTTTTGGAAAGTAACCTTTTGAGATTCATTTGAAGCCTCAGTTGCCTTCTTACCCGAGCCATTAAGCATTGGAGCAAATTCATCGTAAACTTTGTTAACCAATCCAGTCCCTAAAATAACTTGATATTGCCCGGAATTAAAAAAGCTACCTTTGACTTTATCAATTGCCTCTACTCCTTTCATATCAATTTTATCTTTATCGTTAATAATAATTCGGAGTCTAGTTGCACAATGTGTCACTGATTGAATATTTTCATTTCCACCGACTAATTCTAAAATTTTTTCGGCGATTTCTTTGTTACTCATTCGTTTTCCTCCTCATAAGAGTAAAAATTAATCATACCCTTCTCATTCAAACTCTTATATTCAATATTACGATTCTGCTCATCGCAAAAATATCTCATTGAAAAAACATACTGTCCATCATTAATGAAAATTTCTAAAGTAGAGCTGTCACAAAAAATGTGCAACTTCGTTAGGTCCTTTACTTGAAGAATTTTTGTTTCCAATTTCTCAGTAACCCAATTAATTCGTCCAATCTCAAGTTTTCCACAACGATATATAATTGGATTTGTGTTGGAATTCAAAGACACTGAAAAATCTTTTATAGCTTCATCAAAATCAATAATGAGTTCAAAGGCTTTACTATTGTTAGAAATAATGCCGTATTCATTTTTGTATTCTTGCTCTCTCTTCCTCAAATTCTCGTATTCTTTCAAGGGGACTTGATAAAGGTGATTATCGATCCACTTCAGTTCTCTCGGCATGGATAAACAATGAAGGTAGCCATCTTTCACTGTAGGACAATTTCTTTCTTGATTCTCGTCCATTCTAGACATCCAGCCAACGATAATTCTTCGACCTTTATCATCTAAAAAAGATTGCGGCGCATAAAAATCAAATCCTTCATCCATCATTTTTATCTCAGTTGACTGATTAAATTTATTTGTTTTATAATCCATTTTTCCTGCTAAATATCCAGCATAGCTTGAAATTGGCCGATCACTTTGTTTGTCAGAAGTTCGCTTTTGTGGACAAACCATTAGTATTTCGATTCCATCGGTTAAGGTAAAGTAGTCCGGGCATTCACACATCTGATCCAATATAGTATCCGTGTAAAAAATACCTTGATATTCCCATGTTAATAAATCATCTGATTGAAACAGCGTGATTGCTCCCACATTTTCTTTTGTTTGAGCTCCGACAATCATCCACCATTTATTATCTTTTTTCCAAACTTTAGGATCGCGATGGTGTTCAGAAAAACCTTTAGGGGTTTCAATGGCGCTTTCCTGTTTGATGAATGTTCGTCCATCGTTAGATACAGCAATTTTTTGATAACTTTTTCTAACTCCATTTAGTTTAGTATTCCCTGTATAGAAGAGATACATTTTCCCATCGTTCTCAATCGCGCTTCCTGAGTAAACACCATCTTTATCATCATATCTATCAGGTAAAATCGCTGATCGAATATTTGTCCAATGAACTAAATCCTTAGATAAAAACAATCCCCATTCTTTGTAATCATGGCTCGTATCAAAACGATTCCATTGATGAAAAAAATAATATTTTCCTTTAAACTGAATCAAACCGTTTGGATCATTAAGTAATCCTTTATCCGGCTCAATATGGAAATAATTCTTATGCCGATTTTCCAACTTGAAATAGTCCTCCTCTTCAAATTTTCATTAATGCGCTTTCATTACCTTTGTTAATGAGATATTATCATTTCAACTTACATTTATAATATAGAAATATTTAAGAGAAATATGGAACTTTCTAATATCTACATTTTCTTTGAAGCGTTCCTATGTATAATAAGGGCATGAATAATAACTTAAGAGAATATACGGATAGATTCACTGATTTTACAAAAAAAAGTATTTCAGACTTTATTCTTTATAACAGTGGCATTGAATATTGTGAACCGGGTTACAGTTATGGTCCAAAACGACGAGACTACCACTTTATTCATTTTGTAAAGGAGGGCAAGGGAATACTGGAAATTGAAGATCAAAAGATTGAAGTCCATGAAAATCAACTTTTTATTGTACCAGCGAATGTTGTTTCTACTTATACCGCTGACCCAAATAAGCCGTGGAAATATTCTTGGATTGGTTTTATGGGCATTCAGTCTGGAAACTTTGTTCAAACATTACTTCAGTCTGATGAAGAAAAATTTGTAATGAATTGCCAAGATGCTTCCTTTTATGAAAGTAGAATCGAAGATATTATCGAACTGAATAAAAATGATTTAGCCTCTTTTTTTAAAATTAACGGCATTATGTATGATATCGCAGGAAATTTATTGAATGAATGCCCGGTTCAAACAACTGTGAATAGCAGTACCTCCATTTCTTTTCAAGCGATGCGTTATATGGATCTTCATTATCACGATGACATCCAAATTTCCGATATTGCCTATTCTGTTGGCATTCATCCAAATTATTTGTCTCTTATGTTTAAAAATGAGGTGGGAATCCCCCCCAAAAAATATCTTTCTAATTTAAAAATAAACAAAGCAAAAGAACTACTTGCTGAAAGCGACGATCCAATTAACCTTATTGCTAGCTCAGTTGGTTTTTCTGATGCATTATCATTTTCTAAATTTTTTAGAAAAGAACTTGGGATATCACCTTCCCAGTATAGAAAGGAGCATAAATGATCAATGAATCCTTTAATTCATTTTGTTGAAGAGAAAAAAGTATTTCATCTCACAAATAATTATGTCAGTTATATTATGGAAATTGTAGAAGATACCTATTTGCTACATCGGTATTGGGGACAAAAGATTACTAGTTACAATTTTAGCAATCGACCAAAATTAAAAAAGAGAACATTTGCTGCAACTCCAGATATTAATATACCTGAACTATCTCTTGAATTTTTACCTCAAGAGGTTTCTTTACCTCATCAAGGTGATTTTAGAAATTCTTCCATAAAGATTCGAAATGAAGATGGACAAGGAATTACAAGATTTGTCTATGTTGGGTACGAAATTCTTGATGAAGCGTTAACGCTTCAAGATCTGCCCTCTGCAAGAAGCAATGAAGCTTTTTGTCAGACCTTAATTGTCCATTTGTACGATAAAGTCGCAAATATTGCTCTAGATTTGTTTTATACGATTTTTGAGGATTCACCGATTATCGTACGTTCTACTAAAGTAATTAACGAAAGCTCTAGTACAATAAAAGTTGAAAAACTTCTAAGTGCTTCTCTTGATATACGTTACGAGAATCAAGTATGCACCTCATTTTATGGCACTCATCAAAAAGAGTTCCAAATAAATAGAAATGATATTAAACATGGATTATTTAAAATTGGTAGTGCTAGAGGTGCAAGTGGGCCTCAATATCCTCCCTTCATCGCTTTATCAAAAGAGGCCACAGAGTTTCAAGGAGAAGTCCATGCAATGACCTTACTTTACAGTGGCAATCACGAAGAGATTTTAGAACGTGATCAATATAATAACTTAAGAATGCAAATTGGGTTAAATGAAGAGGGCTTCTCATGGACTTTAAAATCAGGGGAGACCATTCAGAGTCCACAAGCTCTGCTAGTATACAGCAATCAAGGGTTCAATAGTAATTCTCAAGCATTCCATACTTTTTTCAATAATCACTTGATTAATCCATCATGGAAAAAAAGAAAGAGACCCATCGTAATCAACAGCTGGGAAATGACTTATTTCGATGTTTCTGAAGCTTTGCTAAAAAAATTGATTGATTCTGCTAGTCTTTTGGGTTTTGAAACAGTGGTGTTGGATGATGGCTGGTTTGGTAAACGCAATAGTAGTAAAACTTCTTTAGGAGATTGGAAGGTTGACGAAAAAAAATTCCCCAATGGAATTAAATCTTTGGTGGATTATGCTAAAGAGAAAGACATTGGTTTTGGGATTTGGTTTGAACCCGAGATGATATCACCCGATACAAACCTAATCAAACAACATCCCGAATGGGTAATGAAGAGTAAAAGCTATGAACCCATTTTGGGCAGAAGTCAATACTTCTTAGACTTAACCAATAAAGAAGTTCAAAACTTCGTTATCAAGACATTGTCAGATGCAATTGCAAATTTCGGAGTGAACTATATCAAGTGGGATATGAATCGACATATGACTGATCCTTTCTCCCCGACTGAAACAGAAAACAACTCACAAGAATTTTCTCATAGATATATGCTGGGCTTTTATCATATTATTAGCACACTCACTTTAAGCCATCCAGAAGTACTCTTTGAAAATTGTTCTAGCGGTGGAGGTAGATTAGATCCTGGTATGTTGTTCTATTTTCCTCAAACATGGATCAGTGATAATACCGATGCTCTGGACAGACAACAAATCCAATATGGAGCTTCTTACATGTTTCCAATCTCTTCAATAACTGGTCATGTTTCCGATGTTCCAAATCATCAAACTGGTCGCATAACTGAATTTGAGACAAGAGCAGCTTTGGCTTCTTCAACCAATATGGGCTATGAAATGGATGTCATCTCCATGTCTGAAGAAGAGAAGAAGAAGGTAGCGAATCATATATCGACTTACAAAAGAGAAAGAAAGCTTGTTTTTGAAGGGGAATTCTATCGATTGAGTTCTCCTAATGAATCAAATATTTGTAGTTGGATGTTTGTCGATGAAGAAAAAAGTAATGCCATTATTTATGTATTTCGGAACACCTATCAAGTATTTGATTTATCATTACTTGTTCGAATTCCTTATTTAGATCAAGAAGCCAACTATCTCGAAGTTATTACAAATGCTACTTATAGTGGATCAGAATTATATAATTGCGGAATCTCTCTTGAAAATCCTAAAGGTGATTTTATTGTCCATAAGTTAATTTTTAAAAAGTGTAAATGATCTAATACCCTAGCTCCCCATTCAAAGAATTAAAATCTTAAAAAAGCAGAAACCGTTAAATTTCACGGTCTTCTGCTTTTTCGATTAAGTTTCTTGCAAGAGTTTTTGAATATAATTTCAATTCTTCTATTATTGATAAGTGAACTCACTTCTAAAAATAGTAAACTAAATGACCGCCATGCAAAAATTAACGATGAAGCGGTTCTTTTTCGCCCAGACCCAGCACCTCCGTTGTGGAATTGTAAATTTCTTGGTAAAGCTCTGGGTTTTCCGCTAGTGACACCCCATAAGAAGGAATCATCTCTTTGATTTTTGGTTCCCACTCTTCCATATGTTGTGGGAAGCATTTTTCCAATACTTCCAGCATAACGTGAACAGCAGTAGAAGCACCCGGAGAAGCGCCGAGCAGTGCAGCTACCGAACCATCAGCGGCACTAACCACTTCCGTACCAAATTGAAGTGTTCCTTTTCCGCCCTCCGTATCTTTGATCACCTGCACACGTTGGCCTGCTACCACGATCCCCCAGTCCTCGATTTTGGCGTTCGGAATAAACTCGCGTAATTCTTCCAGACGCTTTTCATTCGATAACATCACTTGCTGGATCAGATATTTGGTCAATGCCATCTCTTTTGCGCCTGCGGCCAACATCGTAATGAGATTATTAGGTTTTACAGAACCGATCAAATCCAAATTTGAGCCCGTTTTCAAGAACTTCGGTGAGAAGCCGGCAAACGGTCCAAATAGCAGTGCTTTTTGGTTACCGATATATCTTGTATCCAGATGCGGAACAGACATGGGAGGAGCACCAACCTTAGCTTTACCATATACTTTTGCATGATGCTGGGCGACAACCTTAGGATTGTTACATACCATAAATAGTCCACTTACCGGGAATCCCCCGATATATTTGGACTCAGGAATACCGGTTCTTTGTAGCAAAGGTAGACTTCCACCCCCACCACCGATAAAGACAAATTTGGCATTATGGTATTCGATTTTACCGTTATCCAGATTATGAACCTTGACCTTCCACGAGCCGTCGCTCGCACGTTTAATATCCTTTACACTATGTTTGTAATTAATCTCGACGTTTTTACTTTTTAAATGCTCAAACAACATGCGTGTTAAAGCACCAAAGTTGACATCTGTTCCAGAGTCGATTTTGGTTGCCGCGATGGGTTCATTCATTGTACGGCCTTCCATAATCAGCGGAATCCATTCCTTCAGCTTTTCAGGGGCGTCGGAAAATTCCATGCCTTGAAACAGAGAAATAGTTGAAAGCGCTTTAAACCTTTTTTTCAAAAAAGATACATTTTTCTCTCCTGTTACCAAGCTCATATGAGGTATTGGTTTGATAAAGTCCTGTGGATTACGAATCAAATTGCTGTTTACAAGAAAAGACCAAAACTGTCTTGAAAGCTGAAACTGCTCATTAATGTCTACAGCTTTACGAATATCTATAGATCCGTCAGCCTTCTCGGATGTATAGTTCAGTTCGCACAGTGCAGCATGGCCTGTACCTGCATTATTCCATTCGTTAGAGCTTTCTTCTCCCGCGTTTGCGAGTTTCTCAAACACTTTGATTTCCCATTCTGGTGCTAACTCTTTCAGCAATGATCCCAGAGTCGCGCTCATGACTCCGGCACCAATTAAGATAACGTCTGTATTTTTCTGAATGCTATTCATAAAAACCTTCCTTATCTCTTATATTTGCAAAAAAGAGCAGGCCCTCCTGCTTAGGTGATACAAGAAGCAAGGCTCCACTCAGGAACATATCTTTTCTGTCTCTATTATAACTAAAATATAATCTTTTAAAAATTATATTGTCTATTATCTGATAATTATAAATCATTTCTGCTAAAAAGTGAGAATTTTCTTTGCAGAAATAATAAGAATGGATCTCAACACGCTGTATTTTTTGGGCTTCACTTACTAGCAGTAATAACAGACACCAAAAAAGCGCTTAGAAGCAAATGATGTAGAGTAACAAATTTCCAATGATTGAATCAACAGTCCATGTATATGAATAACTCGGTAAAATATGTCTTTCCGGGATAGGCCCTTATAAATACTTCATTATGATATTCGAAACGGTCTGTTGTTGATTCCCCCAATCATAATCGGAGTTATCCATAATAAACGATTGAAAAGGGAGTTGCTCAATAATTTGTAATTCTAGCTCTCGTCGATGTTCAAGGAACTGAATATATCCCTCATATCCGTAAAGCCCCTTGTTATTTCCATAATCTTGCTCCGTATGGTACCAAATCGCGAAATCTAACCATTCTTGAGATCTCATTGTTTTAACTCGCTCAATCGTCTCATGCACATTCGGTTGCTTCAAATAGAACAAAATTGGATTTAACTCCTGAATTTGCTCCGCAATCTGTAATACATGCTGAATAAAACGATCTTCTCCAGCGTTATGTCGGGCAAGTAATGCACACCCTGGGTTCTGTAAAAAACAGCATTCGAGTATTATCAACTTTTCTTTTTCTCGCTGATCTTTAACAAAAGACTTCCAACGTTGAATCATCAACTCGCAGTGCTTTTCTACGGGTACTCCATCGTAAATTTCATAACGCCGGATTTCCTCATACAAACTAGAAGGGATTCCATTTGGAGCTGATTGCTGCGCAAGTGCATATGCGATTAAAGAGTCGTTGCCATTCACAGATACAAACGGATCAATGTAATGAAACACCTCAGAATAGATAGATCGGAGCCGATCAAGTTCTTCGTTCGGCATACATGCAACCGATTCATAATCAGCGGGATGTCGTAAGTTCCCTTCTAAAAATAGTTCCGATTCTATTTGATGTGTGTTTAACATGTCATGTATGTGTCTAGATAATGTGGATTTGCCAGAGCCAGGTATACCCTCAACGATAATCAGTTTCGTTTTCGTAGCTGGTAAATTGGCCATAGTATCACATCCTTATGAATTAAATGATTACCTTAAGGAAAATCCTATTGTCTCGTTATATCGCCCATTATATTTAACGGATCGGTGTATATTCCCCACTGAAATGAAAATGATAGCCGTTGTCTATGCGGATATATCCGAGAATACAATGACCTCTATCCCTGTATAAAACACTGGAGTAATTCTTATTGTCTTTGTTACCTTCTGCGACCAAAATTTTGTTGTCATCACAACCTAAAACAATTCCGATGTGATCGTGGGAATCATCCGATAGAAGCTTCTCATAAACCACAATATCACCACGTGCTGGCTTAAATCCATCTTGCTTATCGTGATAAAAAAATCCTGTTTCAGGCAGCTGGGCCCAATCCAACCACGCACCAACCCCAGCTAATCGATACATACAGTTCGGATACCGGATGGGCAGTAGAATTCCAACTTGCATACAACAGTAGTATATAAACGCAGCGCACCAATTGCCTTCCAGTACTTTATAAATATCAGAGTCCGGCCAATACTTGCAAATTTCCCGATAACGTTCATCTTCCGGGACGCCAACAATGTTTTGCCCTGCAAACGTTTCTGCAAAATCAGCCAGCATAAGACGTCTGTCTTCAGCGTTACTGTTTTTCGTTTCCGTATCTGCGTTGAATTCCACTTCTACAAGCTCCACCGGAATCCCCAATTCAACAAACACATTTTGCAGTCTACGTATATCCGTCTTAAATGAATGGTTACCTGCACTCTGTAAGTACATCTGCAATAAAATAGCATCTTTAATTATTTCTTCGTATGGTCCATGTCCTTGATGTCTGTCTCCTTGATAAAAGATCGAGCGGAGAATGACAAGCTGCTCTTCGTCGGTAAAAAGTTGGGTGTTACGTAGTATAGGTCTTACAGCATCTGCACTGTTGGGACCAGGGAAGTCCTTAATTCCGGTTTTATAGAAATAAAAACCGTGGAGCACCCCCGCGATTGCAGCGATCTCCACATCTTGTCCTCTTCTCATAGCAAGCATTGAAGCAAAATTGGATACTCCGAAAAGATGAGCCCAAGCCTCCTGTTTCTTAGAGGTATTCTCTGTAGTAACAAGCATTTCATGAACAAGACCACGAACACTTTCAAGCCGCTTAAACTTACTCTCATGAATCAAACTTTCGCCTCCCTACCCTGCCCACTTCAACTTCCCATATCTCGACATCCTTAGAAAACCAATAAAAAGCACTGGGTCCTGAGGACTGACCCAATGCTTTTAGTAGATGACTATCTTCTAGTTACTTAATAATTACGTAGTCCAGGTTAACCAGTTTTGCATAAGTAACAATTTGGTCTGTGGTTAGATTCAAGGAAACCACGGTATGGTGACCACCGCCGTTCTCAATCCATGCTTTAACCCCATCTTGGAAGTTTGGCTTCACAT
The DNA here is from genome assembly GCF_024213325.1 of Paenibacillus sp. MZ03-122A. Classification (NCBI taxonomy): domain Bacteria; kingdom Bacillati; phylum Bacillota; class Bacilli; order Caryophanales; family Paenibacillaceae; genus Paenibacillus; species Paenibacillus sp. MZ03-122A. The sequence continues at coordinate 105,130 of NZ_JANAVI010000002.1, read as the reverse complement.
TCCACAGTACACGGGCCACTGGAAGATTTGGAGCAGGAACTGTCGGTTCAAATGCAGTAACCTCATTGATCAACAGTTTATAATGCGTGCCAAAGTCAGCCATGGAAACAACTACACCGTCTCCTGCCTTGCCGTCAAACACCAGACGAGCTGGATCTTCACGATCGCCGATACCTAACGGAGAAACGATGATTTTAGGCTTGTTGCTTGCCAACGTTGGGTCAACTTCAAGCATATGGGATTGAAGGATCGATTCCTGACCAGCCGCTAATTCATAGGTGTAGTCTTCCATAAAGCCAGTGGATTGGTTATGGCTCATTACTTTAAGCAGACGATCGAGCGCTGCAGTCTTCCAATCTCCTTCACCGGCGAAGCCGTATCCTTGTGCCATCAAACGTTGAACGGCAAGACCAGGAAGCTGTTTCATACCATAGAGGTCTTCGAAGTTCGTAGTGAAGGCAGTATAGCCGCCATGATCCAGGAACCGTTTAAGGGCAATTTCATAGCTTGTTTGTACTCTTACGCTGGCTTCCCAAGCTTCCTTGCTGTAAGTACCATAATCAAATTCATAGAGTTCGGAGTATTCCGCGAACAAAGCATCAATCTCTTCTTCTTTCACAGCATTGACGTACTGAACAAGGTCGCCAATTCCGAAGTAGTCAACGGTCCATCCAAATTGAATTTGAGCTTCCACCTTATCGCCTTCCGTAACGCCAACGTTACGCATGTTGTCGCCAAAACGGGCAACTTTGATATTGAAGCTTTCGTTATAAGCAACCGCTACATCCATCCACTCTGCGATTTGCTTTTGCACTTCTGCGCGTTCCCAGTAACCTACGACCACTTTATTCTGTTTCTTCAGGCGAGCATTGATAAATCCATATTCACGGTCACCATGAGCTGCCTGATTGAGGTTCATGAAGTCCATATCAATCGTAGCCCAAGGAATGCTTTCATTATACTGTGTAGCCAAATGAAGTAACGGCTTTTGCAGCAATTTAGTACCGCGAATCCACATTTTTGCAGGCGAGAAGGTATGCATCCAAGTGATGACACCAGCAACCTCGTCACGATAGTTGACTTCTTTCATGAGATTGGTGATTTTGTCTGCACTAACCGCCAGATCCTGCAATACAAGCGGGTAAGGCAGAACGCCACTCTTATTTAAGGCATCGGTCATTTCTTGTGCGTGTGCTTTAACTTCTGCTAATGCTTCTTCTCCATACAGATGTTGTGAACCTACGACAAACCAGAACTGTTTTGTACCTACTGTTGACATCATTCATCCTCTTTTCTTCATTTTTTAGTTTATATTACTTTTGCCCGTAGTACGCGTCTTTCCCATGTTTGCGTAAATAGTGTTTATCTAGAATGCGCTGCGGCAATTCTTCAGCAAAATGATTCAATTCTCGTGCGAATAAATTCATTTTCGAAACTTCTTCCAACACGACGCTATTCATGACTGCCGATTTTGCATCTTTGCCCCAAGTGAAGGGAGCATGACCCTTAAGCAGAACACCCGGCACTGCTAAAATATCCAGCCCGCGCTGCTCAAAGGTTTCGATGATGACACGTCCGGTTTCCGCTTCGTAACCACGATCAATCTCCTCTTGTGTCAAGAAACGGGCACAAGGAACAGAACCATAGAAGGTGTCTGCATGAGTAGTCCCCATTACAGGTACATCCAAGCCTGCTTGAGCCCAAATGGTCGCCCAAGTCGAATGCGTGTGTACAATACCGCCGATCTCTGCATAATGCTTATAAAGTACGGCGTGAGTCGGTGTATCTGATGAAGGTCTCATCTCTCCTTCAACAACATTGCCATCAAAATCAACAACCACCATATCGCTAGGTTTCATCGTGTCATAACTAACACCACTAGGTTTGATAACGAATAAGCGGCTCTCACGATCAACAGCGCTTACGTTACCCCAGGTGTATTTCACGAGTCCATGTTTAGGCAAATCCAGATTGGCTTGATATACTTCTTCTTTCAGTTGCTCTAACACGTCAATTCCTCCAGTTTTCCACTAGATTATCTACAGCAGCCTGTTCAATCGCCAGACCTTGTGTGTAGCGTTCCATGAATGCTTCAAATCCCTTAACGTCGGAACTGTCGGGAGAAATTTCTTGCCCCTCAGCATCTCTAAATACTTTTTGGTCGAGGAAGTCTTCCAGACTTTCTTGTTGATCCTTGTTCATCATGTAAGAAGCCAGAATAGCAATCCCCCACGCCCCGCCTTCTCCAGCTGTTGACATCACTGATACCGGGACATTCATGGCAGCCGCAACAATTTTTTGTCCGACGATAGGGGTTTTAAATAAACCACCGTGAGCCAGAATGCTGTCAATTGCGACATTTTCTTTCTTTGTCAAAATATCCATTCCGATTTTCAAAGCAGCAAACGCAGTGAAAAGATGAGTCCGCATGAAATTGGCCAAATTGAAACGGCTTTCAGGAGAGCGGACAAACAATGGCCGGCCTTTCTCTATTCCGGTGATATTCTCCCCTGACAAATAGCCATAGCTGAGTAAACCGCCGCCATCTGGATCTGCTTCCAAAGCCTTGTTCAGCAGCACACTGAACAATTGATTCGGATCCGCCTTTTGCCCCATTGCCTCAGAGAATTCACGGAACAATCCCAGCCAAGCATTGATATCACTTGAACAGTTGTTGGCATGAACCATTCCGACCGGATTACCATTCGGTGTAGTCACCAGATCAATTTCCGGATATACCGCTGAAAGGTCCTTCTCTAATACAAGCATGGCAAAAACCGAGGTTCCCACAGAGACGTTGCCCGTCCGTTTTCTCACACTATTCGTAGCGACCATCCCTGTTCCCGCATCACCTTCTGGAGGACAAAGCGGAATACCTGGTTGTAAATCTTCAGATTTATCTAAGATTTTAGCTCCCGCGGCGGTTAGTACACCTGCCTGCTCGCCTGAAATATAAACTTTAGGGAGAATTCCTTCTAGCTTCCAATCGTAACCTTTGGCTGCAATGAGTTCATCGAACTGCTTAACCATCGATTCGTTATAATCATGTGTAGTCTCATCAATTGGGAATATGCCCGAAGCATCCCCGACGCCAATAGCCTTATTTCCAGTCAGCAGCCAGTGAATATATCCAGCTAACGTCGTCATAAAATCAATCTGAGGGACATGTTGCTCTTCGTTCAATATAGCTTGATACAGGTGAGCAATACTCCATCGCTCAGGGATGTTGAATTGGAATTTATCAGTTAACACTTTTGCGGCAGCACCGGTTGTCGCATTCCGCCAAGTCCGGAACGGAACAAGCATCTCACCCTTGCTGTCAAAAGCCATATAGCCGTGCATCATTGCAGAGAATCCTATAGAACCAACGGTACGAAGGGTAATCCCATATTTTCGTTCAACCTCTTGCTTCATTTCACTATAAGCCTCTTGCAGACCCGTAATAATACTCTCTAAGTTGTACGTCCAATAACCGTCCACCAAGAGATTTTCCCACTCATAGCTTCCAGATGCGATGGTTTCAAAATGATGATCAATCAGCACTGCCTTGATACGTGTGGATCCAAATTCGATACCAAGTGAGGTTTCTCCCTTAGTAATCGCTTGTTTAATGTCTTGATCCATGCTCACGTTACTCCTCTCTCTGAACAACTGTTATAATCGCAATAATCGAAAGAAGGCGCTTTCTTTAATTTACAACCTTAGTATATTTTTTGTTCGTACATTTGTCAACACGAATACATAGTTATACCTACAAATATTCTCATGGACCGAGTATCTCTCTTTTTTCCCCTTTAGGGCATGTATGCAAACTATAAACCCATTGCAAATGAGCAGTAAGTAGTATGATGAGAAGATACGAAATACGATAAGACTGATGGGATTGAATAGAAGATCTGTTGTACGCGGAACGAAAAACACGAGAAGGAAGATCCCAAAAGGTCACTGTTTGAAGTTTATGCGATGCGATGGGTGGTACGAACTGGTGAATCGTAGCGCGATTTACCGCCGATTGTGACAAGCACATAATTACCGTAATAGCTCCGCTAGTGGCAAACAAAAACTTTCGAACACGGTATAACATGCCTATGGAAGCTCGCTTGACCTTAGAATTATGAATTAACTTTAATTTATTTTTTTATTCTTGGCAGAAGTGTTGACGGAATTAGTGCCAGTGCATAGAAGCCAATCGACCAGATAAACGCATGAAATGTAGGTTGAGCAAGATGAAATCTGACTCAATCTTTTTTCGTCTTTTAGGTTTATTAGGCTTGGCCTTTAGTATTTATACATGTTAGGCTATCGATTATAATAAGCTCATAATTATGCTAAGATATGTACATACAAATATTATGGGTAGGTAAATTAGTATTAGGACAACCAGGAAAGAAGGAATAAAGTGAAACCAAAGTATCAGGTCATCCTTGAGGATATAAAGAGCAACATTCTATCAGGAGCATACAGCGTAGGAGAACAAATTCCAACGGAATCGGCTTTGCAGGATATGTATAAAGTTAGCCGCCAGACGGTACGTAAGGCAATTTTAGAACTATCCAACGAGGGTTTTTTAAGAAGTGAAAAAGGATCGGGCACTTATGTCAGCAACCAATTTCGATCAAAAAACGGCGGGAATTCCAGTAATAAAACCATCGGAGTCATCACAACCTACATTTCCGATTACATCTTCCCTTCTATTATTCGCGGGATTGAAGCCAGATTGAATGAAGATAATTATTCATTGCTATTAGCTAGTACAAATAATGATGTCGCACAGGAAAAGAAAGCCTTGGAGATGATGTTGTCCTTTGGTGTGGATGGCTTGATCATTGAGCCTACGAAGAGCAATCTATATAATCCTAATATCTCCTACTATCTGACGTTCAAGGAGCAGGATGTTCCGTTTATCATGATTAATGCTTATTATGAAGAGTTGGAAGTTCCCTTCTTTTGTCTCGATGACGTACAATCCAGCTATCTGGCAACAAAAGAATTGATTGCTAACGGACACACACACATTGGTATCATTGCCAAAATGGACGATTTACAAGGAAAGCATCGAATGAAGGGCTATATCAAGGCGCTGGGAGAAGCCAAATTACGGTTTTACCCAGAGCAAGTGCTCTCATTCTATACAGAGACGAAGCAGGACCTGTCCACCAACTTGAAAAAATTCCTAACCGAACAAAGGGACGGGTTATCCGCAATTGTCTGCTATAACGACGAGGTAGGATTAGAAGTTGTACATGTATGCAGACAACTTGGTATATCTGTTCCTGAAGACATATCCATTATTGGTCAAGATAATTCCTATATTTCCAAGAATGCAAACATCAAACTAACGACATTAACACACCCACAGGAACAAATGGGACGTGATGCCGCCGATTGGGTTATCAAGAAACTGCAAGGGAAGAAAGATCTACGCAACCACACCTATTATCAACCTGTGTTGATTGAAGGAGAGACGGTAAAGAAGAAACTGAAGTGAAGGGGTCCAACATTCATTGTAAACAATCAAATGGACACACCCAAAAACGATATTACCATTGAACACTAGGCACCTAGTGCCTAATTGTCATATGACACACTTTGAAGTGACTGGTATGGGTCGGTGACGAAATGTAACTTGTTGGTATGACAAGTCCTTTGCCATACTTGGTTTTGCCGGACGCTATGAGGCAAAAATACATTTCAAGGAGAAATCATTCATGAAAAAAATGATTCATACCAATCTCGCGGTTCTACTGTTATCTGCTACGATAACTACCGCCTGTATGGCACCCAACGGCGCGTCAGTTGCCGCACCCGTTAACGCACCAGTTGCATCTGTAAAGGCTAGCTTGGAGGGGCCGCGAAATGCCAAGGAACTAGAAGCTTTTGCAGATGGTGTTTTTGCGGACAAGATGAAGAAGTTTAATACAGTTGGTTCTAATTTTGTGGTCGTCACGGGTGGGAAAGTGATGCTAAGCAAAGGTTACGGTTATGCCGACAGGGAAAAAAGAATTCCTGTTGATAAAAATACCGTTTTCCAAATCGGCTCTGTTACAAAGTCATTCACTGCATTGGCAGCTATGCAGTTGGTCGATAAGGGGAAAATGGATTTAAAACACGATATCCAAGAGTATTTAGGAGGAATAAAGGTTCCGAATAAAACAGGAAAAAAACTGACGATGTTTGATCTACTTACATATTCAAGTGGATTTGATGAACCAGATATTCTCATGGAAATGCATCCAGAATACGCGGACAAATATTTTCCAATGAAGAAGTACATTGCATCAAATATGCCAACTGTTGTCAGGCCTCCAGGAGAAGCGTACACTTATGACAATTTTGGTTTCATGCTAGCCGGATATGCAGTAGCAAACGTAACGGGCATGTCATATTCCCGATATATGGAAAAGAATATTTTCAAACCGTTAGGCATGAATTCGACGAATGTGCGGTTTACCCCCCAATTGTTAAGCAGAATGGCTGCTCACTATGGACCAACAGGTGAATTGATACCCTTGGACGGGTTTAAACCAACGGAAAAACCTGAAGGCGGTATGGTTTCAACAGCAGATGACATGGCGAAGTACCTCATGATGCACCTGAACAAAGGAAAGTACAAAGGTAAAGAAGTGGTGAGTCCAAAGAGCATAGAGCAAATGCACACATACCAATTATTCCCTGACAAGGAGTTCCCGGTTACAACAATTGGATTCGAAGGCTACTTCAAAGAGAAGATGAATAATCAGCATGTGATTCTAAAAGGAGGAAATGTTACAGGGCATTCTTCCTTGATTGTTATTCTGCCTGAGAAGAATACAGCGATGTACATGTCCTACAATAACGACTCCATGATGAGTCTTGACGTGTATGAGGAATTTATGAATCATTATTATCCGAGAAAATCAGAAGTTCCAAAGTCCACCTACGCGGCAATAAGTGAGCAGCAGGCTCAAGACTACGTGGGATTATACCAAAACACGCGTATCGCTGCCTTAAGGACGAAGGTTTCGTATTCGGACGGGAAATTAATAATGGAGACAGGAACATCAGGGAAACATACACTAAAAATGATCCATTCTTTATTATTTGAAGATGAATCAGGTAATAAATTGACGTTTAATAAAAATGAAGCAGGCCATATTGCATATTTGTATTACATGCAGCTCCCAGACCTCGTTGCTTATGCGCAAAAAATAAACATTGATTCACCATTTTCTGATGTGCCTGCGGATAGTAAATATAATCCACATATTAACAATCTTAATGCTTTGAACGTCATGAGCGGAAAGTCAGCCAACCTCTTCGATCCGAAAGGAACGATGACTCAGGGAGAATTCTCAGAAGTGCTGCTGCGCGCCCACGGGTGGTATAAACAACCCTTCATGATTGAACCGAATAAGAAGCAGATGATGGCCGGACTACGTAATTATCAGCCTAATTCTCCTATCACTAGACAAATGGCGGCGGTAATGATCCAGAACCTGAAACAGGTTGAGCCTGGAACTAAGGTTAAATTGAGTGGCGAAACGGATGCTTGGGCAGTTAAAGCAGTCACAGCTCTTGTTTCCCAAGGTATCATGGACCCGGATACCAAGATCAATTCAGACGGCTCCATAGATTTCCGCTCCAAACAGCTTTTGAAGCGTCAAGAAGCCAGTGCCTTATTAGATCAAGCATTTAATTACTATACGTTGCCAATCAGTCACTAATTCAAAAGGTTAACCGGAAAAAGTAAGATAATGATACTTTATATAAGGTTTCCTGAACCCCCGATCAAACTGGGGGTTTTCTTGTATAATAAGAAACAAGCGGCTGCTGATACTGCCGCTTATTTTTAGTTTTCTCCATATCCAACGGAAATCCGCATCGAGCCGTAAGGTTTAATCCAGAAGCCCTGCCTCCCGGGCTTTTTGCACCGCTTCCTCCCGGTTGCGAACCCCCAGCTTCAGATAGACCGATGACGCATAGTTTCTAACCGTACCATCAGATAAATACAATTTGGAGGCAATGGTTTTATATCGCAGTCCTTTCGACACGAACTGTAAAATTTCAAGCTCCCGTGGAGTTAAGTCATAGGTCGCGGCCACTTGGGTTGTCGACGGATCTTCCCCGCTCTTGGCGGCTTCCAGCTGTGCAAACAATTTGTGCGACATCTCCTGATCGATCAGCGTGCCTCCGCGATAGACCATGCGTATTGTTTCGGCGAGCTCTACTGGCTTCATCGACTTCAATAAGTATCCGTCGGCTCCGCTTCGCAGCGCTTCCAGAGCCTGTCCAGTATCTTCGAACGTGGTGAGAATCAAGATGCGGATGTGGGGCCACGTTTGTTTTATGGTACGGGATGCGGAGATTCCGTCCAGGTTCGGCATGTCCAAATCCATGAGCACCAGCTGAGGCTGAACCTGCCTGCACAGTTCGATGGCTTGCTCGCCATCTTCTGCTACCCCTACGACTTGCAAATCTTGCTGCTCCTCCAGAAGAGTCCGCAGACTTTCACGGATAAAAGGCTGGTCATCGACGACCAACAGACGGATGACTTCATCCTTAAGCTCCGTTTGTCGTGGCAGGGTGCAGGTAACGAGGGTGCCTTCACCCGGTTGGGTATAGACGCCAACATGACCTTGCAAATTCATTACTCGCTCTTTCATGGCGTTCAAGCCGAAACCATCCCGTCCATGTTCCATCCCGCGGCCGTTATCCTTAATTTCGAGCCTCGTCTGCTGAGGCTCAAATTGCACCAAAACCGTAATCTCCGTCGAGTGTCCATGACGCACGGCATTCGTCAATGATTCTTGCAAGCAGCGATACAGCGCTATCTTTGCTTGCTTCGTTACAGGGTATTCCTCTCCGAAGGCCTGGAAACGAACCGACACCTTAGCATGCTCCTGAAACTCCTCTGCCAGCTTCCGCAAAGACTGAAGCAGTGGGAGTTCTTCATGCGGCGATTCGATTTGATGTACATAGCCTCTCACTTCATCCATATTCTTCCGGGCCAGGTTCAATAGAGAATCGAGCCGTTTCGTTCCTGTATCCGTCTCTAGCTCAGGGCGCAAGGTTTCCAATCCCATAATGAGGGAAGTGTAGGCATGACCAACAGTATCATGAAGCTCTTTGGAGAGCCGATTCCGTTCTTCGGCCAGCGTGATGCGCTCGATTTGGGACAAGTACTGCTCAAGCACCGCATTTTGCTCGCGTATAATTTCGCTTTGACGATGATTGACCATCAATAAATGGAAGGAAAATCCGAATGCATAAGCCGTCCCGAATTGAATGGTCATAACCCAAAAATCAGTCTGCTCTACAAGCAGCTTAATTATAGTGGGTAGGAGCAATACCGATAAAGGACCTGACCAAAGATATGTTCTTTGTTTGCTGTTAGCGGCAATCAAAAATGGATACAACAGGAATGTGAGGTAGGCTTCCGGAAAAAACGAAGCTAAATACAAGCACAGCCCGCCCGGGATCACAATCTCGGTAAGCAGGTAGTATCTATAATTGAGCTGCAAGCACAGCCAGGGAACGGAAAAAGCAATAAGCTGCCAAAACACAAGAACCCAAAGCGGCAGCGTGAAATGAGCTTGCCGCTCTATGATAGTGAGCAGGAGAGAAGTACTGCAAATCAAGCGGATCATAAGCATGAACCAGTCGTACCAGAACCACTGCTTTACCATATCGAACAAAACCATCAACCCCTAAGAACTATCAGTATGACATTACGTAACTATTATAGAGCAGAACATCATCCAACAATACTTTTAAATCCAGACCGGGACATTCCGGTTAACGGTTCACACTCTTGATCATAAGACGGGTGTAGCCGCCTAGCATACACGTTAAGCTGTTCGCAAGCCTATAGCTCACCATAGTGAATACGACTCCTGAGGCTGAAACCAGTATGGATTTTATCACAGTATCTACAAGCAAACCCATAAAATAATAATTAGAAAACGGAAAGAGAAGCGGGGTCGCAATCATTGCGAGTGGAGTTATATAAAGCAAGGCCGCACTAATGAGGCTTAAAATCCCCACCGGAAGCTTTAGCATCAGCCAGCCGATAGCAATCCAGTTGCGCCGATTTAGCAGCTCCTTCCTTGCTTGAAGCCAGATAGAGACATCGGTGTTTATTGGTTTAACGTAAAGCTCGGTGGTAATATCCGTATAGATCTTGGTCTGTATGCGTTCAAATTGCAGGAAGGCGTATGTAGTTCGCAAAATGCGAGTAATCAGAGGAACACCCACGACGGTAAACGAAAGACTCAAGCCTAATGTAAGAGCGACCAGATAAAAGCAAAAGTAAAACAATCCGGTAGCAAAAGTAAGCAGTAGGAAATAGCCATTTTGAATAAAGCTGACGACGGTTCTTGTCATCAAAGAGCCCACATCCTTTACAAGTAGTAGTCGTATCCTACGGCTCTTGATGTCAAATCTACCAGTGCCATAATGTCATATGACACAAGGCGAAATCGGTCTGCAAACCTAATGAGGAAAAACAACTAAAAACAACTGATTCTTCGCCATTTTTTAAATATCGCATAGTAATGGTAATCGTCTTTGCAGAGTCAAGCGGCTTTTGATCCAATCCCTCTGCGATGCATGAGAAGACACAAAGCATGGTTTCCGGTAAGGAGAGCTGATTTCTGCCTAAAAGTTTTATTTTTGTGAATCAAGAATAAACATAGATGCATCTTGTCCCATGAATATTTTACTTCCATTAAAAAAAGTTTTGGACTGAATATCTCTATATCCTATTTTAGTCATAATGTCAGTCAGCTCTTCTTGATTAAATCCGTTATGAACTATATCTGAAACTACTTTTTCATTTTTATTAAAATCTACGATTAGTAAATGTCCTCCTTCATTTAGAACATCAAATAGCCTTGATAAAACGAATTCAACATCATAAATATGGAGTAGAACCTGAGCCATAAAAATATAGTCCGCATGTAAATCCGTTAGACCTTCCTTTTCAAAATCAAAACATAATGTATTTGCATTCTGAATATGAAGATCAGTAATTTTTTGCTTTATTTGATTAATCATGTTTTGTGAAGTATCCAGAAAAAGCATAGAATTAAAGTCATTTAACAAGCTCATTCCGACAAGACCCGTTCCACACCCAAAATCAATAGCATTCTTACTATTAGCGTCAACTACATATTCACGAATGGCATCAGATGATACCTTTGCAATTTGAATTCTTTCAGAAGTGTCATATATATTAGCTATCATTTCAAACTTATCCGTATTTCCCATGATTACCTCTCCAATTTTCAACATTTTCGCCCTTATTTGTGATACGGTTCACCACCCTACCTGTAACGGCAAGTTTAAAGACCACCCCACTAAAAGGATGGCCTTTAGGATCGCTAATCTATTCTAATTGCCTCGATATAAAGCTCGATTCTCACTTCATTTCCGACAATAACCCCACCTTTTTCCAGAGGCGAGTTGAATGTCAAACCAAATTCATTGCGTTCGATACTGGCTGTTGAATGAAATCCTACACGTTCCCGGCCGCGAGGGTCCTTGTTAAGTCCTTCAAAAATGGTATGAAAAGTGATGGGTTTGGTTACTCCATGCAGAGTTAGATTGCCCGTAAGTTCATATTGCCTTTCGCCAGCAAGGACGCAGCTGGTGCTTTGAAACGTAATGGTTGGATACTTGGCTGCATGAAGGAAGTCGTCGCTCTTCAGGTGTTCATCTCGTTGCGATTGGCGAGTTGTGATACTATTTGCATCTATGGAGGCCTGAATACCCATGGTTGTTAAATCGTTGGGGTCAAAACTCAAGATCGCTTGGAAATGCTCGAATACTCCTTTAATTCTACTAATCATTAAATGCGTCACCGAAAACTCGACGGAACTGTGGTCCGGATCCACTTCCCAATTGATATTGCTCATAAATAAATTCCACCTCTATGATAAGATTTTGAGAAAGGTCGCCCCATCTCCAAACACTGCGCTATTCGCATACTCCTAATGTACAAAAAAGCTACTGACAACGGGATGTCAGTAGCTTTTTTTCATTTTTTTGGTTTCCTCGTAAATCCGATTTCGGAATGTTCAGGCTCCGCCACGTCAAATTAAATCGAAGGTGAGCTGGATAATCCATGTACACCTTCTTCACCATTCTTCTTTGTCGAAATAATCATCTGGCAAATGCAGCTCTCGCAAACAACCGATAAATTTTTCTCTGAAATTCGGATTGCTTTTGTATTGCGGCCATACCTCCTTATAGTAAGGCAGCAACTTCTCATGTGGAATAATGCCCCAGTATAAAATCAAGTTATTCAGAACCTCCGGGCCGCCCCCCATCAACATCTGTTCAATGATCTCCCAGCTTCCCAGCTTGTTTTCGCAACTGCGCGCGGCATAGATGGCAGTGGTTTGCATTTTCGGGTCAGCGTGACACAAGAAAGACGCAAAGCCCTGGAGAGTAATCGCACCATAATCCTCCAAGATATACCCTGCATAACGCAACGTTTCCGGGTCGTGAATCCTGTCAAGCCTTTGCAAGATCACTGGAATAAAATCCGTTAAATTCACAGTTTTTCTGAAAGTATGTAGAATCTGTAAAGCTTGCAGAAAACCCTCATGCCCATCCGATTGCAACAGCTCCAGAAGGTATTTTCTACCCGCGTCAAAAGAAGTTTTGCAGATGAGCCAAATGGCTGTAGTCCGATTTTTTAGGCTTTGCTCCGCAGTATTTTTCAAAAAACCAAGGGTTGGCTGAGAGACTCTCTTAAACTTGAACATTCCATTAAGCGCTTTGGCTTGGATTTCTTCATTTGGAGCGCTCTGATAAATCTGGATCAGCGCATTCTCATCACCCGGCATTCGACTACCAAACCACCCGATATCATAATCCAGAATAATTTCATCCAGCCAGCGCTCGTACCAGTCCAGAAAGCTGCCTTCATAGACAAAGAAAAAGGGATGATCGGGATGAAAATCGGAGGTGTACACAATTCTCCCCCTGTATTTCCCTTCAAGTACGAGATACATGTCGTATTCGCAGCCTTGGGTGCCTATGCACAACATGCCGCCCAACACCTTATTACAGGTGGCGTCGTATTCCTCATCGGGAGTGTCCTCGTCCTTGGTCAGGGGCTCAATCAGATGGTTCCATTCCTCTTTGGTCATCCCGGGATACAGAACGGATTTTGCAAGGAGCGCCTGGCGCTCGGTGTAGGAAGTTGCCTTTCCAATTGAATAGATTCCATAATAGGGTCCGGCGCCTCCGTTGCCCACTTTCGTTAAAAACTGCGCGTAGGGCTCAGGAAGGGTAACCTGATTGTGGGCTTGCCAGTCCGCCAGCTCTTTTGCTGTAAGCTTCTCTTTAACCCTATATTGATGTGAGGATGCTCCAAACACCGAGAAATCCGCGTCTTTGCGCAAAGCTTGACTCAGTTTGTTTTTTATTCGATCCAGTTGCGTTTCTTTCTTCCTAAACCACATATTGAACCCTCCTGTTGACCATAGCCAGGTTTCCTTTGTTTGCTTATCCAGCAATTTTATTATTTTTTCTATGGGTCGTACCTCTTTAAAATGATATGTGTCTTTAAGTAATCTTTCATTGTAGCTTCTCTTAAGGTCACCACTGAACCACCTTAGAGTACCACAGAAAAAAATCCATATGAATGAAATCCATATGGGGGCCAACACGAATTTGTTAGGAGACGGACACTTGGCAAATTTGATGACGAAGACCGTGATCATTTTTATTCTTGTTAGAAAATGACGGTGTGAGCTAGCCCCCTTTGACCACTCAAAGGGGACTTAAAGTCCACAGGGATACGATTATTCATTATCCGGCGTGGCCGGACTGGCCGGGGGCATTAAGCCTTTAACGGCGCCGAGAAACGGGCGAATGGACTTGATCATACCGTAGCCCATCTTCACGACCGGGACAAATTTCTGGATCATGCCGAATAGCCGCAAGCCGCCGCCGAGCATACCGCCAAGCCCTCCTGCGCCCGCAGTGGAGCCGCCAAGGCCGCCTAACAGCGAGCCCATCATCGGCAGGAATGCCGACACCTTGGCGTCCGGCTTGCGGGAGCGCGAACGGCCAGACGGCTTGCGCGCGCCGCTTTTCCGGTTACCGAGACGGACGCCCGGGGCATGCGCACCAGCTCTGCGTTTGAGAGATCGGGAGCCTTGCTTCCCGGAAGAAGTGCGTGGGGGGACTCCAGCGCTGGCAAGTACCAACCCGCCGTAATTAACATCGGTGATGTAGCCGACATAAGTCTCTCCGCTGTGCAGGGTGACACAGACCGGACGGCCTTGAAACTTCTTAGCCCGTGCACGCATCTCTTTCGATTGTGCCATGGAAGTTCACCTCGCTCACTGATTATAATTCAGTTTACGCCAGGGGTGGGCTGTCTGCTTGTGCGAATGGGACATACGCACGCCAAAAATCGCTTGATGATCTCACCGCCGTTCAAGTCCTCCCAAGAATAACACCGCTAACCACAGCCCCACACTAAATCAAGAGAATTGCCAAAAACCTGCTACTGGATGTTGTATCTCAGTCGTCTCCATTTTGGCGAAAATATATAGTGACCCAAAACCAAAAGGATAATTGTAATCCTCTTGAAGCAACGTTTCGGGATAACCATCTTCATCTACCTGAAATAAAAAAGAGAATGACTCCTCTTTCAGCTTCGTAAGATAATAGTCTTCATTTTGAATAAGTCTCGGGTTTCCGCCTACTTTGATCAAGAAAGGCTGATCCATCGATTTTTCGTCATGGCTTAGTTTCCCGTCTGAAATTGCATGCTTTATAAGACCTGGGTTAGTAAATATATCTTTGGCGCTTTCAGTTGAAATGGGATGCTCAATCACCTTGACCGAGCAATTAGGATAAATGTTGTTTTCCAAATACTCCTCATAGTCTTCAGGGATGAAAACTGAAATCATGCTCTCCGGTTTAAAGGGATGGACGAGACTCAAGTAAAAAACATATTTTTGGTTACTCCGCCCGATTCAAACGTAAGGCGATTTCTGTATTGGTCTCATCCGGCGGCATGACCTCGACAAGGACGCATACAGCCTCTCGCGGTTGATTCAAGGCAAACACGCCTTCATCATCGAGCATTTTCACCGCCAGCTCCATGGCTTTCAGCCTCGAATCAAATTCACAATTCCATTCGTCAGCTTCAAGCTCCGCAATAGAAGGACGCCTCATAAACAATTGTTTAACATCATCGAAGTCCTCATCCCTGAAACAACAATAGGGTGAATCGGCATAGGACCATTTGATGAGTTCCGCAATCGTTGACCCCGGCATTTCACTTTCTTCTCCTTACCTGGCCGCTTCCCTCTCCAAAGCCTCCCATGACCAGGCGGAGATGCTTGGCGCATGTCCCTCTCCAGTAGTAAATAGCGTGCAGTAATAGTAACGTTCGCCATTTTCAAAAAGAGTGCGAAAGGACGTTCTAGCCACATCGGCAATCCCTGCCGCCAGCGCCTCTATTCCTTGCGCCGGTTTCATGACATTCGCCCCTTAGCCCTATAAAATATATATCTTATTCCCATTATAAAAATTGTTTGTCCTAAATCTACCTACTTTCCACCTAAATCCTGGAAATATGGGCGATTCACTCCCTCATGATAAAAGAGGATGTCTCTCCGTTACTTCTCGGCTTTGAGACACCCTATTTTGAACTATTTTGCATTCACTACAACATTTTTACCGCCACTTGAGGTATGGGGTTTTGCTCTCCTACCTGGAGTTTCATCCCCATTAGAGCAAGCTCATTCAAGGTTCTAATTCAAGGTGCATCTTGGCTTCCGCCTCATCCCATGGCACCGAGTAACCCGCCCCCTTAGCGCAAAAGATGGAGGAGGATGTATACAGTGGGTCTGCCCCTTTGCGGTAGCCCATCCGCTCTATGACTTCCTCCGTATTATGGCAGCGATCGTAGCCGCTGAACACGCAGCGGATACTGCCTCGTCCATGCGTAAAGGATGCAAATTCGGCACTGTAGTTCATGAAAGTCGACACGGGCACCCTGCCCGTGACCACCGCTTGCGTTCCGGTTGTTTGCGGCGGATTAAAAATACCCGAAGCACGCTGAATATCGGACAGCACCCTGCCCATTTCATCGATAGCGACCTTGATTTTGAAATCGTAATAGGGCTCCAGCAGCACGTTGTCCGCCTTCTCCAGTCCCTGCCGTAGTGCTCGAAAGGCAGCTTCACGAAAATCGCCGCCATGGGTATGTTCTTTATGCGCGCGGCCCCTCAGCAGCGTAATGTTCACGTCGGTGACCGGCATGCCGGTCAGCAGTCCGTGATGCTCCCGTTCATAGAGATGATTCCGAATCAGATTCTGATAGCTGACATTCAGATCATCGGCATGACATCTGCTATCAAACATGATGCCGTTGCCCCTTGCTCCCGGTTCAATCAGCAAATGCACCTCCGCATAATGCCTGAGCGGTTCGAAGTGGCCGTACCCTTTCACAGCCGATTGAATCGTTTCCTTATACAAGATTTCCGGTTGTCCAAAAGAGATAGCAAAGCCAAACCGCTCTTTAACAAGCTGCTCCAGCACTTCCAGTTGAATCAATCCCATGACGCGGATAGAAATCTCCTGCAATTTCTCATCCCAAACGACGTTCAGAGACGGCTCTTCCGCCTCCAGCATGCGAAAAGCACCGAGCACCTTCTGTACATGTATCGAATTGTCGAATACTACCTTCGATTGTAGCGTCGGTTCCGACTCGTAAGCTAACTTGTCCGATATCGGCCCCAGGCCTTGTCCAGCCCCGGCGGCGGACAAGCCGGCAACCGCAAACAAATCGCCAGCTTCCACTTGTTCCACCGGCTGCGATTTAAGGCCGTTAAACAAGAAGAGCCGCGTGACTTTTTCGTCATATTGAACCTCGCCGCTCTCGTAACTAAGCTGTTCTCTCACCTTCAGCCGACCACCCAGCGCCTTAATGAACGTGAGTCTCGCTCCGCCTGCATCGTGCCGAATTTTATAAACCCGCCCCTGGAACGAAGCATTCTCGTCATAAGTGGTTGTCGTCAACAGATGCAGCTGATCCAGAAATTCAATGACGCCTGTATCCTGAAGCGCAGAGCCGTAAGCACAGGGGAAGAGGAGACCCGCCGCTATCATCCTCTGCAAAGCCTCCAGCCAGAAGCCGGAATCCTCTCTCCCCTCCAGGAATGCTTCCAGCAAAGCTTCGTCCCGCTCCGCCATGGCCTCCCGCAGCGGCTCGCCGACCATGCCGTCAGAGAGGCTCTGTGTAATGCAGCATACGTCCCCCGTCAACTGCTGACGGATATCCGCCTCGGTTCTGCCTACATCCGCGCCGATCCGATCCGTCTTGTTGATAAAGAAAAACGTCGGAATCCGATGCTTGCGCAGCAGATGCCAGACCGTCTCCGTATGGCCCTGAACACCTTCAACTGCGCTTACAATCAGGATGGCATAATCAATGACCTGAATCGCCCGCTCCATCTCCGGGGAGAAATCGACGTGTCCGGGCGTGTCTATTAAATAATAACTGTCTCCTTTATATTCTATTACCGCCTGATCTGCGAACACCGTAATGCCCCTTGCCCGCTCGATGTCGTGGCTGTCCAGAAACGCATCCTGATGATCCACCCGCCCCCGCGACCGGATACTGTTCGTATGGTACAGCAGCTGTTCCGCAAAAGTTGTCTTACCTGCATCCACATGGGCGAACAGGCCAATCGTTAGTCGCTTCATAGAATCCCACTTTCAACGCTTCTTGTTAATACTGCTCATTTTATTAAAGCATAGAAATCGGGAGAGTGGGAGGAGTTGGTTTTGAGAGAGGATCTTTTTTTATAGACAGAAGATAAAGGAAAAACCTCCCTTCGAATCTACACCATTTTAATCTGCATTAGTAATGTAAAAGAAGGACGGCAGTCAACGAAAAAGTCGAAGACTGCCGCTTTTTATAGTCCTGATAACTATATATACCATTCGCCTCGGTCGTCACGCAGCTTTCTGCCTAATTTTTGCTCAAGTTCAATGACAATCCACTCTGCATTCACATTTTCCCTCGATAAATGAGTCTGCACCATATCTTTGGTCTTAGAAGCAGGGTAGATTCGTAATAACTCCCATCTTCCCGCTCGGGACTTTCACCCTAGAGATGACGCCCATGCTGGGTGTACTAAAAAGAAATAGGCCATGCCGATGGACATGACCTATTTTGCCCGGTGGACCGTCAGATTGACCCGATTAGTCTCACACATAAATGTGGAGAGATGAACAGGCTCATCGTTTGCGTCAAAAGCAATTTTTAATATCCGGAACAAGTTCGCACCGATATCACATTCAAGCAATTTTGCATAATCTTTGGTCGCACCGATCACATCAATGATCTTGTCATTGCTCACGATCTCGGTGTTATAATCCTCCGCCAGAATCTTGTAAGTCGATTCTTTCATTGCGATCTTCTTTTCCAAATCCGGAAATCGGGTGAGTGAATAATGGGCAATATCATAGAAAAGCGGGCGATCATCTACATACATCAACCGTTCAAGCTCCAACACAGGGCTGCCTTCTTCAATAAGAAGATGTCCAGCCACCTCTTCAGACGCCGGGATTACTTCGCTTCTTAATATCCGTGAGTTTGGAATCATGCCCAGCTGGTGGCTGAACTCTGAGAAACCGCTTACTGATAACAGTTCATTATGAAATTTGTTGGAGGCCACAAAGGTACCTCTACGAGGAATTCGCGTCAGGGTTCCTTCCCGTACGAGCTCCTCAATCGCTTTCCGTATGGTGATTCGGCTTACACTATAAGTATCACATAGCTCTGCTTCCGTTGGAATCTGTTCATCCGGTTTGTATCGTCCGTCCTGGATGTCGTTCTTCAACATTTGCCTGATCTGCATGTACAGCGGCTGGGGGGTTGAAGGATTCAAATTCATGGTAAATTCATCCTTATCCATCAATGATTATAATAAGTATTATACATTGATGATCATCTCCAGTCACCATGCACCGAAATAACCTATCGTCTTCCCAGCTGTGATTGCCCCAAACTCCAGGCAGTTGTCGGTTGGAAGCCCTTTCAATCGGCCGTAAATGAACCCGGCAATGAAGGAATCCCCAGCTCCCATCGTATCCACGACGTTCACCTTACCCACGCCGTGCGGAAAGAATTGTTCCCCATCGTAAGCAAGCGAACCGTTCTCGCCCAAGGTAGCCACGGCAATCTGCGCTCCTCTTTGCTTGACCTCTACCAAGAGCTGGCGGATATAGTCATCATCCTGAGTGTACGAAAAGAATGGATAGTCTACATAGGGCGTTAAGGTCTGTACTCGATCATCCTGTAACTGATCCGAGAAATCAAAGGAAGTGATCAGGCCCTTTTCCTTAAAGAGAGGAAAGTACGTATCGGCATGGCCCCATATCCCTGAGTGGACAAGCTGATAATTCCCGGCAAAGTCGAGCTCTTCTGCTGTAAGGAAAAACTGTGCCATAACTCCCTCGTCGTAATCGCCAAACCTCCGGTCATTCTCCACCATCTCCACGTGGGTTACCGCTGTTTTTCCGTCCTTTTTTGAAATTCGGGAGGTATCCACGCCCTTGTCCTGAATAGCCTGGATCATGATCTCCCCATAAATGTCGGTGCCCACCCAGCCCAGATAGGCGGTCTTTGCACCCATTTCAGTTAAATAGATGGCCACATTCACCGGATTGCCTCCAGGATAAGCTTTGCCGCTTGCTTGATAGACATCCATGCAGTTATCCCCGACTGTAATAATTCTCATCTGGCTCCCGCCTTCCCTGCTATTAAAGAATGAGCACTACGAAGTAGTGCTCAAATCAAATGCATCAATATAGAATGAACTAAAGACTGCGTATCTTAATATTCCATTTGGCGATAGTATCTTCTAAGTGTTAACGGATGATTTCTCTCACGCTCCAGGTAGACGCTAATACGGCTTAGTACAGACCAGTTGATACTTACGGCAAAATGCTTTCTGAACTCCTCGCTGATGCCTTCCATGGCAAAGTCTTTGGTATCAATAAGGGTCAGCTTCTTCGTAATCTTCTCGGCGAATCTTTCCACCCGATCCATCAGAGGTCTGGTCTCATCTTCGCCTTTCAACAGAATAACACTGGTATCCTCAACCACAAGCTCAAGCGTGCCATGGAAGAATTCCGCCGCATGAATCGACTTCGCATGAATCCACTGCATTTCTTCCAGGATACACATTGCGTAGGAGTACGTATTCCCCCACAGATTGCCAGAGCCAACCATCATATGATAGTCAGTATCTTTATGTTCTTTTGCAAAAGCTTCCGCTTTAGGGTCAAAGGTCTTGACTGCGTCCAGAATTGCGCGCGGCAATAAGGCAACTTCCTTCGTGAACTGCTCATACTGAGGGAACTCATTGTTGTTATACATGAACCGGAATACAACCATGTACAGGAGCATGAAGAATGTATCGAAGGAATGTTTCTCCGAGCCGGTTGTGATGCAGTGATCTACAATTTTGGTTAGTGGAGTATCTCTTTCTGCCACAAGTGCAATCGTAGTCGCTCCCCGTTCCTTACAGAACTCGGCTGCCGCAACGGTCTCCTGCGTGGTTCCCGACACAGATGTGAAAATACATACGGAATCCTTACTGAAATGTTTGTTGTTCATCACCATAAACTCAGCAGCAATCTCCGCATGCACATCGATGGTCGAGCTTGATTTCAGAATATACTCATAAGGATACATCATCGCAATTGTGCCACCCGCACCAATCAGAAAAATATTGCTGTACCCTTTCTTGGCAATCCCGTCTACAATCTCTTCAATTTGCCCTCTAAAGGCCAGGCCCTCTTGTTCCACAAGCTTAAGGAATAACTGTTCGTCAAAATTCAACATTTACGTTCCCTCCCTATACTGGAGCGGTTCCTCTCCAATATCATCCAATTTTATTTGTTATATACAGTAGTATAACTAGACAATACAAATTAAACAACTTTTTTGTAAAATCTGAAGGAGATCAGCGAGTCAGAGCCGGCTCCCTTTATTCCATCCGGGCTAAGTGACTATATTACTGCTGTCATGACTGCTTTTAGATCCATACTTCCTCTCCCAATAGTAATACACAGGCAGACCCGTTGCGATGACTATCGCCGCGGCAATCATGCCCTGCACTGGAGCCCACGTAAAGGTTCCCCAAGCCAGCCAGCCTGCCCCAAGGATAGCCAGAATAGTCGTTACTCTCCACATTGGCATGCGGTAAATCGGGTTATAATCCTCTCTCTTACGGCATTTATAGACCGCGGCAAAGTCCAAAATGTTAATGACCAGCTGAATCAGCGTGAAATAACCAAGCAGTGCGGTTAAATTGCTGAAGAACACAAGAATACAGGCCAACGTAACCTGGGCAATGATCGAGAAGCTTGGTGTTTCGAATTTGGGATGAACTTTCGCAAAACGCTGAAAGAACAGCCCATCTTTCGCCATGGCATACTCCAGGCGAGGCTGAAACATAATGCAAGAGCTCAAGGAACCCAGAATAACTATAATCGCAGTAACGGCCACAAAGGATGAGGCCATGCCGGATAATCCGGGAATATACTTGACGGCGTCGGACACAGCGGAGCTGGAACCCATCAGTTTATCGAACGGCATTAGGCCAGTGACACATACCGCAAGCAGCGTATATAGACCCAACACAATCAGTACCGAACTAATTAATGCCCGAGGGAGAACTTTCCCTGGATTTTTGAATTCTCCAGCCATAAAACAAATGGCAGCCATTCCCGTGTAAGCCCACGTCGTGGCAGATACGCCACCAATTAAGCTTGAACTTGTCGCTCCTGCGGCGGGCGTGTAAGCAAAGTTGTCAAAGTTCATGTACATGAGGCCCAGCACAATGACAATCAGGAAAGGGATGATTTTGACAGCCGTAATAATGATTTGAAAACTACCGCCTGCCTTGACACTTCGGTAATGGATGGACGTGATGATCAGAATGATCGCTACTCCTAGCAGTTTACCGGCAATTCCAGCGAAGAAAGGGAAGAAGCTTGCCAGGTATGCAACAATGGCCAGAGCCATAATTGAAATGGACGGAGGATCGAGTGCCCAGAAGGTTGCCCATCCATATAGAAAGGCCAAGGGCCTCCATCCTGCTTTATTTAAGTATACGTAACCGCTTCCATTTTGCGGGTAGGCAGTCGCCAATTCGGCCAGCACCATGACCTGCGGAATCGCAATAACCCCACCAATAATCCAGGCTAGAATTGAGATCGAGGGCATACCCGCAGCTTTTGCGACATCGCCGGAAGAGACGAAGATTCCGGAACCTATCGTAGTTCCAACAGCGATGGCTAGAGCCGACCAAAAGCCCAGTTTTCGTGTAAGAGAGCCATTACTCATAACGAGTTCCTCCAAATCAAGGTGATAAGACTTCCATTCCCCTTATTTTCCTGACCGATTCCCTAAGTGCTTCCTGCGGATTCTGATAATAATTGAACCCCATAATCTCTAGTGTGCAAGCTCCCTCGTAATTATGGCTCTGAAGACTGGTTAGATATTCCCGCCAATTCAGCACCCCATCATCTAGAGCTAGATGCGCATCAGACGAACCGTCACCATCGATCAGGTGGAAATGAACCATCTCCGGGAGTAGGGAGAAATAATCCTCGGGTGTCTCGCTAGCGAGCTGCATCGCTACGGTGTCAATCATCCCTTTTAATGACGGGGAACGGATCTCCTCCAGCATCCTCTTGATACCCTTAGCATCGATAATTAGATTCGATTCGAATCGGGTCAAAGGCTCCAACGCTAAAGTCACCCCTTCCTTCTCAGCCACCCTAGATATCTGATAGATGGAGTCGCCTGCATATTTCCATGATTCCAATTGCGATACAGCGAAGTCTCCTATTCCTGAAGTCACAAGCATCATGTTGGTCTCCAGCTCTAGAGCCGCGTACAGATTATCTATGAAGTAATCGATACTCTTCTGCCGCAGCTGGGAGTCGGAGGCGGCAATATTGAAGGGATAGACACACTGTTCCGGCGTATAACAGACGACCTTCATGTCTCGGGATTTCAGCTGCTGCCTTATGTGTCTCAAGTTGCCAAGGACATTCCGGTAGACGTATAAATGAGGCTCGCCCGCCCACAGCTCGATGTGCTCGATCCCGAGCTCGGTCACTTGATCTAGGAAGTGCTCGAAAGGAAAATGCCTGTACGTAATATTCATTCCCGCAATCTTCATTTGCTTCACCTCCTCTTATGTAAGCGCTTTTAATTGTTATGTCTTGTATTATAACTAAGGGTTACAAATATTTCAATGCCTTTTCGAAAATAAATAAAAGCCATCAGCCGGTTCCTAATGTGGGCTGATCAGCTCTTATAGGAGCAAAAAAAAACAAGCCTCAACGAGTAAATCTGCTCGTTTGGCCTGCTTTTGTTGTCCTATTTAATATTTAAGGATTATACGCTCTTGCAATCGCGTCCACATACTTTCGCTGGAGCACTGGCTTACTTCTGCCTGCGGGACCCAAATTAGCCTTACGCCTATGTGGGAACTCCGTTTCACCTTATAAGGAGCCATCCGTAGTCAGATAGCTCCTTTTCTTATTCTCAGTACTAATTATTCTTGTACAATTCGAAACCTGCTGATCATTTCGCTCACTTGTTGGCTTGATTGTTTCAATTGTTCAGCTGCACTATGCAGATGGGAATACGCTTGACTCTGATCGTTAGAAGCCGAACTTATCTCTTCTGTGGCAGAAGCTGCGTCTCGAGCTACATCTGATATCTTGATAATGGATGAGATGACCTGTTCCCTACTAACATTCATCTGCCCTATATCCCCATCCATCTCTTGAATCGAGCTGATGATTTCCTTTAGCATATCCATAATCGATTCAAATACCGTTCCCGACTCCTGAACAATGAGAGATTGTTCGGAGATAACCACCTCTGTCTGATTCATGACCTGCAACGTTTGAGAAACTTCTGCCTTGAGGCGTGCAATAGTTGCGTTAATTCTCTCTGTTGATTCATAAGTCATGGTCGACAGCTTGCGAATCTCTGTAGCGACGACTGCAAATCCTTTTCCGGAATCGCCGGCACGCGCCGCTTCTATGCTCGCATTTAATGCGAGGAGCTTCGTTTGCTCGGATACTTCATTAATCGTCTGTACGATTGTGGAAATCGTAAGCATCTGTTCTGCCAGGCCTTCAATATGTTGCACGACCAGTTGGTTTGCTTCTGTCGTTTGGAGATTGTGATCCTGTAATTTCTTTACTTTATCCATGCCGCCTCTTAAAACGATTTCCGCCTCCGAAGACAAGCTGGTCATTTTTTTGTTCCTTACATTTACCTTTTCAATCGTGTCCGATAGCGCCATCGTTTCACGGCTCGTTGCCTCTGTCAAGGATGCTTGCTCGGAAGCACCAACTGCAATTTCATTAATGCCTGACGTCATTTCCTCGCCGGTTGCCGTTGTTTGTTCCGCAATATAGGTAAGTTCATGAGCAGAAGTATTTACATGGCCAATCGATTGGCTTACTGTCGAAATGAGTTCTTTCATACGAGATACCATTATATTAAAATCAGCGGTTAATTCCCCAAGCTCATCCTGGGAGAAGGTACGTATATCGACGGCCAGATTGCCCTCCGCAATCTCTCGGACACGTCCACGCAAATAACGGATCGGATGATGGATGGATCGGATGATCAAATAACCAAGCAACGATGAAGCGATCAAGCCTGCCAATGTTAAGAGGATACTGACCAATCGCAGGAAGCTGTATTGTTTTTGTGTGCTGTCCAACATGATTTGATTATCATCGTAGTACAGATCGCCTATGTGATCCAAAGCGTCCTCCATCTGATCAAACTTTTCGCTGCCCTCCTGATAAGAAAGAAGATTCGCCCTTTCACGGACAGTTGAATCCTTTGACGATAATCCATCAATCACCTTCTTGGAGACCAAATCATACGCTGCAACCGTTGCTTCGTAGTCTTGAATCAACTTTTCCTCATTATCAAAAATTGTTCCAATTGACTTATACTTATTAAGCTTTTTCTTTGCCGACTCCTTTTGTTTCCCGTAATCGTCCAGTTGTTTCGAAAATTGTTCCGATCCTGGTTCATAACTGTACAGCGATCGCTCTGCCAACAGCATCTGATATAGGTCGATATCTGCTGTACGAATGAGATCAATGACTTCCGCCCTAATACTGAGGCTCTCCTCAAGCGAGGATTGTACCCGCTTCAAATTGTAAATCCCAACGCCTCCGATCACAAGGCTGGTGATTACAGTAACGACGATCGTTAGAATTACCTTGTTCCTGATCGTCATCATGAACTTCATTCCTCTCATTATGCCTCACTCCCATCTAGTCCATCTCGAGGTAACATGAAACAATATTCGACATCGTTCGTCAAACACCTTTCTATACATCAGAGTTATGGATAAATCGTGAAATTGTTAGAAACCCAGAGTCACGCACATGGGATTACACTTCCAAACCCAATCCTCCCTAATTGTAGACACGAAACTTCATAGTACGAAAATCATGTTGATCAACAATCTTTAGTTCGGGAATGTTAGGTGTGACCAGAATGCCACCGTAATGGAGGTGAACCCCTAAACCGGATCAAAAGAAGCCTAAAAAAATTGCGTCCTCCAGGGGAGAACGCAATATAAACCAGCTTGACACCGTCTTTCAATATCGTCATTTACGCTTTCGGGCGATCACTGCCAACCGGCCGTTTTCGGTCGAGTACTCACACGTAGACAGTACAATAAGCTTGTCGCCATAACGGGGGGTTATACCCGTTTCGTAAAGAGCAAGTTTTTTGATGTTCTGAACATACGAATCGAACTCGGCGGGCGTACTTACCTTCTCAATCTGGTAGTATTTAAATACATCGTCCGATTTGCGATAAACTTGTGATAGAATAACGGCAACAATCTCATACTCTTCCTGTTCGTAAAGCGTACTAAACTGGAACGTAGCATGCTCCTTATAGAAGCTTTCTTGCTTATACTTCATCAAATCTTTGAACATCCAGCCGTTTTTCATATGATGTCCGTGAATCAGCAAAACGTCCGGACCGTTGATCCGGCTGTGCTCGTCTAAAAAGGGGAGGCCGAGTTTGCTTTTCTTTTTATCGAAATCATGATCGAGATAGTACTGATCATCTTGTGGATTCTGCATAACCGGGTACTCAATTCGGGTGCCATTAATCTTCAGCCAACCGACGATGTCCGGGTTTCTCTCGTAAAGCTCTCGAAATTCGGGAAGCATGACCGGCTCATTCGCTTTCGTAATCAAAGGGGAGGCGAACGCCTCCCCTCCTCCTTTGTCCGATTCTTTCTCCCAAACCTTTGCTAACTCTTCGATTTTCACTTGATCGGCATAACCCCACAGGGAAATTCTCGCTATATTGGCGAGAGAGAATACCAACACAAGGAGAGAAACGGCGATAAGAACTTTTTTAATTTTACTCATTTTCTTACCGCCTTTCCGGTTACTGAATATGCTTTTTCTTCTTGCCGCTGAGTAAACAGAATCCAATCGTAATTAAGGATATCAGCGCCAAAACCATATAGAAGATTGGCGATGGACTGCTATCCCCTGTTTTCGGGGCATCATCCAGCTCGTAATCGTCATTGTCGACGCTACCGCCTGCGTTGTTGCCTTTGTTGAATTCGTTGTTGACGTTGCTAGTTCCGTTGTTGACGTTGCTAGTTCCGTCGTTAACGTTACTAGTTCCGTCGTTGACGTTGCTAGTTCCGTCGTTGACGTTGCTAGTTCCGTCGTTGACGTTGCTAGTTCCGTCGTTGACGTTGCTAGTTCCGTTGTTGACGTTGCTAGTTCCGTCGTTGACGTTGCTAGTTCCGTTGTTGACGTTGCTAGTTCCGTTGTTGACGTTGCTAGTTCCGTTGTTGACGTTGCTAGTTCCGTCGTTGACGTTGCTAGTTCCGTCGTCGCTGTTATCGGTTCCGCTATTGCCACTGCCGGACCCAGTTCCGCCGCCACTGCCGCCGGAACTTATCGGCTTCAACTGTATATCGTAGCGTACGATGTCGCTTCCGACCGAGATAGTTGGGCTTGTATACGTATCATACCCGGCTTTGGTTACAACCAGATAGTAATCCGTGTCCGGGAATACCATGTACGCATATGCGCCGGTTGCGTCACTGTTTTGACTTGGGCTGGCGTTATCATTCGGTGCAAAGCCCGGAATCGCTGGCAGCGTTACTTTCGTGCCCGGCTCGATGCCGTTGGCTTTGTTTCCCGGCGTATCAGCATAGTATAGCGTCACTTCAGCGCCTTCAATCGCCATGCCGGTTGTTGCGTCCGTAATGATGCCATACGGGTCAACGAGCCCCTGGGAAATATTCAATTCCCCGTTGGCCTTCACGTCCAGATCCGCTTGAAGGACCGTCAATTCTTGGCCTGGCGCCACTTCGTAGCGCACTTCCATTTTGTAGGTCTTCGCGGCTAAACCGTCCGCTGAGAAGACGCCGTTCGACTGTAGGTTGAACGCTTTGGGCGCGCCATTCTCATCCACTACATATTGGTTGTTGGCATCCCGCAAGTAAATGTGCATCTTGCCAGCGAGCTTGCTGCCCAGCAGCGAAGCCTGCCCTTCGGGCTGCTTCAGAAGCACGATGCCTACCGCCGTAATATCAGCCGGAACGGTCTCGTCCGTCACACTGCTGTCCACATTTGCTTTTTGCGTGAACTCGACAGGCACATCCTTTCCGCCTACCGGATACCACTTCGTAAATGTGATCGTGT
Organism: Paenibacillus sp. MZ03-122A; assembly: GCF_024213325.1. Taxonomy (NCBI): domain Bacteria; kingdom Bacillati; phylum Bacillota; class Bacilli; order Caryophanales; family Paenibacillaceae; genus Paenibacillus; species Paenibacillus sp. MZ03-122A. Next base: position 77,362 of record NZ_JANAVI010000002.1, on the reverse strand, counting down.
AGTCGGTATCTGCCTCGGCAATGACCGAATACTCACCCTTCTCATTCGTCTGAATCGTCTGCTTCTCACCTGTCTTCAGATTGGTCACTGTGATGGACGCATTCGGAATGACTTCTCCTGTGTTGTTGTCACGCAGGACGCCTTCCAGAACTGGAAGCTGGCGGGTATTCACAAAGTGTGCTTCAGCCGCGCTTTTCACCGGAATGGTACCCGTGCGAATGAGACTTGCAGGATCTGTCACATAGCCGTCGTCCGTGTAATTATCTTCGGTCACCGTATATTGGAGATACGTAGGAAGTCCTTCCACAATGAACAGTTCTTCATCTTTAAGCTCAAAGGTATCCCCACTTTTGATGGTGCCCTTACTGCCGTCCGACTTCTCATAGGAGTAGGAGCCGTTCGCTCCCTCGCCTGTGAAGGTGACCTTGTACTTGAACGCCTTCGTTTTGTTACCGCCATTACCTTGAACCTTGTTGCCAATTAGCAGGCTCCCGGTCATGACTCGCATGTTTTTGAATGGGGCAACTTCATCCTTACCCTTCATGACTCCGGTATAGTACCGCTCCCCAGGAGTAGTCATGTATTCATCGGTTGTGTAGTCTTTCTGGGTAACTGTGTAATTTAGATTCTTAGGCAGTTCCAAAACATCCAGTGTCTCTCCATCCTTGAGCCGGAGGGTACCACCGGACTTGATCGAACCTTTGTCGCCGTCCGACTTCACGTAAGAGTAGCTTTCATCCTTACCTGCACCCGCAAAGCTGACGGTGTATTCGAACTCCTTCGTCTTGTCGCCGCCGTTGCCCATGACCGTATTGCTGATGGTCAGCTTGCTGACAATCCGTTCATTTACAAAGTCCGCCTTGTGGTCACCTTTATTCACAATTGTTCCGGACCGTTCTCTCGTCTCCGGCTCAGTTGTGTAACCGTCAACGGTCGTATAATCGCCCTCGGTTACGGTATAAACCAGACCCGCAGGCAATACTGGCAGCATCACAGTTTGTCCGTGCTTAAGGGTAATCTTGTCACCGCTTTTGATCTTGCCATACGTATTATCTGGCTTCTTATAGGTGTACTCTCCGTCTTTACCTTCGCCGTTGAAGGTCACGGTGTACTCGAACTCTTTGTCCGGGTCACTGCCGTTGCCTTCCACCTTATTGGTGATGGTCAGCTTGCCTTCGGCCGGTGTAGGCACGATCAGCGGATTGTTCGATTCCACCTTCTGTCCGTCAACAAGGACAGGCTTGCCAGGCGCATCGATGATACGTACCCGGTATAACGTAGTCGTAGGCAAGTAAGTGAGGGGATCAATATATGTCTGTTTGAGCAAATAATCCCCTGGCACCTGAATAATGAAATTCGTCTTGCCGTCCGTGCCCGTCGTTTTTTCCGCCATTACATTATTTTCTTTATCTCTGGCCGGTGTACCGTCAAGATTGAGCAACTGGAACTTTACATCCTTCAGCGGTGTTGTGCCGTCGGGACCGACCTTCTTGAGGAAGAGCAGGCCGTTTTCATTGGCACTTCCCGCCACATCGTTCGCGTCCAGCGTAATACTGCTCTGCGCTCCGATCGGTGGAAGGGTATCATCGCCCATCAGCTTAATGGAATTCCCAGCCGTTCCCGGCTGCATACCCTGAGATTCGGTCTGGTAAACGATCTGATAGAACTTGTTCGGATCGGCAAAATCAAACCTAAGCGTCGATCCCCCGGTTGCCGGGTCTGTGCCTGCGGTGACCTTCACCTCACTATCTGGATCCGCAAGATTCAGCGGACCTCCCTCACGCTCCAAAGTGCCGTCCGGCTTCAACTTGCCGGGATAGACAGCGATGTCGGAAGGTTCGAGGGATAGGCCGCCCCCCGCATTTTGGCGCAACTTCAGCCCCTTGGCAAGGGTATCCAGCAAATAAACGCCTTGCTTCATCTCAAACGGAGGCGTGTAATTCACCGTCCATTCCTGTACACCAGAAACAGGCTTTTGCGCCGTCTTGCTCAGAGACTGCACAGGCACAATGATTCTGTGAGCTTCGGTAGCACTATAGGGCTTGTCTCCCCATTTCATGGAGAACACAGCCTGATTCTCCCCAGCATTATTGTTACCTAGCTGGTAATTGGCAAGAGCGGCATTGGTTGGACGCGCCTTCACCAGAATGACGTAGGGGCTCTCCAGCTTAGAAAAGGTGAAGGTTCCTTCATTGCCATCCTTGGTAAAGCTCACCACATGCTGAGGCGTACCCGGCGCAATGACTGAAATGGCCTGTGCATATCTACCACTTCCGCCTTTACCATCGGTTCTATAGCCTGTACTACCTTTATAAAGCCTATAAGCCTCGCCCGGAGCATAATCTACAAACTCCCAGCCCTCCGGCAATACATCCACCAGCTTGATGTCGCTGGCTACGCGAGTGCCGCCATCCTTGGCCATCTCTTCCGTATTGAAGCCCGGCATGTTCACCGCCAGCCGGAAGGTGGCCGTTCTATCCTTGCGATCATAGCCTGCCAAGATGTAATTGTCAGGACGGGAGTTGTCCATATACCAGTTCGGATCGTTGGCCACGGGCGTTCTTTTCCATACGCTGTCGCTCCATTGGCCTGAATAGTTTCGGTTCCAATCGGCTGCGACCCCCTCTAAACCTGCCGTGTTCGCATACAGCATCTCCTTGTTCAGCATCCGCACAAGGTTCGAGGTGTTGGCCTCGGCGCGACTCACATAATCGTCACCGTCGAAGAGCAGCCCCCGGTTGCTCCATGTGTTTGCGGCGTTATCCTGGCGGAACAGGTTATCCGGGTTGGTAGTGACAGACTCAAAGGAAACGCTCCTCGGTACATCTCCTTTGTACCCGGTCACTTTGATAAGGTCCGCCACCCGCTCACCGTTCACCGTCAAGGGGATCACTTCACCGTTCAGCCCATTACTCACAGTCAGCGTATTCTCGCGGTATTTTTGCCAAAGCTGCTTGGTGTCGATCTGGCTCTTGATTGCATCCAGAGCTGTCGACGTTACCATAGGATTGGCGTCCAAATTATTCAGTACATCGAGAGAACCGCCGTGAACCAGCAAATCATAGACGACTGGAGCATCGAGATCGTACTGTAACGTCAAGTTTATCGTCCACTTGGTGCCTGCGACGTTGTGCAGCGCGGTGGTTGTGGTCGCACTTTTCGTGAAGGCATGTGCGCCAATTCTAACCTGCGCAGTGTCCACAACGGCAGCAGGAGCGGCCCAGCCAGTTGCATCGTTGTTCTGGATGGCAGTTCCTTCATCCTTCACATCCAATTCCCAGTTTGCGCGCGCTTTGTAGTCGAAGATTGACTTGCTGCTGTCTGTCACCTTCGTCACAACTGTCATATAGAGGGGACCGTCCAGATTCCCGCCGATGGCGGTTCCGATCTCATACTCCCCTGCGGCGTTGCGGGTAATTGGGGTATCCGTACCGCTGTCCCCATTCTTATAGGTTGCAGAAACAAACTCCGTCCCCTCGGGCAGGATGTCTGTAATCTTAACGTTCTGCAAGCCGGTTCTGGACAGTACGCCGTTATTGTTAATCCTCTTGTTGACCTCCACCGTCCATGTGATGAGCGTATCGTTTCCACTCTTGCCCGGCTTGCCGCTCGCCGCAATCCAGTTGGGGCGTATAGCAATCCGATGGGTATTTGATGAAGCCTTCACATCGGTAGCGTCACCCAAAAGCTTTGCGGTATTATCAATGCGGTTCCATCCATACTGATCAGCAAAATTGCCGTTCTTTTCGTAGTAATAACTATTCTTAGGAATCCACGTTTTGAAGGTAATAGTCGCCGTGCTTTTGACGTTATCTACAGTGGATGCGTTTGGGAACTTGTAGAAAAGTGTGCGATCAGCAGCATAATCAGGATCTGCCGCATTTCCATCCACAGTGAAGGACCCAGGCACATATACACCGACGTTCGCAAGCTCATCAGAGAAAGTCAACCCATCCAGCCGCATGGGGATGGTCTTATCGTCCATATCGGTGGCAGTTACTACCGCTCGCCACGTAATGGTACCCTCTTGAAAAGAAGGGCTGTTAATCCCACTGTCATAGCCGCCGTTGCTTAAAGAGTTTACAGTAATAGTATACTCGGGCACCAAATCGGAGTTTTTAAACTTATAGCCATCTCCGAAAATGGTCGTATCCCCACCACCGCCAGGGGTCTGATCTGCCGCTCTAGCAGCAGCGGAAAAGCCGATTTTGACGTCGCGTCTACTGCCGTCATATACTCCTGCGCCATCAAACGTAATTTTGATAGAATCGGCAAAAAACTGGACGGTAGCAATTTTCAGTCCGCCCTGATTGATTGGCATAGGACCTGTAGGCGCCAAATTCACACCAGGGAAGTAGGTCGCCTTATCCAGGACGGCATAATCTCCCTGCTGAATCACACTTTCGGGCGGAGCATTGAGATCGTCGCCCTTGGTCGGCACAGCGATACTATCCAGCTCAAGGGTAAAGTTCTCCCGGCCGTTAATCTCGCCCCCTGCCGCAACCACAGCTTCAGGGTTACCCTGCTTCACTGTGAGCTTGAACGTCGGATTGGCGTTCGCCAGCACCGCCGTTTTGTCCGTCAGATTTGCCGTCATCGCCGCGAAAGTGGGCGGCGGAGCGTACACCGCCTCAGGTGCCGACGACGGTTGATCTGGCGCGCCATACACCGCCTCAGATACCGAAGGTGATTCAGCCGCATTCTGCGAGCCGGATTCGTCATCCGCATATGCAGCAGCAGGGAATACCACTGTCTGCAAGACAAGCAAAACTGCCAGGCAGAAAGATAGCATAGTTTTACCTAAACTGCTTTTTTGTTTCAATACGAAAATCTCCTCCATTTCTAAAAATTTTTGGGAGCGGCCAGTAACTTTTTCCCTCATCTTAGGTCATCTTCGCCGCTTACAACAGAAAGTTACCAATTTCGCCATATTTATATGGCGTGTCCGACCATTATAATATAGAGACCTATACAAATTCTAAACACTTTCCAGACTTTAGACCCGAGTTTGGCATAAGTCTAAAGAACTAAACACAGTAAGCTAGACATGGATTCCTCCCTTCTTCATTTCTCATATTACCTCCCTCTGATGCTGGATCTACCAGTACTATGAGATTTTTAATAGACTGGGTAGGGTAGAGTAGGGCTTGTTCATTTTTATATATCGGATTTTTATTAATTAAAATTTAATGTTTTCAAGTTCAAGGCTCCTTACATTTTGTTTCTATAATGGATGATCTGGCTTGGATGGGTTTGAAGGCACACCCTAGTTAGGGAATTATGGGGTAAAAGTAGCTGTAAAATTGTTGATGCACGTTGGCAATCTAAATGAATATCACACATATGTCAAAAGGACTCCTAAAGGCAATACTTCTGGCCTCAGAGTCCTTATTCGAAAAATCTGTAAATAAAGCATAACTTAATTTTTGCACCATCTACAGGCATCCCAAAATATGAATACATATATCATATACAAACTATGTAATCTTCCTCCAAGTTGGTTCCACTTAACTGCCTCCTGAAAACAACATCCTCCCCACCTTACGTGGCTCCCCAAAAAGTAATTGAAATCAGCCTCGAAGCATTACTTCAATTTTGGAGGGCTCGAGAACGATGCCACCTATTAGAAACGTTTGGCAACTTCTGTAGCATGAGCAATTGCTTTTTTCTTAATATCTGAAGCTTTCTCTAATGATGCCGTTCCTTCAACAAAAATTGCCTCAATAGATTGAATCCCATAGAACTGTAAAACCTTAGTAAGATAGCTGTATCCCATTTCAACTGCAGCAAAAGGACCTTTCGAATAAACGGAATCACTAGCTTGAATGTGTAAGGCTTTTTTGCCGGACAACAGACCTACAGGGCTATTTTGGGTATATTTGAAGGTCTTACCCGCAACTGAAGTCGCATCAGTGTATGCTTTCAAAACTGGTGGGATTGAGAAATTTCACATGGGGGAAACATACACATACTTATCAGCAGCCACGTATTGATCAACAATCGCATCAAGACGAGCTATTTTGGATTTCTCAGCATCAGACAGTTGATCGAAAGATGAACCCGACCGAAGCTTTCCCCATCCACGTAAAACATCTGCATCGAATTGCGGGATATTCCCTTTGTATAGATCTAAATGAACAATTTCATCTGTTGGATTAGCTTCACGGTACGGTTCAATAAATTCTTTGCCCACCGCAAGGCTAAAAGATTCCTGAGGATCAAGGGAATGTGCGGTGATATACGGTACAGTTGCCATGAATCAAAACGAATACAAGGTTGATAAACGTCTTTTAAGCAACTCCGACTTGGAGAATATATTGACTGCGCTCTTATGCGAATGGGGCATGCGCACGCCGAAAATCGCTTGATGGGCTCGTCGTCATTGGGGATTTAGCCTGCTCAAAACGTTGGAAGCAAAACTAGCCGTTGTCGGTAGTTCGACTGGTTATTGCGTTCTTTTTCCCATTCATGCAACACACTTCAAATATCGAACTCAGTGTCATTCCATATTTCGTGATCTTATAACAGACTTTAGGCCCCAATAATCTGATTCTATCCCGATGAATTACAAAATAACGCGTGACATTTATTTGGATTTCGGAAGTATTCTCGATAAAACCCACGCCAGAATGATGGCGAAAGAGATTCAGACAGCCAAGATAAAGGGATTGAGATATCAAAGTGTTTGTATATTGATTGATCCAACCGAAACGGTAAAACGACAGAATTTTCATCCGTGGTAAAGCCGTTTAATGATTACCCTCGATATCCATTACCTGATATAGTTCCGCCAGGCCATTTCCTATTCATTACGAAGCTCCATAGGTATACGTGCATATTTTGTAATATTTGCAAAAAAAGAGAGAACCACTGAATTGGGTGTTCTCTCCTCTTCGCGAGTGACTGCTCTTATGCAATTAGCCCAGCACTTATTTTTTTTGATTACGGGTATCCAAATTTCGCTTCTGAAGGTTGGAGAGGATACATCCTTACTCTCATTCCATACTATTTCCGGCCCTCTCGCCAACTCATAACTCGCGGAAGGAAACCATTCTGAATAAATACGTCCCCATACGTTCTGCAAAGTTGCCGGAAATGGGCCAACCGCTTCAAATACAGCCCAGGTAGCTTCAGATACCTCTAGTTTCGTCAAATGCTCGGGACACTCTTGGCTAGTAGCCACGCCTACATAGTGATCAAGCGATCCCTTCTCCTCCATACGCTCCTCGGAAAAATCCACCGATGCTTGAATCAATCCCCGGGGTTCAATATTCGAGAGTGCTTTGAGTTGAACAATGTCCTCCGGCGTTAAGCTTCTCCACATGGACTCGATTTCCGAATTCACACCATTGAATTGAATAGACACCCTCTTCATGATACCCACGATTCGGAATGGCTCCTTCTCTACAATACGATATTTCATTGCGGTTCCTCCCTGAACGGTTAATTGAAAGGTCATACGTGGATAGGCCTTTAAGGAAGGTCCATTGGACTTTGCCTTTGAGGGCAACATCCCATGCAGAGCCTGAAAGGCTCTAGAAAAGGCGTCTGCTGAGTTGTATCCGTACTTCATCGCCACATCAATAATTCGTACATTGTGGGTTTGAAGCTCAAATGCAGCAAGGGTCAGGCGTCTCCGACGGATGTATTCCGATAGCGTAATCCCAGCAAGAAATGAAAACATCCTTGAAAAGTGATATTCCGAACAACAAGCCTGCCTTGCGGCTTCCTTCAAATCTAAATCTTCTGTAAGATTTTCTTCGATGTATTGCATAGCGCGATTCAGATTCGCAAGCCAATCCACGTGAATAACCTCCCTTCAGGTACAGAATAGCAAAGTATGATTATAGGCATCCGACATTTCATGTACGATTTTATAGGTTTGCCAAGATGAGGTTGCCGCTATTTATGATACGGTTCACCCCGATTAATCTTCACCGCCCGATAAATCTGCTCCACCAGCACCAATCGCATCAACTGATGTGGCAGGGTCATCCTTCCGAAGCTCAGCTTCTGCTGGGCGCGGCGGAGGACTTCGTCAGAAAGACCGTGGCTGCCGCCAATGACGAAGACAACATGGCTTGTACCGTAGGTGCCAAGCTTGTCCAATTCCTCTGCGAGTTCTTCCGAGCTCCACAGCTTGCCGTCGATGGCGAGTACAATGACGTGTGCTTCGCTTTTCACATGAGCAAGGATGCGCTCTCCCTCTCGCTCCTTGACCTGTCGAACCTCCGCCTCGCTCAGTGTATCGGGAGCCTTTTCATCGGCTACTTCGATCATTTGAAACTTAATGTATGGCCCCAGCCGCTTAGCGTATTCCTGAATGCCCATGACCAAATACTTCTCTTTTAACTTCCCCACACCTATAAGCTGAATAAACAAATTCCATACCCCTATCTATGTCGAATGATAATGTAAAATCGTATTTACGATCCCTAACTTAAAAACATACCTTTAACATAGTTATTTTAGCACCTGCAACGTCTCTTACCTATCTATTTCCTCTCCACTACGAGCCTATTCCCTGTTCAGATTATAGCGGATCATTCATTTATGCTCTTCACAGTGAAATGCCTATCCGTTTCATATTCATCAAGACTCTGCATTAGCATCTGTCGATATTCGCTGATTTGTTCCGCTGTCGCTGACTCCCGTAATGATTCGAACAATGCTGTACATTTCTTAAATTGACCATCATTACCCGACTGATCGGCTAGTTGCATCGCCCGCACAGTAAGTCCCACTGCTTCCTGTAATCTGCCGTACTTCCGATAGTACAAAGCCAAGTGATAGCAGTAGCTATAATAGTAAGATATATTCTCTGCGTCTTCATAACTCCCGAATTCATCAATCTGCTCTGCAAACGTATGTAAAATATCTCCTACATCCAAATGATACATAAGCGCTGCCTGTAATATGGTATTCAGCCCCGGTAATATTTCCTCTAGATTATCCTGCAAAAAGGCTACGTATTCCTCGACAAGCTCTATATTTCCAGACAAAATATCTACTGCATATAAATTAGTTTTGGCTAAAAATCTGAATTCCTCCACAACCTGATTGTCTTCTTCCTTTAAATCTTCCATCCACCCCAGCTCAGCATACTTATAGATGCACTCCCTTGCCTGCTCATATGCACCCTGGTTCTGGTGAGCCATTCCACACATCAGGTGACTGAATCCAAAATAGTATACCAACGGATGCTCTAAATTGACATGCGGGATGGATAATTTCATTGCTTTATGATACTGCCGTTCTTCATAGATACGCTGTACACATTGGTACAAAATATCCGCCGTCTCCATCACCTTCTTCCAATTTTCAAAAGCCACAGCCATCTCCAACATTTCAACAATAATGTCCGGTTTGAGTGATTTCAGGATAGAAGTTCTCAAGAGTAGCCCCTCCTTATATTTCCATTTACAACCAATTGTATAGAAAGTAAAAAAGGAGGTCAATATAAAAAGTACTTAAAAGTACAATTTTATATGTATTTATTTTGTATAAGATGGTCTGTAACGATATTCTCTCCTCTTCTAACCTTAAGTGGAGGTGATTACATGAGTTTACCAGAAAGTGTCGGAAACCGAATACGAGAACTAAGAAAAGCTAAAGGATGGACACAGGAACAATTGGCTGAAGCAGCAGGACTTCATTACAGTTATATTGGTGGAGTAGAACGTGGAGATCGAAATATTTCATTGGAGACATTGGAAAAAATAATTCTAGCTTTAAAAGTTCCAGCCTTTGAACTTTTCCAATTCGACGAAAATACGGATCGAAAACAAATCATAAATGAACTTATGGTGCTCATAAATTCAAGAGAAACAACAGAGCTCGAAATTCTCACTACTATAACAAAAAATATTGTTAGTTTAGTTGAGTTACAACAAAAAAAGAATTGAACAATTCTCTTCTACCTGACTTTTACACTTCATCTTTCATAAGCTTGTTATGAGGTGGCTAATATGACAAAATTACGGAATTCGGTTGGAGAAAGAATTAGAACGATTCGGAAGGCTAAGGGATTAACACAGCAACAACTTGCGGAACTTTCAGGATTAGATGATGCATATATTGGATCGGTAGAGCGTGGCGAAAGGAACTTTTCGATTGATACCTTGGAGAAGGTGTTAACTGCCTTAAACGTGTCTATCAGTGAGTTAATGTTTTCCAAAGAACATATGACTGAAGACGAAACTATTCGGCAAGAGGCGATAGATGAGTTTGTTGCGTTGACCAGCAGATTGAATGAGGAGCAAATCGGCATTCTCAGACGAGTTAGTAAAGAAGTTTCACGCGCATTCGAGTAAGCCATACCACCCTAAAAAAGCCTTGAATAAAACCAAAAAAGAGCACCGCACAGGTGCCCTCCATAAATCTTCACAAACATACTCAAGCGTACAACATAAAAAAGCTCACTTCATGTCCCAGTTGCTTTAGATAATTATAAATCTGCGAACGATGATGGAACACATGGGTCACAGTCTCAATCTGCCATTGAACCTGTAGATGTCCGTGCTCCATATAGAAGGCCTTCGTCGAACGATTCAGATATTCGTCTTCGCTAAGCGAAAAAATGTAAGCCTTATAAGCCTCAAAATTCTGCCTAAAAGTCACAGCCAAGCGCTCGGGATCTTCCACCCCGGACAGGCTGTTTTCAATGCTTCCCACTTCACCCTCAGACTTCTCCTGCATTATCGCAAGATCCGAAGCAGGAATAAGCACAAAGTGATGCACTAACTCCAGCAGCGAACGGAAATTGTCCTGCGGGCGAAAGTTCCAATCCTCTGGACGTATTTTACGGATCAAGGCTTCCCCCGTTCGTACTCCGGTCTCCAGCTCATTTAGCAGATGATCTCGAACTTGCAGCGTTCCACTCATATTCTCATTTCTCCTTTGCCATTCTTCTTCATATTTTGAGTATAGCCGAAGCCTCTGGGCGTGTATTGTAAAAATCGGACAACTTCCGTAAATTCTTAGCCGCGGTAAGCGGAGAATCTCCATAAAACCTGCGAAAATCGCGGATTAAATGCGCCTGATCGAAAAAGCTATGCTTCAATGCCATCTCCGTCCAATCCAGCCCCCCGCCGCTTTGGATACTATGCAGAACACTCTGGAAGCGGACGACTTCACTGAACTTTTTGGGGCTGATTCCGATCCATTGTCCAAACTTACGATTGATCTGCCTTTCACTGATCGCCTCACGCTCCGCAAGCTCCTTAACCCCCACACTCCCACCGCTCATAAAGATACGATGCAGCAGGTTTTTCATCAGATCACAATCGTTCGTGCGTTGGCGCAGCAGAAGCTGGTTTAGATACTCATCCATTATGCGCACCCGTTCATTGAAATTCTGCGCTTCCAAAATGCGCTCACCTATGACGGCGATGCTTTCGGGCCAGAGATCTTCCAAGCGATAATTACCGCCTGTAAACAAGTGAGTCGGCATCCCGTGAAAATAATGCGCACCACCCGGAAAAAATCGTACCGCAAAAATGCGTGTCTCGGACCCTGCTTGTCTGGCAGACACAAACGGTTGCGTAAATGTCCCGCAGTACGAGAGTTCCTGACGCTTATTCACCGGATCGTATTCTAATAGAATATCCGTACAGCCGTCAGGTAATACCCGCTCCATGGTTTCTTCCTGTGGCAAGCTTAACAAAGCGGTGTCTTCGTACGAAGCTGCTAGATTCCCCTCTACCACCCTATTAGCCGGACCGGACTCCCAATAACAGGCCACGTAAGCTTTCAACGTAGCAGACGGCTTTTGTTCGATATAATATGTGGAGGGATCACTTCCATTGACTTGAAGCGGACGAAATAATGAATGCAGCAAAGGGTCCATCCATCGTTCACTCCTGTCTCAGTACGTGGTAGGGATAAATATAGCTCTATGTATGGGGTATTTTTGCAATAAATCCTAGTATACAAAAAGGACGTTTCTCCCCGAAACGCCCGTGCTTGTTTTTTAGACGACCAAAAACTCTGCTTTCTTCTCACATTCCTTGCACTTCACCGGAGGGTCCCAATCCGAAAATTTCGTTTCCTTGAGATCGACGACATCCGGTGCATCCTCGTATTCATCGACGAACATATCAATTGCTAGTTCCACATGCTCTTTACATACCACGTACATTCCAGTTGCATCCCTTTCCGTTTGAAGCTCTTCCTGTTGTAGGTGTGTCAAAACTGCCTTCTTTTGTTCTACCACACTTGACGGGGAAAGGAAAGGGCTTGCTTTTTACCCGAGGCGTCTGGTTGTAAAAATAAGAAAATTACTGACGTTCAAGTCCTCGTGAAAATGGGGATATTTCTCCAACATTTCGGCAGACGGCTTGGGTTCAATCATCCCTTCCAACAGCAAACCCGCGTCAATAATGGTCTGTACATAGCTGCCCAGCGTACGGTGAAAGTACAAAAGCTTTTCTTCCTGATCATAAGGGATCGCTTGCTCCAATGGGCCTTCGTTGAAATATTGATCCACTTTCCAATACAGCTTTTTCCCTGTCTCGTCCTTCACCCATCCACTCTGCGGTGTCTGAAAACACGGATGCAGAATAGAAAAAATAAAGCGGCCTCCTGGAACTAATAACCGCCGCATTTCGGCAATCGCCTGCTCATAATGAGCCAAGTCCTGAATGACCATATTGGACACGATCAGATCAAAGCTCTGGTCCCCGAACATCTCCAGCTTCTCCAGATTGCCATGGTGATATGTAATTCCCAACGCTGACGGCGTTCGCTCTTTGGCTAGCCTCAGCATCTCTGTCGAGTAATCGACAGCCTCTACCCAAGCACCCGCCCTGGCCATTTTCCGGCTTAGATAACCTTCGCCACAGCCGGCATCCAGCACTTTTTTGCCCTCAAGGGGCCCCATACAAGCTTGCAATGCTGGATTCAGCAGGACTTCGCGAGACCGATCCCCTTCCTCCGTGTACTTGGCCGTAAAGTTTTCTGCATGCATATCCCAGCGTCGAATGGCCTCTTCCGTGTCCCACTTATTCATATTCATCTCCTTCTTTCTTTTGTATTTACAAATCCGATGCTATACTACAATCCACGTAGGGCCATAGATTCTACACTCATTTCTGTATTTTTTCAATAATAACGCTTACAAATTTAAAATATCTAATTAACACATGATTTTTATATAAATTATACAGGTATTCCATATTCAAATCGTATGGTAGTGTTTATTAGAAGGCGCTTTCAAAAATAACTTTGTAAAGGGGCCTGTTATATTAAAACGAAGACCCGTTTCATTGCTGTCGTTGACGCTTGCCATCACTCTACTGTTATCTACGTTCGCATCCGTTGCCGCTGCTGCCGAATCCAACGGACAAGCACCGCAAACTGCGGCTGCAAACAGCACGCAATCGTATGTGGAAGCCATGCAGCCGGGATGGAATTTAGGAAACTCGCTGGATGCTGTCGGGGCGGATGAGACAGCCTGGGGTAATCCGCGCATTACCCAGGCGTTGATCCAGCAAATTGCTGCCCAAGGGTACAAAAGCATACGTATCCCGGTCACCTGGGATAAGCACATTGGAGCAGCACCCAACTATACCGTTGAGTCTGCCTACATGAATCGTGTAGAAGAGGTTGTTCGCTGGGCACTGGATGCCAATCTGTACGTCATGATTAATGTCCATCATGATTCATGGACGTGGGTAAGCAGTATGGAGCCCAAACATGATGAGGTGCTGGCTCGCTATAACGCATTATGGACACAAATTGCCCAGCGCTTTAAAGATCAACCTAACAAGCTGATGTTTGAAAGTATTAACGAACCCCGTTTCTCTGAAGGAGGGACTACGGATGAAGCGAAAATGAATCAAATGCTTCATGAACTGAATGTATCCTTCCACAAAATCGTCCGTGCCTCTGGCAGTAAAAATGCCACTCGTCCCCTTGTCCTGTCTGGTCTAGATGCTTCACCTGCTCAGGCCAAAATCAACGAGCTGTACAACACGATAACCAAGCTGAACGATCCCAATCTGATTGCGACCGTCCACTATTATGGCTTCTGGCCTTTCAGTGTGAACATTGCCGGGAATACAACATTTGATAAAGCTGCCCAAGACGATATCATCCAAACCTTTGATAATGTCTATAACACCTTTGTAGCCAAGGGTATCCCGGTTATTGTCGGTGAATATGGCCTGCTTGGTTTCGATAAACATACAGGTGTTATTGAACAGGGCGAAAAGCTGAAATTCTTCGAGTTTTTGACCCATTACATGAAAGAAAAGAAAGTAACAGGCATGCTCTGGGATAACGGCCAGCACTTGAACCGGACAACGTACAAGTGGTCTGATCCTGAACTCTTTAATGTTATTAAAGCCAGCCTAAAAGGGCGTTCCTCCAATGCAGCCAGTGACCTGATTCACTTGAAGAAAGGTACTTCTGCTCAGGACACCAAGGTCACTTTAAACCTGAATGGCAACCATTTGAAATCACTCAGTGTCAACAGCAAGAAACTGAAACAGGACACCGACTACACACTGAGCGGAGACACATTAACCTTCAAAGCCAGCTTGCTCACCAGCCTGACCACTTCCGATAAATATGGTGAGAATGCCGTCATTACCGCCAAGTTTAACAAGGGGGCAGACTGGAATTTTAGAGTCGTCGTGTATGATACACCGAAATTTAGTGCTGTCGAAGGGACTACGCAAGCCTTTACCATTCCAACAGACTTCCGTGGTAGCCAGCTTGCGACGATGGAAGCCGTGTATACGAATGGTGGCAATGCCGGTCCACAGGATTGGACACCTTATAAGGAATTTGGCAATACCTTTGCCCCTGCCTATGATGCCAACGGCATCAAGCTGCTGCCTGAATTTTTTAATAGTGTAAAAGATGGTGACGTCACGCTGAAGTTCCATTTCTGGAGCGGCGATGTGGTGACATACAAGATCACCAAGAGCGGAACCCGTGTGACGGGAACGACATCTTAATCTAAGGCGCAGCAGAAGATCGAAAAAGGCGTTCCCGGGAATGAGCCGGAGAACGCCTTTTTTATAGTTAAGCCTATAAGTTAAACCTTAGCCTTCCGGCTTATCTGTTAATTTTAACGTCACCAATTCTTCCTTGCCTGCCCGGTAAAAAGTAACTTTCAGCTCATCGCCAATCTTCTTGTTATCGTACAAGTAGCGACGTAAATCAAGCGTAGAGTTAATCGGTTCGCTATCAAACGCTGTAATGACATCGTTCAGCTTCAAGCCACCCTCCTTGGCAGGACCATGGGCCTCCAGAACGACTGCCCCATTTTTCACGCTGTCCGGCAACTTAAGCTCCTTGCGCTGAGTTTCATCCAGCGGTGCATATTCATTATTGAGGTCGACCGTGTATACACCCAGATAAGGGCGAGTGATCTTGCCGTCCTCGACCAGTTCATTCACCGTCTTCATCACCTCATTGGCGGGAATGGCGAAGCCAAGTCCCTCAACACCTGTATCAGCGATTTTCATCGTATTGATGCCAATCACACGTCCGTCCAGATCGACTAGGGCGCCGCCGCTGTTTCCCTCATTAATCGCCGCATCGGTCTGGATAACATGCTGCTCCCAGTCATATACGCCATCCTGGTTAATGGAAATTGGAATGATGCGATTCGTATAGCTCACAATACCGGAGGTAAGCGTGTCTCCCAAGCCGAGCGGATTGCCAATAGCAATGACCGTTTCACCCAGACGAAGTTTGCTGGAATCACCGATATCCGCTACCGTGCTAATACCTTTATCGTCCACTGCGAGTACAGCGATATCACTAATGCGATCCTTGCCGATCAACTTTGCCTCTTTTCTGACACCGTCTACCGTTACAATATCCAGATCATCTGATCCTTCGACCACATGGTTATTTGTCATAATGAAGGCTTTGCCCGAACTCACTCGGAAAATGACACCCGATCCAAGCGCGGATTGTTCCGTGCTTTTACCATCTTCCTCTTTTAGATTCACAATGCTGACGACGGCTGGGCGCACCTTGGCTGCCGCCTGCACAATCCGGTCATACGGATCACCCGCTGCTTGCCGCAAGGGATAGTGACTGGCTCCGGTTACCGCCGTAGTGGAGGGCAGACCTGTAATAAAGCTGAACAGAAGCACGGCAATCACTGCACTGACTGCACCGCTAATGACAGCAGCTTGCACCGGACTTACTCCACGCTTCCTGTGTGGCCAACGTCCCCGTTCTCCACGGCGCGCCTTAAATGCCATTTTTTTAGCCGCACGTGTGGATACCTTCGTTGAATAAAAATCGTCCTCAAACAAGCCCATGCTAATCCTCTCCCCTTCGTTGTCATGCACCGACACTCACTAAAAAATTAGGGCTATTCGGGCTTGCGCCAACCTATGCTACAGAGAACCTGCTCCGTTGAACATCTCAAATGGATTGAATATCCCTTATCATCGGAATCCAGCAACCAATTGTTCCGGCCTACTTATTAATCACCACAAATGGTGCCTTCCTAAGCAACCGAATCTCATAAATTAGCATACACGCCGAATCTGACTCCGAATAGAGGAAAAAAGAGGAATGATTTCCAAACCAATGGACTACAATAGTAACAAGTCTTCTATTCTATTACAAAATGATCGTCTCATAGAGACGTTCTGGCCTGTTCCCGTCCGCTTAAAGCTGCCTATACTTTCGATGAGAGCCTTCCTTCAGAAAGCTTTCCGTTGTTAGCTTTATTGTATCACAGCACCCAGCAAAACCACAGGCAGAACCAAGCTCATTGCACGCCATTTCTAAAATATTTTTACAGGAGGAATATATGATGAATTCACATCGTTCGGCTATGGATGAAGTTCGCATGGCTGCCAAGCTTGCGGATTTGAAAGACGAGCATTACCGCAATACACTGGCGCTAAGTACATTGATTGAACTACTGGTGGACAAAGGCGTAGTGACCCGTGAAGAGGTAGAACGCAAAGCCGCCGAGCTGGACAGCTTTATGGCTCACTTACCTTATCCCAAGGTGTAGGACGATCATAGTACGTATCGCACAATCGAAACTCACTGTCCTTGTAAAAACAGCCGCGGTCTTCCATCGCCCCACGTACAGTCAACTTCGCAAGTTCCATCATATTGTGGTCGCGGCTCAAATGTGCCAAATACGTTCGCTTCGTACGACCTGTCAGCAGCTCGCTAAGAATCGCGCCCGCCATCTCATTGGATAAATGACCGATATCGCTGAGAATACGGCGCTTGATGTTCCACGGATAACGCCCCATACGCAGCATTTCCACATCATGATTAGACTCCAGTACCAATACGTCCGCGTCTGATATCGCCTGTTTCACTTTGTCGCTGACATAGCCGAGATCGGTCGCTACACTGAGTTTCTCTGCCCCATCATAAAAGCTATACCCTACAGGCTCAGCCGCATCATGGGATATGCCAAAAGACTCCACGAGTAATGACTCAAATTCCCGCGTTGCGCCTGTCTCCAATATTCTGCGGTTATCGTCTGCGATTTGCCCAACAGCATTGCTGATGGCAAACCATGTCTTCTCGTTAGCATATATAGGTAAATTATATTTACGCGCCATGGCGCCTAGTCCTTTAACATGATCAGAATGCTCATGCGTGACCAAAATACCATCCAACTCTTCTCCGCTCAGATCGCGTTCTTTCAGCAATTCGTCAATACGCTTCGCGCTGAGACCTGCGTCGATGAGCAATGTCGTGTCTTCGTTCCGCACAACGGTAGCGTTGCCGGTCGAACCGCTCGACAGCACGGTAAATGAAATCCCCATATCTGTTCAAGACCCTTCTGTATGTTCTGTCTTTGGACTAATGACATCTCCGTTCATCTGCACATAATACACACCTTTCCCGTTGTCCAGCATAAACCGCCACACGGGGGCAGCCACCTGGCTATCGGAATTAAAGGTCTGTCCGTAATAACCGAGCCGGATATCCTTCACAATCGTATCACGCGGCAAATAGCCGTCGATCAGCCTTGCCAGTGCTTTGGACGCAGGCAGCATTTTCTTTGCCTCATCCGAAGGCTGGAGATCGACCTTAATTTTGCGATACCCTGTAATCTTTTGATTGCTGTAAAACAGAGCCAACTTCACATTAAATAGCGGCCATTTGCCCTGAACCAGCGGATGAAGTACAAAAGCATCTGCTTGTCCGGATGCCAATTCCTCCTGAACATCCAGCGGATCGTACTGAAAGTTATCGATATCCTTGATTTGTGGCTCCAATGCCTCAACTAACGCGTCATGGGTGAATACCAGTTTGCTGTCCACTGGCTTCACCAGCTGCACACGATCATCCTTTTCTCCACTATGAACGTATGTGTAAGAAAGTTTAGGCAGCTGCGGGGTATCGCCGGGAATCGGAGCCAGCACCTGAATGCTTTTCTCTTCCATTAAACGCTGCGTATTTTCATCCAATGAAGTAAAATCCAGATTCGGCCCTGCCGTTTCCTGTGCATCATGCCACAATTGGTAACCCAATACCACATTGAGCAGCAAAAATGTACAAATCAATACGTTCTTGGCGCGGCTCCAATCCATTCCCGTTCCCCCTTCCTGTCACCTCTTTGTCTCCCGGTCTGGTTTCGTTTGTGTTGTGTTGGATGCTGTCGTTACAGGAACAGCATGAATTTCTGCAACAGAACCGTCACTGAGCGTAACGCGCCACTCAGGAGCAAGCTTCAATCCATCATTGGTCAGCTCCGGTTGATACACGGGAGTCAGATCACGAATCGTCTTCCCTTTTGCTACAGTCTCCAGTTGCTTCTTCAAGGGCTCGCCACCCAGCAGCATAACCTTCTTCGAGGATTGCTCTCCTCCCTTGAGGTACAGCAACGAACGTTCATAGACAGATGCCGTTTCTTGCTGGATTTGCAGCGAAATTGTACCAAAGCGGAACGATGGTGTGTCCAGCACCGGATAAGCACCATAATACTGCTGAAACATCACAGTCGTACGATTTTCATCACTACTTCTTAATTTCATTTGGTACGAAGCATCCCAACCGCCATGCTGATTCACAAAATCAACTGCGGCCAGTACATCCCTAATTGGACTACTGCCACTTGCCCCTGGCGCACTGGGATCGGTATAGCTCATCCATCGTTGCTCCTGCTTAATTTGCAGACTACGCTTGCTGTCCGTGTAAATTTGTGAGCCGTCCTTCTCCTGAATATTGCGCGTAATCCCTGGATCGAAGAACAAGTTCCGCTGCATTTGCTCCGTCGTAAACAACCCGGCATACACCAGAGGCTGCACTGTTTCCAGGTCATTCACGGGAATGTAGTACTGATTATCCACCAGCTCGTACAACGGGGCATTTTCACCGAAATTCACATGCTGCCGAATGTCCTCTACCGTCATATCGAACTGGTTTGCCTCATACACCACATCGCCTCTGGCACTGAAAAAGAGCGCATGCGGCTTGGCATTCTTTTCGTCTATATAGATCCAAATGCGGTTAATCGTCTCTCCCTGAAACACCGAATCCGGCGTCAGACGCATAACCCGTTCCAGTAATGAAACCGGGACTCCGCCTGAAAAGGATAATTCGATGCCTTCATTTTCGCTGCGAATCTGCGCCCAGTCCGCTGATTGGATACTTCGACGTTGAAAGTTGTTAAAGCTCCGGCTTTCCAGCCGTGTATAAATTAAATCGTAAAAAGTAACACCCGGATAAAAAACGGTATGCTTCTTCTCACCTTGGTGAATGAGCATTTTATCAGGAAACACGAGGTTCTCAATTTTTTTCTCCTGCCCCATGCTTTCGGTTTTGACATAGTTCGTTTCTGAAGTGAGTACAGAATCACTGCCCGGAAGGCGGTAAATCAAAAAATAAGTCTGTACCAGGCTGGAAGCAACCAGCAAAATAAGCGTCCAGGACTTCAAACGTTCCTTCACTGTGCTTCCCTCCCTTCACTCGACATGGGTAGCGTAAAGGTCGTACAGGTTCCCTGACCGTATTCCGACTCCAGAAAAATTTGGCCCCCATGCGCCTTTACAATTTCCCGGGCAATCGACAGTCCCAGTCCCGTGCCACCCATATTGCGCGATCTCGCCTTGTCTACACGATAAAACCGTTCAAAAATCCGGTCCAAATCTTTTTTGGGAATACCAATTCCGGTGTCCTGTACCGAAATAGATAGCATCCCCTCACTGTTGCGGCGAGCTTCAATCCGAATACTCCCGCCATCTGGCGTATATTTCAATGCATTGGACATCAGGTTGTCCAACACCTGCTCAATTTGGTCCCGGTCGATCACGACCTTACCGATTCCCTGCTCTACGAACATCCCTGAGCGAATGTGCTTTTGCTTCATTTGAAAAGAAAACCGATCTGCGACCTCGTCCAGCATCTCCATCACATCTGCAGGCTGCATCCGCAAAGGTGCCTCATTGGAATCGAGCCGTGACAGATGCAGCAAATCCGTAACCAACCGGATCATACGCTCTGTCTCGTTGCGGATCACGCCTACAAAACGCTCCGCGAGCTGCGGTTCAGCCATCGCGCCGTCATCCAGTGCCTCAGCATAGCTGCGGATGGTCGTCAACGGAGTGCGTAGCTCATGTGATACATTCGCTACGAATTCCCGCCGTGTCGTCTCCATTTCCTCCTGCTCCGTCACGTCCTGGAGCACGGCAATCGTCCCCGTAATGCCAATTTCCCGCCGATGAATCGGCGTGAATGTCACACGGATGACGATGGGTTCATCCTGACCGGCTGGCTCCAGCTGCAAGAGCGTGGAGGCCGAAGATCCGCTATACAGGGCCTCGGTTTCCTCCGGGTCGATCCCCAGCAGTACCGCGATATGCCTGCCGGTCATTTCGTTTTCGTTCACGCCCAGCATGGCGCTGGCCCGACGGTTGACCAGAATGACCCGGCCGTTATCATCGGTAGCGACCACACCGTCGCTCATATTGGTCAAGATGGAGGAGAGCTTCTCCTTCTCCTCTTCATTTTGAGACAGTGCCTCACGCAGACGGCCTGTCATATAGTTAAAGGCCACGCTGAGCCTGCCGATCTCATCATCCCCAAATACAGGCATCTGCTGATCGAATTTGCCCTCGGCAACCTCTGTTGCATGACGTGTCATCACCTTAATCGGGTGCGTAATCGTGTGGGCCAATACCACGCCCAGCACAGCCGTTAGCGCCAGCGCAATGAGCATACCTGAGAGAAATACATTGTTAATGCGTTTCATCGTATCGTAGAGCTCGGTCATCGAAGCGGCGATGTACACTGCGCCGACAATCTTGCCTTGGCTGATGACGGGCTTGGCGACGACCTTCTTGCGGACGTTATCCTCGTCCACCATGTATTCCTCGTTATCACGGATACCTTGGAGTGCGCGGCTAACCACTGTCTGCGTATTTTTGCGTCCAACATAATCGGCGTGTGAACCTTGAGAAGTAATTAACACTTTGCCGCTGGCATCCAGCACCTGAATTTCCGCGCCGCTGAAATCAAACAAATTATTCACGCGTGCACGCAGGCTTTCCACGCTGTCTTCTTCCATTTTGCCGTCACTGCCACTCAGATCCTGCTCCGCCAGCACGGACAGCATTTCCGCCCGTGCTTGCAAATCCTGCGTAAAATTACTCGTGAGAGAGTTCTTCATCGAGCTGACAAAATAGACCCCAATCAGCTGCATAGCCACCAAGATAAGCAGCACATAGATAATAATCAGCTTTGCATGAATGGTACGAAAGAAAGACAGCCATCTCATGCCCGCAGGCCACCTTTGCCCCCGCTCACGATATATCCAAGACCACGGCGCGTCAGGATGGTCTCCGGCTTGCTCGGGTTCTCCTCAATCTTCTCGCGCAACCTCCGAATGGTCACATCTACTGTCCGCACATCCCCGTAGTATTCGAAGCCCCATACCGCCTGAAGCAAATGCTCCCGCGTCATGACTTTTCCAGCATTCTTCGCCATATAGTGCAATAGCTCATATTCGCGGTGCGTCAGGTCAAGCGGTGTTCCGTTTTTGTATGCTGTATACATATCTGTATCAAAAAAGAGGTCGCCCACGCGCAGCCCCTGCTTATCCTCCTGCGGTCGGCTTTCCGACGTGCCTGCCCCGCCACGTTGCTGTCTGCGCATCTGTGCCTTCACTCGTGCCAGCAATTCCCGTGTGCTGAACGGCTTTGTCACATAATCGTCCGCACCCAGCTCCAGCCCCAGCACTTTGTCGATTTCGCCGTCCTTGGCGGTCAGCATAATAATCGGCGTCTGGAGCTGATGCCCACGTACCTCGCGGCATACGTCCATGCCATCCATGCCCGGCAGCATCAGATCCAGCAGAATCAGGTCAGGCTGCTGCTTGACCGCGATATCCACCGCGCTGATTCCATCGAAGGCGCAAATCACCTGGTAGCCCTCTTTTTCCAAATTAAATTTCAAAATATCAGCGATGGGCTGTTCATCATCCACTACCAGAATCGTTCCCTGCATATAGCGTTCACCTCTCTTCACGGATCATAATCTATAATTAACTTTCGTTTGCAGTACCTATAAGATGTTTATTCTATTCTATCATACCCGTGCGCCATTCCCTTACTTCTCCAGACCCTTTTCTTTACGCAGAAAAAAACCATGTCTGCACCTACTGTTAAGCATGCAGAAAAACATGGCCTTTCCCCTTGATCTTCATAAATCATGTAACTCTCGATATAAACATCCAACCTATCTTAAATACGTCATTGGGTTGCGTGGCGTATTATCTTTACGAATTTCAAAATGCAGATGCGTTCCGGTCGAGCGTCCTGTGTTCCCCATGACCCCGATCGACTCGCCTTGCTGAACCACCTGTCCTACATGAACGCCAATGCTGCTCAAATGCCCGTACACGGTTTGGTAGCCGTTACGATGATCGATCATAATGACATTGCCGTATCCATTCTGCTGACCTGCAAATGTTACCACACCTTCATCTGATGCGTGAATGTCAGCACTACCGACCAAATCGACACCCTCATGCATACGTCCCCAGCGTGCGCCAAAGCTACTCGACATCGATGCACCGGACACCGGCCAAGCGAACTGTCCTGAGCCTTCTCCCACAACCTTCGTTCCTCTAAGAACCACCTCAGTAACAGACGGCTGCAGCACCTTTTGACCGAGCCATTCCTCTTGCACAACCTCACCGTTCTCCTTGGTCAAACGATAGTCCATCTCTTTAAGGCCTGCTTGTCCCGGTCTGACCACTTTGGTAACTCCTGCCTTCAGTTCATCGCTCTGGCGAATCTCAACCTCAGGCTCGATGGCAATCTGTTCGACGACCTTCTCTACTGTTCGCACTGTAACTGGAGCCTTCGGAGCAGTGAGCTTCAATTCGTCTCCAATTTGCAAATACAGCTCACGCGAGCCGGGATTGTTCTGCTTAATCTCCCAAGCGGTCATATTAAATTTAGTTGCAATCGACGACAAAGAATCGCCTTCTTGCACTGTATACGTGATAGGAGCCTCACGCCCCTCAGTCAACACTTTGACTGCTTCAGCCTCTGTCAGCACCTTGTTCGGGTCTGCTTTCACAGGCTCATAAGCGATTTTCTCACGGATACTGGCAGACTCCAGCCATGCCTTAGGCGTTTTAGTACTAGCACTCGCATGACTACTGCCCACAGATGTTTTGCGAACCAGCCCCTTGATGCCTGTAGATGTACCCTCACCCACAGGTGTGTACTTCTTCTGTACTTGCTTTAAAGCTGCCTGTGCAGTCGCTTTATCCTTTACAATGCCAACCGTCTGTCCGTTGACCTTCACTTCTACCCCTTTGGCATACGCTGTCAGCATACCATCCAGCTTCTTCAGCGTGGCTGCGCTGTCGATATCCGCTTTATATGCCTTCTCAATGTCTGTCGTTACCGCGCTCGTATTGAGCACCATATCGACGCCGGGATACTTATCCTTATACTGTTTGCTCTTCGTTGCGTACAGCTGTTTAAGTTGTTGCTCATTCAAGATATTTCCGACCTCGACGCCTTTTACATACACTTTATAATAAGGAACTGTGTTAGCTCCGACATACTGATTACTCGCAAAAATAAGACTGCCTGCAATCACCACACCGCCTGCCGTCCAGCTCAACCATTTTCTCCGACCGCTCCACCACTTTGCTATTTTCCCCGCTTCCACAGCAGGCTTGTCTGCAACGTTTGAAACTGCATTCCTGCTGCCTGGTGAATCCTGCTCCTTCAAAACCTTCATGACTCTCTCCTTTTCAGCATATCCTATCTCTATATAAATGCGTTCGTTATTGGTCTTTCACACTATGAATTTAGCCTGTATTCACAAGCATCTATGATATTAGTCGCTATCTACCATTGCATAGTTGCGTAAAAGGTTTCAAAAATTTAACCTTTTCACAACACTGTTTACTTTAACATAGCCTTTACAAAGAATTCAACTACACTCCAATTCCTTCCTGGCACGCAAAAAAATCCGCGCATGGCGCGGATTCTGCAGTCCTATTTTGAGCATAAACATTTCCCCTGAATTCAAGGTTATTTATTCAGGATTTTGCAAAATACTCATTTAAGCAAATCCATTAACTTGTTGTATTCCTCTTTGGTCAAATACTTCGCTAGCACCTGCTGAATATTCTGAAGCTCCTGCTCGGTGAGACCGCCTTCCATCGCAGCTGATATCTTCTGCATCTCCTCCGGCGGCAGCTTATTCATCAGAATCGCAAAAATCTCCTGCTTCTGTGCCGCTGGTAAATTGTTCTTCTTTTCCGTCAAATGGTCGGGCGTAATAACCAAATCATGGCCTTCAATACTCGTTTCGGGTGTAGCTGTTGTACCTTCTGCCTGCTTCCGAGACTCATTGCCTGATGTTCCCGCCGACGTGGCACCCTCCTGAGATGCCTTGCCATTGGCTGCGCCACCAGCCTCACTTCCGCTTTCTTCTAAGCCCTGTCCCATGACAGGCAACGCATCATCAGGCGGTGTTACACTTCCCGAGTCACTTCCCGTCGTCTTGTTCTTCCCCGTGTCTGTGCTTTGATCCGTACCCGCACTGCCCTTTAGCCAACCCAATCCCCATATGGGCTGATGATCAAGCTGAATGTTAAACTGCCGCAGCAGCGATTGAACATAAGCATTAACGACTACACCTGTCACTGCCAGCGTTAGTGCGCTAACCAACACGACCGTCATTCCTTTTTTGAGCAGCCATCCAAGCCACCTCATATCCCGTTACCTCCTTATACGCATCCTGCCATGTGTGTATCATCATGAAGTGCATATAGATCAGTATTGACGAGATATGACGATTTTTAACCCATGGAATATGTAAAACTAGCACAATTCAATAGGAGATGCCACCTTCTGATCGAATCAGCGCGTACGACGCACCCAGAAACGGAAAATGTCACTGCGGACGTAATCCAGAGAATACAGCACCTGCCTGTTCATTTCATCATAGTGAAGCTGCTTTAATAGTAATACCGTGGCCTGTGGATGCTTCAACAGACGCGTCATATGTGCATCGTCATAGTTGGGAACGGTAAGCTCGGAATACGCTCCGACAATTCGTACCCCCGCCTTGAACTCAAGACTCTGAAAAAGCGAGCCTGAAAAAGAGTCACCTTCCAGAATGGGTCCGGCTAATTTCTCTGGCATCCAGTTGATAGAGTGGGCTACAGCCTCTCCGTTGGCAGTGCGTGTACGCTCTAGAGCAATCATGGGCTCATTCTCGGAAAATCTCATCTGTTCGGCAATATCAGGAGGACAAACCGAGATTCTCTGAATGGATTCTAGCTGCTCGTCTTCCCGTAACCCTGCCGAACGAATCATGTCCCCGATGCTGTACAGGCGGTCGAGGGAGCTTGGAATACTCGGCAGCGGGCAAGTCGCAAACGTGCCACTCCCGTGTTTTACAAGCAGCTTACCTTCCGATTCCAGTTGGCGAATAGCTCCCCGTAGCGTCGTACGCGAGACACGAAACGATTGGGAAAGTGCAGTTTCCGACGGCAGCCGATCCCCCGGACCCATTTGATTAACCTTCATATATTCTTCTATACGCTGCTTTATGTTCTCTTGTTTTGTTGACACCGTCCGAAGCCCAGCCTTTCTATTGTGTTAAGCCATATAAATCGGATTCGTAAAAGCAATCATCATCACGCAGTCTTCCATGCAGCCGTAAAGCTCAGCTCGTATCCAGCCCTTACCTAGCGGATCTTGCAATGATAGCGTATATTCTCCTGTGTGAGCAGGGATCTGAATCTCGGAGCATATTCCGTGACTACTTGTCAGCAGAAGACGAAGATTCTGAGGCTTGAGGTTGTAATGGGCTGCTCTTGCTTCCACATCCAATTGAACCGTCACCGATAGTGAATCTTCTACAGTCAGCTCTATGCATTCGCCGATGTGATAACGATGTTCTCTGCCCTTAATCTGTGCCCACATCGTCAGTAACGGTCCCATCGTAACTGACACTGAACCGTGGCGAATCGCCTCAACTGCCCGGTCTGCTAAACCTTCTCGCTCTTCTGCCTCATCATGAACCCCCAGATACGTAACAGCCGGAAGCGCATCATCCGGTTTAGATACATGCCAGTCCCGACCGCTTACCGCAGTGATGCGATACCCCTGATTCAACAAGTCGGTCCACATGGCAAACGCCCGCTGGCTATCCCGCTTAATAGATGGCATAAGCGTTGACCAGACTTCTATATAATCCACCTCATGCCAATCCTGAATCGTGTATTCCCAAAAGCACCCCGTACAGATCGGACTTCCGATCCTGAACGGATGGGCAATCCCTGCAATGCCTCCCTGCTCATGCACCTGCCGAATCCCCTCATAGATGTCATCTGGTCCCAGCACACGCCAGTCGATAAAGCGGTCAACCCCAAGCGTTAGCATATGCCCGTAAAAGGTCGTCCACTCCATCCCTGAAATGATCGGGAGACCAAACTGCCGCTGAACCTGTTCCTGATCCGCAAATGCCGATTGCGTGTTGTGATCCGTCATAGCGATGCACTCAAGTCCCAGATTCACTGCGCTTTGAACAAGCTCCTCCAGCGTTTGCTTTCCGTCGCTGTGAAGCGTATGGGTGTGAAGCTCAGCCGGAATCCATTTAAGCATATGCTGCTTCCTCCCCCAATACATGAATTTGGTAGGCAAGCGTCTCGGTTACAACGGCATGCAGACTGACCGTAATCCGCCACACGCCCGCCGGATTATTTCCTGCGAGGAATCCTGGCGAAGCCGCAGACGAACCGAGCCAATGCTCCTGCTGCATCTCGGGACGGTGCGCATTTCCACGGTGACGGAGAGGATCATCGACAGACAGCGTTAATAAATTTTGCAGCGGGATATACTTCTTCCACAGATCGGATGAATGCCCCGGCTCATCGTATCCATATTTGCTCATGCTTTCCTCAATGATTCCTCGTGCTTGCTCTTGATCCTCCAATAACTTGGGCGTGTAAGAAAAGTGGATACGGATCGTTTCAGTCGGCTGTGGAATATGAAAAGAGTACGTAATATGGCTCTGGGTGCAGGTTCTGTCGACCGTTCCTTCCACATACAGTAGTCTGCTCATGACTTCCCATCCTGGCTAGACAGTTCATCCACAACATGCTTTACCATATCATTCACAGGATGTTCTTCATCACCCGACATGTCTTTGTCTGCCGCCCATAAAACACCCACGGGTTGAAGCCGCGTCAGCTCAATTACCCGGTCTGTACGAATACCTGGAAACTGCGGGAGATTATCCTCGTTTAACGTAAAGGCACACAGTCCGGCTACTTCCATGCTATCAGCACCGCCTTCAAGCAATACGGCTCTGATTTCAGCTATATCCTCAAGCACAGCCTCTCCAGACAGCTTGATCGTGGTGGAAAAATGTGACTCTGCCCCTTCATAAGCGGCTCTAAAATCCCCCAGTCTCAGATCATGATGGCACGATGAATACCACTGCTCCGAGCCGTGAAGGCGAAGCTGAACATCGACACAGGCATCTTCCTCGCGCCGATTGAAGCCCGACTTGAACCCTGGAGACAATTCTCTGTCTGAATCCCGTAAGGGGCGTTTGGAAGTCTGGATAAACACATAGCTACGCTGGTGTGCAAGTGCAATGGAAGACGCTTGTGACGGTATTTCCAGCTCCTGTTGACGTTCCATCTCCCACCCAGTGACCTGATAGGCAAAAGGAAAACGGCTCATGACCGCCTCACGTGGCTCTTCCTCTGGTTTCCACTCGAAAGCAGGCGGCAGCATAAAACGATAGTCCGATGAAATGTCATCCTTAAAGTTTCCGTTAGTTGTTGCGGATTGGAGAACAGGATGCCCACCCAGATCATAATTCCCATTAAACGCAGTCGTAATATGATGTGCCCCCTGGAAAACAGCTTCCAGAACATTGTCCTCTGCATCTAGCTCCACGCGGTACATCCATTCGATATCGGTGGTTCTTCCCCATTTGCTCATAAGCAGCGGCGCGGGCGTTCCCTCATCTTCATGACTGAACATCATCTGATATTCGATGACTGTCTTCTCCTCATTCCCTTCCACAGAATAGAACAAAACAAGCGGTGTATCCGTAAAGCGATTCTCATAGGGATGTGACAGATTGCGGCCATATAAAAGCGGGGTATGGCGATAAATCAGCGATCTTGGAGAGGAATCAGCCACGCAGCGCAGTTCAACCCCGTCGATCCATGCTCGAGATACAAGCGGAGCCGATTCCAATTCGCGAAATTCAGCATAGACCTCGTAATCGCCTGCTTGTAGATACCCCAACAGACGGGTGTACACTCCCTGACTGCTGCCATAGTACAAAATGACATCTTGATTATAGGCTTCATTCAGGTAGAGGCGTACGAAGGCAGATTCTCGATCTATCGCAGCCCAGTCACTGTCTGATCTGGCGAACAGATCAAGCTCCGCGTATCCGTCTTCTGGCATGGAGAACCTAAACCGGAACCCGTTTCCCGGGCTGAGCTCAACCTCCGCCTTGTGTAAGGCAATCCGATAACCGCAATCCAGCAGATCCTTTTCCCATACTCGCCCACTAAACCCGGTAATTTGCACCTCTGCTTGGCTGTTCATCCCTGTAACCTCCTTAGTGTATAACGGCCGTCTAGCTGGCATCCGCATCCTTCACCATTGTCCGAATATAAAAGTAGCCCATAAAAGAACACAGTAAAAACATAAACACTGCCATTGCACTGGCCGTACGCGTCTCCTGATAGCTGGAAAATACCTGCTGCATCGCAACACCCAGCACCTGCGGCGAGTTGGCACCGATCAGGAAGGGAGCCGTAAAGCTACCCATGATTCCCATAAAAATGAAGGTCACCGCAACCCACATCGTTTTGTAGGAAAGGGGTAAAATAAAGCGACCAAACAGCTGCATCGTGCTGGCTCCGGCATCTCTGGCGCTTTCGACGACAGCGTTTGGAATGCTGGCAAGTGCCGAGCTGAGCAGCATGGTTGCGAACGGAATGTTGAACCACAAATTAGCCAGCACCAGCCCTTTGTAGTCATAAATAATCCTCGGAATCGTCTCAATGCCGAGCGGCAGCAAAAGACGTGCAGCCCAACCGTGATTCCCATACATAGTAATAATCGCATACGTTGCAATTACACCGGGAACAAACATCGGAATAAAATACAAGCGGCCTATCCACTTTACGACAACCCCTTTGCCGAATCTCAGATAAATCGCCAAAGCATAGCTGATGACCAGAGTAAGGGCCGTCGAGACTAACGTGACATTAATCGTATACATGATATTTCTACGCATGGCAGGTTCCGTGAACAGCCGAATATAATTGGCCAGACCGTAGCCCGTTCCATATTGATCAATCAAGCTTTCCTTCACGGCATAAAGAATCGGAATAATAACGACGACCAGCAAAATGAGAAAAGACGGGATGACCAGAGCAAGCCCCAGCATCCCCCTTTTGGACAATGAACTCATGCTCAACCGCCCGCTACTTCACTTTGCCAGCGTTTGTAGATTTCCTGCTGAAGCTCTCCGCTGTTAAAGCTGCGGTATCCAGAAGATACACTGTTGAATTTCTCTTGCAGTTCCGTTGGCATCAGATTCCACTTAATCCCCGGATAGCCGTACATTTTATTAATAACCACCGTTTGCGCTTCAGGCGTCAGTATATAATTCAAGAATTCCTGGGTTGCTTCTTTTTTGGAGGAAAGTGAAGGAACCATCAGATAAGAGGGGCCACCTGTAAAAGCAGGGTCGATCTGTGTCAGCTTCACCGTGTCTGGAAGCAGCCCTTTAGCCAGTTGTTCGAGCGCCATATCAGACCAGGCTGGAACCATGTCTACCTCTCCACTTGCTAAAATATCAAGCGTACCTTGGTTCTTCTTAGGATAGACTCCTTTTTGGTACATTGAAGGGCCCAGTTCCTTGAGCAGTGAGAAACCTTGATCCCATTTTTTCATATTTGCCGGATCATCACTGTTCATCGCCTCTGGCGGAAGGAAATTATAGATAACCGTGTTCACAAATGAGCTGCCTGATCCACCTGTGGACGGATCATTATAGGCAAACTTGCCCGGATGCTGGCGAATCCACGTGTACAGCTCGTCGGCTGTTTTCGGAGGTGTCGCTACTTTTGCACTGTTATAGGCAAGGACAACCGAAGAAGCACGGTATGGAATGGCCTGATTGTTGACTTGCTTGAGATACGTTTCATCCACATTCTTCAAATTTGGAACCTTGGCAGCGTCCACCGTTTCCCACAGTTTCTCGCCTACCCCTTTGGTGATATCATCCAGACTGCCTTCGTACAGGTCGATATCTGTATCGGTTTGTCCGCTTTTCTTGGCTGCGATCAGACGGTCCAGTGTAGATGCACCTCCGGTTCCTGCTGGCAAATACACCAGTTTGACCTTAACGTGATCATTTTTAGCTTCAAAGTCCTTGATTAACGTTTCCCACAGCTCTTTAACGTTCAGAGACCCTCCAGTGTACAAGGAAATTTCCGTTGTTCCCGTAGCGGCTCCCGCTTTGGTAGACTTGGCTTCCCCTGTAGCCGTGGCGGCATTACCGCCGTTTCCACAGCCAGCCAACAACGATAAACTAAGTACCCCTGCCAAAACCAGACCCATATTCTTTTTCCCAAACACGTTGTTGCCTCCTTTAGATAGTTGCACAAGTTCGCAGCATCACCAGATGATGCGTTCGTGATGGACATTGATGCGATATAGAGGTTGATCGTGAATCTTCACTGTGCTGCTGGAAAAGTAACAATTTTACTGAAGCTGAATCTGATGTGCTCTCCACTGCGTAGCTCGGTCGCTCGTTCACGCGGCACAAACATTTTCAGATGATGGGTACCGCTATCCAGCGAAACTTCCGCATAATGCCCGAGAATCATCACTTGTCTGATCGTTCCGGCTAGAGAACCCTTTTCTTCCGTCGTCAGAACAATATCCTCTGGTCTTACACCAACCATAGATTCGCCTGTGTATTCATGCTCTTGTGCAAACGGTATTCCGCTCACAGAGACACTGCGACCTGTACTCACCCCCTTTAATAAATTGATCCGGCCAATAAAACCTGCTACAAAAAGTGACTGTGGTTTGTCATAGATCTCCTGCGGTGAAGAGAGCTGCTCAATCCGGCCCGCATTCATAACGACGATGCGGTCGGAAATGGACAGCGCCTCCTCCTGATCATGGGTGACGAATACCATCGTCATCCCCGTCTGGGTCTGGATATCGCGCAGCTCCTCTCTCATCTCCATACGCAATTTGGCATCAAGTGCGGAAAAGGGCTCGTCCAGCAGCAATACATCAGGCTTTAGCAGCAGAGCCCGAGCGAGTGCTACCCGCTGCTGCTGACCGCCCGAGAGCTGTCCCGGCGTTTTACGCTCTGCGCTCTCTAGCCGAACCAGCGCTAGCGCTTCCTTCACCTGACGGTCAATCTCTGTCTTCTTCACCTTTCGAATCTTCAAGCCGAAAGCCAGGTTGTCATACACGGTCATATGCGGCCACAAATTATAGCTTTGGAACACCATAGCCGTCGGACGCTTTTCTGGCGGCAGCTTGAGTACGCTATTACCCTGAATCTGAATGTCGCCACTGTCCGGGTCCAAAAAGCCGCCAATGGAGCGAAGCACGGTTGTTTTACCACAGCCGGAAGGTCCCAGCAGTGTCACCAGCTCTCCCTTCATCACGTCAAGTGAAATGCCTTTGACTCCGTCTCCTGTCTTGAAGCGCTTGGTTAACTCTTGAATGGATAATTGAATGGGCATTAGCTTAGGCTCCTTTTTCAGGATTTTACAAACTCCTCTTTTGACCAGTTACGTTATTTCACCTGAAATCCGCCTGCCAGTACATCCGCACTTACAAAACGCTTGGCTGCCAATAGCAGAATGATCGTTGGCAGGGTAAGAATGACTGAGAAAACAGCACCCGTTGTGCTTGGATAATCAGCAATGATGGAATACATGATGACTGGCATTGTTTTATAGTCCGGCGTTCCGACAAGGAGTGTCCCCTGTGCTTCATCCATTGAAGCAAGAAAGGTAAAAATGGAGGCGACCACAATGCCGGGCAGCGCCATAGGAAAGGTGATTTTCCAAAACACCCGAAATGGTCCGGCCCCAGCATCCCGCGCCGACTCCTCCTGTGCACGATGTACGCTACGGAAGGCAGAGGAAGGAATCCAGGTCATATACATGAGCGTGTTTACCATATGGATAAGCACAATGCCTGCAAAGGTGTTCATCAACCCGAATTGGTAGAATAGTACGGCAATAGACACATACAAACCCATTTTCGGAAAAGCATGCGTAAGTAGGAATGAGAAAAGGAACCACTTACTGAACGGGAAAGAAATTCGTGCAAAGGCATAAGCAGCAGGAATACATACGATAATGGAGCAGACCGTAACGGTAATCGCAATCAGGAAGGATAGAGAAATCGAGCTGAGTACATCATCCTGGGTAAGTACAAACTTCCACCATTCCAGTGACAAGCTTTGCGGGAGCGGTGCAGGATACTGCCATTTTCCCGAAACCGCCAAAAGGAGAAGATTGGTCAGAGGCCCCAGGAAAAAAATGACGAAAATGATAAGCACAATGAATTCCACAATTTTGCGTGTGCCGAGTGAGCGAAGATACCAGTTCATAATTCATCCCTCTCAAGACGTCTAGACGTCCGAATCTCTTTTCTATTTGGATTATAGAGAGGGTTTGTTATCACAAATCGACAAGGAAGATAAGATTATGTAAAGGGGAAGATACCATTTAACACTTCACAGAATAAAAAAAGAGAGAGGCTACTAACAGCCTCTCTCTTTGAACGTGTATCAATAGCTATATCATTCTTGTCCTACAAATAAATCGGAAGCACCTGATTCGTTTGATCGCGATTACGCCCAACCGAGAAAATAGCGATTGGGATACCTGTCAGATCAGACACACGTTGTACGTAATTGCGTGTAGTCTCAGGCAGTTCCTCCAGCGTTTTCACACCAGTGATGTCTTCGCTCCAACCTGGCATTTCTTCATATACCGCTTCGCATTCCGCCAGCATTTTCAGGCTAGCCGGATAATGCGTAATCACCTCGCCGCGGTACTTGTAACCTGTGCAAATTTTCACCGTTTTCAGGCCAGTCAATACGTCCAGCGAGTTCAGGGAAAGACCCGTTAACCCACTGACACGACGGGCATGACGCACAACGACGCTGTCAAACCAGCCCACACGACGAGCACGACCTGTAACCGTACCGTACTCATGACCTGTTTCACGAATGTAATCGCCGACTTCATCGTTCAGCTCAGTTGGGAAGGGGCCATCACCTACACGAGTTGTGTACGATTTAGCTACACCAATGACTTGTTGAATCTTGGATGGTCCCACACCGGAACCAATACATACGCCGCCAGCCGACGGGTTAGAGGACGTAACGTATGGATACGTACCTTGGTCGATATCGAGCATAACGCCTTGCGCACCCTCGAACAGTACCTTTTGATTTGCGTCAATCGCATCATTCAACACGACAGACGTATCGCCTACATAAGGACGGATAAATTCAGCATATTCCAGATACTGTTTCAGTATTGCTTCTACATCCAATGGCTCGCCGCCATATACTTGTTCAATCACTTGATTTTTCTCTTTCGTTTGGTGGCGCAGCTTCTTTTCGAATTCCTCTGCATCCAGCAAATCAGCAATACGAATACCGTTACGTGCAGCCTTATCCATATAAGCAGGGCCAATCCCTTTACGGGTAGTACCAATTTTGTTAGGACCTTTGCGGTCTTCTTCCAGCACATCCAGCGTCATATGGTACGGCATAATCACATGTGCACGGTCACTAATGACCAGATTTTTCGTGGAAAATCCATTATCATGAATGTAAGTAATTTCTTCAATAAGAGCGGCTGGATTGACTACCATGCCGTTGCCAATAACACACTTTTTATCTTCATAAAAAACGCCGGATGGAATCAGGCTCAGCTTGTACTTTTTACCGTCAATGAGAATCGTATGACCAGCATTGTTTCCGCCTTGGTAACGGGCCACCACTTCAGCGCTTTCCGCCAGATAGTCCGTGATTTTACCTTTGCCTTCGTCTCCCCATTGTGTTCCCACAACGACTACAGTTGACATGTTTCATTCCTCCGTGGAGTGCCCACAGACACTCTGATTTTGAGCTGACACACTACGCATATCCGACTTCAACCGCCTGAGCGAGCAGATATGGAGCGTTCTCGGACAGCAGGAAAAAACGTCCGTCGCAGACATTCCGTAGGTTCGGAAAGCCCCGGGCGTAATGATCTCCCCACTGCGTTGAAGCAGCACTATAAGTGTAACAGCACCATTTTTTAAAGTCAAATAAAAAGCGAACATTATATTACATGAAAATAGTATTGTTCGTAATTGAGAGTTTCATTCCTTATATGAAAATACGTGAATCCTATAAAAAAAACCCTTTCGAGATCGCGAAATCCGCGTCGAAAGAGCCTTTTCTAATGATACTAATATGTTATCCGGCGAACGCATCCGAATGGGCACGCTCGTAATTAGCGAATTTATTATAATTTTTGAGAAAGACCAACTCTACCGTACCGACCGGGCCGTTACGCTGCTTGGCAATGATAATCTCAATAATATTCTTCTTTTCTGTTTCCTGATTATAGTAATCATCCCGGTACAGAAACGCCACGATATCAGCATCCTGCTCGATAGAACCCGATTCCCGCAAGTCACTCATCATCGGCCGCTTGTCTTGACGCTGCTCCACACCCCGACTCAGCTGGGAGAGGGCAATTACAGGCACTTCAAGCTCACGAGCGATTTGTTTCAATGTCCGTGAAATTTCAGATACCTCCTGCTGCCGGTTCTCGCCTGCTTTACCTCGTCCGTGGATCAGCTGCAAGTAGTCAATTACGATCATACCCAGTCCCTTTTCCGCCTTAAGACGGCGGCATTTGGCACGGATATCAGCCACAGTGATGCCGGGCGTATCATCGATATAGATTTCCGCCTCTGACAAGGCTGCAATGCCCATCGTCAGCTTCGCCCAATCGTCGTCGCCTTTAAATTCACCTGTCCGCATGACGTTCGCGTCCAGATTGGCCTCGGCGCAAATCATCCGCTGCACGAGCTGAGCGGCCGACATCTCCAGACTGAAGATGGCTACTGTCTCTTTTGCCCGAACTGCAACGTTTTGCGCAATATTCAGAGCGAACGCTGTTTTACCTACGGATGGACGGGCGGCCACAATGATCAAGTCATTGCGCTGGAAACCCGCCGTCATCTTGTCCAAATCAACAAATCCAGACGGAATTCCGGTCGTATTGCCCTTGTTCTGATGCAGCAATTCAACGCGGTCAAACACTTCCATCACGACATCGCGGATGGCAATAAAGCCACTACCTGAGCGCCCGTTGGATATCTCCATAATCTTGCGCTCAGCATCGCTCAGCATACCAGCGACATCCTCGCCACTGCTATAGCCTTCGCTCACAATCTGTGTAGCTGCACGAATCAAGCGACGAAGCATCGCTTTTTCTTCAATGATCTGGGCATAGTAATCCACGTTAGCCGCTGTTGGCACCCCGTGAGCCAGCTTCGCCAGATAACTGACACCGCCGATATCCTCTAGCTGTCCCTTGTCCTGAATTTTCGAGGTCAGCGTAACCAAGTCAATCGGCTGTCCGGATTCACCCAGCTCAATCATTGCTTCGTAAATCATCTGATGAGCCTTATCATAAAAGTCCTCGGTCTGCACCCGCTCCATTGCGGTAATCAGTGCTTCAGACTGGAGCAAAATAGACCCGATAACCGCCTGTTCAGCCTCCAGATTTTGCGGAGGAATCCGATCAAAAAATTCGCCGCCCATAATTATTCTTCTGTCACCTGTACTTTCAGCGTAGCTTTGACCTCAGGATGAAGCTTAACGGTCATTTGAGTCACGCCCAACGTACGAATCGGTTCTTCCAGCTCAATTTTGCGTTTGTCCAGCTTGATGCCCGTTTTAGCTACTGCCTCCGCAATTTGCTTGCTTGTAATCGCGCCGAACAGCCGTCCACCTTCACCAGCCTTCGCCTTGAGCTGAACCGTTGTCTCTTCCAGCTTTTTGCCGAGCGCTTGCGCCTCTTCCTTTTCCTCTTGCTTGCGTTTTTCCTCAGCAGCATTCTGATTTT
Organism: Paenibacillus sp. MZ03-122A; assembly: GCF_024213325.1. Classification (NCBI taxonomy): domain Bacteria; kingdom Bacillati; phylum Bacillota; class Bacilli; order Caryophanales; family Paenibacillaceae; genus Paenibacillus; species Paenibacillus sp. MZ03-122A. The sequence continues at coordinate 40,716 of NZ_JANAVI010000002.1, read as the reverse complement.
CCAGCGTCTTCATGTTTCCTTCTGTCGCTGGACGGGCAACACCACGCGGCAACAGGAAATTCGCTGCATAACCGTCCGAAACTTCCTTAATTTGCCCCTTCTTGCCTTGGCCCTTCATATCTTTAATGAATATCACTTTCATTCAAATAACCCCTCTTCCCCATCAATTTCGGCCAGCACGTCGACCACTCTGCGCTTAGCTTCCTCCAGCGGGCAATCCAGCTGAACCGCCGCATTCGTCAGATGTCCTCCGCCGCCTAGCCGTTCCATGACGACCTGTACGTTCATGCGTCCGAGTGAACGGGCGCTGATCCCCACCAGGCCGTCAGGACGTTCACTGACCACAAAGGAGGCCAGTACATCCGTCATATTGAGTAATGAATCCGCCACCTGAGCAATCAGGAGCTGCGGTATTTTCTGTCCGGGCTCTGTCACCGCAATTGCGATATGCCCATATATCATTTTAGCATGCTTAATAATTTCCGCCTTAGCAATATATTCATCCAGGTCCTCTTTTAACATGCGCTGGATCATAACTGTATCTGCCCCGCTACGTCGTAAAAAGCCGGCTGCCTCGAATGTACGCGAGCCTGTATGCAGGGAAAAATGCTTGGTATCCACCGTAATCCCTGCCAACAGTGATGTTGCCTCCAGCGGTGTCAGTTGGACCTTCTCATGGATATATTGCAGCAGCTCGGTCACCAGCTCACAGGCCGATGACGCATAGGGCTCCAAGTAGATCAGAACCGAATCGTTAATAAATTCCTCGCCCCGACGATGATGGTCGACAACCACCACCCGACTGGCCGTCTGCACTAGACGCGGCTCAATCGTCATGGAGGCCTTGTGCGTGTCCACCACGACCAGCAGACTGTGCTCAGTCATTAGCTGGAGCGACTGCTCTGGCGTCAGGAGCGCTTGCGATAACTTCTCATCCTTGTTTACCTGCTCCATCATTCGGTCGATAGACGGATTGGATTTATCCAGTACGATATGTGCCTCTACATTGTAAAGCGCCGCAGCCTTCCACACACCGATGGCCGCTCCCACTGCATCCATGTCCGGTATTTTGTGTCCCATAATCAGCACGCGGTCGCTCTCCTGCATCAGATCACGCAGCGCATGTGCAATGACTCGGGCACGTACCCTGGTACGCTTCTCGACAGCATTGGACTTGCCTCCGTAAAAGGACAGGCGTTGTCCCGCCTTCACTGCTGCCTGATCGCCTCCACGCCCAAGCGCCATATCTAGACTGGATTGGGCCAGCTCCCCTAGCTCCTTGATGCTCTCTGCACCGAAGGACAAGCCAATACTCAGTGTCATCGGTACTTTCAAATCCGCCGTCATTTCCCTTACGGTATCCAGAATGACGAATCGACTTTGCTCCAGCTCCTGAAGCGCTTTATGATTTAGCATAATGAGATAACGCTCAGAAGATAATCGACGCAAATAAATATTGTACTGATTAGCCCAGGATGTAATCTCGCTTGACACCTTCGCAATAAGCGCGGTACGCTGCTGATCGTCCATCCCCTGAGCAGCCTCGTCCATATTATCGAGCATGACGATACCGAGCGCTAATCGCTCGTTTTCATACTGCTTGCGTAGCACCGCCAACTCCGTGACTTCATACAAATATACCAGACGCTCATCGGGCACGATCAGAAACTGATAATGACGCTCATCATGCTGTAGCTCCACCTTCAGCTCACGAGCAGGCTCCTTTGTTTCCTTCTTGGTGCTTAGAGCACCTGCGAGTTGAGGAAACAAATCTTGAAGAGATTCACCAATCAGTGATTGCTCCTCGAACATCTCCCCGGCAAACCGATTGTGCCATTCTACCGTTCGATTTTCACTGTATAAAATGATGCCGAACGGCAAGGCACTAATCGCTTCCCCTTCCACCCGCTTGATCCGGAAGGAAAGACCGCTGATATATTGATTCAGTTCCCGACGAAAATCCAATTCCGTCTTCAGCATCAGCCCGCCGAGCAAGAATGACAGCAGCAGTCCCATCACACCCAGTTCCCAGTTGTACATGGAAATACATATGACAAGCACCAGCAGCAGTAAAAACGCCCAGACGGTCTGATAGCCGTGCCAGCGTTTTTGTAGAAATTTAGGCATGACTGTTCACCCTATTTCTTTGATCTTGTAATAGCTTCACGCAGCGGAAAGGCCAAATCAATAATACCTATAATGCGGAGCGGCTGGAACACCAGAACGACGAGCGACAGCAGCAACGCAATCACCGGGCTCATTTTACGGCTATGCGTCCAGAAGTATACAAAACCAATCGTCTGGATAATAAAACATGCATGAATCAGCGGTAGCATACTAATGGAAACCATTTGAATCCAGCTGCTATCAGAAGACCCTGCTATCCATTCAATTACAATTGCCAGCAGATAATACCAGATCAGCGCGCGCGGTAGCCTCCACTCGCGGGCAGGCTTCATTTTGCGTACCGGTACGTCGAGACTGCTCAATGCCGGACGTGCCAAAGCATGCGTAATCACCGCCAATATGAACGAGGTCACGATCAGCACATACGGAATTTTTCCAATCAGCATTGTGCCGAGTTTCTGCGTGTCCTCTGCCGTCCAATTCATGTTTGAAAACATCGGATTAGCACTCAAAACCTGCTGTACAATACTTGCCGATATCGCAGCCTGATCACGAAGGTACTGCGAAAGATCAAATCCAAAGGCATACGTAGCGATAAACAGAACAACCAACAACTCGGCTAAAATAATGCCCATTCCGGTCATCAACGCTTGAAAAGCAGGTCCTCCCTTTTTATAAATCCGTCCCATCATTATTGAAGGAATCAGAAAATAAATCGCGGGGAGCAGCGAATACACATCGAGTAGCGCTATAATTAACAGCACCGGTATGACGTGGACCAGAAATCCTTTGAAAGGCAGCGATGAAAACAATACAGCGCCAGGCACAATCAGCAAAAATACGGTAATGATTCTTAATGGTGTCAATAGAGTCAGCAGCAGAAGCAAATAAATGACGCTCCATGCTACAGTTGCCAAGCGGAATTTCAACGTTTTCACCTCTTACGCATATGTTCTTCCAGTGCGGAAATGTCCTGATACCAATCCTCCAGCTGGTGTCCTTCTTTTCTGTGCTTTCTTAGCTTGTCGATGAGTAGATCATCCAATTCACGGTAAGGCACTCCAAGGCGCCTCCCCAAAATATAACTGCTCATCACCAAACTCGCCAAACAATCACCGATGCGGGCTGTACTGCCTTCCCACATCGCCTTAAACAGACGGGAGACTTGGTCAAGCACCTCTGTTTTAAGCCATTCAATAACCTTGGCTCTTTTAACTACATCCATTTCTTTAGGCATATGATGAAGAGTCACACCCCTCTGAAAAAGCTTTATTCTCCATTATAGCATATCCTATTCTGAAAATAACTGTTACCCCATAGGGTAAATCGTTATTTTCGGACCAGCTTTGCTGCTTATTTTAGCTTGAAGTATTTAGCGATTCCCTGGACACAAATTTTTCACAATACTCAATAATCTGGCTGCGACGTACAATGCCAATAAACCGTTCCATATCATCTACAACGGGCACAAAGTTCTGCACCTTCGCCAAATTAATTAAATCCTCCATGTTCGCGTCAATGGATACGGGCTTCATCGTAACCCGCAACGGAACGTCCTTAAGCATGAACTTAGAAGCGTTTTCAAAGGTGATTTTCCCCTCAGACTCTTTCATATGCCACAACAGATCACCTTCTGTAACCGTACCTGTATATCTACCTTCTTTATCCAAAATAGGAACCGCTGTAAAACGGTGATATTCCATCCGTTCCAACGTTTGCCGTAAAGTAGCATCCGCCGTTACACAAGCAACTTCCTGTTTGGGAAGCAAGAAAAAAGCGATATTCATGAGAAACGAATCCCCCTCAAAATCAAATATAAATCCATTGATTATTCACTGAATGTCCTGCTTGTCGGGAAGCCTCAGCGTCTGCGGGGTTGTATCGGAATCTAGCCAGTTGGCAATCATGAGTCTGGCATATTCAAGTTCCTGTTCATTAGCCCGGTCATAATACAGGCCCTTCTTCTTGAACCCTTCCCCCGTAATCGTAAAACTTGAAATTTGTGGATTCCCCTGCGAAATAGCTTGCTTGCCAAGCCCAGTAATAAAAGTGGGTTCCATATCGGTTTTAAAGTTGGCTCCCATAATATCGAGCAGCTCCGGGATCTTGGTAATTCCGTTGATATTCAGCAGCTTATCCGCCATAGCGTTCAAAAATATTTGCTGCCGTTTTGTACGGTTGAAGTCGCTATCTTCCCGATACCTAACATAATACATGGCTTCCTCACCATTATAAAGCGGCTTGCCCGCCTCAATACGGAACTTGATATGCAGCGGGTTCTTATTCTCAATGGGCTTGTCGATTGGAAGCACAACTCCACCCACTGCATTCACCGCCTCCTGAATACCCTGGAAATTAATCGTAGCATAATAATCGGCCTTATGCTCCATCAACTTCTCTACTGTAGCCATGGACATATCTTCGCCTCCGAACGCATAAGCATGCCCCAACTTATCAAAATCATCCTCGCCATCGCGATTCGGATCATGTCCGGCAATCTGTACGTACGTATCCCTTGGAATGGAAACCAAAAGCACACGCGATTCCGCGGGCCGTACTACTGCATACATAACCGTATCCGAACGACCACGCGCCTTTTCATTTGGCCTTTGATCCGTACCCAGTAACAGCACCGAAAAGGGTTCCTTACGGTAAGCTACTGTCTCTTGCTGCTGCTGTTCCCCGGATTGTCGCGGCTGATAGGATTTCTCCAGCTTGCTTTCCAACGTCGGTGATACAAACCAATCAAAAGCCACCAGTGTCAGCTGTTTGCGGAACAGGTAGCCTCCCACTGCAATCAAAAATAAAACAATACATGAAATATATAGAGCGGTAAACCTCTTTTTCTTTTTGGGCTTTCCACTGGTCCTTCTCTTATGTCTTCTCTCCATAACAGGTACCTTCCTTCTTTCCGTCACAAATCCCATCTCTTCATTAAACCAAATTGGTCCCACATGAAGCTGAAACTTCCCCTCAAAGCATAAAAGGTCTACTACCTTGTTGTCAAAAGTGTCATGGCGTGGTCAGCTCCTCGAATTCATACCAAAAAAGGCTTCGACCTCACGGTCAAAGCCCCAATTCATGTTTATATTCGTATCCTATGTAGCTTTCAAAATCATTTTTTGCATTAATGTGGAGCCAGTTTCACCAAATTTTGCAGTCTCACCGGGAAAGAAGTCGACAGGGAAAAACCATAATCGAACAACTTCCGTGTCTGCTCAAAACGCTCTTCCTTGCTCGGTGCACCCAGCACCACAGCAACTAGCCGTCTTCCATGCTGCTCAGCTGTGCCCGTGAAGCAGTATCCAGCATCGCTTGTGTACCCTGCTTTCAGTCCGTCCGTTCCCGCGTAAGAGTACGGTCCAGCCAAGGAAGGCAGCATCCAGTTCGTATTACTAATGTAGATGCCTTTATCCTTCAACTCCATCTGCGTGCGGCTAGACGTTCTCAAAATCTCCGGGTGTGACGTAATCAAATAGGAGGCTAACTTTGCCGTGTCGCTTGCTGTCATTTTCGTTTCTCCCTGAATATCCTCAGGGTGATTCGGCCCCAGTTCACTCTGACCTGCCCCAGAGGCATTGCTAAAGCGACTATCGGATGACAACCCGATTTGGGCAGCTTTCCCATTCATACGCTTCACAAAAGCTGATTCGTTCCCTGCTGAACGCTCCGCTAACGCGACAGCGGCATCATTCGCTGAATACACAACCATACTCTGGAACAATTCGGATACGGTCATCCTTTCACCATACCGGAGGGAGAGATTTACACCGCCCACTGTACTGGCGTAACGGCTAATTCGCACTTCATCATTCCAGCCTAACCGTCCGGCCCGAATATCCTCTAGCACCAATAGCTCAGTCATGAGCTTGGACATATTTGCGGAAGGCATAGGCGTATCACCATTCACATCCATCAGCAATTCCCCAGTATGCATGTCCATCAGCACCGCAGCCTCTGCATCCACATTCGGCTTTCCGATCAATAGGCGGGGTCCAAGCGTAATAAAAATCAATATAATAAGTACCGGGACGACAATAGCCCAACGTAACCAATGTTTTTTCATCATCGTAATAACCTCCATACTTTATTAGACGATGAAAAATCCATTTTGTCTGCAATTTTTCGAAAAAAAGATACAATTTTTTTACCTTTTTTATTCCACGCCAAAATATCCGTCAATTATGCTTTCAGAATGACGGATATTTTGCTTCCTAATTATTATATTTCAGGCAAAGTGACAGGCTACAAAATGCTGATCGCCCGCATCGCGATATACCGGAGTCTCTGTTTCACAACGTGCTTCTGCCATAGGACAACGTGTATGAAACTTGCATCCTGAAGGCGGATTGGCCGGAGATGGGATGTCTCCTTTCAACACAATCCGTTGTCTCTTGATCGTGGGATCGGGAATCGGTACTGCCGATAGCAGCGCCTTCGTGTACGGATGAAGCGGATTACTGAACAGTTCCTCCTTGGAGGAAAGCTCTACCATTGAACCCAGATACATCACACCAATCCGGCTACACAGATGCTCGACTACACTTAGATCATGCGAGATGAACAGATAGGTCAATTGGCGTTCCTGCTGCAAATCACTTAACAAGTTAATGATCTGGGCCTGAATAGACACATCCAGAGCAGATACCGGCTCGTCAGCCACAATAAAATCAGGATTCAAAATCAAAGCCCGTGCAATCCCGATCCGCTGGCGCTGACCGCCAGAGAACTCATGCGGATACCGATCATAATGATACGAGGACAGCCCGCAAATGTTCAGCGTTTCATTGACCTTCTTCCGCAGCTCACTACGATCAATCAACCCGTGATCCAGCAACGCCTCTCCAATGGCTTCACCGACCTTAATTCTCGGATTCAGTGAGCTAAAAGGGTCCTGAAAGACGATTTGCAACTTCGGACGAAGCGCACGGATCTGCTCTTTGTTTAACGCGTGCAAGTCCTCGCCTTTATATCGTACCGATCCCTCTGTCTTATCCATCAATCTGAGAATCGTACGTCCAATCGTACTTTTGCCGCAACCCGATTCTCCTACCAGACCGAAGGATTCACCCTTATGAATGTTAAAGGATACGTCATCGACTGCTTTCACATGTCCGACAGTACGCTGAAAAATTCCGCCTGTGATCGGGAAATACTTTTTCAGCCCTTCCACTTGAATCAAAGGCTCGCTCATATCCGTTGCCCTCCTTCTTTCTCATATAGCCAGCAGGCAACCTTATGACCATTCTCCTTTTCATTCAAGGGAGGAGCCTGATCCTTGCAAATTTGCATACAATGGGCGCACCGATCATGAAAATGACAATTTTCTCCCAGCTCAATCGGGTTTGGAACCTGTCCTGGGATGGAATAGAGTCGATCCATTTTCTGATTAATGACGGGCTTCGCCTTTAATAAGCCTTGAGTATATGGATGTTGCGGATTTTTAAACAGCTCAATGACAGGCGCCTCTTCAATGACGTTTCCAGCATACATAACAACCACATAATCAGCCATTTCTGCCACGACGCCTAAGTCGTGCGTGATGAGCATAATGGACGTTTTAAGCTTATCCTTCAAATCCCGCATCAAATCCAGAATCTGTGCCTGAATCGTAACATCCAGTGCCGTTGTTGGTTCATCCGCTATTAATAGCTTCGGATTACAGCTTAATGCGATGGCAATCATGATCCGCTGGCGCATACCGCCACTCAATTCATGAGGATAGGAATGGAATATTTCTTCCGACCGCGAAATCCCTACCAAATTAATCAACTCAATTGCCCGAGCATGTGCTTCTTTTTTACTCATTAATGTGTGCATCAGCAATGGCTCCGTGATCTGTTCCCCAATCGTAAGCACGGGATTCAGAGAAGACATGGGCTCCTGAAAAATAATCGAGATGTCATTACCGCGAATCTGCTGCATTTGACCTTTATTGAGTTTTAGGAGGTCCTTGCCCTCAAACCAGATTTGTCCGTCTGAGGTGTGGGGAGAATCAATCAACCGCATCATCGTCATCGCTGTTACACTCTTACCGCAGCCTGATTCTCCTACCACACAGAGCGTTTCACCCTCACGAATTTTAAAACTGACGTCATTGACCGCTTTGACAGTTCCGTTAGAGGTATGAAAGTGGGTTTTCAGGTTACGAAATTCAATCAAAGCATTTTCCATAAACGTTCGTCTCCTACTTCTTCATTTTAGGGTCCAGCGCGTCACGCAAACCGTCGCCAATCAGGTTAATCGCTACAACTGTAATGAGAATACACATTCCCGGTGGGACCCATATCCAGGGCCGTTTGCGGAAGTCAATCAGGTTATTCGCAGCTGATATCATGTTTCCCCACGAAGGTGTGGGCGGCACAACGCCAATCCCCAAGTAACTGAGCGCAGATTCTGTAATAATCGCACCCGCTACTCCAAGCGTAGCCGTAACAATAATGGTAGGAATCGTGTTCGGCAGCAAATGTCGGAATATTTTGCGGCGGTCTCTCAAGCCTAGCGCTTCCGTCGCCTGCATAAACTCCTGTTCACGCAGCGTGAGAATCTGCCCTCTGACCAGACGGGACAAGCTCGTCCAGCTCAGAATCCCGATAATGAGCATCAGAAAATAAATGCGATTCGACGGATCGACCTTCAAATCCGACAGAACAGCACCTAAAATAATAAGCAGCGGTAATGTAGGGAGTGCCATGAAAATATCGGCAATCCGCATAATAACCGTATCCACGCCTTTACGATAAAATCCCGCCAACGCACCCAGCGTCGCCCCAATCATGACCGAAATAAACGTGGCGACCAGCCCCACCGTCAAGGAAATACGGCCGGCCAGCATCGTACGCAGCAAAATATCTCTACCAAACTTATCCGTCCCAAGCCAGTACTTAGCATTAGGCGATAAATTTTTGTCAGCTAGCTTGTAATCGTCTAAATGATAAGGTGAAATCATCGGTCCAAAACTACAAATGGTAACCATCAGAATTAATATAACGAGACCAGCCAAAGCCAGACGGTTTTGGTTAAAACGGCGAACGGCGATTCTCCATGGAGACGCTTCAGGACGGATCGCCGCCTTTTGATTCGTTTCAATCGTGACTGTTTCTGCGGACAATAGTATCCCTCCTACTTCAAGCGAATTCTTGGATCTGCCATGCCATACAATACATCAGAGAGCAAATTACCGATAAGCGTAAGTACCGCTAGGAAAATCGTGAAGCCCAACATAAACGGATAATCACGCATACTAATCGACTCCAGATAGACCTGACCCACACCAGGCCACACAAATACCTTCTCCAGAATCATCGCTCCACCAAATAAGGCCGGAAGCTCGAAGCCGAGTAGTGTGATGGCTGGAATCAGTGCATTGCGCAGTGCGTGCTTGAAAATAACCGTACGTTCCTTCAGGCCTTTGGCGCGTGCGGTACGAATATAATCCTGACGAATGACCTCCAACATGCCTGTACGGAAATACCGGGTCAGACTTCCTGTGCTCAGCATCGTAAGTACGAGTGTCGGCAGGAACATATGCTTGAGAACATCCACCATATAAGCCCATGAGCCTGGCTCCATCCCTGCTGTGGTCATGCCCCCAACCGGGAGAATTCCCCACTCCAAGGCAAATATTTTGATGACCAATAGACCAATAAAAAATGAAGGTAGCGACATACATAAGAAAATGAATAATGTGACAAACTTATCGAATAACGAATATTGAAACTTGGCTGAAAATACTCCTGCAATAACCGCAATCAACCAGCTAAATATAAGACTAAAAAAAGCGATAATAAATGAGTTCCATACATAATTGCCAATGACCTTCGTTACCGGCTGCTTATGCTGTAATGAATCCCCCATATTCCCCTTTAACATATTACCGGCCCATATAAAATAGCGTTGGTATTCCGGTTTATCCAGCCCGTAGATATGTCGTAGCTGCTGCGCCTTTTCGGCCGTCATATTCGGGTTCTGCTTGGCTGTAATATAATCACCCGGCACCATGGCTGAAATCGCAAATACGATAATGGATATGCCAATAAGTGTGGGGATGAGTTGCAGCAGTCTTCGAATAATGTACTGCTTCATATTCATTCCTCCAGACGAATAAAGTGATATGCCCAGCTCGTGAGAGCTGAGCATACGTTTGGCACCCCTTATTGAGCGATCTGAGCGTTATGCAGAGTGAACTCAAAATCTTTGTATGGTGTAATTTCCAAGCCGGTTACACGTCCATTAACTGGCCACATATCTCTGCGTTGGTACATAAAAATAGTTGGCAGATCCTTGTTCAACTCTTGATAGAGCTGTTTGTAAATCTGTTTGCGTTTCTCTTGATCCAGCTCATGCTTACCAGCAAGCGTTAGTTCATCGACCTTTTTATTGGAGTAGCCGATATCATTTTGTGCACCATTCGTAATAAAAGTCGTTGTATCCGGGTCTGGAGTTAAGCCCCAAGCCGCGAAGAACATATCAAACTTGCCTGTGTCCTTTTTATCCATAATGGCGTTAAAATCTAAAGTTTCGGAAGTCAGCTTGATGCCTAGCTCCTTATAGTTATTGGACATGATCGGTAGCAAGGCCTCTACTACTGGATTATCAGCGGTCGCAGAGAAGTTGATGGTCAGCTTTTCTCCATCCTTTTCACGAATTCCGTCAGCACCAACCTTCCAGCCTGCCTCATCCAGCAAGGCCTTCGCCTTAGCTGTATCAAATTCGTATTTGTTGATACCTTCATCCGTATAAGACCAAGATTCTGTAGATTGTGGAATGTTAATAACATTCGCATATGGACCATATACACCCTGCACAATCTCCTTGCGGTTTAAGCCAATCGTTAGAGCCTGACGTACTTTAGGGTCCTGAAATTTCTTTTCCTTGTGATTAAACGCTATATATCCATAGCCATTTGTCGGCATAATATTCACGTCCAAGAAGCCTAGAGCCTTTAATTCCTCTACATTGTCTTCCGTAACTGTGATGTTGTCCATGTCCGTTTCGCCTGTTTGCAGCATAGACAGGTTCGTTTCTTCTGTTGTTGTTTTGAAAATAACCGATTTCACCTTAGGTGCGCCTTTAAAGTAGTTTGGATTCGCATCCAATACGACTTGTTGACCTGGGGAGAAGCTCTTCAGTACATACTGACCAGAGCCGATCGGCTTATTATTAAGCGCCTTGATGCTGTCCAGGTTACCCTTTTTGAACCCTTTTCCGTAATAAGCTTCTGGCATAAAGTATTGCTCACCCAGAAAATCCTTCGTATACGCTGTTGCTTCTGTAACGGTGACCTCTACTGTATTATCATCAATGACCTTGATCCCCGAGATATCATTTGCTTTGCCATCGTGATATTCTTTACCGCCTTTAATCTTAAAAGACAATACATCGGTTTCTCCATCATAATTCGGATCATGCAGCACCTTAAGAACAAAAGCATAATCCTTCACGGTTACTGGAGTACCGTCACTATACTTCACACCTGGTTTCAGATGGAATGTGTATTTTAGACCATCCGGCGATACATCAACCTTTTCAGCCAAACTATTTTCATATGTACCATCCGCCTTCACCTGTAAGAAGGAATCAAATACTGTTCTGACTACATATAAATCGTAAGTCGTTTGCCAGAATAGCGGGTTGAATACCCCTTTAGGTGATGTCATACCTACTACAATGTTATCTTTCCGATTAGTCGCTCCCGGAGGGTTTTGCGACAGATCAGTTGCTTTAATAACGCCCTCCGTAACAGGTGCACTTGCTTCATTTCCCTCTGTTTTATTGCCCGCATTGCCTTGCTGTGGCTGTGCCTCATTGGCACCTCCGCTACATCCTGCAAACAGAACACCAACGATCGTAAGCATCATAAGCAAAGAAACCCATTTCTTCGTCTGCATCATCCTGTTAATCCCCCTTAGTCGGTTCTTTATTTAACAGCCTGTCTCATTCCTGCGGTGATTCGTTAAAGCTTGAGGTTTGAAAATGAAGTTTGCACATCCTCCTTACTGTCTTTAATAGCGTAAACACGTGTTTTAGACCTCTGGTCAATTTTGTGCGTTAACAACCATTACATTTTTATTAAGGTTTATCTTAAGTGTAAAATAATATCACGTCAATATCTTTTTTTATGTAATATAAAAATGCAAAATATCTATTTATGTAAACTTTATGAATTTTACTTGTGGAAAATGACAAAAAACAAGATTACATGTAATATAAAATAACATTCCGGAAGGCCGAAATGTTTACTCTGGCGAGTCGAGGAGCTTGCAATTTCACAAGCCATTAAAAGGTATGCTATGGTTTATGGGTAAACATGGATTGTATTATTAGTAAGTTACAATAGATGGCACTTGTTGTCAATATAAAAGATCACAAAAAAAAGACATTCCCGGGATCGGGAACGTCTCTTTTTTCCGCCCACTACTATTCAGTAGTGTAAGGAAGCAATGCGATTTGACGGGAACGTTTAACAGCGATTGTCAACATACGTTGATATTTCGCGCTTGTTCCAGTCACACGACGAGGAAGAATTTTCCCACGTTCGCTGATGAATTTTTTAAGCAGGTCTGTATCTTTATAGTCAATGTGAGTAATTTTGTTCACAGTGAAGAAACATACTTTACGACGTTTGTTGCGACCACCACGACGAGCTGGTCTTTTGTTATCGTCTCCGCCTTCTCTTTGTCTGAAGCCCATTCTTTGTCAGTCCTTTCCCAATTAAAATGGTAAATCATCATCCGAAATATCGATCGGTTTTCCGTCATCGGAAAAAGGATCCTGATTGTTTCGCGAGTTATTATTCCCGCGTCCACTATTGCTGTTACCGCCTCCGAAAGGAGACTCCTCACGCGCAGCTCCACCGCTATTGCCGCCACCGTTACCGCCATCGCGGTTAGATTCCAAGAAACGCACATTATCAGCTACAATTTCAGTCACGTATACACGTTTTCCTTCATTGTTCTCATAATTACGCACCTGGACACGGCCTTCAACAGCCGTTAAACGACCTTTGCGAAGATAGTTAGCGCATGTTTCAGCAAGCTGACGCCAGGTTACGATCGGCAAGAAATCCGCTTCCCGTTCGCCGCCTTGACTCGTAAACGGACGGTCTACAGCCAGGGTGAACTGGGTTACTGCTACACCAGACGGTGTATAGCGCAGCTCTGGATCTTTGGTCAAACGACCGATCAGAATGACACGGTTCAACAATCCAATCCCCTCCTTTGAGCGTTGTTCATTACATAATCACGTACAATAATTAAGCTACGTCGTTCGTAATGAGATAACGAATTACTTCGTCAGAAATTTTCATGATACGCTCAAGCTCAGTAACAACAGCAGGTTCTGCTGTGAAGTTTACCAGAACGAAAGAACCATCACGGAATTTCTTGATCTCATACGCAAGACGGCGTTTAGTTACATCGTGACTCGTAATTTCGCCACCGCCGTTAGAGATGATACCTTGGAATTTATCGACTGTCGCTTGAACAGCTTCTTGTTCAATGTCAGGACGAATAATATACATCGCTTCATATTTGCGCATTCTTTACACCTCCTTATGGACATAAGGCCCTCAATCTCAGTTGAGAGCAAGGAACGAGCCTAAGCTCGCACTAAAACAGTTTACCAAATCGAACAACTGAATGCAACCTACAAATTCAATACACAAGCCTAAAACGGTTAAATACACTGCATATCATTAGCTTTATACAATTTTATAGAACATCAAAAATTTCGCATATATAAAGGAAATCATTTGATTCACTCACTATCTGTATACCCGATTTCGCATGTTTCTGTTCAAGACAGCGCACAATAACCGTTGCAGTTCAAATTCATTTATCTAAGGAGGCACCACTGTATGGGTGAAAAGACTGAGTTCGAACCAGGGGATAAGGTCCCAAACGACGGCGTATACATGGAGGTCGGAGAAAAGAGCTTCCATACTGAAATCCAAAACCCACAGCAAGTAACGCTGGAAAGAGGCGATTCTTTTCCCGAGACCGCCAACCATAATCGCAAATGGAAGAAAAAAACGAAAGCTCGTGTCCACTAATGTATATTTCCTCGGAATCCTGGCCATATTATGATTAGGCGATACAACAGAGAGGTGTGGTTCCGTTGGACGACGTAGCCGGACAAACTGTTAGGAGATCCATTCCGGGCATTAGAAGCGTTAGGTTTGTGTAAAAGGACACTGTCTTTTCAACACGGTATTGCTTGTCAGTACACCGAGTTTCATGATGTGATTGGACAGATCGTATCCTGTTAAAAATGTATCGCCTACGATGGAGGACCTTTGTGGTCCTCCTTTGTTGCATTATCGGACTTTTTGCATATCCTGGTAAAATGCAGATTAATTCAGCTCCTTCTGCTAGAATATATCCAAGTACAAAGACCTACTATCTACGGAGGTTTAAAGATGAGCTATTCTCGAATATTAAAGTGGATATCAGGTATATTCGAATTGGTGCTTGCCGTACCGATTGTGGGGGGAGCTATTGTCATGGGGACCGGCTACTCGGCTCTGGGATTTATGCTTGTCCTGCACGCAGTAACACTTATCCTGTCGTTACGCAATCAGGAGGCGATCTACGGCTCCGTATGGGGAGTACTCACTTCTTTGCTGGCCTGGATACCCTTTGTAGGCTGGGCTCTCCATTTGATTGCAGCGATCCTTCTGATGATCTCTGGCTCAAAAAAAACAAAACGCTATCATTACCCGCCTAACCAGCTATAACAAAAAAGTGCTCCTAACGGCAATAATTTCCCCGCTGTTAGGAGCATTTTTTTGTTATAACGCCTTATTCATTCCCAATAGATTTGTAATCGTTTCTTCCATCTTACCCTCATGGTTTATCTTAGTGCTTTTCACTTTATCACAGTCTGTTGATCTTTTATTCCACAAACAAAAAATCCCCTACGTCACAGACGTAAGAGATTGGTTTATTTAATGAAGTTAGTGGCGGAAAGAGTGGGAGTCGAACCCACGCACGCCTTGCGACGCCTAACTGATTTCGAGTCAGCCCCCTTAGACCTCTTGGGTACCTTTCCGCAGCAAGGATAATTATATCATCATTGCAACTGTGACGCAAGCTGATTCTGGTTCATCGCCATTCATCTTTCTTGGCTCAATTTGCTTCTGTGTTTTGCTCGTCGGCATTAGCCTTTGATCGCAGCACTTTCTTCATATTCTTTTCGAACTTGGCACGCGGAATCAGCACACTATGCTGGCAACCGACACATTTGATTCGAATATCCATCCCCATGCGGATAATTTCCATTTCATTCGTTCCACACGGATGAGGCTTCTTCATCTGTACAATGTCCCCTAGTTCAAATGACTTACGCTCCACCCTTCTCTCCCCCTTTTCTTCCTTGTTCATCTTCTTTTTCTAGGGTTATCGCTGTCTCCAAAGCGGCTTGACGATGTTCCTCATCCTCTAGGGCCTTCTTGATGTTATTCTGAATATCACGCTCTACCACGGCCCCTGTATTCGGCATACATTCTGCCACAACACGCACAATATACTCTGAGGTAGTCATGGACTGAACCCCTAACACATCCGGTATATTAAGTATCTGTACATTGGACTCTTCAATACCTTGAATTGCCTGTTTTACCAAACCTACCGCTTCCTCCAGGCTACGCTCTGCCTTCATTGGCACATCCACTACCGCTAACGCGTTGGACATAGAGAAGTTCGTTACCGTTGTAATTGAGCCGTTTGGTAAAATGTACACCTCACCCTTCCAGCTCACCAGTCTGGTTGTACGCAGCCCGATCATTTCCACTGTACCCTTGAAAGTACCTGTCTGAATGACATCTCCTACGGCAAATTGATCTTCAAAAATAATAAAGAATCCGGTAATTACATCCTTAACCAAACTCTGTGCCCCAAAACCAACAGCCAATCCAAGCACTCCAGCTCCAGCAATCAGAGGGCCGAGATTAATACCCATTTGCGATAGCACCAGCATAATCAAAATGAAATTAAATACAATATTGGTTACATTTTTCAGCAGTTCCCCAACAGTCGTTAAGCGTCTTGTATTCAATCGGAACCTGCCGTTATCTCCTTTTTGTTGCATCGACTTATCTATAATTTTATTAATAACTCGAATAAAGATACGTGTGATGATAAAAATAATCCCAATTTTCAAAATCACAAACAAAAAGGTTGACCACATCGTACTATCAGTGAGCCATTTCCATACAGCATCCTTCCATTGAATCGCATCTTTCACTACGTCATCCGTACCTACATTACCGGCCAACCAAGGTATTAAGGTCATGCTGTACTCCTCCTTAAACAAGGGAACTACTCTTCCTGCTTCCCGAATTCTATTTCCTACTATATAAGCTTATCTACTGACTTCAAACATATGGCTATGAATAATCTACTTCCTTCGAGTATAAAAGCACAAGTTTATCCATATACTAGCTACTATCTTGAGCATAAATGTTACCCGCAGGCTAATTGTTATTCTCCAAGGTACAGCGAGCGTAACCCGCACACTCCATTACAGAGCGAAAGGAAGATTCCATGACTCATCCATCTGACTTCATTCCGGGGCAAGAACCCCTAAGCTTAAAAATATCACACACAGACCCCGGGATCCAATCAGCCATCATCCATCGTCTGCTGTTCCATCTGCACCAGGCGCCGAGTCTGCAAAATATCGTCATTATTTGCATCGGCACCGACCGTTCTACTGGAGATTGCCTGGGTCCGCTCGTAGGTACGCATTTAGCACGCTACAAAAGCCCTCTGTTTAACCTATACGGTACATTAGAGGAGCCTGTACATGCCATGAACCTGCAAACGACGCTGAACAGCATACAAGACCGGTATGAACAGCCTTATATCATTGGTATAGATGCATGTCTTGGACAAACCTCCAGTGTTGGATGCATTCAGGTTTCAGAAGGCCCTCTCAAGCCAGGAGCAGGTGTAAATAAAGAATTACCGCCGGTCGGCGATATCCATTTGACTGGTATCGTTAACGTCGGCGGCTTCATGGAATACTTCGTGCTACAAAATACAAGACTAAATTTGGTAATGAAATTATCAGATATCATTGCTGGTAGCCTATACTCCGCGATTAAGGAGTGGCATTACCGTTCTGTCCTGCTTGCTGCGCAAGAGTAACGGCTTCTTTTTCTTCAGGTGATAAGGAATAGGTGGATTGTCCCGCTTCTAGAGGCTTGGCATACACATATGAACCATCTCGGTTATAAATGCCGGTTAATACCATACCATCCTGATTGTCGTCTACAATAGCCAGAGAGAAGCTTAAATCACTTCCTCTCTCACCAAAGGCATTATAGCGTTTAATGCCTATATGTCCCTTCAAGCCAGTCAGTTTGCTGCGTAGTGATTTCATACTTGCACGATGGGTTTCCTGCTCATCCTCAATCGAATCCATCTGTACCTTCAAATCAATCAGCAGCGTTTCCAAATTCTCGACACCGCTGCCTGCCATCATGGTTTCATACTTTCGCCGCATCTTCTTCAGCTTTGCACCCTGCACGATAATAACAATCAACAGGATGAGCAAAATAAGCACGATCCCTGCAACGATTCCGGCAAGCTGTTCCATGATTAGTCCATTCAATTCAGCCATATGCTTGCTTCTACTCCTCTACCTCAAAAATCATGTACCTGCATACTTATATTTTATACGTTTGAGAACAGCGAAACAAATAACACAAGGCTATTAGTTTATCCATCAAAACCATTCTAATTCCTGCAATTCCAGACAAAGCAAAGACATATCTCACTTTCCATTTTGCTCAAGGAGACATGTCCATATTTCAACAAACTACTGTAATAGCTCCAGTAATCTTTCCAAATCCTGCTGGCTGTAATAATTCAATTCAATTTTGCCTTTATCCTTATTGTGCTTGATCTTAACAGTTGTTTTAAAGCGTTCACGCAGGGACTCTTCCATATGGTCAATATAGGGGTCCTTTTTCCGTACCTTTGCTTTGGCTTTCGCCTCACCAGGTTTATGATCCAACTGCTGTACAGCTTCCTCCAGTTCGCGAACACTCCACTGCTGTTCAATACATTGCTGTGCTAACTGTTTCACCCTGTCTGGATCTTTGAGCCCAACAATAGCCCTAGCGTGTCCCATAGACAATGTTCCACGTGAAACATGATCTTTAACTTCTTCAGGCAATGCGAGCAAACGAAGGAAATTGGCAATATGAGAACGTGATTTTCCCACTTTCATGGACAACTCTTCCTGAGTTAAAGAAAATTGATCCATCAATCCCTGATAAGCCACTGCCACTTCCATTGCATTCAAATTCTCACGCTGCAAATTCTCAATCAGGGCAATCTCCATCACTTGCTGATCCGTAAAATTGCGAACAACTACAGGTATAGTCGGATTCCCACAAAATTGAGACGCCCGAAACCGCCTTTCCCCGGCTATGATTTCATATCCTCGCAATACACTACGTGCAATAATAGGTTGGATAACACCGTGCTGACGAATGGATTCGGCTAATTCTTTAATGGACTCTTCATCAAACGTTTTGCGAGGCTGGTACGGGTTCGCACGCAACTGGCTGAGCGGAATGTCAACAACTTTATCTTCTTCATTGACCATAAGGGAGGGAATGAGTGCATCAAGTCCTTTTCCCAACCGTTTACTCATAAGATACCACTTCCTTTGCCAACTCAATATATACCTCTGCCCCACGGGAACGGGGATCATACGTAATAATGGACTGGCCATGTGATGGTGCTTCGCTGAGTCTCACATTGCGTGGAATAATCGTCTGATAAACCTTGCTTTGAAAATACTTTTTCACTTCTTCAATCACCTGAATACCCAAGTTCGTGCGAGCATCAAACATGGTTAACAACACACCTTCAATTTGCAGTGAGGTGTTCAGATGTTTTTGCACTAATCGCACGGTATTCAACAATTGACTTAATCCTTCTAATGCGTAATATTCACACTGGATTGGAATAATGACTGAATCGGAAGCCGTCAATGAATTAAGCGTCAAAATACCCAGCGATGGCGGGCAATCAATTAATATATAATCATAATTATGCTTAACGAGTTGAAGCGATCTTTTTAATCTCAATTCGCGAGAAATAGTCGGCACCAGTTCAATTTCCGCGCCTGCTAACTGAATGGTTGCCGGAATAATATCCAATCCCTCAACCTGTGTACTCATAATAGCTTCGCTAGGATCAACCTCGTTAATGAGTACATCATAAATGCAATTTGCCACGTCCGCCTTATTGATACCCACACCGCTGGTTGTATTACCTTGCGGGTCGATATCCACGAGCAATACCCTTTTGCCGAGGGAAGCAAGTCCGGCGCCCAAATTAACGGAAGTAGTTGTTTTGCCTACTCCGCCCTTTTGATTGGCTACGGCTATTATTTTTGACACTTCATTCACCTCATAATTTAATCGGAATCCTGCTACACTCCATAACTACAAAACGCTCTATGGAGACGTTACTTAGTCCTTAACTTACGGATAACGGCAATTTCAGAATAGAATTGAGTATGCTGCGGTTTTATTCGGCGTTAGACAGAAAAAGCGGCAATTGCTGCCGCCTGTACGCTTCATCCCTTACTTACGTTTGGGAATTTGAATGACAATCTCATAGTGATCCTCATGATCAGATTCCTTGGTTTTGATATCCAAGCCTGAGCCAGACACCATATCAATGGATTGACGAATCGTATTCAGCGCAAGCCGGACATCCTTGGTAAAGGAAATCCGCTTCGATTTCTTATTGGTGGATACTTGTTTATAAAAGGCAACTCGTGCCTCTGTCTGCTTCACATTGAGTTCCTTGGCAATGACTTCATCTAAAACCTTGTACTGTAGTTCTTCAGTCTCTAATGACAATAATGCACGAGCATGACGCTCGGACACCTTCCGTTCCATTAGAGCCTCTTTCACTCTCTCCGGCAGATGAAGCAGCCGTATCTTGTTAGCAATAGTGGATTGGCTTTTGCCAAGTCGTTGAGCGAGGCTTTCCTGGGTGAGCTGATGTAGATCAATCAGCTTTTGGTAAGCTACAGCTTCTTCAATCGCAGTTAACCCTTCCCGTTGAAGATTTTCAATCAACGCGATGGATGCAGCTTGTGAATCATTAAACTCACGAACAATGGCTGGAATAGTTTCCATACCCAGCTTGGTGACAGCTCTCCAACGACGTTCCCCTGCTATAATCTCATAATGTCCATCACGGAAACGAACGACAATCGGTTGAATTACACCATGCGTCTTAATGGTCTGGCATAGCTCATCAATCTTCTCGTCGTCAAATATGGTACGGGGCTGATAAGGACTGCTGACAATATCCCGAACTGGAATTTGTTTTATTTCGTCCCCAGTAGATCGCTCCGTCAAACCAAATAGCTTGGAAAATTGTTCTTTCATTCCGTATAATACCACCTAATTTCATAATAGCACCATACTAACAGCGCTTCGTGAAAAACAGTTCCTTACGCGGATCGTAGACCCTTTTATATGAAACAGCGCCGTAAGCGGGTACACTCCACGTACACCCCTGACATTTGTTATCCCACTGCCCTATATGTATATCTGAATTCATGGGTACGGGAGCAGTCAACTTACATTAAAACGATTATCTCTATTCTATCACTTTTCCAGCCATAATCCTATCGTCTCTATCAGCTTTTCGGAAGGATCAGATAATAAATTATGCATCCTCTTTGACAACTATCTATCCATCTTCTTCCCCCATGTAAACAAGAACGCATGTTAGCAAAGTGTCTTTTATGTAAAGAGTCTGTCAGCCATAAAAAAAGTGAATGTTTCACGTGAAACATTCACTTTCTTTCAAACAATTACACTAACGGCGTCTTCAAAGGAGTACCCGGCTTACGTGGATATTTCCGTGGTGTAGCCGCTCTTTTCTCAATAATAATCATATGTCTGGCTGCATCTTCAACAGGTAGCTGGAAAGCCTGAACATGTTTGATTTTTCCCTTTAGCTCTTTCAAACTGTAGGAGGCTTCCTTGATTTCCTCCGTAGGATCACTACCCTTCATCGCGGCAAAGTGTCCCCCTTCACGGACAAACGGCAAACAAAATTCATTCAATACGGCGAGACGAGCAACCGCTCTGGCTGTCACTAGATCATAGCTATCGCGGTATCCTGGTTTACGCCCCAATTCCTCTGCCCTGCTGTGAACCAGTTCAACATTTTCCAAACCCAACTGCTCTACTACATGGGCCAAGAATTGTATACGTTTGTTCAACGAATCTACAATAGTCAACTGAATCTGCGGAAAGCATATTTTCAAAGGAATGCCTGGAAAACCTGCACCTGATCCAATATCAGCCAAGCTTCCCACATCATTTAACGGAACATAAAAGGCCAGGGAAAGAGAATCATAAAAATGCTTGGTGTACACTGCATCGCGCTCAGTAATACCCGTCAGGTTCATTTTTTCATTCCACTCAACCAGCACACGGTAATATGTTTCAAACTGCTCTAACTGACTGTCATTAATCACAATACTATGCTCTGCCAGCCGCTGCTTAAATTGCTGTTGTATCGCGTCCATTATGATCCCCTTGCTGCTGTTACGCGGTTATAATGCTCCAGATAAACCAGCAAAATGGAAATGTCCGCAGGAGTTACACCCGAAATACGGGATGCTTGGCCAATCGACATCGGACGGATCTTTTCAAGCTTCTGCTTGGCCTCAATGGCCAGTCCTTGAACTTCATTGTATACAATATCCTCTGGGAGCTTCTTCTTCTCCATCTTTTGCAGACGCTCCACATGCATCAATTGCTTTTCAATGTAGCCCGCATACTTAATCTGGATTTCCACCTGCTCCTGTTCTTCCTCAGTAAGAGCTATAGGTGAAGGTGAGATTTGTGCTACTTGCGCATAACTGATCTCTGGTCGACGTAGCACCGTTAACAAATTACTGCCATCCTGTATTGGTGCAGATCCGCCTTGCTCCAGCATCTCATTTATATCAACCGGACGAACCTTCGCCAAGCGCAAACGCTCAATCTCTTGCTCTACCTTTTGCTTTTTATCCAAAAAGCGCTCGTATCGTTCATCCGTAATTAGGCCAATATCATGCCCGATCGGAGTCAATCGCAGGTCCGCGTTATCATGACGCAATAACAGACGGTATTCTGCACGCGACGTCAGCAGACGATAAGGCTCATTCGTCCCCTTCGTCACCAAATCATCGATCAGAACCCCAATGTAGCCTTGCGAACGGTCCAATACGACAGGCTCTTTGCCCAGCACCTTACGAGCTGCGTTAATCCCTGCCATAATTCCTTGGCCCGCAGCTTCTTCATAACCAGAGGTACCGTTAATCTGACCTGCTGTGAACAAGCCAGGAACTTTCTTCGTTTCCAAAGTAGGCCATAACTGCGTAGGTACCATTGCATCATATTCAATAGCATAGCCATTGCGCATCATCTCTACCTTTTCCATTCCCGGAATCGAACGCAGCACAGCTAATTGCACATCCTCTGGCAAGCTGGTCGACAAGCCTTGAACATAGTATTCAGATGTGTTTTTACCTTCAGGCTCCAAAAAGATTTGGTGCTTAGGCTTATCACTGAAACGTACCACTTTATCTTCAATAGATGGGCAATAACGTGGTCCCGTCCCTTCAATCAAACCAGAGAACATGGGCGCACGGTGCAAGTTATCATTAATAATCTGATGCGTTTCTACTGAAGTATATGTCAGCCAGCAAGGAAGCTGTTCATTATCCGAAGACTTCGTTTCATAGGAGAAGAACTTCGGTTGATCATCACCCGGTTGTATTTCCGTTTTGCTAAAATCAATCGTGTCCTTGTGCACACGTGGTGGCGTTCCTGTCTTAAATCGAACCAGATCAAAACCCAGTTCTCTCAAATGCTCAGACAATCTCAACGAAGGCTGTTGATTGTTCGGACCACTCTCATACATCAGCTCGCCCATAATGATTTTTCCGCGCAGATAAGTGCCTGTGGTTAGGACAACTGCTTTACTTCGATACTCTGTGCCCGTCTTCGTAATTACACCTACGCAATGGCCGTCTTCCATAATCAGCTCTTCCACCATACCTTGGCGTAAGGTTAGATTCGGTTCCTTTTCCATCGTTTCCTTCATCGTATGCTGATAAGAGAACTTGTCTGCTTGTGCACGCAATGCATGAACCGCCGGACCCTTACCAGTATTTAACATTCTCATTTGGATAAATGTCTTATCAATATTCCGACCCATTTCGCCGCCCAGTGCATCAATTTCTCGCACCACATGCCCTTTTGCAGGACCGCCAATAGACGGGTTGCAGGGCATGAACGCGACCATATCCAGGTTAATTGTAATCATCAACGTGCGACAGCCCATCCGTGCTGCTGCCAAGGCTGATTCTACGCCCGCATGGCCCGCGCCTACGACAATTACGTCATAGTCGCCTCCTTGGTAACCCATACCTTTCTTACCTCCTTATACATTCCGGTCTTCACACCGAATATGCTCTTGTATATCTATAACGATAGCAGGCTTATACCAGCCATTCTTAATTGTTCTATTTACCCAGACAAAATTGTGAAAATATTTGATCTATCAACGCATCATGCGCAGTATCGCCTACAATCTCACCCAAATGCTCCCATGCCAGTCTTACATCAATCTGGATCATGTCGATCGGTACAAATTGATCAGCTGCTTCATAGGCATCTACCAGCGATTGGCGCGCCTTCTTCAACAAAGCAATATGCCGTACGTTGCTGACATATGTCATATCCGCTGATTCCAGCTTGCCACTAAAGAATAACTTGGATATCGCCTGCTCCAGTCGGTCCGCTCCCTCATTTTCCTTCACAGACATCGGTACGATAAGCTCTTCGGGAACATAACGGAGCAACAAATCCCGGTCTACTTGAGCCGGTAAGTCCATTTTATTCATAATGACAATCGCTTGTCTACCGCGGATTTGTTCCATTAATGCCATTTCATCCTCATGCAGTGGTTCGTTGGCGTTAATAACGATGAGCAGCAGATCCGCTTCACTAACTGCCGTTCTCGAACGTTCTACTCCGATCCGTTCCACTACATCCATCGTTTCACGAATCCCTGCTGTATCCAGCAACTTGAGCGGAATACTATTAATCGTCACATATTCCTCAATAACGTCACGAGTTGTGCCCGGAATATCGGTCACAATGGCCCGCTCGCCCTGAGCCAATGTGTTCAGCAGTGACGATTTGCCCACATTTGGCCTTCCGACAATCGCTGTAGTCAGCCCTTCGCGCAAAATCTTTCCCTGCTCCGCCGTATGCAGCAGCCGATCAATTTCCGTCATGACCTGACTGCTTTTATCCTTGATTAAGTCAGATGTAAAAGATTCAACATCATGCTCAGGATAATCAATATTCACTTCAATATGAGCAAGTGTCTCCACCAAGACATGACGCAGACGACGAATATTCTGGGACAGTTGTCCATCTACCTGCTTCAAAGCCACCGAAAAAGCTTTATCTGATTTGGAGCGGATTAAGTCAATGACACCCTCCGCCTGACTCAGATCAATACGACCATTCAGAAAAGCACGTTTCGTAAATTCACCTGGCTCAGCCAGACGTATATTTTGCAGCAATAGTAAATCCATCACCCGTTTGACGGCTACGACCCCGCCATGAGTGCTGATTTCTACGACATCTTCTGTCGTAAAAGAGCGTGGCGCCCGCATCACTGTAACTAAAACTTCCTCCACCTTTTCCTGGCTTTGAGGATCTATAATATGTCCATAATGTACTGTGTGAGTTGGAGCCTTGCTTAGAGGTGTTTTACTACGGAACAAAGCCTCCACTTCTGTGACCGCTTCTGGACCGCTGACTCGTACAACCGCAATGCCGCCCTCGCCGACAGCCGTTGCAATGGCAGCTATAGTATCACTCAGCATAAAGTTTCTACCTCCTATCAAGTAGAAACGACATTGCCGTCCTTCATCAAGGACGGCAGCCGTTTCAGCGAGAAATATAAGAAAAAAAGCAATGGCTTCTGCATCTTGCAGAGAGCCATTGCGTCGGATTATTTTTTAGCAATGATGACGCGCCGATTGGGCTCGTCCCCCTTGCTGTATGTTCTAACCAGCGCATGCTGTTGGAGCTTGGCATGAATCAGCTTCCGCTCCTGTGACGGCATTGGCTCCAGTACCACTTCCTTGCCATAACGAATAGCCTGGTTCGCCAACCGATCTGCCAAATCCTCCAGCGTTTTTTGCCGACGTGCACGAAATTGCTCGGCATCCAGCACAATTCGGATGAACTTGTCAGAATGACGGTTGGCAACGATATTCGTCAGGTACTGCAATGCATCCAACGTCTGTCCTCTGCGGCCGATCAACATACCGAGCGACGGACCGGAGATATCCAGTGTACTTTCATCCTTGCGGTGGCGGACATCGACTTTAACGTCCAGTCCCATTCCTGCTGCTGTTTCACGGATGAAACGCACCGCCTCTTCATAAGCATCTATATGTCCCGAGGGTGCTTCCATGTTCATCTGTGCTTCCTGTGCAACAGGCCCAGTTTCTTTTGATAAAGCCTGTCCCACGCTAGAAGGTGCTTGAGCCGATACATGAAGTTCAGCCGCGTGTGTGGTTTCAGGAGACGGCTCAGAGAGCAGCGTAAGCTCCACCTTCGCCTTCTTGACCCCGAGCCACCCCAGGAATCCTTTTGACGGCTGTTCCAACACGCTTACGGTTACCCGTTCACGGCTTACTCCCAACTGGGAGAGTCCTTGTCTTACAGCATCTTCAACGGTTTTTCCTGATGTCACGACTTTGGTCATCTCGACTTTTTAGCCCCCTTCGTGTTTTTACCACCTTTTTTCTTACTATTGGAGGAACCTGTTTTCGCGAGACTGGCTGTTTTCACATTCGCCAGTGCTGCTTCTTTATCCTTATTCCGATAAAGGAAATAGTTTTGAATGATCGTGTAAATATTACTGTAGAACCAGTACAACGGCAAAGCGGATGGGAAGTTGTACGACATGAACAGAATCAGCACCGGATAGACGTACAGCAAAAATTGCATCGGTCCCTGCTGCGGCGTCGGATTCATTTTCATCATCATCCAAGTTTGGACAAATGTCGTAATCGCTGCCAAAATCGGCAGGATAAACAAGTGATCCGGTTTACCTAACTGGAGCCACAAGAAGTCATGATCCCGCAATGCCGAGTTATAATAAATGGCATTATAAAGCGCGATAAAAATTGGCATCTGTACTACCAAAGGAAGACAGCCAGCCATCGGGTTGACCTTGTTTTCCTGGAACAACCTCATCGTCTCTTGCTGGACTTTTTCAGGCGTATCCTTGTATTTCGCTTGGATTTCTTTTAATTGCGGCTGAATGGCCTGCATAGCTTTGGAACTACGTACTTGCTTGAGTGTAAGCGGCAAAATAATGGTTCGCACGATAATCACCAGAATCAGTACGGCCAGGCCATACTCTCCAGAGAACCATTGGGCAAATGTATCTAACGCATACGAAAACCAGTAAACGACATATCTTTGCCAAAACGATCCATTGGCCAAGTCTGCCGTCGTGTAAGAATTGTGGGCCGTCTGGGCACATCCGGACAGCACAGCAACAAGTGCCAATAAGGCAATCAGGAGGAACCATTTTCCTCGTTGAGTCTTCAAACGCGACACTTCATAACCCCTTTCTTAACCAATCCATTCCAACGTAAATCATACCATATCCTGTAGGACAAAGATACTGACTATCGGCGTGAAGACTTGAGCAGCGAGGCTTTGCGTAGAACGTGCAGCACGCTTTTCTCCAGCTCTTGATACGACATTGTAACCGCACCTTTACGAACGATAAAAATCAGGTCAATCTGCTCCACCAATTCATGTTCATGATGGCGCACAATTTCCTTAACGATTCTGCGCATCCGGTTGCGAACTACTGCATTGCCGATCTTCTTGCTGGCCGAAATTCCGACGCGGAACTGCTCTACCTCTCTGCGGCGGAACCAGTACACCACAAACTGATGGTTGGCAAAAGATTTGCCATGGCGGTATACGCGCCCAAAGTCCGCCCGGTGTCGTAGACGCAATTTTTTTTGCACGGCGCTTCTCCTTGCTCATCTCTTTTACACATGTCGGTAAGCTTACCCTTACCCTTTATATAGTAAGAAGTATGGACAACATTCCAACATGGTAATCTCGCTTATTTTATATCCGTTTTCAAAAGCTTCATCTAATATAGGACAGGATGCTGGACTTCTCCCTCTTCTTTCACTACATTATTACAACAATAGAAGAAGGGATCCGATCCCTGAATACCTCAATTATGAAAAAAAAGACCACCGTAGTGGTCTTTATGCACGCATTACGCACTCAATACTTTTCTACCTTTTTGGCGACGAGCTGCCAAAACTTTACGGCCATTCTTCGTGCTCATTCTTTTACGGAAGCCGTGAACTTTTTTACGTTTGCTGACATTCGGTCTGAAAGTCGGTCTCATTGTGCTGCACCTCCTTACAAGGAATACGTTTTATATGGAATATACCTAACGTAGCAATCTCCACAAAAAACACCTTTGTACATTTAACCACAAATAGCGGCCAAAGTCAATGTACTTGTGAATCCTCTCCCTCTTTTTCGAATCAGGAAGCCTCCTCCCCTTCCCCCGCTCACTCACTTCGCTCTTTTATTCCCTTATTTCAAAAAATTTCTTTCGCCTCTCCTCCATCATCAGCATTCTATTGGTAGTTTTCACTCCTCCAAAAACTGCTCTTTTTAATTCCTTCATTCTTTGATTTGAATCCATCCTATTTTCAGATCGACGTTATCGGGTTCGTTCAAAAATAATGTCGGAAACGTTACCGGAAATTTTCAACAGAAAAATAAGCCTCTGTGACCAAAAGGCAACGGCTGTTATACACAGATCCACAAAAAGAACTGAATTGTGATTTAAATGGTCATAACCTGTGCATAACATTTTAGAGTAAAAAAGAGTTATTGTCGAAAACTGAACAAATTATAAACAATATCTTGTGTTGTGAATAAAAATTGTACACAACAGATTGAATTTGTGGATAAATAACCACCAGTCATTGAAATACAAGGCTTCTTTTGCTATGATGATATTACTTTTGAATGTGAATATGTTGTTTTACCCTCCATATTATCAACACCCTGTGGATAAAGTTGTGAACAAGTTCAATTTATCCATCTTTTTATTTTTGTGCGGATTTGGGATTCTGGGGATATATTCTACATTTTTCATTTGATTTCGACATATTGCAGTCCCGTTTTGGCCTGCGGGATCAAGAGAACGGATCGTGCCGCACATTCCCTCCTGAGAAATATCGCCTCTCTTCTGCTGATCAGCAGCGGAATTTCCATTAGCTATTTTTCAGGGTCATTTTGTGCTGCGTTCTCTCACCACACTGCCGCATGATTTAGGCGGCGGTATGTCTTTTTATGGCCTTCAACAACATTTTTGGGATTTTAGGCGTTTTGCCGAAGCGCCGAGAGCAGCTCTCTGCAGCTTAATTCGGTAAAATGTCAGGATTTAAAAGGAGTGACGTCTGTGGACAGCCATACCTCTGAACTATGGCAGCAAATTCTATCCATTATACAAACCAAGCTGAGTAAGCCGAGTTACGACACTTGGTTTAAGGCTACCAAGGCAGCGAAACTAAATGACCACTCCATTGTGATTTCTGCACCGACAACTTTTGCCGTGGAATGGCTTGAAAGCCGCTATACCAAGCTAGTCGGAGCAACGGTTTATGAAATTTTGGGCAAACAGCTAGAGGTCAAGTTCGTTATTGAAGAGAACAAGCCCGCCGAGGTCGACCTTCAGCAACAACCTCAGCAGCAGCCGGTCGTTCATGAAGAAGCTGTGTCCCATATGCTGAATCCCAAATATACATTCGATACATTCGTCATTGGATCGGGGAACCGTTTTGCCCATGCGGCATCGCTGGCCGTCGCCGAGGCGCCGGCCAAAGCTTACAATCCGCTGTTTTTATACGGTGGTGTGGGGCTGGGAAAAACGCATCTGATGCACGCTATCGGGCACTATATTTTGGAGCACAATCCGACCAGCAAGGTCGTTTATTTATCGTCGGAGAAGTTTACGAATGAATTCATTAATGCCATCCGGGACAACCGCGGGGAAAGTTTCCGGAATAAATATCGCAACATTGATATTTTGCTCATTGATGATATTCAATTCATTGCGGGCAAGGAATCGACGCAGGAGGAATTTTTCCACACGTTCAACGCGCTTCATGAGGAACGCAAGCAGATTATAATCTCAAGCGATCGGCCGCCTAAAGAAATTCCAACGCTGGAAGAACGGCTGCGCTCTCGCTTCGAGTGGGGACTTATTACGGATATTCAGCCGCCGGATCTGGAGACGAGAATTGCTATTCTTCGGAAAAAGGCGCGGGCGGAAAACCTGGATATTCCCAATGAGGCCATGATGTATATCGCTAATCAAATTGATACGAACATCCGTGAGCTGGAAGGGGCGCTAATACGCGTTGTCGCCTATTCTTCCTTAACAAATCAGGATGTAACAAGTCATCTTGCGGCTGAAGCGTTGAAGGACATTATCCCGTCCAGCCGTCCAAAAATGATCACGATTCAGGATATACAGCATCAAGTCGGGGAATTTTACAATCTACGGCTGGAGGATTTTAAAGCGCGTAAGCGGACGAAGGCTGTAGCTTTTCCACGACAAATTGCCATGTACCTGTCTCGTGAGCTAACCGACTATTCTTTGCCGAAAATCGGCGAAGCTTTCGGTGGGCGTGATCATACGACTGTCATTCATGCGCACGAAAAAATCTCCACATCCATTCAAGTGGATCAGGATCTGTTTAAAGTTATCAACAACCTAATAGAAAAAATCAAAAATCCAACCTGAACAAGTTCAGAGCCTATACACAATTTATACACATGTGGATAGGCTTGATTTTATTAGGGTTACAGTGACTTATCCACATATTCAGTGCGCCTATTACTATTACTAATATATTTTAAAGATATACATCACCTAAATAAGGCCCGCGTCAACGCGTGCTTGAAGGATTAAAACCCGTAGGAGGAACTTATGAAGATCAGCATTCTGAAAAACGTTTTGAACGAGGCTATACAACATGTATCCAAAGCGATATCAAGTCGGACTACGATTCCAATTCTGAGCGGTATTAAGCTGGATGTGAATCACCAGGGAGTAACGCTGACCGCCAGCGATACAGACATCTCCATTCAATCCTTTATTCCGATGGAGGATGGTGACCAAACGGTTGTTCAGGTTGAACAACCCGGTAGTGTTGTGCTGCCAGCCAAATTCTTTGTCGAAATTATCAAAAAGTTGCCGTCTCAGGAGATCCGTATGGAGGTAAAAGACCAATTCCAAACCTTTATCTCGTCGGGTGCAACTGAAATTCAGATTGTTGGCTTGGACCCTGAAGAATTCCCAGTGCTTCCCAACATTGAAGAAAATCAAGTCATCTCTGTGCCAGGAGATTTACTTAAAAATATGATTAAACAGACGGTGTTCTCCATTTCCACCCACGAAACGACACCGATTTTAACCGGCGTGTTGTGGAATCTGGCTGAGGGGGAACTGAAGTTTGTGGCAACGGACCGCCACCGCCTTGCCACCCGCAGCGCTCATTTGGAGACGTCTGAAGGCTTGCGCTTTAGCAATGTTGTCATTGCGGGCAAAACGCTGAATGAGCTGAGCAGAATTATTCCAGACCAAAATATGCTTGTGGATATCGTAGTAGCGGACAATCAGGTATTATTCAAAGTAGATCGGGTGCTATTTTATTCCCGCATCTTGGACGGCACCTATCCTGATACTTCTAGAATTATTCCGACCTCCTACAAAACAGAACTGATTGTGGATACAAAAAGTTTAAGTGAGTCAATTGACCGTGCTTATTTGCTGTCCCGTGAGGAAAAAACGAATATTGTAAAAATGCAGTCGTTGGAAAATGGCGGCTTGGAAATTTCCTCTAGTTCCTCTGAACTTGGCAAAGTGCGTGAGGAAGTAACTGTGTCCAAATTTGAGGGAGAGCCGCTCAAAATTTCGTTCAACTCCAAATACATGCTCGACGTGCTGAAGGTGATTGACAGCGAGCAGCTGACGATTGCTTTTACCGGCATTATGAGTCCCATTATTTTAAAACCGGCAGATTCCAGCAATGCGCTGTATATCATCCTGCCATATCGCACAACCAACTGACGTTTAGCTTTAACCCACCCGAGGACAAGCGAAAGGATGAATAAGCCTTGAAACAGATATCTATACAGACCGAATACATCAAGCTCGATCAATTTTTAAAATTAGCCGATTGTGTATCCACAGGAGGCATGGCTAAAGCCCTTCTGCAAGAGGGACAAGTCCGTGTGAATGGTGAACCGGAAGAACGTCGTGGAAGAAAACTGTACCCGGGTGATACCGTAGAAGTAGAGGACAACGGAAGTTTCGAAGTTACAGCAGGAGCATGATCGCCTGGGTGGCAAGGACTCCTTTTAGGTACGGAGTAACAAGGGGGACCCTATGTGTTTGTGAACAACATTGTTTTGCAGCAGTACCGGAACTATGAACAGCTGGAGCTGAATGAATTTGGTCCCGTTAATTTGCTAATCGGACAAAATGCGCAGGGCAAAACGAATCTGGTAGAGGCGATTTTTGTACTGGCTTTAACCAAAAGTCATCGAACGTCCCGCGACAAAGAGTTAATCTCTTTCGGGGCTACTTCCACTCACCTAGCTGCGGATGTGGATAAAAAATACGGGAAAATCAGACTGGATCTCGCGTTATCCACACAAGGCAAAAAAGCAAAGATCAACGGACTGGAGCAGCGAAAACTGAGCGATTTTATTGGTTCGTTAAATGTGGTCATGTTTGCACCTGAGGATCTCGAAATTGTCAAAGGAACACCGGGGGTTCGCCGCCGGTTTCTTGACATGGAAATTGGACAGGTTGCGCCAGGATATCTGTATCATTTGCAGCAATACCAGAAAGTATTGGTGCAGCGAAATAACCTGCTCAAGCAAGCTTGGGGTAAGGATATGGCTTCAGTACAGCTGATGCTGGAGGTATGGAATGAGCAACTTGTTGAGCATGGTGTTAAAATTGTTAAAAAGCGGAAACAATTTATAACAAAGCTACAAAAGTGGGCTCAGGCCATTCATGAAGGGATTGCAGGTGGGACAGAAGAGTTAAAATTAACCTATGTTCCCTCCTTCAGTGAGCCAGAGGAAGAAGATGAAGCTGTCTTATTGGAGCGATTTATGATAAAGTTATCCCAAATGAGGGAACAGGAAATCCGCCGTGGCATGACTTTGGCGGGACCCCATCGTGATGATTTGGCCTTTGCCATTAACGGCAGAGAAGTGCATACGTATGGCTCGCAGGGGCAACAGCGGACGACGGCCCTGTCCTTGAAGCTGGCCGAAATAGAGTTAATTCATGAAGAAATTGGTGAATATCCTGTCCTGCTGCTGGATGATGTTTTGTCCGAGCTGGACCCCTATCGTCAGACTCAGCTGATCGAGACTTTCCAAAGCAAGGTACAGACCTTTATCACGGCAACCGGGGTTGAGACTTTGAACGCAGAACGACTCAAGGATGCCAATATTTATCACGTCCACGACGGGCATGTGGAACACTAAGGAGTGAGTGACCGCTATGTATATTCATCTGGGTGGAGAAAAAATCATCCGCTCTTCAGAGCTTGTGGCTATTTTCGATATCTCGATTGAAAAATCCTCTAAAATCTCCAAGCAATACGTGAACCACGCCCAACAGCAGAAGCATGTCGAGATGATTGGCGAAGAGGAAGCCAAGTCCATCGTAGTGACTCAGAATACGGTGTATTATTCCCCCATCTCCTCAACAACACTCAAAAAGCGGGCAAACCAGTTTGTTGCCAATGCTTAACCATAGAATCTATAGAAGTAGGTGAAAGGCATGTCTATGAATCAACCGTCTTATGATGCGGGCGAGATTCAGGTCCTTGAGGGCCTGGAAGCGGTTCGGAAACGTCCCGGGATGTATATTGGCTCCACGAGCGCCAAAGGTCTCCATCATTTGGTCTGGGAAGTTGTGGACAACAGCATTGACGAAGCGCTGGCGGGTTACTGTGACAGCATTCAAGTTGTCGTTCACGAAGACAATAGCATTACCGTTACAGATAACGGTCGCGGTATTCCAGTAAGTGAACACGCCAAAATGAAAAAATCTGCGCTGGAAGTCGTTATGACCGTGCTTCACGCAGGTGGTAAATTTGGAGGCGGAGGGTACAAGGTATCCGGTGGTCTGCACGGGGTTGGTGTATCCGTAGTAAATGCCCTCTCCAGCAAAATGATCGTGCATGTTAAACGGGACGGACATCTGTATGAGCAGGAATATCATCGTGGTGCTCCGCAGTATGATGTCAGAGTCATCGGTGACACAGACGAGACGGGTACCCAAACGACTTTTTATCCTGACGATCAAATCTTTACAGAAACGACCGTATATGACTATGATACGCTCCAGACACGGATTCGTGAGTTGGCTTTCCTGAACAAAGGTATTGCAATCAGCTTGACTGATGAACGGACGGGCGCCAGCGATACATTTCACTACGAGGGCGGAATCAGTGAATATGTGCAATTTTTGAATCAAAAAAGAGAAGCGCTGCATGAACAGCCGATTTATGTCGAAGGCTCGCGTGATATGATTCAAGTCGAAGTGGCATTGCAATATAACGACAGCTATACCGAGAATATTTATTCTTTTGCCAACAACATCAACACCCATGAGGGCGGAACTCACGAATCAGGTTTCAAGAGTGCATTAACCCGGATTATTAACGATTATGCACGTAAAAATGGCTTGATTAAGGACAACAACGCCAACTTGACCGGTGACGATGTGCGTGAAGGATTGACGGCGATTATCTCCGTCAAAATTCCAGAACC
Organism: Paenibacillus sp. MZ03-122A; assembly: GCF_024213325.1. Classification (NCBI taxonomy): domain Bacteria; kingdom Bacillati; phylum Bacillota; class Bacilli; order Caryophanales; family Paenibacillaceae; genus Paenibacillus; species Paenibacillus sp. MZ03-122A. Next base: position 6,599 of record NZ_JANAVI010000002.1, on the reverse strand, counting down.
ACAGTTTGAGGGTCAGACCAAGACAAAGCTTGGTAACAGTGAGGTGCGAGGGATTGTCGAATCCCTATTCGCAGAGAAACTCCAGGAATTCCTAGAGGAAAATCCGTCTGTTTCCCGCCGGGTGGTTGATAAATCTTTACAAGCAGCACGTGCCCGGGAAGCAGCGCGTAAAGCGCGTGAGCTTACACGTCGTAAAAGTGCGCTGGAAATCAGTTCGCTCCCAGGCAAACTGGCGGATTGCTCCTCTAAGGATGCTTCGATTAGTGAACTGTACATCGTCGAAGGTGACTCAGCAGGAGGATCGGCCAAGCAGGGTCGTGATCGTCACTTTCAAGCTATTTTGCCGATTCGCGGTAAAATCCTGAATGTTGAAAAGGCACGCTTGGACCGTATTTTGTCCAGTGATGAAATCCGGTCGATGGTAACAGCAATGGGTACAGGGATCGGAGACGACTTTGACATCGCCAAAGCCCGTTATCACAAGGTCATTATCATGACAGATGCGGATGTCGATGGTGCCCATATTCGTACGTTGTTGCTGACGTTCTTCTATCGGTACATGCGTAAAATCATTGATGCAGGCTATATTTATATTGCTCAGCCACCACTATTCAAAGTGGAGCGTAACAAAGTTGTACGTTATGCGAACTCCGAGGCGGAACGTGATGAGATCATCAGGGAATTTGGAGAAAACGCGAAATACAATGTACAGCGCTATAAAGGCTTGGGTGAGATGAATGCGACCCAACTTTGGGAAACTACGATGGACCCTGAGAGTCGTACTATGCTTCAGGTAACTGTCAGTGACGCGATGTTGGCTGATACACTGTTCAATACCTTAATGGGTGATAATGTAGAACCTCGCCGCGACTTTATCCAAGAACATGCGAAGTACGTGAAAAATCTTGATTTTTAATGTTAACGTTCCTTCCTAGTGACTGTTTTATGTGCTCATTAGGTAGTATTTTGTAGGAGTTCACAAGGGGCGCCCAAATGGGCGTCCCTTTTCTTCTCATTAACCAGCCCGGGTGTATTTGAATATTTGAACTCATTGTTTTAGGCTTTTTTCTTAGAGCGTATGGTTTTACCCGTGGATGAAGAGTACCGGCCGTAGCCTACTGCATATCTGAATATTTTATGATAGAGGCTCTTGTTTGGAAGGGAAGAGAACACCTTAATTGCTGGTCTCGTATTAACCTCCAGAATCCACGGATAATTTTGCTGATCCAGTCCCACATCTAATCCAATTTCCCTTAAACGTGGGTATCTTTTTTGCAACTGCCAGGCTACCCGTTCGCCCATTTTTGATAATTTTTGCTCCAGTCGTACAGCTTCCTTTACATCCATGTATGGAGCGACCAGCTCATTGAAAAAGCGCGTTGTTCCACCGCTGTGATGATTGGTGACGACTTTGTCAGGAGCAGCTACGCGTCCTACAATAAGCGTTGTTTCCCATTGGTGTCTCAAATTCATCTGGGTTAATACCCTCAGATCGAAAGGGCGTGCTTCATGCTGAAGAAGTGGAATTCCACGCTGGATCAGATATGGACGTTTTCGTATGCGGGAAGAAACCACTTTATGCAGATCTTCTAGACTTTCGAAGGTGAAGGTATCTACTTCATAGCGAAGCACATACCAAGTTCTCTCTTCGATAATTCCTTCTTCTGTCGGTGGAAGCGGCTCTGTCAGCCTCTCTGCCCGCATAACCCCTTTTCCATAAGTACCGTTATCCGGCTTAATATAGACAGTACCATACACGGCCAACATTTCGTTCAAGTGATCAAATGTGTACAACCGTGTTTCTGGTACATAAGCCGCCAATGTCGGATTGGGGAGAATGGCATTTGTTTTGGTCCACTTACTGGATACTCGCTGAATAGACAAGTAATCTCATCCCTTTCTTTTCGAAATATGAGTCATGTACTTGGAATCCGCAACACTTTGACAAAACAAGGGAAACTAAAGGACAAGCGCGTAAAACAATGATATAATAGAGAAATACGGCGTTTTTCGGAATTTTGCTAAGTGAACCCTGACCGTATACGTATTGTATGTGGAAAAGGCCCTTAGGGTGGGGGCTAATCCCCAGCTCTGGGGAATTTGTTATGATCAGGGCTTGTGAGTTGTACAAGAGATAGCAATCTGCTACACGCAGAAAGAGAATGACGAGGGATTTACGCTGTAAAGAGGACAATGCGTTTAATTGTGCTCTTTTTGTGAAAGTAATATAATTACACAGATGAGGATTTCAGCCAAAATCCTGCGCAGAGAGCGGAGTGTATAGGCAGTATCTTGTTAGGCTTTTCACATAGAGAGCATTGTATTGAAGGATAAGAAGGAGGACCAGCATGGCGGATCAAAATAACTCGCAAATCATCAATAGGGATATCGGAGTGGAAATGCGCGAATCCTTTATGGATTATGCCATGAGTATTATTGTTAGCCGTGCCTTGCCTGATGTGCGGGACGGACTGAAGCCGGTACACCGTCGTATTCTGTACGCGATGTCCGAGCTAGGCATGTCGCCAGATAAGCCTTACAAAAAATCGGCAAGAATCGTCGGCGAAGTTATCGGTAAATATCACCCTCATGGTGATACGGCTGTATATGATACGATGGTACGGATGGCGCAGGATTTTTCCTTGCGTTATATGTTGGTGGACGGACACGGTAACTTTGGCTCCGTGGATGGAGATATGGCGGCTGCGATGCGTTACACCGAAGCACGGTTGTCCAAGATTGCCATGGAAATGCTACGTGATTTGAACAAAGAGACCGTTGATTTTATGCCGAACTACGATGGTGAAGAGAGCGAGCCCGTTGTATTACCTGCACGTTATCCTAACTTGCTGGTGAATGGCGTCGGCGGAATTGCAGTCGGGATGGCTACCAATATTCCTCCGCATAACTTGGGAGAGGTTATCGATGGTGTACAAGCACTGATCGAAAACCCTGACATTACGCCGATGGAACTTATGGATTATATTCAAGGGCCGGATTTCCCGACAGCAGGTTATATTTTAGGACGCTCTGGTATTCGTCAGGCGTACCAGACTGGTCGCGGATCTGTGACCATGCGTGCGAAGACCACCATAGAAGAGATTGGCAATAAAGCACGGATTATCGTGCATGAGCTGCCTTACCAAGTGAATAAGGCTCGTCTGGTCGAGAAAATTGCCGAATTAGTACGTGACAAACGTATTGAAGGCATTACGGATCTTCGGGATGAATCGGACCGTACGGGTATGCGTGTCGTTATTGAGTTGCGTAGAGACGTGAACCCGAATGTCGTTCTGAATAATTTGTTTAAACATACGGCCATGCAGTCGAATTTCGGTATTAATATGCTGGCCATTGTAAACAACGAACCGAAGATTTTGAACCTGAAGGATGTCTTGTATCATTATCTCAAACATCAGGTCGAGGTTATTCGTCGCCGGACGGAATTTGATCTGAAAAAAGCCGAAGCTAGAGCACACATTCTGGAAGGCTTGCGCATTGCCCTTGATCATCTGGACGAAGTTATTGCCTTGATTCGTTCTTCCCAAACTGCAGAAGCAGCTCGTGAAGGACTGATTGAGCGTTTCTCGCTCACTCTTGAGCAGTCTCAGGCTATTCTGGATATGCGTCTGCAACGCTTAACCGGTTTGGAACGTGAGAAGATCGAGAACGAATATAATGAACTAATACAAAAGATTGCGGAATACCGTGAGATTTTGGCGAATGAGCATCTGGTACTCAACATTATTAGCGAAGAGCTGAATGAACTTAAAGAACGTTTCGCTGATGAACGTCGCACTGAAATTACAGTGGGTGAAGAGAGTATTCTGGATGAGGATCTCATTCCGCGTGAAGATGTTATTATTACTGTAACCCATACGGGATATATCAAACGCCTTCCTGTTACTACCTATCGCAGTCAAAAGCGCGGTGGTCGTGGTGTAGTAGGTATGGATACCAAAGATGAGGATTTCGTAGAGCATCTGTTCATTACGAATTCACATCATCATTTGTTATTCTTTACCGACAAGGGTAAGGTGTATCGGATTAAGGCCTATGAGATTCCTGACCTTAGCCGGACAGCCCGGGGGACACCGATTATTAACCTGATTCAGATTGAACAGGGTGAGTCGATCAATGCGGTAATTCCAATCGAGGAATTTGTGGAGGATAGCTATCTATTCTTTGCGACCCAGCATGGAATCATTAAGAAGACACCACTTGACGACTATGCAAATATCCGCAAAGGTGGCTTGATTGCCATTAACTTGCGTGAAGATGACGCCCTGATCGAAGTGAAGCTGACGGACGGACAGCAGGAAATGATTATTGGTACAGCACAAGGCATGTCTATCCGTTTCCCTGAAAGTGATGTACGGTCTATGGGCCGTAGCGCTACAGGGGTTAAAGGGATCAACCTTGATAAGAGTGATGCTGTAATAGGTATGGATATTGTAGATACCAGCCTGGATATCCTGATTGTAACGGCCAAAGGTTATGGCAAGCGTACCCCTGTTGTGGATTATCGTATCCAAAGCCGTGGAGGTAAGGGGATCAAGACGATTAATGTTACGGATAAAAATGGTCCGGTTGTCGGTCTCAAGGTTGTAAAAACCGAAGAGGATCTGATGATCATTACAGCTAGTGGCACCTTGATTCGGACTAGCATGGGGGAAATCTCCACGATGGGTCGGAATACACAAGGGGTAAGGCTGATTAATATTCGCGATGATGATTCGGTTGCAACTGTTTGTCGAGCGAACAAGAATGAGGAGCAGGATGAACTGCTTGAAGAATTATTAGAGGATGGGGAAGCTGGAGAGGGCTCCTCTCTATCATCTGTTGAACCAACTCTCGAAATGAATACAGAAGATACGGAAGGTAACGACCCAGAATCTTCTGAGGGCGAATAAGAGCCTGCATATGGAAACAACAATAGTTATTAAATTTTAGATGGAAGAGACTCTCTGACTATTTGGTCGGGGAGCCTTTTTCTTTTTCTGGATAACGAATTCAGACAAGTATGCTTTAAATGGCATAAAATGAATGTACAGGATCAATCCCAAGTAATATAATGACATCATAACTGGCAGCTGGAGCAGCTGTTGTGAGAACAGAGAGGTTGACCATGACAACTGTACCCGTATCCGAATTAAAAGCAGGACTTAGATTGCAAAGCGATGTATTTACAGAAATGGGCAGCTTGCTGCTACCAAAAGGGCGCATTCTGCTACCGCGTGACTTGGAGATTTTACAGGCGTTCCTGATCCAGCAAGTTGAGGTAGGAATGGATGATCTTACAAAATCCAGTGGTGAGTCTACGACTGTTCGATCTGGAATATCTGAATCGCAAGGACCTTCGTTAGATGGGCGAGATGAATCTGAACAATTTCAGGATGAGTATGACAAAATGGTGATGCTCGTTAAGAACGCATTTCAATCGGTACTTGTCTCTAATTTATCTATATATGAACTGCGAGGACAATTGGAGTCCTTACTGGTGCACATTCAGCGCTATAATGTAATGACCTATACTCCGCCCGCCATGATCGAAGTGGACTATATTTTTCACAACGCCGTGCTAACCTCCCTTACTTCCTACTCCATTGCACAATGGATCGGATTACCTCAAAAGGATTGGATGCAAGTGGCTTTTGCTGGATTGCTTCACGACATAGGGAACGCTAAAATGGACCCGGCCATTCTGTACAAGCCCTCCAAACTAACGTGGGAAGAGCAAGAAGAAATACGTAGTCATACATCACTAGGATACCAGTTGCTTAAAAATGTGAAAGCTATTAACGAAGGTGTGCGTTTGGCAGCTCTTCAGCATCATGAGAAAGTGGACGGTACTGGATATCCACTACGTCTAAAAGGAGAACAAATCCACATTTACGCTAAAATCGTCGGAGTGGCTGATGTATTCCATGCCATGACTCTGGAGAAAACATACCGACCTGCTCAATCACCGTATCTGGTTCTAGAGCAAATCAAGTCAGAATCATTTGGAAAGCTGGACCCAAGTGTCGTACAAGTCTTTATTCATAAGTTAACCCAATTCAATAATGGAACTAAGGTGCGCCTCAATGATAACCGTACAGGGGAAATTATATTTGCTGATCGAGATCATCCGACTCGTCCGTTGATTCAAGTAGATGGGGAAATCATTAACTTAATGCTGCAAAGAGAGCTTTATATCGAGTGTATTGTTACTTAACTAAGTATTTTAAAAAAACAGTTGCACAATATAAAGAAAGTATGATATATTATTTCTTGTCGCTTCAAGTGTTATCAAAAAGAGCGAAAAACACTTTTGAAAAAAAGTGTTGACATGACTCTAGAGAATATGATACACTATAAAAGTTGCTGAGGGGTTGAAAGAAACACCGAGGCTGACAATGAATGTTTGATCTTTGAAAACTGAACAACGAGTGAGTAAAACGATTTTGTTCGCAAAATCAAACAAGAAATATTTTATCTCGTCAGTTTCAAAATGAGCTTATCGCTCTTTCTATAAACCAACTTCGGTTGGTCTTTAATGGAGAGTTTGATCCTGGCTCAGGACGAACGCTGGCGGCGTGCCTAATACATGCAAGTCG
>NZ_JANAVI010000029.1:0-19167 GCF_024213325.1 Paenibacillus sp. MZ03-122A | reverse complement strand
TACCCATCCCGAACACGACCGTTAAGCCCTCCAGCGCCGATGGTACTTGGACCGCAGGGTCCTGGGAGAGTAGGACGCCGCCAAGCAAGATAAAAGAGCACAGCCTTAATGGGCTGTGCTCTTTTTGTATACCATAAGGCTTTCGCGTTTTGGAAAATATACAAGAAACCCATACAAATACTCCATTCCACTAAATTAATAAGATTGGAGGATTACTACAATAAAGCTTACAACGCTCTGCATATCGACCAATAGTGAAGTCAAACATAATGAAATTTATAAAGCAGCAAGCTCCAACAACAGGGAGCCTTGCTGTTTGCCGTTACTGAAAGATTAAAAGTAAGGCTATAAATTTCTAGAGAACAGGTACTTTTGAATCGAGATAGAAACGCTTCTATTAGAGTTTGAAAAGAAAATTCATAGCTTTGGGAGAGAAAAACTCAATCCGAACAAATTTTTTAGACGAAGAGTCAGAAAAAAATATGCAAAATATGGTCCTTTAGGACTATGAAATAACAATATTTATTACAAAATTAAAGAGTTATTAATTTTGGCTTATGTGAGCTTGATACAAATTCAATCCACTATTTAGGAGTTTAAAGAGAGTTGCGGAAAAAGGCGGAATTTGTCGGATGATATCAGGTTGAATTTGTTACATTTATGTTAATGGCATGTAAAGATAAAATTGTTGTGGGATAAGGGGGTGGAGCTTCAATGTAAATCATAATGAGTTTAGTTTTACAAAATTCATGAAAACCTAAAATTTTGTTTTAAACTAAATTAACAGATCATGATTGACAGATAACTAATACAAAAAGTGAAATTGTTGCTTTTGAAGTTTGGAAACAAATAACATAATATGGATTTTGTTTTATTTTTATGAGCTCTATCGATTTAGCCCTTTTTTCCCATGCCAAGTGGTTTTAAAGTTTGTATATTTAAAAACAGTTAGAAAGTGTTGGAAGGAAAAAAGAGATATAAGGATTTACTGTAAAATTATGAACTGCATAGAGGATGGAGGAATTCATATGACGACTCGATCGCAATCTTGGTTCGCGAAAACAGAGGTCCAACCGACTGCGAAGCTCCAACTATTTTGCTTCCCCTACGCCGGTGGTGGTGCTTACATATTTAACTCTTGGAAGTCCAGATTTGCGCCTGACATTACCGTTCTGCCTATACAACTTCCAGGACGTGAAAGCCGTTCAACAGAAGCTCCAATGGATACTCTTCAAGACATCGTTCAATCGTTGGTTCCCGCAATGGCTCCATACATGCATAAGCCGTTCGCTTTTTTTGGGCACAGTATGGGGGCACTGATTGCATTTGAAACAGCACGACAGTTGTACAGCAAAACTGGAAAGCTACCTGTGCATATCATCATATCTGGTAAATCCGCACCACATCTTCCATACTCCAAAAAACGACTCCATGATTTAACAGACGATTCTTTCACGGAAGAGCTTCGTTTAATGCAGGGAACCCCTGAAGAGGTGCTGCAAAATGCAGAATTGATGCAAATTATTATGCCTCGTCTGCGTGCAGATTTTAAGGTATGTGAAACTTATGTTTATCAGCCGGGAAATCCACTGGTATGCCCGATGACCGTTTTAGGAGGAATGAAGGATTTTGAGGTTAGCACAGATTCACTCCATGCCTGGCAACAACATACGACATCACCTATGGATGTTCAGATGTTCGAAGGTAATCACTTTTTCATCCATGAACAAGAACAAGAGGTTATGAGCGCAGTCGAGAACATTCTTTCTACATCCTCGCCGATGGGCCACGCGGAGGCAGCTCATACAGCTTACAACACAAGCACCCTACAACCACGATTCAGACAGAGTTGAATGTCCCACACATCACGATACACTTCGTTATTACCATCTCAGCAACAATCAACAACCAACCCACACCAAGATGCAAATTCCAGCATAGTTCAAAATCGCATTTTATTCTGCACGGATACTCATGCATCCAAACTCAGAGTTTATCTCAACGACGTCCACAGCCAATATAAAAAGTTCGCACTGATAAAGTGTGGGCAACGAAAAGAGGGATGCCCTTGTTTCGATTAAATTCTGCATTTCGGAGACTCGCACGTTATGTAAGGCCGTATAATCTATGGGTTTTCATAACGGTGATCGCCTCCTTGTGTTTGGCAGCTATTGACATTGTTTTGGGTAAGGCCATTGAACACATGGCACAGGGGACATTCTCCTCTACCCAGAACATGATCTATCTGGTTGTTGGTATGACGCTAATTGGAATGCCCTGTAAGTTTGTGATGAGGTACGCTTCAGCGCGATTTAGTGTTAGTGCTCTGCGCGACTTGAGAGGGGATCTCGTACATAAGTTTTGCGATTTACCAGTTTCCAGCGTGGAAAGGAAATTTACCGGAGATTTGGTATCCCGTCTAACCAATAATACGGCAGTATTACAGAACTTTTTTATCCAGCAGTTTGCCAATCTGTTTTATTTACCGCTTGTGTTTACGGCATCCCTCATATTGCTTTTACTGACAAGCTGGAAACTGATATTGGCAAGTCTTGCGCTCATGCCAATAGGAATGATCATAACATCACTAATGAGCAAGCCGATTGAAAAATATTCCGCGGATCTTCAGGAGAAAATTGCTCATTTGAACGCTGTGGGGCAAGATGCAATCGGAGGAATTCCTATCGTCAAGGCATTCAATATGCAAGCTGTGCTGTTGAAGAAGTATATGGTGATTATGGAGGAGGTCGTCAAGCGCGGCTTACGGCTAGAAAAGCGCTATGCAGCCATTACTCCGGTAGGTGTGATGATGCTAGCAACACCGATTATTTTAGTCATTGTATACGGAGGATACCTGATACAACATGGAGAGCTGAATGCTGGAGGCATTGTACTTTTTTTATACCTGATTTCGTTCATATTGCAGCCGATTGCCATGCTGCCGACGATCATTTCGCAAATGAAGGAAGCGGGTGGAGCCGCAAAGCATTTGTTTGAGGTACTGGATTGGCAGAATGAACGTCAGGATGGCGAAATGACCTTGGTAGATCAGAAGCGAGAGAATGAGGCGCCTCATTTGAAAGACGAAGCAAATGGGGAAGCCAACCGAATGAGTGAAGGCGGAGCAGAAAGTGATGATGACGTTGATAGTGTTGCTGTAGTCAGCTTTGAGCATTTGACCTTTGGCTACGATGAAGGGAACACAGTGCTGAAGGATATCAGCTTCCAGGCAGGGCAAGGGGATATGGTGGCGATTGTCGGTGCCAGCGGTGGAGGTAAGAGCACGATTTTCAAGCTGCTTTGCGGATTTAATGAACCTGGAGAGCATGCTGGAACCATTCAACTATTTGGAAAGAGTTTGACAGATTGGAATTTAACCAGCCTGCGCAGTCATATTTCGATGGTATCTCAGGAGCCGTCGCTTTTTCCGGCCACCATTGCAGAAAATATCGGATATGGACGTTTGGCGGCGACTCGGGAAGAAATTGTCGAAGCGGCGAAAGCGGCACATGCGCATGATTTTATTGTTCAACTTCCCGAGGGCTATGAAACCCTGTTGAGCGAGCGGGGAGGCGGATTGTCTGGCGGTCAAAAACAGCGTATTTCCATAGCAAGAGCATTACTGAAAAATGCTCCGCTGCTTCTATTGGACGAGCCGACTTCAGCACTCGATAGTCAGTCGGAGGCTCAGGTGCAGAATGCGATGAATGCGGTAATGCAAAACCGGACGGTACTGGTCATTGCTCATCGACTGTCAACCGTACGTCAGGCGAACCGCATTATTGTACTCGATCAGGGGAGCATTGTGGAATCGGGTTCTCATGAGGAATTACTAAGTCGTGATGGTGTGTACCGAAAGCTGTATTTGAAAAATTTTGAAGAAGAACAGCATACGGCGGAAAACGGGTTTTCGTTGCCTGAGGAAAGGGGTGAGCGTCGTGACCTTCAAGCAGGGGTTTTATGAATTTAAGCAGTTGATGTCCCTGATGAAGCCGCAACGAAAATGGTATTTTACCGGGCTGGTTGGCAATAGTCTGACCAATGCGAGCATCACGATTTTACTTTCTTTTGTGGTGCATTATTTGCTGAATTTCGCGGTTAATGGCGATGTACAGGAGCTATACCGAGCGGTCTATTTGGTTAGTGGTACATTTTTGGCATTAAGTCTTATTTCCCCCCTGTGCAGCTATATGTATAAACGGTGTGTAAAGCTGGCGATTGCCGAAGTACGAATGAAACTATTTGGCCACATTGTTAAGCTATCGTACGATAAAGCCGAAAAACACCATTCGGGTGATCTTGTATCCCGTATGACGAATGATGTACAGGCGCTGGAGCAGGCTTACACCGTTCATATCCGCTCGATTATACTGGAAATTTCGCTTTTCTTGGGCTCGTTGGTCATTTTGATGACGCTGGATTGGCGATTTGGGATTATGGCGGTTTTACTTGGGCTGGCTTCAGCCTGGATCAATGCTCATTTCGCGAAGAAAATGCGAAAGACGAGTGAAGAGTTACAGGGACGGATGAGCAGGTTCACGGAACGATTGAGTGATTTGCTTTCCGGTTTGCAGACGGTGAAGTTGTTTGGGTTGAGGACAAAGGTAGGTGGACTATGTAACGATGCAAGCGAGGACATAAACCGTATCAGCATCCGGCAGGGACGTCATATGGGCTTGCAGGATATGTGCAATTTTGTCATAGAGTTCATTACGCTGGGCGGTGTGCTTGTCGCCGGATTGATTCTGGTATCGCAGAAGCAAATGGAACTGGGAGTATTGGGACAGATTGTGCAGCTGCAAACCGGTATTTCAACGGTGTTTTTGGAGCTAGGGGCGGCTGTAACACTGTTACAAAACTCCTTGGCAGGCTTGGCGCGTATCCGCGAAATTCTGGATGAGTCGAAGGAAGAAGAGCAGTTCCCCGCGGCTAAAAAGAAGGGACCGCTGACTAGGCTTATCGATCCCGAGACGGCAGCTTTATCAGCCCGTGAATCTGGGGAATTCTATGGCGATGTTGAGACCTTGCGTTCAGACCATGCCATTGAACAGACTCCGGCTGCGCTGGAGCTGCACGACATCACCTTTGGCTATCAGCCTAACCATCCAACGCTGCAAAGGTTAAACTTGGTCGTGCCAGAAGGACAGGTAACCGCGCTTGTTGGCCCGAGTGGTGGCGGCAAAAGCACAGTCATGAAGCTGTTGTTGGGATTTTACCCACCGGACGAAGGTGTGCTGCGGGTTCGTGGTCGCTTGGCAGAAGAATTTCCGTTGGATGAAGTCAGGGATTTGATGGCCTATGTACCACAGGAGGCTACGCTGTTCCACGGTACAGTAGCGGATAATATCCGTTTTGGCTCACCGACTGCCACGGATGAGGAAGTAGAGGCTGCGGCCAAAACAGCCTATGCCAGCGGCTTCATAGCCGAGCTGCCAGAGGGGTACGACACGATTGTCGGTGAACGCGGAGCCAATTTGTCTGGCGGTCAAAGACAGCGGATCGCAATTGCTCGTGCTTTGCTCAAAAATGCACCGATTTTGCTGTTGGATGAAGCAACCTCGGCTTTGGATGCAGAATCGGAATATGAAGTCCAGCAGGGCTTAAATGAGCTGATGAAGGATCGTACGACATTAGTTATTGCCCATCGATTGTCTACGATTGAACGGGCGGATACGATCTGTGTCCTTGCCGATGGTGAACTGAAAGAGCAGGGTACCCATGATCAGCTCCTTGCCGAGGGCGGTCATTATGCAGAGCTGTATGAGCTTCAATTTCGAAAGCATCCCGAGGAACAAACCGCATAAATATGCGAATTTCCTTTTTACCAATATCTAATTTGCGAGGAGAGAGACGGATGACACAGCAAAATGTTCAATTGTTTTCGCTAAGCCAGCCACAGCAACGGATTTGGTATACGGAGCTTCTGTATCCTAATCGGAACACATCAACAATTATTGCAACAGTAAAAATCAGGGGAACTGTTCGTATAGATGCCTTGCAGCAAGCAATGAACCGGGTAATTGCCCAAAATGATTCTTTTCGTATCAAAATTACTGCTCAGGATGGGATTCCGTATCAATATGTAGAGCCGTTTACGGCGGAAAGTATAGAAACGCTCCAAGTTACCCCGGAAGAAGCAAAGGAATGGTTAAAGCGCCATAATCCACAGCCGTTCTCATTGTTGGATTCGCAGCTGTATCGATTTGTTATCTTGCAGCTCGGAGCAGAAGAAACCTGGTTTAATTTTAAAATGCATCATATTATCTCAGACGGCGTGTCCATGAATCAGGCCATTAATGAAATCACCGGACATTATATGGATATTGTGCATGGTACAGGTCAAGATACGCCGACCAAGGGCAATCCCTATCTGGATTTTATCCAGGTAGAGCAAAGCTATGAGCAATCAGACCGTTATCAAAAGGACAAAACGTACTGGACGGAAAAGTTTGCTGATTTGCCAGAGACTACAGGTTTGAAATCATATAACCCGCTGACACTGAGCACAGCTGCACGCCGGGAGAGCTTTATACTGGAACATGAGTTGTATCGTGGTGTTACGGCTTTTTGCGAGGAACATAAAATTAGTATTTTCACGTTCTTCCTGGCGGCTCTGTATATTTATTTGCATAAAGTGACGGGGGAGCAGGACTTAACCGTGGGGACACTTTATGCCAACCGTACGTCTAAGAAGGAAAAAGATACCATCGGTATGTTCGTCAGCACTGTGGCTACGCGTCTGTTAGTCGAACCAGAATCCGAACTGTTGACTTTCCTGCAAGGTGTAGGGAAGGAGCAGGCATCCATTTTGCGGCATCAGCGTTACCCGTACAACAAAATTATTCAGGATTTGCGTGAACAGCAAAGCAGCCTGGACATTCAGCGTCTGTTTGGTGCTTCCATTCAGTACCGTACCTTGAGTTTCTCCCGGTTTGATGAAGCGATTCAGCAGGTAGATAACGATTTCTGCGGAGATACGGTGAACGACTTCGATATTCACATGGTTGAAATGCTGGATGATGATAGACTCGTGCTGTACCTAGATTATCGTACCGAGCTGTTTAGTGAACAGGAAATTGCTCGAATTATTCGACAATTTTTGAGTGTGGCGGAGCATATGGTGCAGGGCCCACACAAGCGGATACAGGAATTGTCGCTGATCAGTGAGGAAGAACGGGCGCAAATCGTCGACGTATTCAATGCTACAGCGGTGGAATATCCACACGAAGCAGGCATTCATGAGTTGTTTGAGGAACAGGCTGAACGTACACCGAATCAGACAGCAGTTGTGTTCGGAAATACCCGTTTAACTTATGGCGAACTGAATGTAAAAGCAAATCGACTGGCTCACACGTTGCGCGGACACGGTATTACCGCCGAGCAAACTGTAGGTATCGTTGCTGAGCGTTCCACGGATATGATCGTCGGCATGTTGGCGATTCTCAAAGCGGGCGGCGCATATGTACCGATTGATCCTGATTATCCGGCTGAACGTGTACGTTACCTGTTGGAAGATTCGGGGGCGAAGTTGCTGCTGGTGCAGCGTGCAGAACAGCAACCGAAGGAATACACCGGAATCGTACTGGATCTGAGCGATGCTAAGGTGTACGGGGCAGAGGATGACCAAGGCTTGAATACCGTACATTGGGAGCAAAACGAGGCTTATCATGCGGATTATACCGATTATATAAATCTGAAAAATGTGATTTTAAAGGAATCATCCTCGTCTGTCGTAGACAGCACTGCTGGAGAACAAGAACGTAATTTTGGAAACCGACTAGCTTATTTGATGTACACTTCGGGCACAACCGGACAGCCCAAAGGGGTTATGGTAGAACATCGCAATGTTGTGCGTTTGGTGAAAAGTACAAACTATGCGCAATTAGATGCTGATACACGTATTTTGCAAACTGGCGCCGTTGTCTTTGACGCGTCCACCTTCGAAATTTGGGGTGCGCTACTAAATGGTGGACAGCTCGTGCTGGTAAGTCAGGATGTCATTTTGGACGCTCCAAAGCTCAAGGAAGCCGTGCGCAACCATGGTATCACGACAATGTGGCTGACTGCACCGCTCTTTAACCAGCTATCTCAGCAGGACTTGGAGCTGTTCGAGGGGGTACAAGAACTGCTGGTCGGTGGTGATGTGCTGTCCGTACCGCACATTAACCGGGTGCTGGAGGCTCATCCGTCCCTGCGGATCATTAACGGCTATGGGCCGACAGAAAATACAACTTTTTCTACAACTCATGCGATTGCCAGCGTGCAATTGGAAGCGGTGCCGATTGGGCGTCCGATCCACAACTCCACAGCGTATGTCGTAGACCGTTTCATGCAGCTTCAGCCTGTCGGGGCATGGGGGGAGTTGATCGTCGGCGGCGACGGGGTGGCACGTGGCTACCGGAACCGTCCGGATTTGACGGCTGAAAAGTTCGTAGATAGTCCGTTCCGCAGCGGAGAGCGCTGCTACCGCACAGGCGATTTGGTGCGCTGGAATGAGGACGGAACGCTGGAATACAAAGGACGGATTGACGCACAGGTGAAAATTCGGGGCTACCGGATCGAGCTGGGTGAGGTGGAAGCGCAGCTGTTGAAGCTGGAAGCGGTGCAAGAAGCCGTCGTCATTGCACGTGAGGATGAGCAAGGGCAAAAGCAGCTCTGTGCATATGTAGTCACCCTTGCGGATATCGCGGCTAGTGAGCTGCGAAGCGCCTTGAGCCAAGAATTGCCGGGTTACATGGTACCGTCATATTTTGTGCAGCTGGAGCAATTGCCGTTGACACCAAATGGCAAAGTGGATCGTCGGGCGTTGCCGCAACCGGAGGGCAGCGTGGATTCCGGTGAGGATTACGTAGCAGCCCGTAATGAGGTAGAACGGACGCTAGTGTCCGTGTGGCAATCTGTACTTGGTATCGAGCATATTGGTGTGCTGGATAACTTTTTCCATCTGGGGGGCGACTCGATTAAGGCCATCCAGGTGTCTTCAAGACTGCTGCAAAATGGTTACAAGCTGGAAATGAGAGAGCTGTTCCAGTATCCGACGATTGCTGAGCTGAATGGACGGGTGCAGCGGGTGACCCGCATTTCCGATCAAGGAGAAGTCAGTGGAAACGTGGTATTGACACCGATTCAACACTGGTTCATTGAGCAGCAGCCATCCAATCCTGAGCACTATAATCAGGCTCTGATGCTGCACCGTGAGGATCGTTTGGACGAAACGGCGCTTCATCAGGCACTGCAACGCATTGTCGAGCACCATGATGCTTTGCGCATCGTATTCCGCCAAAATGCGGACGGTGGGTATGAAGTATGGAACCGTGGCGTGCAAGAAGGAGAACTGTACAGCCTGGAAGTGGTTGATTTTACAAATGAGTCTGACTTTGCTCACTTGCTGGAGAACAAAGCCAGCGAAATTCAAAGCAGTATCTGTCTAGATGAAGGCCCTTTGGTGAAACTGGGTCTGTTCCGTTGCACCGATGGAGACCATTTGTTGATAGCGATTCACCATTTTGTGGTCGATGGCGTGTCTTGGCGTATTTTGCTGGAGGATTTGGCATCCGGCTATGAGCAGGCTTTACGGGGCGAGTCTGTCCGTTTGCCTAATAAGACAGATTCCTTCCGCCTTTGGGCTGACCAGCTATCCGCTTATGCGAACAGCACAGCGTTGAAGAGTGAGCGTGCGTATTGGGAGCAGATTGAGCAAGCAGGGAAGAGTCAGGCATCCTTGCCTAAAGATTACACCCGTAAATCTCAGGCCAAGCCACAGCTTCGCGATGATCGGACACTGACCGTGGTATGGACGGTCGAAGAAACAGAACAATTTTTGAAGCAGGCACATCGTGCCTACAATACGGAAGTGAACGACCTATTGCTGACAGCTCTGGGCACCGCAATTCAGGAGTGGGCAGGCATCCGTCAGGTGCTTGTAAATCTGGAGGGTCACGGACGGGAAGCCATTTTGCCGAATGTGGATATTACGCGTACGGTCGGTTGGTTTACCAGCCAATTCCCGGTTGTACTCGATATGGGCGAGGAACAGAATGTGGGACGGCGTGTCAAGAACGTCAAAGAAGGACTGCGCCGTTTGCCGCATAAAGGAATTGGATACGGGATTTTGAGATATCTTGCTGAAGGGGAAGGGGAAGCCCTTTTTATCACCGAGCCGGAAATCAGCTTTAACTATCTCGGACAATTCGATCAGGATTTGAAGAAAAATGCCTTTCGCATGTCTCCTTATTCCATCGGAGCTTCCATTAGTGACACGTTAACCAAGCGGTATGCTCTGGATATCAACGGCATGATCACGGACGGTGCACTGGAACTGACGATCAGCTACAGCAGGAAAACATTCATGAAAAAATCAATTCAAAGACTGGCTGGTCTGCTTCAGGAGAGCTTGCGTGAGGTATTGGCTCACTGTGTGGAAAAAGAGTTGCCAGAGCTGACGCCAAGCGACTTGTCCTTCCAAGGACTGACGGCTGGAGAGCTGGATCATATTGTAGAGCAGACGGCTGCTGCGGGAGAACTAGAAAATATTTATTCGCTCACACCCATGCAAAAAGGCATCCTGTTCCACGGCCTAATGGAGCCAAAATCCGGGGCGTACTTTGAGCAGGCGACATTTGATCTGCAAGGTAGCTTTCAAGTGGAGGCTTTTGCCGAAAGCTTAAATCAACTGGTGAATCGCCATCAAATATTCAGAACGAATTTTTATAGCGGCTGGAATGAGCAGCCTTTACAGGTGGTGTACCGTCACAAACATGCCGGGTTCCGTTTTGAAGATGTGCGCTCAATGGGACAAGGAGAGCAGGACGCATACATTGCTGATTTTGCTGAACGTGACAAAGCCGAGGGCTTTAATTTCAGCTCTGGCGAGCTGATGCGGGTGTCTGTTTTGCGTACAGGCGAGGAGTCGTACCGTTTTGTGTGGAGCTTCCACCATATTTTGATGGACGGCTGGTGCTTGTTCCTAATTGTAGGAGAGGCATTTAATACGTACTTTGCCATCCTCGAAGACCGCAAGCCGGAGCTTGTCCCGGTAACGCCATACAGCGAATATATTGAATGGCTGGAGCGGCAGGACAAAGCAGAGGCTGAACGGTTCTGGAGTGATTATTTTGCTGGTTTCGAGCAGCAGACGGTATTGCCGCAGGCAAAACAGCTGGACGGTCACGCTAAAGAATATGAAGCGGACAAACTTTCGTTTACACTGGACCGCGAAGTGACGGAACGGATGAACAAGCTGGTTAAGCAAAAGCAAGTGACGGTCAATACACTGCTGCAAGCAGCGTGGGGCGTTGTGCTGCAACGGTATAACAACAGTGGGGATGTTGTATTTGGCAGTGTCGTATCTGGTAGATCAGCGGATATTCCGGGCATCGATAAAATGATTGGTTTGTTCATTAACACGGTTCCTGTACGGATTCACAGTGAGAAAGATATGACGTTTGCTGCGTTAATGAAACAGATACAGGAGCAGGCACTGGCTTCCCGTGCCTATGAAACCTATCCGTTATATGAAATTCAGGCCCTGACAGAGCAAAAACAGGACCTGGTGAACCATATTATGGTGTTTGAAAACTACCCAGTAGAACAGCGCATGGAGCACATGGGTAGCCGTGGTACGAATGGTTTTACGATTGCCAATGCTTCCGTATCGGAGCAAACGAACTATGATTTCAACATTACGGTTGTGCCGGGGGATGAAATTCATGTCCATTTGGAGTACAACGCGCGAGTATTGGAACGTACAGCTGTAGAGCAAATCCGTGAGCATTTGCTGCATATGATTGAAGAAGCGATTAACAGACCAGATGCGCTGGTAGATGAGCTTGAGCTAGTGACTGCTGAGGAAAAAGTGAAGATCATCGACGGTTTTGGATCAGTAGGCGTATCTGCATGGAGTGATGAAAAGCAATCAGAAGGGTTGTTCCACGCCTATGTGGAAGAACAAGCGCAGCTTGCGCCGGATCACGTGGCAGTTGTATACGAGGAGCGGCAGCTTACATACCGTGAGCTGAACGAGCGTGGGAACCAACTTGCTCGTAGATTGCGGAATGAAGGTATTGGGCGTGAATCCATTGTCGGTATTTTAAGTGAGCGCTCGGTGGACATGCTGGTTGGCGTATTGGCAGTATGGAAAGCTGGAGGCGCCTATGTGCCGCTGGATGCAGACTATCCGTCCGAACGTATCCGCTTTATGCTGGAGGACAGCGGTGCGACAGTGCTACTGACTCAAACAGGTTTGCAGGAGCGTGCCCAAGCATGGCTGGAGGAAAGCCGATGGGCTTTGGCCGAAGGAAAGGCTGAGGGCGAGCTGGAAACGGCGGTTAGCATTGAAACGATGGAAAGAGACAGCCTTAATGAGGGATTAAGCTTGAAATCAGATTCGTCATCTAATAGCGAAGCAGCATCCGAATCCGCAGCGAACTTGCGTCTGCACACCGTACTGGCGCTGGACGATGAGTCGCTGTACATCGGGGATGCCACAGATGTGGAACCTATCAATGAGCCGCAGGATTTGGCGTATGTGATCTATACGTCCGGTACAACGGGACGCCCGAAAGGGGTCATGATCGAGCATCACAGTTTGGTGAATACGGCTGCGGCCTATCGCCGGGATTACCGTCTGAACCAGTTCCCGGTACGGTTGCTGCAACTGGCGAGCTTTTCCTTCGACGTGTTCGTCGGGGATATCGCACGGGCGCTTTATAACGGCGGAACGATGGTTATCTGTCCGAAAGATGATCGCATCGACCCAAGCCGTCTATATGGCTGGATTCGCGACTATCAGATTACGGTGTTCGAATCGACCCCGGCCCTGATCGTACCGTTTATGCAGCATGTGTATGAACAGGGACTGGACATGAGCAGTCTGGAATTGCTGATTACCAGCTCGGACAGCTGCAGCGTGACGGATTACCGGGTGCTGCAAGAACGGTTTGGCGCGGATATCCGCATTATGAACAGCTACGGCGTCACGGAAGCGGCGATTGACTCCAGCTTCTACGACGAAGAGCTGTCGAAGCTGCCAAGTAGCGGCAATGTACCGATTGGTCAGGCGTGGCTGAACGCACGGTTTTACATCTTGGACAGCCAGCTGAATCCGGTGCCGATCGGCGTACTGGGCGAGCTGTGCATTGGCGGTGCCGGGGTGGCACGGGGATACCTGAACCGTGCGGATTTGACCGCCGAGAAGTTCGTGGCAAACCCGTACGTAGCGGGTGAACGATTGTACCGCACAGGTGACTTGGCGCGGTGGATGCCGGACGGCAATGTGGACTTTATCGGCCGGATGGACTATCAGGTCAAAATCCGGGGATATCGGATCGAGCTAGGCGAGATTGAAACGGCGATCCAGCGGGTGCCGGGCGTGCGTCAAGCGGTAGTCATCGACCGGACGGATGAGCGTGGGCACAAGTACTTGTGCGGATACATCACGGGAGAAGCCGAGCTGCGGATTGAGGAAGTACAGGCCAAGCTGGAAGCAGCACTGCCAGCACATATGGTACCTGCACGCTTGATGCGTCTGGAGGCGATCCCACTGACGAGCAACGGAAAAATCGACCGCAAGGCCTTGCCGGAACCAGAAGGCAGCATCCTTACGGGAGTGGCCTATGTGGCACCGCGTACCACGGTAGAACAGGTTTTAGCTTCAGTGTGGGCCGGGGTGCTGGGTGTCGAAACGGTAGGCACGCAGGATAACTTCTTTGAACTGGGCGGCGATTCGATCAAAGCGCTGCAAGTATCCTCCCGATTGCTGCAAGCAGGTTATCGACTGGACATGAAGGATTTGTTCAGCAATCCGACGGTAGCGTCACTCAGTCCTTTACTTCGTACAGATGGCAAGATGGCCAGTCAGGAAGAAGTCATAGGCCAGGTGGAACTGACACCCATTCAGCGGTGGTTCTTCGAGCAGCGGCCGGCTGACCTGCACCACAGCAACCAGGCGATGATGCTGTATCGAGCTGGGCGCTTTGACGTCGACGCGCTGCGCCGTACGATGGAACGTATTGTCCAGCATCATGACGCATTGCGCACTGTATTCCGTGAGACGGAGCAGGATTATGTCGCTTGGAACCGCAGTGTGGAGGAAGGCGAGCTATACACGCTGGACATTGTAGATTTTAGAGGAATTGAGGACGAATCTGCCGCTGTAGAAGCCAAGGCGAGTGAAATTCAAGCCGGCATTCATTTGAGCGAGGGTCCGCTTGTGAAGCTTGGTCTGTTCCATTGCGCTGAGGGCGACCATTTGCTAATCGTCATTCATCATTTGGTTGTGGACGGCGTATCGTGGCGTATTTTGCTGGAGGATTTGGCATCCGGTTATGAGCAGGCTGTTGCAGGTCAAACAGGCACAGCTATTCGACTGCCACATAAAACAGATTCTTTCCAGATATGGGCCAAACAGCTGTCAGCCTACGCGAATCGTGCGACGATGGAGCGGGAGCTAGCCTACTGGCAGCATATCGAACAAGCAGAAGCCAGCCTCGCGAAGCCTTTGCCGAAGGATTTTGCCAATGACAATGTACGGCTCGGAGACAGTGAGGTTGTGACTGTGCGCTGGACGAAGCAGGAAACCGAGCAACTGCTCAAACAAGCTCATCGCGCATACAACACGGAAATGAACGACCTGTTGCTGGCCGCACTCGGCAAAGCCGTGTATGACTGGTCTGGTTCTGAACGGGTGCTGGTTAACCTGGAGGGCCATGGACGGGAAGCCGTTGTACCCGACGTGGATATTACGCGCACGGTCGGCTGGTTTACGAGCCAATTCCCGGTTGTACTGGATGGAAGTCTGGGACAAGGGGGAAATACGGCTCGTCTGATCAAACGGATTAAGGAAGGGCTGCGTCATATTCCGCAAAAAGGCATCGGTTATGGTATTTTGCGATACCTGTCAGATATGAATGTGCTGGAAAAAGCAGGCGTGCAGTTAAAGACTCAGCCTGAGATCAGTTTTAACTATTTAGGCCAATTCGATCAGGACTATAAAGGCAACGATCTACAGCCTTCCTCCTATTCCATTGGTGTGCCTGTTAGCACGAACGCGGCTATGGATTTTGCACTAGATATCAATGGATTAATCGAGGATGGGGAGCTGATGTTCACTATTCGCTACGGCACAACGCAGTTCCGTCATGAAACGATTGCACGGCTGGGAGAGCTGCTAGCATCCGGCTTGCGTGAAGTCATTCATCATTGTGTAGCCCAAGAGAGAACGGTGTTGACCCCAAGTGATGTCTTGTTAAAACATGTAACGCTGGACGAGCTGGAGCAATTGGTGAAAGATACACAAGATATGGGTGAACTAGAAAATGTGTATGCTTTGACGCCGATGCAAAAGGGTATGCTCTTCTTCAGTCTAATGGATGAGAGTTCGGCAGCTTATTTTGAGCAGGCCACCTTTGAATGGAATGGACGGTTTGATGTGGTTGCTTTCAGCAAAAGCTTTGATCTGCTCGTACAGCGTCATGAGGCATTGCGGACGAACTTTATCAACTCCTGGAAGGATGAGCCTGTGCAGGTCGTCTTCCGTAATCGCAGCGGAGAGTTGTACTATGAAGACCTGCGCGGACTGGAAAAAGAAGAACGAGCAGCGCGTGTTGAGGCTTTTACCCTTGCCGATAAAGCGAAAGGATTCAATCTCGCAGAGGATGCACTCATTCGTATTTCGATCCTGCAAACCGGGGATGAAACATATCATTTTATCTGGAGCTTCCATCATATTTTGATGGATGGCTGGTGCTTGTCCTTTATGACACAGGAGGTATTCGGCAGCTATCTGGCACTGCGCGCGGGTCATAAGCCCGTACTGGAGCCTGTTACGCCGTTCAGTCGATTTATTGAATGGCTGGAACGTCAGGACCGTGAAGCGGCCCTGCAGTACTGGAGCAGATATCTGGAAGATTATGAGCAGCAAATTACGCTCCCACAGCAAAAAATACAGCCTAAATCGATGCACACCGGGGAATATGTTGCTGAAGATCTGGATTGCGAATTCCAGCCAGAGCTGGTTGCCCAGATCGAACAAGTGGCGAAGCAAAATCAGGTGACGATCAATACGCTGATTCAGACGGTATGGGGCGTCTTGTTGCAAAAATATAATAACAGTTCGGATGTTGTGTTTGGCAGCGTTGTGTCCGGTCGCCCAGGGGATATTCCAGGTGTGGAGCACATGATTGGGCTATTCATTAACACGATTCCAGTGCGCGTGCAGTCTGAACAAGGTGAAACCTTTGTCGAGCTGATGAAACGAACACAGCGGCAGGCGCTGGCTTCCAATGCCTACGATGCGTTCCCGCTGTATGAAATTCAAGCACTGACCGAGCAGAAACAGGATTTAATTAACCATATTATGATATTTGAAAATTATCCGGTGGAGCAGCAGGTAGAGCAGTTGGGCAGTGATGGACAGGATAAATTTACGATTTCGAACGTGGTGTCTACAGAGGAAACCAACTATGATCTGAACGTCGTCGTGATGCCAGGTGAAGGCATCAAGATTCGTTTTATGTATAACACGCTCAGCTTTGATCAAGCAGGTATTGAGCGTCTGTATGGGCATTTTGCACGCCTGCTGGAGCAAATTTCGCTCAATCCGCATGTTCGTGTTGAAGAACTGGAACTACTCACAGCGGCGGAAAAGCAGCAGATTACAGCGGCATTTAATGATACCGCTTGTGCATTCCCATGCAAACAGACGATCCATCAGCTGTTCGAGGAGCAGGTAGAATATACGCCAGATCAGGTGGCATTGGTGTTTGGACATCAGAGTCTGACTTATCGGGAACTGAATGAACGGGCGAATTCATTGGCACGAATGCTTCAAGCACAAGGAGTAGGGCCTGACAAACTGGTCGGACTGATGGTACAGCGTTCAGTGGAAATGATCGTAGGCCTTCTAGCCGTTCTCAAAGCAGGTGGTGCTTATGTGCCGATTGATCCCGAATTTCCGTCCTCTCGTATTGCATACATGCTGGAAGACAGCGAGGCCGCAGTGCTTCTAACCAGTCGTGAGCTGGCAGAAGAGCATCATTGCCATGCCAATACCCTATTTCTTGAGGATGTAGCCTTGTATCAGGGAGAGAGTGGCAACCTGGAGACGATTGCCCGCCCAGAGCATTTGGCTTATGTCATCTATACGTCTGGTTCGA
This sequence comes from Paenibacillus sp. MZ03-122A, assembly GCF_024213325.1. Lineage (NCBI taxonomy): Bacteria > Bacillati > Bacillota > Bacilli > Caryophanales > Paenibacillaceae > Paenibacillus > Paenibacillus sp. MZ03-122A. The sequence goes on along the minus strand of NZ_JANAVI010000029.1, from coordinate 2,014 downwards.
CTGGAAATCCGAAAGGAGTTATGCTCCAGCATCGCTCGGTCCTCAACTTTATTACCGGAATGCGCGAAGTCATTGACTTTGAAGCGAGCCAAACCATTTTGTCACTGACGACTATTTCATTCGATATTTTCGTCTTGGAAACCATCTTGCCCCTGTTGGGTGGAATGACGGTGGTGCTTGGCGACAGCCAGCATCAGGTGAATCCGCAGGCGCTGGGTGAATTGATTACTCAACATTCGATTGAGATGTTGCAAATGACCCCATCCCGGTTACAAATGCTGCTAGGTCATGAAGCAGGTTCCCGCACACTGCAAAGCGTGAAGGCCATTATGGTCGGGGGCGAAGCCCTCCCGTCCAAGCTGCTCGCAGCACTGCAAGAAATAAACGGTCCTCGCATTTATAACATGTACGGACCTACAGAAACGACGGTGTGGTCGACCGTGCAGGAACTGACCCATGCTCAAGACATTAATATTGGACGTCCTATTGCGAATACCCAAATCTATATCATGAATACGAATGGGGAATTGCAGCCCGTCGGCGTACCGGGTGAGTTATGTATTGCAGGGGAAGGATTGGCCCGTGGGTATTGGAAACGTGAAGAACTGACAGCCGAGAAATTTGTGAGTAATCCGTTTGCTGATGACAAGTCAGACCATGAGCGGGTGTATCGTACAGGCGATTTGGCAAGATGGATGCCGGACGGCAACATTGAATATTTGGGTCGGATGGACCATCAGGTGAAAATCCGGGGTTACCGGATCGAACTGGGCGAGATCGAATCGCAGCTGCTGCAGGTGGAATCGGTACAAGAAGCGGTCATCATGGCACGCACGGACGAAACGGGCCAAACACAGCTCGTGGCGTACTACGTGGCGAGTCAAGAGCTTGGAGCGGGTGAACTGAGACAGGAGCTGGGACAAGAGCTGCCAAGCTATATGGTGCCGTCGTATTTCATTCAGTTGGAGCAAATGCCGCTGACACCGAACGGTAAAATCGACCGCAAGTCCCTGCCAGCACCAGAAGGCGGTTTGCACAGCGGAGCGGATTATGCAGCGCCACGCACTGTAACAGAACGAACACTCGTAGCGATCTGGCAGTCCGTCCTGGGCGTGCCAACCGTTGGTATTTTAGACAATTTCTTTGACCTGGGCGGCGATTCGATCAAGGCGATTCAAATCGTGTCCCGTGCGTTCCAGGCAGGCTACAAGCTGGACATGAAGGATTTGTTCCGCTATCCCATTGTCGCAAGGCTGGCACCGCATATGCACGAGGTCAGTCGTATGGCAGATCAGGGAGAAGTGAGCGGAGAAACGGTGATGCTTCCGATCCAGCATGGGTTCTTTGCGCAAGAGCAAGTGGATGCGCATCACTTTAATCAGGCGGTTATGCTGCACCGGGAGCAGGGCTTTGACGAAGCTGCTCTGCGTCAGGCGCTTGGCAAACTAGCAGAGCACCATGATGCTCTGCGGATGGTGTTCAGCAAGACTGAGCTAGGCTATAAAGCATGGAACCGCGGAATACAGGAAGGCGAGTTGTATCATCTGGACGTGCTGGACTTTAGGGATTTGACGGATAAAGCCATACTCAGCGCGGCAATTGAGGCGAAAGCCAATGAAATTCAAAGCAGTATCCAGCTGCAAGAAGGACCGCTGTTAAAGGCGGGTTTGTTCCACTGTGCAGATGGGGACCATCTCCTGATGGCGATTCACCATTTGGTCGTGGACGGGGTATCCTGGCGTATCTTGTTTGAGGATTTGGCTACTGCCTATGAACAGGCTGTTCATCAGGAAGTGCTTCAGCTGCCGGACAAAACGGATTCATTCCGTTCCTGGTCACAAAAACTTTCCGCCTATGCGAATAGCACAGCCATGGAAAGTGAACACGCCTACTGGGAGCAATGGAACGCAGCGGCTTTGTCTGACCAAGTACGTTTGCCTGAGGATCAAGCGCAGGCTGAGCCCTTTACCTTGGCTGACACCGATGCAGTGGTCGTCCAGCTTACGGAGGAAGA